>JAJRWB010000012.1 GCA_024276995.1 Candidatus Eiseniibacteriota bacterium | reverse complement strand
TCTGAAGCAACGGGGCCTGATCCTCGCTCCGAAGGCGGCGGTGGGTGATGGAGCCCTGGGCTTCTGGAAGGCGCTGCGGAAGGTCTATTCGACGACCCGAACCTTGCGCTGCTGGGTGCACAAGACAGGGAACATTCTCAACAAGCTACCGAAGGGCTTGCAGGCGAAAGCGAAGGCCGCGGTTCATGAGATCTGGATGGCTGAGGGCCGAAAGAAGGCGGAGAAAGCCATGGATGCGTTCGTGGAGACCTATGGCGCGAAGTATCCGAAAGCGGCCGAGTGCCTCCTGAAGGACCGGGAAGAACTTCTCGCTTTCTACGACTTCCCGGCGGAACACTGGATCCATTTGCGCACGACGAATCCGATCGAGTCGACTTTTGCAACGGTGAAGCTGCGGACGGCAAAGACTCGCGGATGCCTCTCCCGGACGACCGCCCTCACGATGGTTTTTCAGTTATGCCGGTGCGCTCAGAAGCGATGGAGGAAACTCAATGGATATGAACTGCTTGCCAAAGTTATTGAGGGTGTGAAGTTCGTCGATCGTGTCGAGGAGGTCGCCGCCTGATGGTTCATACACAACTCTTGACCATAACTCCTCCACATCCCGGGCTGTGATTTCACTGGCCGGAACTTCTTCGGCTTCCAATTTTCGCTCAAGCGCCCATACCGCCCGGTAGACCGGCATCACCTTCTTCGTCCATTCCGAAATCTCCCGAGGGGGCTTCTCTTCCTCCTCCCGCACCTGCGAAAGGTCGGGGTAGACCTGGACACCGTTGATCAGGAGCGTGCCGCCCACCACATCGAGAATGTAAGGCGGCTTCAGTTCATGCCCGTAGGCGTACACCGTCCCGGTTTGGATCGTGTCCACCGGTTCCGCCGACTGCGTCTCGAGTGCGAAGCCGGCAGCGGGAATCCAGGCACACAGAAACAGGGCCCGCGCAATTCTCCTCATCGCCGATCTCTCCCTGCCATCACTGTCCGACAATCGATCATACCTCGCCGTCAGCGGTACAGTTTCTTGAGCGACCCCCAGCTCGTCTTTGCGGCCCGATCCATACCACCGGCGGTCCTGACGAGGAAGGGCACGGCGTCGTCACACTTCACATAGCTGTACTCGACCCCGATAAGATCGCCCGGGTTGCTCAACTCTACCCACTTCAGCTCTCCCTGGCACGCTTCCAGAGCATTCACGCTCCACGGTCCCGTTTCCACCAGGCAATCCCGGGAAGCGAGATAACCGGAGACGGGGAGAGCCGCAGCCGTCACCTCGCGGAACTGACAATCCTTCTCGCCGGGCATCTTTCCGCTTCCCTTGCCACCACGAGGACAGCATTCACACTGCCCATCGCCGAAACAGCACTTGATTCCGCCCCAACTGCAAGGTTCCTCCCGCGGTACTTCCGGCTTCTGATCGGCCTGAGCCGAACCGATGAATCCACAGATCAGAACCAGCAGGCCTGCCGCCACGCTGACTCTCCGGACGCTTCCGACTGTTCCCGGATTCGAACAGAGCATGATCTCCCCTCCTCCTGATCGGGTGAATCGACGAGACAACAGGAACAGAACCGCATTTTCTGTTCCTGATTGCCGAATTCTCCTTTCTTATCTCCTGACCGGACAGCCGTGAAGAAACCGACTGTGTCGTAATCGATTTTCACCAAACAGGTTCCGGTGCTGGGACGATGACGGATCGACATGAAATCCAGGGGGGCCTAGAGCGGAAAGCTTTCCGGAAAAGAGGGATTTCGCTTCAAAGGAAAAATTTTTTTAGAAAAATATTTTATAACACAACCGGTTGTTGCGTAAGGAGATACAGGCGCGACAAAGCAGGAAACTCACTTCGCGCACCCCCCCCTTTTTTTCTGTAACCTTTTGAACCACAACGCGTTGCGCGAAGAAAAAATTTAAGGGACCGTGTGGGGTCAAATCGAGTGTACCGGGCATTGTGATTTCGACGAGCCTCGGGGCGTCTAGCTTCCCTTGGAATAATGTTGACCCGGTTATTGGGTGGAGCCCCCCTTGCCCTCCCACTCCACCCGCGATACACTCCCTCCATGGCACAGAAAGTCACACCCATGGGCGAGGATTTCTCCCGCTGGTACACCGACGTTGTAAAGATGGCCCAGCTCGCCGAGCACGCCCCGGTGAAGGGGTGCATGGTGATCCGGCCGTACGGCTTCGCGCTGTGGGAGAACATGCGCGACCGGCTCGACCGGATGATCAAGGCGACGGGCCACGAGAACGCCTACTTCCCGATGCTGATCCCCGAGAGCTTCCTGCAGAAGGAAGCGGACCACGTGGAGGGCTTCGCGCCGGAGTGCGCGGTGGTCACCCACGGTGGCGGGAAGAAACTCGAGGAGAACCTCGTTCTCAGGCCGACGTCGGAGACGATCATCTACCATATGTATGCCAAGTGGGTGATGTCGTACCGCGATCTGCCGATTCTGATCAACCAGTGGGCGAACGTCTTCCGCTGGGAGATGCGCCCGCGCCTCTTCCTTCGCACCATGGAGTTCCTCTGGCAGGAGGGACACACGGCGCACCGCAACGAGGAAGAAGCGGAAGAGGAGACCCGCCTCGCGCTTAATATGTACAGGGAATTCGCCGAGGGGACGCTGGCGATGCCGGTGATCGTCGGCGAGAAGTCGGAGACCGAGCGGTTCGCCGGCGCGGTGCGAACGTACTGCATCGAGGCGATGATGCGCGACGGCCGCGCACTCCAGGCGGGGACGAGCCACATGCTCGGCCAGAACTTTGCGAAGGCGTTCGATCTCAGCTTTCAGGATCAGGACGGCGAGAACCGCTTCGCCTGGAACACGAGCTGGGGTGTTTCGACGCGTCTCGTCGGCGCGGTGGTGATGACCCACGGCGACGACAACGGTCTCATCCTTCCGCCGAAGATCGCGCCGCACCAAGTGGTGATCGTGCCGATCTATCGGAGCGATGACGAACGCGCCGGCGTGCTCGAACTCGCCGGGCGGATCATGAAAGAGGCGGGGGAGACGGTGCGGATCCGCCTCGACGACCGCGACCAGTACAAGCCGGGATGGAAGTTCGCCGAGTGGGAGCAAAAGGGCGTTCCCCTTCGCATCGAGATCGGGCCGAAGGATGTTGAAAAGGGACATGTCGTCTTCACCAGGCGGCTCGACCGGGAGAAGGAGTTCGTCCCCGCCGGCGAGGCGGCCGCGCTTCTGCCGAAACGTCTCGACGAAATCCAGAAGACGCTCTTCGACAGGGCGCTCGCCTTCCGCGACGATCATATGAAGGAGATCGACGACTACGAGCAGTTCAAGGCCGAGGTGGGCGATGGCGGTTTCTTCCTCGCCCACTGGGACGGCACCGTCGAAACGGAAGCGAAAATCAAGGAAGATACGAAGGCGACGATCCGCTGCATCCCCTGGGAGCTGGGTGAGGGCGAAGGGAAGTGCATGGTCACCGGGAAACGATCGAAGCAGCGTGTCGTTATCGCGAGGGCATACTGATGGGTGTTCCCGAAGATCTGATCGAAATTCTCGCCTGCCCCGAAACGAAGGTGCCCGTGGTGCTCGAAGGCGATTGGATCGTCTCCACCGATCCGGCTACGCGCAGACGCTACCCGGTGAAAGACGATATCCCGATCATGCTGATCGAGGAAGGGGAGACGATGGACGAGGACGAGTGGAAAGCGGTCATGAAGAAGCACGGGAAGCCGACCGGCTGATCGCAACGATCGATCCGTCCAGACGGCCGGTCATGGCGCATCGCCGCACGACCCTTCCGCGAAGAGCCGCCCGATCACGCCGGGCAGTTCCGCCGCCGACTTGATCACCGCGTGCGCCCCCTTCAGCTCGCCCGCTCCGCCGAACCCGTACGCGGCGCCGACGGCGAATACGCCGTTTTCGATCGCCGCGGCGATGTCGTCATGCCGGTCTCCGATCACCGCCGCCGGCCGCGCCGGAATCGCGTCGAGCAGCTCGCGCGCCATCGCCGGCTTTCGGTCGTGATCGAATTTCCGATGGCGGATCATCATGAAGTGACGGCGGATACCGCACTTTTCGAGGGCGCGGTGAACATAGTCGTGCCCGCCGTTCGAACAGATCGCCATCGTGTGGCCCGCGGCGGCGAGCACCCCGACCGCTTCGACCGCACCGGGGAGCGATTCCCCCCGCTCGGAGACGAGTTCCACCTCGCGGCGTAGCACCTCCCCGGCCACGCCGCCGAGCGCGCCGTCCGGGGAGAGCGACTCGAGCCACACGCCGAAATCGGCGGTCGGCTTTCCATACCACGTGCAGATCGTCGCCGGCGGCGGAGGCTCGACACCGCGTCGGCGAAACGCTTCGTTCACCGCGCCGACGGTGGCGTTCACGCCGCTGAAGAGCGTCCCGTCGAGATCGAAGATGAGAAGCCCCTTCGGCCCGGACGGTCTGCGCATCACCTATTCACTCCTCCCGGGCGGCCGGCTCGCCGAATGTCCTCTCCCCAACGCCCCAGCTTCCCGCTCAGCGATCGCATCGCCAGATCGGCGCGTTTCGTCACAACATACCACGAATACCAGCGCGACCGGTTCTCCACGAAGCCGCCCACCGGGTGGCCCACGGGCCACGCTTCGTTCACGAGCGACGTGTAGAGCGAAGGATCGAGCGCGGGGACCTCTTCCCCCGCCGCCGGGAGCGCCTTGAACGATGGGTCGAGGAGAGAGGCGCGCCGGAAATAGTCCATCGCCGCCGCCCGCTTCGACCGGTAGGTTTCGTAACTCCCTCCCGCGGAAAGATCGATCACCGCGAGGGCGGTCCGGATCCGGCCGGCGAGATCGAGAAGAACGGCATCATCGGCCACGGGCGGTGAGGCGATCGAGCCTTCCGCGAGGGCGAGCGCCTCTTCAAGAACGTCCTTCCCCCCGCCGGGTACATCCTGGCCCGTTCGATAGAGAGCGATCGCCCGGAGAACCTGGAGCGGCCGCACCGCCGCACCTTCCTCGTCGCCCGCCCCCACCGCGAGATTCCCGGCCGCCTCGGCGTACGCGCCCGTATCGAAATCGAGCAGACCGATGCGCACGCGCAGCTCCTCCTCGGGAAAGGGGAGGACGGGCGATTCGAGGAGGGCAGAGAATTTCCCCTTCGCCCCGGCGGCATCCCCGCGTGCCCGGAGAATCTCTCCTTCCACGGCGATGAGGTCGAGCCGACCGGGACCGAGAGCAAGACCGGTCCGCACGGCGGCGGTCGCCTTCGCCGGCTCGCCGGTGCGAAGGTACGCCCACGCCGCCACACCGTGGCTCGTGGCGCGCACCGGTCCGCTCGACGCCCGGGCCGCCTCGTACTCCGCGAGAAGCCTGTCATACTCCCCCTCCCTGTCGAGAAGGAGGAGCGCATTTTCCAAGCCGAAGGGATCGTCCGGCCGCTCGGCGCGATACCGCTCGAGCATCCCGTACGCCTCTCCGGCGCGACCGGCGATCAGCATCGCCATGATGGTAAGCTGCTCCGCCTCGCTGCCGGACGCCGTCCCCGCAAGGCGGATCGCCCCAGCAGCCGCGAGCGCGGTTTCCACGCGACCGGCATCGATCGCTTCCTTGTAGATCACGTCGAGGACACGGCTCAATTCGGGATGCTCCAGGTAGAGCCGCCGCAGCCTGTCGAGCGCCGTGGCGGCCTCGTCCCGCTCGAGCATCGCACCGGCGTCCCGCCAGAGCGCCTTCGCCTCGTCCCCCACCGGTGGCTCATCTCCTCGGACGGTAGTGAACACGAGCTGATCGAGCGAAAAACCGCGCTCGTTGCCGGCGCGCGCCTCCACACCGAAGCTCCCTTCCCCGATCAGTCCGGGGCGCAGGGAGAAGAGGGATGCGTCGCCAGCGAAGAAACGGAGGGAATCGTCCTCCACCAAGCGAAGGACGACCTTTCCGGCGCCGGGCGAGAGCGGCGTGGGAACAGGACCGGCGATGATCTCCTCCTCGCCTCGTCGGCGCTGCGAGAGCGTGGCGTTCCCTCCCGGATCAACGTCCCAGACCCATCCTTCGAAATCGATTCCCGCGAAGCGCGCCCCGAGAAGGAGGGTGATACTCGAACCGTTCCCGTACGAAACCTCCGTTTCGAGCGTTCGCGGCACGAAGGGCTTCAGCAGGAGAAGATCGAAGCTCGTCTTACCTTCGACGGGCGCCACGCGGAGCGCCCCGTTCGTCACCGGGTAGAGATCGTAGAGCCATTCGCCACCGCCCGATTCGAACGGATCGAAAAAGACCGCCCCGGCGCCTGCCGCGGCGAAATCGCCCGCACCGCCGCTCTTCCCCCCCCACCCCCCCAACCGTTGATCGGTCCTCGAATAGAGCGCCACGTGGTCGAAGCGGTAGCGCGACCCGGCGCTGGCGTAGAGGGCGAAGCCTCCCTCCTCGATGAAGGGGAGCGTCGTGACGAGCACCTCCTCCCCACCGATCACCACCGAAAGACGGCGTCTTTCACCTCGAAGGGCGATCCGGTTCCAGCCCTTTCGTCTGTAATGCCCTCCTCCGTCGGCGACGGCGATCGGCTCTCCACGTACACCCGGCCTGTAAAGTTCCACTACCACTCGACCGTCTTCGCTGATTCGGACGCGAATCCCTTGTCGTCCCGGCCGGTAATCGAGCACCACGCCGAACTCGGCGTCGACCGGGCCCCTATCGAAGCGTGACTCGAACTCGACGGCGAACCGCTCCCCCGGCGACCAGCGGTTGCCGGCGAATCGCGTCGCCTCGCCGAAGGGGGAATCGACGAGGAGCACGCCGTGTTCGACGACGCCACTCCCCCACGAAGAGTCGGCATTGTCGAAGGTGTAGAAATGGTCGAGCGTTACGCCGCCGAGGAGGTCGGCGCGGGACCAGACCATCCCGGCGGTCGCCCGTGGCGGGTCCGCCGCCGCGTCCGGGGAGGAAATCACCGCGCCGAAAAAGGCGATCCACGTGACGATCGCAACGCCCTGCAATCGGGAAAAGGAGGTGCTCTTCCTACTCCTTGCGCGATGGGCTTTTGTGGATAACCGATCAAGGCGATTCGCGAGTGATTCCCCCAACCCGTTGAAATAGAGTTTATTACCAAAAACCACCTGTTTCATCCGATCCGGCGGGAGTTATCCACTTATCCACACGGGGCGGAGCCGCCCGACGACGAAGGATCCGGACGGGAATGCTCCTAGTGCCCCGCCATGCCGTATTGTATTATAACGATCCCGGCGCTCGTCAGAAACCGGACACCCCCTCCAGTCGATCGAAGGGAAAGGAGATTCCATGTCCAGCGAGATCGGGAAAAAGCTCGCCCTCTCCGCCGCGCGTCTCGACGAGATCAGCGCCTATCTGTTAAACAAAAACAATTCGCTTACAAAGCAACTGTTCGAGGTGGTCGAGAAATACGGCGGCGTCGAGGCGATCAACGAGAAAGCACGCGAGTCGGGCCGTCTGGAGAATCTCCTCGCCGTCCTCGAACGGGAGAATTCTCCTTATAGAAAGGATCTCGACCGGTTGATCGCCTGGCGCGACGATCGGGCATTCGTCACCATGGAAGAGTACCGCGCCGGCGTTCTCGACGGTCCGAGCGAAGCGCCCTTCCCCGATGTCAACGCGGTGACCCTCGAGGTGAGCGCCCTCAACTATTTTCCGTGGCTCATGGCGGAGGCAAAGCGGGCGATCGAGAAGAGAGATCTCATGCCGGGCCGTTTCATCCGTGTTCGATACATGAAGGAGTCGGAGGGAGACGGGGGGGATCTCGCGGCGATCGCCGCCGCCATGAAGATCATCGGCGCGTCGTACGTGGAGACCCTCGACACGAAGGGGACCGACGGCGCGAACGTCCATCTCGGCGGTCCGGAGACGATCACCGGCTACTTCGGCGGCGTCGGCCAACCGAACGGATATGCGCTGAAGTGGATCGACGAATACCTCTACTATCACACCACGTACGGGTTGAAGCAGGTGCTCAATCTCAACCCGGGAACCGTGCTGCTCGGATACATGCTCCACCGGCTCGGAGTGGAGATGGAGTTCAAGATCTCGGTGTTCATGGGGAACGACAACCCGTACTCCGTGCTCTGGACGCTCCTCACCGCTCGGCTCTTCAGCCGCAACGACGGGAGTACTCCTCTCGTCGGCTTCAACTTTTCCAATTCCGTTTCCAACGAAACGATCGAACTCGCTTCCGAGGCCCGACGGGAGCTGGGCCTTGAAAAAGCGGTGCGTTTCGAGCACCACATCACGGAAACCTACAAGAGCATCGTGCGCCAACCGTACGATCGTCGCGACGAGCTGGTGGAGATCGCCGGACGCGTGCCGAACATCAGCGCCAAACATGAAGGGGGGGACGTGGAAGTGGAGGAGAAGCTCGACCACCCCTCCGACCTTCTCGAGTACTTCCTCACGAAAGAGGAGATCATCGAAAAGGGCCTCATGGAGACGCTTCAGAACAACTACCTTTCCAAGCACGACGCGGCGAACGCCACGGCACGGGCGCTCATCGCCGGCGGCATCGGCGTGATCGCGGCGAAGGAACTTCACTGAAGGTGCGGGAAAAGAGTGCTTGTCGTCGTCACCGCCGATCCACGACGGTGATCGCGTGAAGAAGATCGTCGCCTTACCGCTCCTTCTGGTCGCCCTGGCCGCCCCTTTTCATGCGGCGACCGCGGGAGGGATGCCTCCCGGAAGCGGCGCACCGGACGACCTCTCTCCCGGCGCCGTCCGGACCCAGCTTCACATCCACTCCCTCTCCAATCATAACGGGGCGCGCCGGCCCGCTTCGGTGCAATGGCATGTCGCCCAAGCCGCCGCGCTCCCCGGGAACGATTTCATCTGGTGGACCGACCACGGTGAAATCTTCAATGAAACCCCCTCCCGCCGTGTCTTTACGCTAGCGTTTCGGGACTTCCGCCATTCCGATTCGGGGAGTCGGCTGGAATTCGTGAGCGATAGAAGAGTGTTGCGCCGGATCCTTTCCTCGTGGCGCTACGAGGTGGAGGGGGGGGCTTTTGTCACCCTTGCCGGGGAGAGTGCGCGGCTCGATCTTCCTCCCGGCGGGGATCCCGCCCGAATCACACTCGAACCGGAAAGCGGTCGCGGACGAATCCACCTCAACTGGTTCACCCGGCCGATCGCCTTCAGACCGACGGTCCGTCTCGTCTTCGGTCGACTCGAAATCCCGCCGGGCGCGCGCATCGAATGCCGGTGCTACCTCTCGTATCGACTGGATGCGCGCCCCGTGGAACCGTGTCTCGACTTCCTCATCACCGGCCGGGCAGACCACGATTCTCTCCGTTCCAACGAGAGAGAAGCCGTATTCATTCCCGTTCCTCTCCCCCTTCCCGTTTCTTCCGCCGATTCCACTGTTACCGTAGACCTCGATCTCTTCGCGGCGGTGCGCTCACGGCCCGATTTGCTCGGCCATACGATCAGTACGATCGAGCTGTTCGCCGAAAACGGCACATCCGATTCGATGTGTATCGTGTTCGATCGAATGGAAGTCGAAATCCCCCCCCTCGGCGTGAAACGCTTCTCCGAGATCGCGCGGGAGGTCTATGCCGAGGTAGGCGAAAAGTACGGTGTGGGGGAGATCATGGGCGCCGAAATCCGGTTCCCCGGAAGGAAGGAGCACTTCTGCGTCTATATGCCCGAGCCGGTGCCGACGGCGTGGCTCGGGGTGCTCGCCGTGGAACAGAGGGACTCTCTTCTCGCGTCCATTCATGCCCGCCGGGGAATCTACTCGCTCGCCCATTCCCTCGGCACCATTTCGACCAGCCACGGAAGGACGCCCACGCCGCGAAAACGCGCGACGGCCCGAAAACAGGCGTTCCACAGGCTCGTGGAAAAAAGCGTTTTCGGCGCCGACCTCTTCGAGGTGGGCTATTGGAGCCGGGGTGCCGGATTGCTTGAGGACTATCTCCTCCTCTGGGATGCCCTCGCAGCGGCGGGCCATCCGATGGTCGGAATCGGCGTAACCGATTCCCACGGGTCAACATGGACACACGGCACGACAACCACGAACACGTGGGCCACGTGGATCGACGGCCCCCCCGACCCCGCCTCCATGATCGACTCTCTGCGTGCGGGCCGGTGCTATTTCGGGGACATGGCCCGCTGGGACGGCACACTCGACTTGTCGCTCGATAACACAAGGATGGGCGGTACCGTGTCGCTGCGCAAAGGAACACACCACGTGACCGTCCACCTCTTCCCGGAGGAGGAGGAATTGGAGGTGACTCTCACCGTGCTCCCCCTGAATCAGGAGATCGAAAGTCCGGACGATGTCAGGTACAATCTTCGCGATAAAGTGATCGCACCGAACGAACCGGTCGCGATCGAGCTGCGCGAATCGAGTCTCGTCCGCGCTGCGGTTCGCCGCGTCGCCGAGGGGGAAGAGCCACGCACGGTGGCACTCACGAATGCGGTGCGCGCGATCCTCGAATAGGCGACGCCTGCCCGCGGAACCTACAGGACGGCGAAGGGAGTGAAGGGAAAACCATGCGGGAAGAGTTGGATCATCGAGAAGTGCGTATCCTCGGATGTCTCATCGAAAAAGAGTTGACCACCCCCGATTACTATCCCCTCACCCTGAATTCGCTCACCGCGGCGTGCAATCAGAAGTCGAACCGGAACCCGGTGGTGATCTTTCCCGAATCGGACGTGGAGTGCTCTCTCGAGGCGCTTCGCGACAAGGGATGGGTCGTGGTGGTGGACGGCGCGGGAAGCCGGACGCGTAAGTATCGCCACTCGTTCCTGGAAAAGAGCGGTCTTGAGAAACGCGAGATGGTCGTCCTCGCCGTGCTGATGCTCCGCGGCGCCCAGACGGTGGGCGAGATCCGCGGGCGGTCGGGGAGAATGCACCGCTTCGAGAGTCTCGACGAAGTGGGCGACATTCTCGACGCCCTCGCCGCCGCCGGCGAGCCGTGGGTGGTGAGACTCCCCCGGCTTCCCGGGAGGAAAGAGAATCGCTACATGCACCTTCTCGCCGGGGAGGTGGAGGTCGCCGAGGAGGGGCACGACACGTTTCACGTGGCCGCGCGGGACGACGGCGTCGCCCTTCTCGCCGAGCGACTCGACCGCACCTGCGGCGAACTCAAAGAGCTTCGCGATGAACTCGCCGCGCTGAAAGAAGAGTTCGCCAGGTTCCGGGCGCAGTTCGAATGAGCGCCGTCGCGGCGCAGCGCTGGTACGGTCGTCTCCACTGGCAGGTGTTCATCGCCATGGCGCTCGGCATCGCCGCCGGGGCGGCGGGCGGGGCGGACATCGTTCCGCGCGTCGGCTGGATCGGCCTCCTCTTCGTCCGCCTCCTCAAGATGGTGATCGTCCCGCTCGTCCTTTTTTCGATCATCTCCGGCGTCGCGTCGGTGGGGGGCGGGCGGAACCTCGGCCGGATGTTCTCCAAGACCCTCGGCTATTACATCCTCTCCAGCCTTCTCGCCATACTGGTCGGTCTCGTGCTGGTCAACGTGATCCGCCCCGGGGCGGGGGCGAACATCGCCGGCGCCGGCGGCGCGACGATCCCCGAACTCGCCGAACCGGGGACGCCCGCCGATCTTCTCATGCGCATGGTCCCCGAAAACGTCGTTCATGCCGCGGCGAAACCGGACATGCTCGCCCTCATTTTCTTCTGCATTCTCTTCGGCGCGGCGGTCGCCTCTCTCCCGGAAGGACCGCGTGAAACGCTTTCCCGTTTCTTCAACGCCGGGTTCGGTGCCATGATGAAGATGACCGGCTGGATCATCCGGCTCGCCCCGATCGGCGTGTTCGGACTGATCGCACGGGTCGTCGGTCTCACCGGTTTCGATTCATTTCGGGCGATGGCGCTTTACATGCTGACCATCGCTTCCGGCCTCGCGGTGCACCTTTTCATCACCCTCCCGCTTCTCCTGATCGTCCTCGGCAGGATCCGCCCGCGAATCCACTTCCGGAACATGCTCGAACCGCTCACCCTCGCGTTCTCCACCAGCTCGTCGGGCGCCACGCTGCCGGTAACGCTCCGCGCGGTGGAGAAGAAAGTCGGCGTATCGAACCGTGTCTCGTCGTTCGTCCTCCCCATGGGGGCCACCGTGAACATGGACGGCACGGCGCTGTATGAGTGCGCCGGCGTCCTCTTCATCGCCCAGGTTCTCGGCATCGATCTTTCCCTCGGCCAGCAGCTCGTCGTGGTGATCACGGCGCTTCTCGCCTCGATCGGCGCGGCTGCGGTGCCGAGCGCGGGGCTGGTGATCATCTTCCTCGTCCTCGAATCGGTGAACCTGCGCGGCCCCGAAGTGGACGCCGTCGTCGGGATCATGCTCGCCATCGACCGGCCGCTCGACATGTTCCGCACATCGGTGAACGTGTTCAGCGACTCGTGCGGCGCGGCGATCATTGCGCGATCGGAGGGGGAAGAGGGGGTGGACAAAGAACAGGAGAAAGGGGGATACGACACCTGATTTCCCGGTTCCCGCCGAGCGATCACCGCACGCCGTCGCTCCGTTTCTCCGCTCGATGCTTCGTCCTCGTCCCGGCGATCGCGCTTGTCCTGACGCCTTGCCTTCTCCCCGCCGGCGAGCCGAGCAAGACCGACATCGCCCGCGCCGCGGCATCGGCGGCTGGGGCGACCGATATTGGTATCATCGATTCCCTCTTGGCCGCCTATCCATCGTATCGCTCCGACGTGACCGTTCTTCTCCATCGCCTCGCTTTCGACACAAGCGGAGACGAGGCGGAGGCGTTCCGGCGCGGTGCGGCCGTCTGGGCAAGGCGATCACTCGCCGCCGGGGATACGCTTCCGGCAAGGATCGAATCGCGTTTTCGCGCCTTCGATGATGAGGAGAAGACAAAGTGGCGCCGGGGCGAGAGATACTACCTGAAGGGGATCGGTCTCCTTCAGCGCCTCGAATACGTGCCCGCGGAGGCGATGCTCGACTCCGCGGTCACACTCTTTCGGGAAACCGGAGACCGCTACCGCGAAGGGTTGGCGAGCAGCTATGTCGGTCTTTCCGCGCTCAACCGGGGCGATCTCGAAAGGGCGTCCCGCCTGCTGAAGGCGGCTTCGAAACTCCAGGAGGAAGAGGGCGATCTCTACAACCGGACGGCGACGCTCGGTTACCTGGCACAGATCGACTGGAGTTCGGGCGACTATCACAAAGCACTGAGCCAGTATGTCGAGGCGCTCGCGCTCTTCCGCCGTCTCAATGCGTCGCAGGATATCGCGGAAACGCTCCAGTCGATCGCCTGGATCGAGGCGCTCCGCGGGGACTATCCGCATGCGCGCGACCACCTGGAGGAAGCGCTTCGGATTCACCGGGAAATGGAAAACCCCGTCGGCATTTCGCAAACGGCGATCGCCCTGGGGAATCTCGCGCGGCGATTCGGCGATTTTTTCGGTGCCCGGGCTTCCTTCGCGACGGCGGAAACGGTCATCGAAAAGAATAACCTCGCCCCCCTTCGAAGCGATCTGTTGAACGCCAGGGGGGTGCTTGCCGGAACGGTGGGAGATCACCGTCTCGCCGCGGTGCGCTACGAGGAGGCCGCCCGGATCGACAGCGTCGCCGGAAACGCCCCCGGCTTCCTCCTGGCGCGGCTCAACCAGACGGCGTCGCTCGTCGAGACGGGGGAGTACCGCCTCGCCCGAACCATGGCGAAGCGCCTTATCGAAGCGGCCGATTCGCTCTCCCTCCCGACGATCCGGCGGTACACCTATGAAATGATCGGGCGTCTCGCCCTCGCCGAAGGGGATTTGGGAAAAGCGCTGGAGAATTTCGAGGCGGCACGCTCCATCGCCCGCGACATGGAGGACGTCGAGGCCGAGGCGGGCGCCCTTCTGGCGATCGCCCGGACGCGCTACACCATTGGAGAGAAGGAGCGGGCCCGCGAATCGATGAAGCAGGCGTGCGAGCGGTATCGCCTGCTCGGCGACGCGGGCGCCGTCGTCAACGCCCTCGCGGAATACGCCGACCTCCTCTTCTCCGAAAACCGTATCGAAGAGGCCTCGAAGATCGCCGACGAGTACAACGACCTGGCCGTTCGGACCGATCTAATCATCGGGAAGCTCAATTACGCCCTCCTTCGTTCCCGGATCGACGTAAAAAGGAAAGAGTTCGCCGACGCGTTGTCGGTTCTCGACAGCGCGACGTCCTCACCGATCCTCGAGCAGCTTCCCGAACTCGCTTGGCGGTTCGATTACGTGAAGGGGAAAGTCGAACGGCATCTCGCCATGGACGAGGAGGCCGCCGGCTCTTTCGAGTCGGCGATCGAGAAGATCGAGCGCCTCCGCTCCGAGTTCGTGACGCCGAGAGGGCGCGCCGGTTTCTTCGAGACCAAGCGAAGCCCCTACGAAGCGCTCGTTCTTCTCTATCTGCGCCGCGGCGACGTAGACAAGGCCTTCCTGGCCGCCGGGCGGTCGAGGATGCGATCTTTCCTCGACAACGTAGCCGCTTCGCCTCTTGCGGGAAGGAGCGAGTCGGAGAACACCGCCGCCAGAGAGGAGCGGGAAAGGCGTGCCGCCATCGACCGGCTCCGCGAGGAGATGAGGAGCGCCCTCGAACAGGGGGACCCGGATCGCGCCGACAACTTGAGGCGTGAACTGGAAGAGGCGTACCGGAGACACGAAGAGAGCCTCGGTCGTCTGCCGGACGGAAGGAGGGGCGATTCTTCGCCGCCGTGGAGCGGGAACAACGGGCGACGGGAAATGCAGGAGAGCCTCGATGACGGCGAAATCCTCCTGGAATACTTCAACACCGCCGATTCGATGGTCATTTTCGTGCTCACCGCCGAAACGCTCTTCGCCGTAACGACCTCCTGCGCCTCGGATGACCTCGACGGGCGCGTTCGGCTCGCCCGGAGCCTCCTTTCCGATCCGCGAAACCCGATCGAAGAAACCGTCCCGGTCCTTCGAGGCCTTTACAATATCCTAATCAACCCCGTCTCCACTTTTCTCGACGGTGCGCGAAGAGTGACCGTCATTCCCGGCGGCCCTCTTCGGTCGCTCCCGTTCGCCGCGCTGGTCGCCGATGCGCCCCCGGACGCCGTCGACGCGGGCCCGATCGCCTGGCTCGGCGATCGATTCGAATTGTGCCGGCGGCGCGGGTCGTTCGCTCCGTTCTTGCGGAAGAAGAGCCGTCCCGCAAAGGGAGTGACGATCTTCGCATATCCCGGTGAGCGGGAGGAGAAGCTTCCCCACGTCGGCGAGGAGGCGCGAAAGATCGGCAAACTCTTTCCACGAAACCGGCGCACCATCCTTGTGGGAAAGGATGCCGGGGAAGCACTTTTCGGAAAGGCGGGCGAACCGGGCGACTACATCCACATCGCGTCGCACGGGGTCGTCGATCCGGTTCATCCTCTCTATTCATATGTCGAACTCGCCGGGGGCGGCGGGGAGGACGGACGCCTTTCGGTGTACGAGATTATCCAGATGCGTCTCGACGCTCCGCTCGTCTTTCTCGGCGCCTGCGAGACGGCACTCGGCGCCGGGTACCGATCGGACTCCCCGGAGGGATACGCCCCCATCGGGCTCACGGGAGCGTTCCTTCACGCCGGCACGGACGCTGTGGTCGCCACGCTTTGGCCCGTGGACGACCGGGCCACATCGGAGTTCGCCGTCCGGTTCTACCGCCGGATCGTCGACGGGCGGAGCAACCGCTCCGCGCTGAGCGAAGCACAGCGGGAACTGAGAAAGGATCGAATTCGAACCGGTCCGTGGAAGCGAAAAGACTACCGGAACCCGTACTACTGGGCGGGATTCGTCCTTCTCCGGAACTAGAACGGACGGCGTTTACCGAAAAATCGTCTTGATCCCGCCCCAGGAAGAACGTTCCTGTTCGGCATCCGGCACACCCGTCGCTATCGGAAGAGCACCCAGCTGATCGGTGACCACCGGGGTGCAGACGTGAAGCATCGTCGTGCCCTGGATAGAAACGAGCATGTTGAGAGTATTGATGGTTCCCGGCGCGACCGGTGACTCGGCGTCGAGGAAAGTCAAGACCGAAAACTCTTCTCCGGGAATCGCCACGACGCTCCCCGAGTCGGGCGAAACGACAAGCAAGTTTCCGGGGTCGTTCGGGTCGGCATTCGTGATGTAGAAGCTCCAGGAGATGCTCGACGAACGGGGATCAGAGAAGGAAGCGTTCTTGGGAACCTTGACCACTGTCTTCTTCGGTGTCGCCGGATAGGTGAGAGGCGAATCTCCATCGATCACCGCGGGGAAGAAATCGGGCTCCACCGAAAGGAAGAGCGTCGAATCGACGACCAGAACGGATGACGTGCTCGTCCAGAAGAGGGTGTCGGGAACGGCGGAAGTATCCCACAGGGCGAGAACAAAGTCGTGACTTCCAAGGGGAAGAGACGGCACCTGCACGTAGAGCGAATCTTGGTCTCTCGCCTGGATGGAAAGGAAGCCGCTTTGCGAAACGCCGGGACCGTCGAAAGTGTACGAAACGTGTACCGGAACGAAGAGGTTGTTCCGGACGATGGAATAGAGCCTGGGCGACGAATTCTCCCAGACCGTTTTGCACTGGCCGCTCGAGAAGACCGCAGGCTTCCCCGCGAAGGAAAACGAGACGGCGGCCAGCAGCGCCGGCAGGAGAAGAAGATAGTTTCGATTCTTCATGATGACACGATCATGATATCACGCGGAACGCCTAACGTCAAGTATTATAGAGAGTTAGATTGCGGATCTTTTTTCGAATCCCCGCATGATTCTCTTCGAATCGCCGCGTGATTTTCCGTAAAGGAAGACCAGGAGGTGGTTCGTCGACCGGTCTCCCGCGTGATTGTCGAAATCGCGGGACAGGGAGATTCACGACCGATATGTTCATTATACCGGGCACTTCTCGAGAAACGATTCGCCGGCCCCATCACCGGGAGCCGCCCGCGCCGGTAAAGGGGGACGGCTCCGAGATGGATCTGATTCACCTGCTTCGAACCGATCCCGTGGCGGGTTGGGAACGCTTCGTCCGGGATTACACACCTGTCATCCTTCGATCGATCGCCCTGCTGATCGACGACGACGATGAGCGGATGGACGTTTATCTCTATGTGCTGCAGAAGCTGGCGGAGGAGAACGGCAGGCGCCTTCTCGCCTATGGCGACGGGGATGGCGACAAGCTCTGCAGCTTCCCGACGTGGTTGAAGCTGATTACGCGGAACCTGACGATCGACTCGATCCGTTCGAGGCTGGGGCGCCGGACGATGCCTCGGGCGATCGGAGCACTGCCGCCGCTCAGTCGCAAGATTTTCGTTCTCGTCTACTGGGACGGCCTTTCTTATGCGGAAGTGATCGAGACGCTCAACAGCCGGTACGGCATCCAGATGCGAATGAGAGATTTCGCGCCCCATATCCGGTCGATCGAGGAAAGCCTGACGAGCGTCTACAGAACCAATCTCGCCCACGACTACCACTTTCGAAGGCAGGCCCCCCTTTCATTCGACGAAGACGAGATGCGGGACATCATCGAAAGCCGGGTGCCGATCGGTTTCACCCCCGCATCGCCCGATCGCTGGGTGGAACTCGCACAGATCCGGGAGAGATACCTCGCGGCGCTGGAAAGACTCGCCCCCGAAGAGAGGAAAATCGCCCGGCTCCGCTTCGAAGATGGAAAGACCGCACGTGAGATCGCCGGAGAAATTGGAATGGAACATTACAAGAGCGTGTACCCGAGGATCGCACGGATCACGAAACTGCTGCGAAAAGAGATGAACTATGAAAACTGAACGGGAATGTATCGATGCCGAAGCATTGGAGATGCTCTTCGACGGTGAACTTGCCGGTTCCTCTCTCGAGTCGGCCCGGGCACACATGAGGTACTGCGGGAAGTGTGCTTCCGCATTCGAGTTCCTGAAGGAGGGATCGGGCTGGAACAGCGACGATCATCCCGGCGCCCTCGTTCTGGGAGCCTATTCCGAAGGCAACCTCGACGGCGCCGTGTTGGAACTGACGGAATCTCACCTGGAACGCTGCGTGATCTGCCGGTCCGCCGTGGAATCGACGGCGGCGGACCGGGCCGAGGAGGTGGAAGCGACCGAGTCGATGATCCGCGACGCCGTCGCGATCGGCGGCCGTGATGGGCACAGGCGCCGGCGCGGCCCGGCGGTCGGCGGAAGGTTGCGAAAGGGCCCCCTCTTCCGGTCGGGCCTGGCGGCCGCCTCGGTCCTCGTCCTCCTCGCGACGGGAATCTGGTACTCGCAGCGGGAGACCGATATCAAACGCGATCACCGCGGCCTCTCGTCCGGTCTCGAGAAAGAGACGCTCCTCTTCCCCACGGGAGAAATCCGGCGGGGGCCCGCCGGAGAGATCTCCTTCGAATGGCGTTCCGTGCCCGGCGCCGTTCTCTATCGCCTCCGCGTGGTCGGAAGCGACGGTTCTCCCGTGGCCACGATCGAAACCGCCGCGACGACAGTGACGCTGACCCGTCGAGACGGTCTTCTCGACCGCGGGGAGTACTCGTGGTGGCTCGAAGTCGTCCTCGAAGACGGGCGGGAGTATCGGACCGAGCTGGTCCGATTCCGCCTCGAGGCCGGGTCGGACACGTCCGGCCGGGGCGAGTAGAAGGGGGGCGGCGCGGCCGGGGAAATCCAGGATCTGAAGAGGAATCCTTGGGAAATCCCCGCGCTTTTTCCGTACAGGTGTAACAGGGAATGAAGTGTCTGTCCTCGAGGGGCGACCGCCTTCGTAAACCGCCTGCAACCGGGGTTGTACGGGGGTCGGGGGGCGGCCCCGTGGTCCCCGGGACGGGCGGACAGCCGGCCGTCGCGGGTATGGCAATACGGGGTAGGAGTTGTCTCCACGGAGGCCGCCTTCCTCCGTTCGCAATGTCCCGCCCCCTCGAGATTCGATGTCCGCAATTCCTACCCGTGGCGTTAACACGAATCGGAATCCCGATCCCGATGTTAAGGAGGGATTCCACAGGAGGAAAAAAGTTGAAGAACATCATGACCACCGCAGGCCTGGCCGTCGCTCTCTTCGCATTGATTCTCGTTCCCGCGACATCGTTCGCCGACGTCGCGCTGAACATCGCCTTCGACCCGGCCCAGGCGTGCCCGGGCGACGATGTGAGTTTCTTCTTCTCTCTGGAGAATGTCGGCGCGGATGCCGAGCAGGTCGAACTCAGCGTGATGATCGATTTCAACGGCACGTCCTTCGGCCCCGTTGTCGGCACGCTCGAGCTGGCCGCGGGTGAAGTCGTTTCCGATGAAGTGGCGCTCGTCGTTCCGCCGTTGACGGCACCCGGAGCGCTGACCATCGACGCCACCGCCACCGATTCGGGCGGGAGCGTGAACGACACCGCTTCGCTGACAATCAACGATTGCGGCGGGTCCGGAACGCAGACCGTCGGCCTTGCCGCGCGCGTCGCCTTCGCGGTTCGGAAAGCGATGGGCCACGTCCAGAAAGAGCGGTTCTAGGCCGCGCTTCAACAGAGGCCGGGCGTCGCGCCCGGCCTCCCCTTTTTCGTCCCGTTCGGGAGGGAGGTTACAACATGAAGCTTCCGGCTGTCATCCTGATCCTGGTTTCCGCCTCCGTCCCGCCCGCCTTTTCACAGGTCGATCTTCTCGCTTCCTGGGACGGCAATGTCGCCGGTGAACAGTTCGGCATCGCGCTCACTCTCGGTGGAGACGCGAACGGCGACGGGAGGGCCGATCTCGCCGTCGGCTCGAGCACGAGCGACGAAGCGGGACAGAACGCGGGCAAGGTTTCCATCTTCTTCGGCCGGGCGGTTCCGGCCGGAGTCGCCGACCTCGAGATCACCGGCGATCCGGGAAGCTTTTTCGGCGCCGCCGTGGCATGGGTGGGCGACGTGAACGGCGATCATTACGATGACCTCTTGGTCGGCGCGTTCCTGGACAGCACCGCGGGGGCGAGCGCCGGCAGGGCATATCTCTTTCTCGGCGGCAACCCGATGGACGCCGTCGCCGACGTGATCATCACCGGCACGGCGGCCGGCGACTATCTCGGCAGGGCGGTCGGCGCCGCGGGTGACCTCAACGGCGACGGCTACATGGATTTCGCCGTCGGGGCGCCGCGCACGGTCAATGGAACGGTCTATGTCTTCTTCGGGGGAGTTGTGCCGGACGGCACGGCCGATCTCGTCCTTCACGGCGCGGCGGCGGGCGATCAGTTCGGCGGTGCGATCGCCGGGCCGGGCAATGTCGACGGCATCGCGGGGGACGACCTGCTCATCGGGGCTCCACGCTCGAGCGCGCTCCACACGTGGGAGGGGGCGGCCTACGTCTATTCCGGCGGGCCGTCGCTCGACACCCTCGCCGACTGGACCGTCGCCGGAGCGGCGGCGGGAGACCAGTTCGGCCTCTCCGTGGCGGCCGCCGGAGACATCAACGGTGACGGCGAACTCGACATCGCCGTCGGCGCGCCGTACGCGAATACTGGCGCCGTTCTCGACGCCGGCGCGGCATACGTCTTCTACGGCGGATCCCTCCTCGACGGGACCGCCGATTTCACCGTCCGGGGGTCGGCGGAAGATGACTGGCTCGGCCGGAGCGTGGCGGGTTGCGGGGACGTGACCGGCAGTGGCTTCGATCACCTGGTCATCGGGGTTCCGGGGTCGAACCAGGGAGGCGCCGATACGGGCTTCGCTTTCCTCTCGCCGGGCGGAGCCCCTCCACTGACGGGAGACCTGATCTCCATCCAGGGAGAGGCGATCGGCGACCAGTTCGGGTATGCCGTCGCGGGGAGTCCTTCTTCGCCGGCGCTTTCCTTCAGCGGCGACACGAACCCCGACTTCGCCGTGGGGGCGTGGTCGAACGGCGTCGCCGGTCGGTCGTATGTCTACGGGGCCGGCGCCGTCGTTTCGGTCGAATCGGGATCGGGATCCGGCCGGGTGGAAGAGGAGTTCTTCCTCGTCGCGCCGAACCCGGGTCGGTCATTCACATTTCATGTTTCTGTTCAGGGGAAACGGTCCGAGCCCCTTTCGCGTGACGCTCGAATTCGTATCGTCGACATCACGGGGCGGCAGGTGCGTCTCCTACCCCTCTCGCCGGCCGCCGCCGACCGGGGGGGCATCACCTGGGATGGCTACACGCAGAACGGCTATCCCGCTTCGACGGGGACGTACTACGGCATTCTCGAGGATCATGCGGGCGCCAGAGCCGTGAAGCGCCTCACCCTCCTCCGATAGGCGGTGAGCGCCGCCGCGTCACGGGAGAATCGTGATGCGCGTCGATTCGTGCTTTCCGTTCGCCTCGAGCCTGAGGAGATAGACGCCGGGCGCCACGCCGATCCCGTCCATGCCCGCCGCCGCTTCCCACCGCACGCGATGGTCGCCCGGGCCGAAGACGCCGTCGAGGGCGACGACTTTCTCGCGGCCCGCCACGTCGTAGAGCCGCACCCTCACACGCCCGGTCGCGGGGAGGCGGAAGGCGAGGATCACGTCGGAAAACGCCGGCGGCGCTGGGTTCGGCCAGACGGTGAAAGGCCGCGAACCGTCGCGCCACGGCTCGGGGAAGATCGAGTCGCCGCCGTTCGTCGCGCCGGGCGTCGCACCCGTTCCTTTCAGCCAGTCGGCCCCACCGTCCTGTCGCCGCCGGTACGATTCGCCCGCCCCATGCCCCGCGTAGGTGACCGTATCCACCACGACTCTTCCCGCCGCGGCCGGCGCGAAGAGTCCGACGCCGCCCCCCGCCGATGCGAGACGGAACGGCGCATGCAGTTCGCCCCGTTCAGGCCGGCCCTCGCACCGGACGAGGAGGAATCCCCCCGGCTCGAGAAGGAGATCGGGCAAGACGAAACGATCCGGTTCGTCGAGGCGATCACTGAGCGTCAACCCGGCCAGCGAAATCAACGAAGCGCCGCCGTTGAAAAGCTCGACCCAGTCGCCGGTGCCGGGTGTGGTGTCGCCCGCGGCGAACACTTCATTGATGAATAACGCCGGGCGGATGTAATCGACCTGGTAACCGTGCCTATCGGATGGAGCGTCTCGCGGGGAGAAGGCGACGGCGGCGCTGTCGTCGGTCGCCTCGATCCAGTAGCCCACGAACGTTCCTTCTCCATACGCGCCGGCACGGCTGGTGAAGACGCCGTCGCCCGCCACGCCGTCGGCGCCGGCACCGTCATCGGCGAGGGGCGCGCTTCCCTCGTCTCCGCCGGGGCGAAAGAAGACGCGCGCCGAAACCACCGATCCATCGAGATCGGTGATCCGCGCCGTGATCACCGGCGCTTCGTTTTCCCGGGGCGACGGGGGATCGACGCGAACCTCCTCGATGAAAGGCGCGATGTTTCCCGAATAGACGTTTGCCGCGCCCGGCGTCGGGCGGGCCATGTAGACGGGCGACAAACCGTCTCCTTCCGGGTTTCGTCCCCACGAGATGTCCGGACCGAGACGCTCGTAGTCGATGTAGTCGACGAGGAGGTTGAGCCTTGCGTCGTCGAAGAAGAGGGCGACGCCGTCTCCGTCCGCGTCGAGCCGGAACGACGTGTGGAGCGGCCCATCCTCTTCCTCCCCGTCGCACCAGAAACGGAGATACCCGGACGACGGGATCGATGTGCCGTCGGGAACGCGCCACATCTTCGGCCTGGCGGGATCGTCGGTGAGATACATCCCCCCCAGCTCGACGCGCGACGCGCCGAAATTCTGAAGCTCCACCCAGTCTTCCCGCTCGCCCGCTTCGTCCCGATCGCCCGAACGGTTCCGTGCGAGCAGTTCGCTGATTCTCACGCGCGGCCGAACGGGGGGCGAATACGCCGTGGTGACGAAAGTCGACCGATTCTCGATGAACGGTTTGATACCGTAGTCCCACGGCGTCGGGCTGTCGGCGAACGAGGCGGGGAGATCGAAGGCGGCGCGAAAGACCTCGTTCGTGTAGCCGTTGTCCATCGTCGATCCGGAAAAGGCCCCCCGGAAGGCATACGGCTCCAGCATGCTTCGGAGTTCATCGATCTTTCCCCTTCTCAGCGGGACGATGAACGAATGGGCCGCGATTTCCCTCGCGTACCAGCGGATCTCGTCCCGGAACGCGCCGATCGACATCACCCTCGTCATCAAAGGAGGCGCGCTGTCGCCAATGCTGCCGAACCCTCCCGTCCCCCAGCCGCTGAAGAGCCGGCGGGACCAGTCGATGCCGAAGAAGTCGACGCCGTACGTGTTGTCGAGATCGTACGGGATGTATTCGAACAGGCCTGTCTCTTCGTTGTGATAGAGATAGTAGTTGTTCGCGCCGAACCAGTAGTCGTCCCAACTCCCGAGAACGATGTCCGCCGCCATGGCGCGCAGGAACGTGTCGAGATGAATCCATTCGCCGAGCCGGGCGGCGAATTCTTCATCCGTCGCGCCGTCGATGAAGCCGATGAACGCCGCGAGATCCTCGTAGTCGGGATCGTCGAGGTTCTTCTCGTCGTACGTCTTCCCGCCGCCGAGGTTCCTGTACGCACCACCGTCTCCCGGCGCACGATAGCGCAAATCGGCGCGGTCGGTTTTGTAGGCGCACTTGTAGAGCGAACCGCCGTCGTTACCGAACCACGATTTCATCATAAGATCGTCGACCTGCTCCACGTTGAGGAACACACCACGGACATCGGCGCCGTAGTTGATCGTCAGATAAACATGGTTCGTCCTCGACGAAGGGATGCGCGCGGCGCGCATCAGGTCCCACGCGAGCTTCGAGCGGACGAGGGAAGGATCGTTCCTGTCGCCGTTGAGGTTCATCTTCTCGACGCCGTGAAACCTCCTTCCCTTTTCGAATGCGTTGAACCGGATCTTCCACGATTTCTTCCGCCCGTCGCGCGATGTGTTCCCGCGCACACGGATCCCGACATTCCCGATGGTCTCGTCGAAGAAGGAGTTGTGGAACCGGGCGGAGCATTTCTTGTATTCGTTCGCGTGGGGATCGGCGAGCAGGTCGGCAAGGTCCGCCGAATCGATGGTGATTTCTACAAAGAGGATTTCGCCGCCGGCGAAGAGCGTTCTTCCCGCGTCGTCGTACCTCCCATCGCCGGAAGGGAGCGGGGTGAGCGCCGCGGGCGAGGCGGGAAACACGAGGAGCGCCGCGATGAGTGCAGGGAATACGTATCGGGTCCGGCGCGTCACTCGGCCGAACCATAACCGACTTTTCAGGCGGCGGAATGTCGCCGTCAGCGCGCTTCTTCCTCCCCGGGCATCGTCGCCCGTTCGGCGAGAAGCTCTTCGAGTTCCTTTCCGAATTCTTCCTCCTCCGATTCGGCGAATCCCTTGTGCCGGAACCGGATCACGCCCGCGCGGTCGATGAAGAGCGTCGTCGGCATCGCCTTCAACCGGTAGAGGGGTGGAAGCTTCATCGCCGCATCGAGGACGATCGGGAAACGCGGCTTTCGATCGAGACGGGCGAGGAATCTCTTCGCATTCTTCACCTTTTTATCGACGTTCACCGCGACGATTTCGAACGGAACATCGCTGTGCGAGTTTCGGAGCTTGACGAGGAAGGGCATCTCCTTGCGGCACGGCGCGCACCAGCTCGCCCAGAAATCGAGGAGCACGACTTTTCCCCGAAGATCGCCGAGGGAGAGCGTGTCGCCCGTCAGGGTAACCTCCGTGAAAAGGGGCGCCCGTGTTCCGATCTGCGCCGGGTCGGCGAGTGCGGCGGACATGGAAAGTGCGAGGACGATCGCCGCCGCGGCGGCTGTCCGGTACGACCTCGCGAGAAACGGCAATATGCGCGAACGTCTCTTTCGTTTCTTGCAGGGGCATGGAATCGACTCATGCGGCGAGGGTGAATCCGTCCCCCGGATCGGCGGCGATGCGCTCCGATCTGCCGGAGGCGCTCCCTTCCTCGCGTTACTCGATCATAGTCTCGAATCGCTCTTCCGTCCATGGGGATCGAGGATATGTGTGGGCGGCATCGGCCGTGGCCGGCGCCAACCGTTTCGTCCGGTCCCCGCGGGGCGTCGTTCCATATGGTCCATCCGTGTCGTCTCCGGTGGGCAAAACGGATCGATCGCGGTCAATCGTGATGAATGCCCGGCGGCACACCGGTTGCAAACCGGGTGGGGCAACGGAGGTTTTCATCATGAAGCGCATTCTCTCTCTCGCACTCATCATCTTCGCGCTGCTGCGCACCGGCATCGTCGATATCCCCGAGAGGGCGACCGCCTGGATCGGCGAATGGTCGGTGGCCGGCATCTCCGCCGCGTGGAGGAACGAGCAGGGCGGAGGAAAGGCGCCGGGCGTTGCGGATGCCGTAATCTACCGCGTCCCGATCCGCGAGCCGGACGGCGCGTTTCTCAAGAAGCTGCTCGACCTCTTCGAGATCGATTCGGAATCGTAGCCGGCGATGGCGCAGCGCGGGCGCCCCGCCCGCGCCGTCACCGGTATCGGCCGGCTTCCGTCCGGGGTGGCGAATCGTTCTTGACACGCGGCTGCGCACCGTCCTAAGCTCTTCCTCGCAATACATACGATTCTCCGGGCTCAGGGAAAACGGTGCGAATCCGTTGCGGGCCCGCCGCTGTAACCGGTGACGAAATCCGCTGTAGGCCACTGCGAAGAGTATTCGCGGGAAGGCGCGGAAAGTAGGGTGAACCGGAAGTCAGAAGACCTTCTCGGAGGATCGGGAACCGCAGCCGGCTCGTGGAAAGGCCGCCGCGGGGTCGACGATCCCCGAGGCGCCATCCCCCTCGGTTTTCTCTTGGAACTCCCGCGCGGGCGTTCCCGTCCCGGCTGCATCGAGCGTTCTCATGACGCTTTTCCGGTTCGCCCGCACGGCGGCGTGGATTCCGCCGTGCGCGATCATCCTTTTCGCTTTCCCCGCGGGTGCCGTCTCTCCCGACGGCGGCGGCGAAGCTCCGCCCGTGGTGACCGATACGATCCGCGTACCGGGCAGGCCGATCACCGGTGAAGGCGCCGGCGATTCGCCGTATTTCGCTACCGTGCTCGATATCGAGGAAGAAAGCCGCCGAATGCTCTCGGTGGCCGACGTGATCGAGAGGGCCGCCGGGATCCACGTTCGCCGCTACGGTTCCCTCGGCTCGTTTACCACCGCATCGATACGGGCGAGCTCTCCGGGACAGGTGGAGATCTATCTCGACGGCGTTCCACTCAACTCCGCCCAATGGGGCACCACCGATCTGTCGGAACTCCCCCTCGATCATCTCTCCACCGCCACGGTGTATCGAAGCGGCGCGCCCGCGTTTCTCGGCACCTCGGGCATCGGCGGGGTGATCGATCTGAGAAGCCGGTCCGCCGGAGACGGTTCGACGGCCCTTTCCGTCACGGCGGGAAGCTACAACACATGGAAGACAACGGCGATGCAGTCGGGCCGTGTCGGAGAGACGGAGTATATCGTCTCTCTCAGACGGCTCCGGTCGGACGGCGACTTCCTCTTCCTCTACGACCCGGGCACGCGATTCCTCAACGGCACGGACGACACGGTCATGGCGAGAGGAAACAACCGCTTCACCGAGAACAACATGATGACCCGGATCAGCTTCGCCCCCGTGTCGGGCTGGCAAGTCCGGCTACACGACGACTGGCTCCTGAAGGAGAACGGCATCCCCGGACACGGGAATTTGATATACAAAGAAGCCTCGGCCGATCATAGGCGCCACATGACATCCGCCACTATCGAGTCGCCGGAGCTGGTCGCCCACAGGCTTCAGCTCGATTTCACCGGCTACTCGATCTCCCGCCGGGACAGGTACTACAACCCGGCGAACGAGAGCGGTCTCAACCGGAACGACGTGGTCCAGAACTCGAAAACCCTGGGCGCTCGGGCGGTGGCCACCGGATTCTGGTTCGAGGCGAACCAGCAGTGGACCGTAGTTCTCGAGGGGCGCGCCGAGAGCTTCCTTCCCGAGGAGGCGACCGCCGCGGCCCGATCGTTCGAACGCCGACGCGACAGGGTCGATCTGTCGGTGGAAGACCAGGCCGCATACCTGTCGGACCGGTTGAAGCTATTCGCCTCATGGCGGAGCATGACGGGAAAGGACAACTACTTCGGTCCCCCGCCGTTCGGCCGCCCGCCGATCGAGAACGACGACGCCCATACGACACGGTTCCATGGTTTCAGCTTCGGCATGACCGGACGCCTTTCTTCGCTCCTCACCGTGCGGGCGGCGCGCACCGAGTATGCCCGCTTCCCCACGCTCTTCGAGATTTTCGGAACCGACGGCGAGGTGAGGAGCAACACGATGCTCGTTCCCGAAGAGGGGGTCACGTGGGACGGCGGACTGATCATCGAAAAGAGTGCGCCGGGAAGGATCACGGGCCGGCTCGAGTTGAGCGCCTATCGATCGACCCGGGATTCGCTCATCTACTTCGTCCAGAACTCGCAGAGAAACTTCGTCGCCCGGAATCTCGAAGACGCCGTGGTGCGCGGCGTGGAGGTCGAAGCGAACCTGCGCGTGGGAAGACGGTTCCGGGCGAGCGGATCGTTCACCACCCAGGATGCCCGCCATACCGGCACCGTCTCCCTCTGGGAAGGAAAGTGGCTCCCGTACGTATCCCCCCGCGAGTTCTACGGGCGGCTCTCCTGGGACGTGGGGCGGTTCAGCGCGCGTTACGAATACGATTATCACGACGGATGGTTCCGGGACAGGGCGAACACCGACATCGATCGCGCCGAGGCAAGAGCGTACCACGGCGCCGGCATCGAGTGCCGCTTCCACCAATCCCGATTCATCGTCGACATCGATGTGCAGAATATCGGCGACGTCCGTTCCGACGACGCCTTCGGCTATCCCATGCCCGGCAGGACGGTCTACATGACCACTCAGTTTCGCCGGCAGAAGAACACGAAAGGATGATTCACATGACCCGAAACAAAACGATTCTCGCCGCGGCGCTCCTTTTTGCCGCCACGCCGAGCGTCGCCGCCACGCAGCCCTTTCTCTTTTCGGTGACCACCGCGTACGAGACGAGCGGCAACTGCGCGACCATTCAGATCGACTCGGCGTTCACCACCGCCACCGGTCTCCAGGCGGTCGGCTCCGATCCCGTTGTCCGCTACGCCGGGGAAAAGCTGTACGTTCTCAACCGTTCCTTGGCGGACAACATCCAGATTCTCGACCCAGCGCTCTCGTTCGCCACGCAGTCGGAGGTGTCGACCGGACCGGGAAGCAACCCCCAGGATATCGTGGTGATCGACCCGTCGCGCTCGTACGTATCGCGCTACGAGTCGGCGTGGCTCTACGAAATGAATCCCGCCACCGGAGCGGTGATCGATTCGATCGATCTGTCCCCTTTCGCCGACACCGATGGCCTTCCCGAGATGAGCCGCATGGCGCGACGCGGCGACCTGCTCTTCGTCCAGCTTCAACGGCTCGACAGGAATAACTTCTGGACTCCCGTCGTTCCCGGGATGATCGCCGTGATCGATATCACCACGAATCTCACCGTCGACGCCGACGGTTCTCTTCCAGGCACCCAGGCGATCTCTCTTTCCGCGGGGAACCCGAACGGCCAGATGACGCTCGACTCGGCGGGCGCGGCGCTCTATGTCTCGCTCCTCGGCGCATACGGCGTGAATGACGGGGGGATTGAAAAGGTGAATACGAACAGCCTCGCATCGGAAGGATGGGTCACCACCGAAACCGATCTCGGCGGCGACGTCGGACCGTTCGCCATGGCGGGAAACACGGCGTATGCGATCGTGTCGTCCGATTTCTTCTATACCAACCAGCTTGTCACCGTCTCCGTCGCCACCGGAGCGAAGCTCGGCACGATTCTCTCCACCACCGGATTCGTTTCGGACCTCGAATACGACGATTCGTCGTCTCTTCTCTTTCTCGCCGACAGGGACGCCGTTTCCCCCGGCGTTCGGGTGGTGAACACCGTTTCCGAAACCGAACTGACGACGAGCCCGATTTCGACCGGCCTTCCGCCGTTCGATCTCGTAGTAGTAAGCCCGATCGACGTGGGAATCGCCGGCTCCGGGGAGGCCGGTTCATTCCCCGCGAATCGCGCCTCGTGGGCGCAGCCGAATCCCTTTCGCTCGAGCACGGAACTCTTCTTCCGCCGACCGGGCGACGAGGTGCGGGAAATCGATATCTATGACCCGGCGGGAAGGCTCGTCAGGCGCCTGGAAGGAAATGATTCGTTCGTGTGGGACGGGCGTACCGACGGTGGGGACGACGCGGGAGCGGGAGTCTATTTCTATCGGCCCGTCCGTTCCGATCGGTCGCCGGCCGGCGGACGGGTCGTGCTCGTCAGGTAGATCGCGGATACGAGCACCGCGGCGGGGCTATCCTTCCTCGATCTTGTCGGTCAGCACGGTCACCCGGTTGCGGAACACTTCGAGAAAGCCGCCATGGGCGACGTACTTTCTCTCCGACCCGTCGGCCGACTTGAGCCGGAGCGGGCCGTCGCCGAGGGCGGTAACGAGGGGGGCGTGGTTGAAGAGGATACCCAGCTGCCCGTCGACGGCAGTGGCCACCACCATGACGGCCTCTCCCGACCAAACGCTCCCGTCGGGAGAGAGGATTTCGCAGTGCAGCTCTCTTTCCATCTAGGCCGATTCCCCTTCCATCTTCTTCGCCTTCTCCTCCACATCCTCGATACCGCCGCACATGTAGAACGCCCCCTCGGGAAGATGGTCGTATTCGCCGGCAACCACCTTCTCGAAACTCTCGATCGTCTGCTCGAGGGTAACGTACTTCCCCTTGAACCCGGTGAACACCTCCGCCACGTGGAACGGCTGGGAGAGGAATTTCTGCACCTTCCGCGCCCGGTTCACCAGCGCCTTGTCTTCCTCCGAGAGTTCGTCCATGCCGAGAATGGCGATAATATCCTGCAGCTCCTTGTACCGCTGCAGAATCATCTTCACATTCTGGGCGACGGTGTAGTGTCTCTCGCCGATCACGTTCGGATCCATGATGCGCGACGTGGAATCGAGGGGGTCGACCGCTGGGTAGATGCCGAGTTCGGCGATCTGCCGCGACAACACCGTCGTGGCGTCGAGATGGGAGAACGCCGCGGCCGGCGCCGGATCGGTCAGGTCGTCGGCGGGAACGTAGATCGCCTGCACCGACGTGATCGATCCCTTCCGCGTCGACGTGATCCGCTCCTGGAGTTCGCCCATTTCGGTGCTGAGCGTCGGCTGGTATCCAACCGCCGACGGCATTCTGCCCAGAAGCGCGGACACTTCCGAACCCGCCTGGGAGAATCGGAAGATGTTGTCGATGAACACGAGCACGTCCTTGCCCGACTCGTCGCGGAAGTACTCCGCCATGGTAAGGCCGCTCAACCCGACGCGAAGGCGCGCGCCCGGCGGCTCGTTCATCTGGCCGTACATGAGGCATGTCTTGTTCAGCACGCCCGACTCGCTCATTTCGAGATAAAGATCGTTCCCCTCGCGGGTCCGCTCGCCGACGCCGCAGAATACCGAGTAGCCGCCGTGCTGGGTGGCGATGTTGTTGATCAGCTCCATGATCACCACGGTCTTCCCCACGCCGGCGCCGCCGAATAGACCGGTCTTGCCGCCCTTGACGTAGGGCGCGAGAAGGTCGACCACCTTGATACCCGTCTCGAACATCTCGGTCTTCGGTTCGAGCGTGTCGAAGGCGGGCGCTTCCCTGTGTATCGGCCTTCTCGGCGTGTCCGCCGGGAGCGGCTCCCCATGGTCGATCGGCTCTCCGAGAAGGTTGAACATTCTCCCGAGCGTTTCGTCGCCCACGGGAACGGAGATCGGCGAACCGGTATCGATCGCCTTCATGCCCCGCACCGCGCCGTCGGTGGACGACATCGCCACCGCGCGGACCTGGTTCCTGCCGAGATGCTGTTGCACCTCGGCGACGAGCTTGATTCTCCTGCCTGAGGTTTCTTCGTCCACCACGAGGGCGTTGTAGATTTCCGGCAGCTTATCTTCTTCGAACTCCACATCGATCACCGGGCCGATGACCTGAACGATCTTCCCCGCATTCATGAAACGCTCTCCTCTTTCGTGCGCAGTTTTCCGTGGGATATCATGCAAGCGCTTCCGCCCCGCCGACGATTTCGGCGAGCTCCTGGGTGATCTGCGCCTGGCGTGCTCGGTTATAGACTCTCGTCAGAATACGGATCAGCTCATCCGCGTTGTCCGTGGCGTTCTTCATGGCGATTCTTCGCGCCGCCTGCTCTCCCGCCGAGTTTTCGAGAAGAATCTTGAAAACCCGGTTCTCCAGGATGCGCGGGAGAAGGGATTCGAGAATCGCCTCGGAAGACGGCTCGAGCAGAAACTCGGCGCGCTCGTGCCCGTCGTCGTCGAACCGGAGGGGAAGAATCGTCTCCGCCACCGGCGGGTGGGAGGCGACGCCCCTGTATTCGGCATGAACGATCCGGAGTTCGTCGATGTCGCCGTCGAGGTACTCCTCCATGAATCGACGCGCGATTTCCGCCGCTTCGTCGTACGACGGCCAGTCGCCTATGTCGGTGCGACTCGAGGCGATTTCATAACCGAGATAGCGGAGGGCGTTGTTCCCCTTCCGCCCGGTCACGTGAAGCACCGTCTCCTTCCCTTCCTCCCACAGCGACGAGAGCACGTGACGCGCGTGGCGGATCACGTTGGCATTGAATCCCCCACAAAGTCCGCGGTTCGTCGAAATCATCAAAACGGCGACCCGGTTCACCTCGGGCCGACCGCACAGGAGCGGAAATTTCTCCTCCAAACCTTCGAGATTCATCGAGTGGAGGATCGAAGCGAGCTTGTCCGTGTACGGCTTCGCCGCCTGGAGACGGTCGTGGGTCTTCTTCATCCGCGAGGTGGCGACCAGCTCCATCGTCTTGGTGATCTGACGGGTCTTCCCGAAGCTGGCGATGCGCTTGCTGATTTCCCTGGCATTGGCCATGGTCTGGTGCTACTCCCCGGAGAACCCGCTCTTGAAGCTGTTGATCGCCTCGGCGAGCTCTTTTTCGATCTCGTCGGTGATGATCTTCTCCTTCTCGATCCTCTCGAGCAGCGCCGCGTGGCTCATTCGCAGATACTCGAGGCACTCCTTCTCGAAGGTGCGGATCTTCTCCGGCTTGATGTCGTCGAGAAGTCCCTTCGAACCGGCGAAGATGATCGCCACCTGCTCGGACACCGGCATCGGCTGGTACTGCGGCTGCTTCAGCACTTCCACCATGCGGATTCCGCGGTCGAGCTGCGACTGGGACGTCTTGTCGAGTTCGGTTCCCAGAGCGGCGAACGCCTCCAGCTCGCGGTACTGCGCGAGATCGAGACGAAGCGAACCGGCGACTTGTCTCATCGCCTTGATCTGGGCGTTTCCGCCCACGCGGGAGACCGAGATACCGACGTTCACCGCCGGGCGGACGCCGGCGAAGAAGAGATCGGGCTGAAGGTAGATCTGCCCATCGGTGATGGAGATCACGTTGGTGGGAATGTAGGCCGACACGTCGCCCGCCTGCGTCTCGATGATCGGAAGCGCCGTCAGCGAGCCTCCGCCGAGATCGTCGTTCAGCTTCACCGCCCTCTCGAGGAGGCGGGAGTGAAGGTAGAACACATCGCCCGGGTACGCTTCACGTCCCGGCGGGCGGCGGAGAAGAAGGGAAAGCTGGCGGTACGCCTGCGCCTGCTTCGACAGATCGTCGTAGATACAGAGTGTGTGCCCGTGCTTGTCGTACATGAAGTACTCGGCCATGGCGCAGCCGGCGTAAGGGGCGATGTACTGCATCGGCGCCGGATCGCTCGCCCCGGCGAACACCACGGTGGTGTATTCCATGGCGCCGTGCTCGGTAAGCTTCTCCACCACGCCCGCCACGGTGGACGCTTTCTGTCCGATGGCGACGTAGACGCAGAATACATCCTTCCCCTTCTGGTTGATGATCGTGTCGATGGCGATCGCCGTCTTTCCCGTGCTCCTGTCGCCGATGATCAGCTCGCGCTGCCCCCTACCGATGGGGATCATCGAATCGATCGCCTTGATGCCGGTCTGCAGGGGCTCTTTCACCGGCTGGCGCTCGATCACTCCCGGCGCCTTGAATTCGACCGGCCGAAAGAGTTCGGTCTTGATCGGTCCCTTGTTGTCGATCGGCTGGCCGAGGGGGTTGACCACCCGTCCCACGAGTGCTTCGCCCACCGGAACCTGGATGATACGGCCGGTGCGCCGCACTTCATCCCCTTCGGAGATATGGATGTACTCACCGAGAATCACCGCCCCGATCGAATCTTCTTCCAGATTGAGGGCGATTCCGTAGATGTTGTTGCCGAAGTCGAGCATCTCGCCTGCCATGGCGGACGTGAGCCCGTAAATGCGGGCGATCCCGTCACCCACTTCCAGAATCGTTCCGACTTCCTCCACCGCGAGGTCGGCCTCGAAGGTCTTCAGCCTTTGCTTGATGACCGAAGTGATTTCGTCGGGTTTCAGTTTGATCGCCATCTGAACGCCTAGCTCCCTTGTTGATCTGTGGTTTCGAGGAGGCTTTCCTTCATCTTGCGTATCCGTGTTTTCAAACTGCCGTCCACGATGTAATCGCCGTAGCGTATGACGACACCGCCCACCAGGCCGGCATCGACACTCCTGTCGAACAAAACCTCCCTCCCGGTGCGCGAACCGAGCGCCGCCGCGAGGCGGCCGGCCGTTTCGTCGTCGAGAGGCAAGGCGGTGGTGACCTTCGCCTTGATCTGCCCCTTCTCTTCCCGGTAGATCTCCACGAACGTCTCGAGGATTTCGCGCAGGAAGAAGTGCCTGTTTCGCCCGATCAGCAGATTCACGAGGTTCTTAAGTTCCGTCGAGACGCCCGGCCCCATCACATCGGAGACCAGCCTCTCCTTTTCCGCCACAGAGATCCGCGGCGAGGTGAGGATTTCTCGAAGACCCTTTTCCCGGTCGATCACCCCCGCCAGGGCGCGCACTTCCTCGAGTCGCTCCTCGAGGGCACCACCGTCGCGGGCCAGTTCGTAAAGCGCCGCGGCGTAGACACGCCCTATCGCTCCGCCGAAAGTGCTCACGAATCGCGCTCCGAGCCGAGCCGGGCGATGAAATCTTCCACGATCCGCCGGTGATCCTCGGTTTCGAGTGATTTCCGTATCAGTCTGCCCGCCGCGTCGAGGGCGATGTCGACCGCTTGGCGACGAACTTCCTCCACGGCACGCCGCTCTTCCGACCGAATCTCCGCCCTCGCCCTTTCGATGAGATCGTCGCCCTCTTTCCGGGCCTTTTCGATGATCCGGTTCCCCTCTTTCTCCGCGGAATCTCGCGATCGGGCGATCATTTCCTTCGCTTCCTCGTGCGTGCGGCGAAGCGCCTCTTTCTGCTCATCGAGAATCTTCTCCGACTCCTCCCGATTCCGCTCCGCCTGCTCGATCGAGTCGCGGATACCCTTCTCCCGCATGTCGAGACCGCTCATGATCGGTCCCCATGCCAGCTTCCGGAGAAGGAAGACGAATATCAGGAAGCTCACGATGGTCCAGATCATGAGCCCCGGGTTTATGGCTAACAGATTATCCATTCAAACCCCCGCCTTCGGCGTCGCCGGTGATCAAGCCTTCGTGGCCAGAAGAATACAGATAACGAGCGCGAACAGCGCGACCCCCTCGACGAGGGCGGCGGCGATCACCATGTTCGCCCGGAGATCGCCCATCGCCTCCGGCTGGCGGCCCATGCTCTCCAGTGCGGAGCCGGCGAGCCGGCCGATTCCGAGACCAGCGCCGATCACAGCAAGACCGGCTCCGATACCAGCACCGAGAAATCCGAAATCCATTTCCTGTTTCCTCCTTGATGACTCCCCTCCGGCGGTTTCCTTTCACCCGCGCGGACGGTCATGAATGTTGATCCTCCGTCTAATGCTCCGGATGAATCGCCGAATTGACGAAGAGGATCGACAGAAGAACGAAAACATACGCCTGCAGAAACGCCACAAGCACTTCGAGAAAATCGATGAACAATATGAACCCGATCGCTATTGGGGCGACCCAGAGTGCGCGAAACATGAAAATCATGCCGATGAGCGACAAGATGATCACGTGGCCGCCGACCATGTTGGCGAAGAGTCGCACGGTGAGGGCGAAGGGCTTCGTGAAGTGCCCCATGATTTCGATGGGCAACATGATGGGAAAGAGAAAAACGGGAAGCCCCGGTGGAACGATGTTCTTCAGCTAGGGTACGACACCGATGGCGCGCATCCCCCCCGCCTGGGTCATGAGGAAGGTCAGCACGGCGAGCCCGCCGGTAACCGCCAGGTTTCCCGTGGCCGTATTCATGAATGGGATGAGCCCGAAGAGATTGCAGAACAGGATGAAGAAGAAAAGGGACGAAAAATACGGCGCGTAACGCCGCCCCGCTTCCTTCCCCATCATGTTGTAAACCATCTCATCCCGGACGAAGAGGAAGAGAGATTCGAACAGGTTCGCGAAGGCGCCGCGGGGCGCGCGCCCGTCCCGGATCCTCCTCCCCACCGCACCAAAGACGAGAAGGGAGAGAAGCCCGGAGATCCACATCATGAGGATGAACTTGGTGATCGAGAAATCGAAGGTCACACCGCCGATATGCACCGGGGGAATGGCGATGAGCGCGTGGTCCTGGATGTGGTGAAACATCTCGGTGAATTCGAACGATCCGGCGGCGTGCTCCGCTCCGTGGACCGCGCCCCCGACCGCTTCTTCGCCACCGTGCCCGCCCACCTGCGCGAGCAGGAACTCCCCGACTGTTGTCTCCGTCATTCTATTCGTCCCGCTCGAGACCGCCCCGGAGTGTCGTCCCGCCGGTCCCGCTCATTTGATCCGCTCTTCCCCCGGAGCACGCAGAAAAGCTCCAGGATGGTAAGCGGAAAGAAAGCCGTTATCACCGCGAACGCGACACCCGTCCCGTTCACGCCCGGCGCCAGGCGGGAGATGCCCACGAGCGCCCCGAGAATAAGCAGGCGCCCGGCGATCCCGCCGGCGAAGGCGAGGTGGAATGCGGCGTTCGACGCCCCGATCGCCCACCTCAGCAAGAAAAAACTCGCCCCCACCACTCCGAGACACGCAGCGAGGCCCAGCGCGAGAGAGAGAACCCCCTCTTCCCGGAACCGCGCCATGTAAAGCGGTCTGAGGCCGAAGAAGAGCAGCGCCACCACAACCAGGCAGCCTGCCCCGAAAAGCCGAACCGATCCCGCTCTCATTCGGTCACTCCGACCCGTTCCGTCCCCGCCCGGTGATCAGCTCCCTGTAGATGTACAGGAAGCCCCCGCCGGCTCCGAGAAACGTCCCGATCAGGGTGAACAGGGGGAGCGTCCCGAGACGGCCGTCGAGCCGATACCCCACGTAGAGAAAAAGGAGGATGGAGAGCGTAAACGTAAGCCCCAGGTGGAGATAGCGCCCCACAAGCGACTCGGCTCGCCCCGCCCGCCTGATCTTGTCGAACCCGCTCCGCACCGGATCGGGACCGTTTTTCTCCTTTTTCCGGTTTTCGCTGCTCAAAAGATTTATATTATATTCGCCTCCTGCCTGTTTGGCAACAAGAAATCGTCTTTCGGAAGAGCTCCGAAACTCCGGGACGACCGAGCACCGGCGAGGCGCGGGCGGGCCGATTTCTCCTTGCCAACACACCGCCCGTCACGGAACATCTGTGGGGCCGTTCGCGGGGAGAAAGAGGAAGTTTATGCCGCTGCATGACGGGAAAAGATTCTATCGACAACTCGACACGCTCCTCTCGCGGATCGAGATGTCCGGCGAGAGAACGAAGCTTCTTTCCGATGTTATTCACGAGGTGGTCGATCAGTTCGGCGAAAGCCTTTCCATCGCCAACGGCCGCCTCTACGAGGTGGTGGGAGACGAGCTGAAGCTCCGGCTCAACCTGAAGAGCGCGAACCGGGACGAAGCGGGCAAGCGGATCCCCCTCGACTATCCCCCCGTCCGGCTCCTGATGAAGAACAGGTGCTACATCTTCGATTCAACCACCCCCGGCATCGACAAGGAATTCGAGGAGAACGTCATCGGCGGCTTCACCGATTCGGCCGCGATTCTCGTCGGGCGGGAGCGGCTCGCGGTGCTCGCCTTCGGCCTCGCGCCCGGTTGGCAGCGTGAGGAGATCGAACTATGCCTCAACACGATTCGCCACGCGCTGAACCATAGGTTCGAGACCGAGGGAATCCGCGCGGACATGAAGGAGACTCGTCTTATCCAGCGAAGCCTCTTTCCGAAGAGGAACCCCGTCTTTCCGGGCTACGAAATCGCCGCGCGGTCGGTGTCCGCCGAGGACGTGGGGGGCGATTTCTACGACCTCCTCGAGCTGAGCGAGGATATTCTCGGTATCGCCCTCGGCGACGCGAGCGGCCACGGCCTCCCCGCCGCCCTTCTCGTACGCGACGTGGTGACGGGGCTTCGCATGGGCGTGGAGAAGGAAACGAAAATCTCCCCTACCATCGAGAAGCTGAACCGTGTGATTCATCGAAGCACGGTCTCCACGAAGTTCGTCTCCCTCTTCTACGGCGAGCTCGAGGCGAACGGCAACTTGATGTACGTCAACGCCGGACATGTCCCCCCGTTCCTCCTGATGGACCGTGGATTCTTCCGGCTCGACGTGGGAGGTTCGATTCTCGGTCCCCTTCCGCATATCCGTTTCAAGCGGGGCTTCGTCCACCTCGACAGGGGAGGCGTGCTGGTGATCCTCACCGACGGTATCCTAGAACGGCACGACGCCGCGAGTGAAGACTTCGGGGATGATCCCGTTTCCGAACTGATGGAGAAGCACAAGAATGCCTCCGCCCAGGAACTGCTCGAGGCGATCTTCGAAGCCGCGAAGAACTTCGGCGGCGGCAAATGGGACGACGACGCCACGATCCTCGTTATCAGGAGGCTCCCCTGAGCGACCCGGTCAGCCCTTTCCGCATTGTCCGCCACGAGGAACACCACACCGTCGTCTTCCGGGACGGGATCTTGAAGGCGAAGGAATACGTCAAGATCGCCACGGCGAACGTGAAGGATATTTACGTGCGAAAGCGGCGGTGGTACCGCTCGATCGTGGGGGAGTTCGAAAAGCTCGTCGAGCGGGACGTGAAGATTTCGATCCTTCACGGCGGCAGGCCATCGGGACCGTTCAGGGAATCGCTCGCGGCGCGGCCGACCCTCGCGCGCTCCGAGAGATTCGAAATGATGTTCTGCCGGCGATCGCACATGAAGATCGTCGCAGTGGACGGGCGGTTTCTTTACACGGGAAGCGCGAATCTCACCGGTGCAGGCCTCGGCGCACGGGGGGCGAGCCGGCGTAATCTCGAGCTCGGCCTCATCACCACCGACCGGAAGGCGATCCGGGCGGTGGAAGCGGTTTTCGACGAGGCGTGGGAGGCTTCGTTCTGCGAGACGTGCGCCTTTCGGAAGGAGTGCGAGTGACAGGGGACGGGAGGGGGCATTTCCGCCGCGCGGCTCCGTGGGTCGCCGTCTTCCTCCTCGCTCTCTCCCTTCGCCTGGCGGGAATCGACTGGGCGCTCCATGGCGCGGACAGAGCGCGGTCGTTTCACCCCGACGAAAGGCAGGTCAGCTCGGCCCTTTCCCCCATGGAGCCCCGGCGGCTCGACCTCCACCCGGGCTGGATGATCAACCCGCCGTTCTACTATTGCCTTGTCGGCGCGTTGATCGCCGCCGATCCCACGGTTCCGGCGCCGTTCGGACTCACCTTCGATGAGTGGCGGGAAGCCCCCGCCGCCCTGCATGCCGCGTGGACATTGCGCGGCAGGATCGTTTCGGCCCTTGCGGGGGCCGTGGCGGTGCTCCTCGCCGGGTTGATCGCATTGTCTCTCGGGCGAGGCGCCGGCTACGGCGCGGCTTTCCTCCTCGCCGTCAATCCGAACCACGTGATCCAGAGCCATTATGCCGCGGTGGATCTTACCGCGAGCACGGTGTCTCTCGCGGCGGTTTACTTCGCCCTGCGGTTCGCCTCGCGGAAAAGCACGGCGGCACTTGCCCTCGCATGGGGTTTTGCCGGCCTCGCCACGGCGACGAAGTATATCTCCATCGTCGTCATCGCGGCGCCGCTCTACGCGATCCTCGCGGACGCCGAATCGTGACGCTCATGGAAACGATGGAGCGCGGCGACCTGTTTCATCGCCGGACTCCTTGTCGGGTTTCCCGCCATCGTCGATCTCCGCTCCTTCCTCGGCCCCACCGGTCTCGGCGGCCTTTTCTACTACTCCCCCCTCTTCCGGGGGGGGACGCTTCTTCCCATGATCGTCAACTCCCTCGGTTTTCCACTGGCGATTCTCTTTCCCTTCGGTGTCTTCCTCCTCGCCCGAACGTAAGGAGAAGGGGAAATGGGTGCTCTTCGCCGTGGCGGCGGCCTTCACCGTTCTTTTCGTCGTAAGCCCTTTGCTCTTCTATCGCCACTTCTTGCCGCTGTCGGTGCTCGCCTCCCTATTCGGGGGACTCGCCCTCGGTCGCCTCGTCCGGTGCGGGCGAAAGGTCGCTGTCGCCGCGGTGCTCTTCCTGGGCGCATTCGCCCTCCTTCACGCGATCACCATTGCGTCGATCTTCTCCACCACCGACGTAAGGGACGAGGCGGCCCGGTGGATCCGCGACAACGTCCCCGCCGGTGCGATGATCGCCGTTCCGAGCCCGAGAAACGGAAGGGCGTACTATACGCCGCCGATCGACACGAAAATCCATCCCACCGTGGTCACCGGATTCGAACCGGTCCGGCTCGCCGCGTACGACCCGGAAATACTGATGATCGCGGACGTGGAAATCGCCATTCCCGACTATTCGATCGGCGACCGCATCGCCCGGAGCCGGTTTCTCGAACAGATCGGCCCGGGCGGGTCTTACAAGAAAACCTTAACCTTCGAGCGCCCGATCCGCTTCGGCCCGATCCCGTTTACGTGGAAACTTCTCCCGAGCGACTATGGTTACTTCCGTCCCACGATCACTATCTATTCCCGCACGGAGCGCGCACCGTGGAAAGATCGGCTTGCCGAGACGGACCGGCTGGTGAGAGAGAAGGGAACGGACGCCGCCCTGGAAGCACTCGAGCGGCTCGTCGCCTCCGGTCCGGCGAAGGTGCCCCTTCTTCTCAGGCTCGCCGAGCTGCGCCACCGTTCCGGCGCTTCGCCGGAAGAAGTGATCGCGCCGTGCGAGAAAGCGTTGCTGTCGGGAATCGAAGAACGCGGCGCAGGACCGGTGCATGAAACCCTGGTGGATCTCTACCGGCGGTCCGGCGACGACGCCATGTCCGCGGGAAGACCACGCCGCGCCGAAGAAGCGTATGCCGCCGCCATCCGCCACCTTACCTGGATCCGGGAGAACTCCCGGGGGAAACGGATCGGCATGGACGTGGACGAAACTGAGAAGATGATCCGGAGATTGGAGGCGCGTGCCCGCGCGGCGGGGCAAACGGTTGATTGAGGCGACGGTCCGCACGCCGTCGCGCGGCGGGGCGGAGAATCAAGCGCGGCTCTTTTCGATCGTCTCGTACGCTTCTTGGATCTGAACGAACTTCTTTCTCGCCAGCTCCCGAAACTCCTCGCCGAGATGGGAGACCTTATCGGGATGGTACTTCTTGGCCAGTTCCCTGTACTTCTTCTTGATGTCGGTCATCGAGTCGGTCGACGTCGCGCCGAGCACCTTGTAGGCGGAGTCGGTGTCGTTCCAGTACATCGCCTCGATACGGGAAAGCTCCTCGTCGGGAAGACCGAGCCGGCGGGCGATCTCCCGCACCATGCGGATCTCGGATTCGGCCGCCTCGCTGTCCGCCTGCACGAGACCGATGAGTGTATGAATCAACTGGCTTAGCGCGGCGCGTGGCAGCGCGGCGCGCATCTGCTCGCAGATCGGCGCGAGATCGAGTTCGCGGTCGAGCGCTTCCTTGTACACCTTCATCATGTCGGCGGCGTTCTCCCTGCCGAAAGATCGCAGGAGAAACTCCTTTACATACGCAACTTCCCCCTTGCTCACCTTCTTGTCCGCCCGGGTCACCGCCGCCATGAGCACCACGAGGGCGATCGCCGCCGAAGCGCCTTCGCCGCCGCGACGAACCGCCCGGGGGCGCGACGCGCCGGGCGCTCCCTCCGTCCGCGAACCGATCGACGACGACACGCCGCCGCCGATGAGGGAGCCGACGATCCCCCCGAGGGGCCCGGCGACCGCCCACCCGATAACTCCGCCCAGAAGTGATCCCGTGAATCCCAAGGCTGTGTCCCTCTCCTTTTTTCTTTAGATTTCGATCGTCGTTCCCGGGGGGATCGTCACACCCTGAGGCACCACCACGAGCCCGTCCCGCACGCAGTAGAGCTCTTCGTCCTTTTCGGCCGCTCCCCCGGACGAGACGATACGACTTCCCTCGCCGATGGTTACGTTCTTGTCGATAATCGCGTTTTCGACATACACACTCCCGCAGATCTCCGGGATCCGCTTCCCATCCTCCTCGCCGGGCATGTGATCGTTCCCCAGGACGATCGCGTTTTTCAACACCGCGCCCGACCGGATCATCGAGCGCAGCCCCACGATCGACCGTTCGATTCGCGCATCCTCGACAATCGATCCCTCGCCGACGATCACCCGCCTCAGGTCGCCCCCGACGATCCGGGCGGCGGGGAGATTCCGGTGCCGCGAGAAGATCGGGTACTGCCACTGGTAGAGGTTGAACCGCGGCACCGGGTCGGTGAGATCGAGGTTGGCGTCGAAGTAGCTCCGGATCGTTCCCACGTCGACCCAGTAGTCGCCGAAGGGGTGGGAGAACACTCTGTACTTTTCCACCGCCCGTGGGAGCAGATCGTGGGCGAAGCTCTGTATCTCGAGGTCGGAAAGGAGATCGACGAGCGCCCGGCGCCGGAAGATGTAGATACCCATCGAGCCGACGTGATTCCGCCCGTCGGTGCCCGTCATGTACCGCACCCTTACCCCTTCGGGGATTCTCAGCTCTTCGATGCGCTCCGAGTCGTCCGGTTTCTCCACCGCCTCGAGCACCCTGCCGTCGGGGTCGCATCGCAGGATTCCCATCCTCGTAACGTCCTCTTCCGGGATGAGCGTCGCCGCGATGGTGACATCCGCGTCGTGATAGAGGTGGGAGGCGAGCATATTCCGGAAACTCATCCTGTAGAGCTGGTCCCCGGCGAGAATGATGAAGTTCTCGGCGCTCCCCCGCAGGAGGTACCGGAGGTTCTGTCGTACCGCGTCGGCCGTCCCCTGGAACCACTCGAGATGCGTATGGCTCTGCTCGGCGGCGAGAATCTCGACGAAACCGTCGGAGAAACTGTCGAGCCTGTATGTCCGCGTGATATGCCTGTGCAGTCCGGCGGAAAGGAACTGGGTGAGCACGAAGATCTTCCGGATCCCCGAGTTGATGCTGTTCGAGATCGGGATATCGATGAGCCGGTACTTGCCGCCGAAACTGATCGCCGGCTTGGCGCGCTCCCGGGTGAGTGGGAAGAGTCTCGTCCCCCGCCCGCCGCCGAGAATGACGGTGGCCACCCGGCCGATGATCCGTTCCGTGTTTTCCATCGTCGAACCCTCCCGGCATCTCCCCCTTTGACCGTCGCCGCTGTCGCCAGTATACTGGAAAACGCCTCCCGGTATTCCCTCTACCTGAAGGCGCGCGGTCGTTCTTTTTGCTTCCGGCGGGAGAGCCGTACCATGCTCGCGGGGATTTTCACATTCTGTCTTCTCTGTTTCATTATCGCCTACCGCTTCTATGGAGCCTTCCTCGGTCGCAGGTTCGAACTCGACAACCGGAATAAGGTTCCATCGGAAACGATGTACGACGGCGTCGACTACGTGCCCACGAAGACGCCGTTGCTTCTCGGCCACCATTTCTCGTCGATCGCCGGCGCCGGGCCGATCGTGGGGCCGATCATCGCCGGCATCGCATTCGGATGGCTGCCGGCGATCATCTGGGTGGTGATCGGCTCGATCTTCATCGGCGGCGTCCACGACTTCGGCTCCCTCGTGGCGTCGATCCGCCACAAGGCACGGTCGGTGGCGGAACTGGTGAACATTCACATGTCCCGTACCGGGTACATCCTCTTCCTCCTTTTCATATGGCTCGCCATGATCTACGTGCTTATCGTCTTCCTCGACCTCACGTCGGGTACGTTCACCGCCGACGGCGGCGTCGCCTCCTCCTCGATGCTCTTCATCCTCCTCGCCATCGTTCTCGGTCTCCTTCTCTACCGAGGAGGGGCGCCCCTCGGCCGCACCACTCTCGTCTTCATTCCCCTCCTCGCCGCCGCCCTCTGGGCGGGACCGAAGATGCCCCTTTCTCCGCCGCCGGTCGCCGGGGAGGTGAAGCGGTTCTGGGATATCGTTCTCCTCCTCTATTGCCTGCTCGCGTCGATCGTACCGGTATGGGCGCTTCTCCAGCCCCGCGATTTCCTCTCCTCGTTTCTCCTTTACGCTTCCATCGTGGGCGGATTCGCGGGCATTCTCCTGGGCGGACTCCCCGTGGAGTATCCCGCCTTCACGTCGCTTCACGCGAAGATCGGCCCCCTTTTCCCGATCCTCTTCATCACCGTGGCGTGCGGCGCATGCTCCGGATTCCATTCGATCGTCGCTTCCGGTACGTCGTCGAAACAGCTCCGGTGCGAACGAGACGCCACACCGATCGGGTATGGGTCGATGCTCATCGAGGGGGTGCTCGCCGTGATCGCCCTCGCCACGGTTATGGTGCTCGCGCCCGGTACGAGTCTCGCCGGGATCCATCCGACGCTCGTCTTCGCCGACGGCATGGGCCGGTTCCTCTCGGTGCTCGGGCTTCCTCCCGGAGCGGGCAGGCACTTCGGGCTCCTGGCGGTATCGACGTTCCTCCTCACCACGCTCGACACATGCACGCGCCTCGCCCGTTACATCTTCCAGGAAATCTTCGGGTTCGAGGGGAACCGGGGGCGCATCGCCGGAACCGTGGCGTCCCTCGCCCTCCCGGCGGTTTTCGCTTTCGTCACCCTCACCGATGCCCAGGGGAATGTCGTTCCCGCCTGGCGTGCCATCTGGCCGGTGTTCGGCGCGACGAACCAGCTCCTCGCCGGCCTCGCGTTGTTGGTGATCACCCTCTGGCTGAGACAGAAAGGGCGCTCCGTAATCTTCACCTTCGTGCCGATGGTCTTCATGATCGCCATGACGCTCTGGGCGCTCGTGATTCTGATCTTTTCCGAAAGTGCCACCGGCGTGGTCCGGATGACATCGGCGGTGCTCTTCGTGCTTGCCCTGGTCCTCGTCATCCAGGCGGCGCTCGCCTTCCGTCGTCCCCCGCCGCGGCGGGAGGAAGTCGAACCGAAGCGTCTCGGCGACGAACCGGTATCGCTCTGCTGACATCACTCGCGAGAGGGAGGGAAAAGACCGTGTCCGGCCGCCACAAGAATGAAAAAGAGAAGAGGCGCCTCACCGGCAAGGTCTACGAGGCGGAGCTGCGCAAGCTCCAGGTCGAGCTGGTAAAACTTCAGGAATGGATCAAGCAGCGCGGCAAGAGGGTGGTGGTGATCTTCGAGGGTCGGGACGCCGCCGGCAAGGGAGGGGTGATCACCCGGATCACCCAGCGTCTCAATCCGAGGATCTGCCGCGTCGTGGCGCTCGGCATCCCGACGGAACGCGAGAAGACGCAGTGGTACTTCCAGCGCTACGTGCAGCATCTTCCGGCGGGCGGCGAGATGGTGCTCTTCGACAGAAGCTGGTACAACAGGGCGGGCGTGGAGAGGGTGATGGGGTTCGCCACGGAGGAGCAGTACCTCGAGTTTCTCCGCTCGTGCCCGCAGTTCGAAAGGATGCTCGTTCGTTCCGGCATCACGCTGATCAAGTACTGGTTCTCCATCAGCGACGAAGAGCAGGAGCGCCGGTTCCAGGCGCGAAATCTCGATCCTGTGAAGCGCTGGAAACTGAGTCCCATGGACATGGAATCGCGGGACAAGTGGGTGGAGTACTCGAAGGCGAAGGACGTGATGTTCTCCCACACCGATATCAAACAGGCGCCGTGGTACGTGGTGGACGCCGACGTGAAACGAAAGGCGAGGCTCAACTGCATCCACCACCTTCTCAGCCTCTTCCCGTACGAAGATCTCACGCCCCCCCCCTTCGATCTGCGTCCCCGCAAGAAGGGGAAAGGGTATATCCGTCCCCCGATCACCGATCAGACGTTCATACCGGAAATCTATTGACCCGCCCGCTGGAAGAGCGGCATCGCCGGGAGCGGATCAGGCGAGATCGAGGCGATAGCCGATCGCCTTCAGACGGGCCGATTCCTTTTCCAGATCCGCCCGTGTGAGGGGGTGTCCGTCGAGCCATCCTCCGCGGAAGGAAACGGCGAGCGAGCGGTCTTCGGCGCGTACATCCACCGGGGGCGGCTCTTCGCCCTGGCGGCTCCTGTGAAGAAGAACGGCGAGCCGAAAGAGGATGCACAGCCGGATCACCTCCTCTCTCGCGGCGCCGGTGAATCCTTCGAACATGCCGGGGACGAGCCTCTTGCGGTGGCTCCTGACGAGGATCGCGAGAAGCGCCTGCTCGTCCCGGGAAAAACCGGGCATGTCGGAGTGGACCAGAAGATACTCGCTGTGCCGGTTGTACTCCGAGTGGGAGACGGCGAGCCCGATTTCGTGGAGCGAGGCGGCCCGGGTGAGAAGTGTTCCCGCGCGCGGCTCGTCGGTCGCCCACCGGGGCGCCGCTTTCTTGAGGAGCAACCTCGCCGCTTTCTCCACGCGAACAGCCTGTTCTCCGTCGACATTGTACTGTCGCATCAGCCGCCGGATCGTCCGGCTTCGCACATCGTCACGGCGGGACCGGCCAACGAGATCGTAAAGCACGCCTTCGCGAAGCGCCCCGGACGAGACGCTCATCGAATCGAAGCGGAGCGACCGGAAGACGGCCGAGAGGATCGCCACGCCGGCGGCGAACACCGGCTTTCTCTCCTCGCTCAACCCGGGAAGGTCGATCGCGCCGGCGGTGCCGGCGCGGACCAGTTCCTCGACGAGCCACTCGATACCCGCGAGGGTGATCCGTCCATCGCTGTAGCCGCTCGACGCGAGCACCGACGACACCGCGTTGATCGTGCCCGAAGATCCCACCACCGCCTCCCATCCGACACTCCGGATCTCCTTCCTGTCGGGACGCATCTTGAGCGCCGCCGCCAGGGCGGCTGCGGCGAAGTTCTCCCTCGCCAGCGATCCCCCGGGAAAGAACTTCCTCGTAAAGTCGACACATCCCATGCCCCGACTGTCGGCGCGAAGCACTTCAAAGGCGCGGCCGACAATCAGCTCCGTGCTCCCGCCGCCGATGTCGACCACGAGCCGTTTCCTCCCGTCGTACGAATGGGTATGCGCCACACCCTGGTAGATCAGGCGCGCTTCTTCGTGGCCCGAAATCACTTCGACATCATGGCCGAGCGCCTCCACGGCGCGACGGCGGAAGGCGGTCAGGCTTTCCGCCCGCCTCAAGGCGTTCGTTCCCACGGCGCGAAGCCGCCCGGGCGATATGCCGGCGGTCCGCTGGCCGAACCGTTCGAGACAGAGTATCGCCCGGCGAACCGCCGCCGAACCCAGGTTCCCTCCGGCGTCGAGGCCATCGGCGAGGCGCACCGGTTCGCGAAGCCTGTCGATCACAAAAAGATCTCTCCCGTCGAGCCGGGCGATCACCATGTGAAAACTGTTCGACCCCAGATCGATGGCGGCGAAAACGGGTGGTTCGATCTGTCCGGTCTGGTTCCCTGGCATGGAAGAGGTTTACCAGAGCACCGCCCCCCGCGGCAAGGCCGCCTCTGATGTGTGCGCGCGCTTCGTCTGTTACAATCGCTCTTCCGGGCGCCGTGCACTTCAGCCGCCGCCCGCGCGTGTTTCTTCCGGGAGTTGCCATGAGCGGCGGTCTGTTTCATTTCAGAAAAACGGAAATCCCTCTGCTCGTCTCTCTCGGATCGCTTCACTTCTTGATCATTCTCTCATTCACCCTGGCAAGGATCGCGAGGGACGGTCTCTTCCTCGCCGAGCTTCCCGCGAGCAACCTCCCTTACGTCTACCTCGGCGTCGCCGGGTGGACGGCACTCGCGGTCTACGGCTTCGGAAAGTTCACGGCGAAAAGAGCCGCACACAACACGCTCTCCTTCGCCCTGTGTTCCACCGGTTTTTCGCTCATCCTCTTCGCCCTCTGGTTCCCGGCGGCGCCGCGCGTCGCGGCGGTGGCCTTCTACCTCTGGAGCGGCGCGTACGGCCTCATCCTGATTTCTCAGTTCTGGATCCTGGTGAACGAGAGGGTCAACCCGAGAGAGGCGAAGCGACTTTTCGCCATGATCGGCGCCGCCGGTATCACGGGCGGTCTCACCGGCGGCGGCGCCGCCACTTTTCTGGGCGGTTCGGTGGGAACCGATTGGATTCTAGTCATCGCCGCGGCCCTCCACGCCGCGGCGGCGATCCTGTCGAACCGGAGCGGTGTGAAGGAGAGCGAGAAAGCCCCGCTCCTCGCCGATCGCCGGAAAGCGGCGCGCGGAGGTTTTCGCGAAGCGCTGTCGAAGCCGTATGTGCGGCTGCTTGTGGCCCTTTTTCTCGTGGGCGGCATCTGCTCCACCGTACTCGATTATGAGTTCAAGTTTTTTCTCCAGAAACACTTCGCCGAATCGGGGCGGATCACCTCGCTTCTGGGGGGGTTCTACGGCGCCCAAAATGTGATCGCCCTCGCGGCGCAGCTCGGTCTCGCCGGTTTCGTCCTCTCCCGTTTCGGTCCGCGAAGCGCCGCACTGGCGCTCCCCGTGGGGATACTCGCCGGATCGGTGGCCACGCTTTTCTCCCCCTTCTTCCTCCTCGTTCTTTCCACCCGTCTCTACGACGCGACCCTCCGTGTGTCGATTTCCAGGACGGCGTGGGAATTCCTCTACTTCCCATTGAGCGATCATACGAGACGGCTGGCGAAGCGGTTGATCGATGTGGCCGTCGCGAGGAGCGCCGACGCCGGGGCGGGGCTTCTCATCCTCCTCCTCAACACGACGGGAAACGGCGGGATGAAGGAGATCACGTTGGCGGTGACCGTCCTCACCGCCGGCTGGCTCGCCCTCGAGTTCGCCGTGAGTCGATCGTATCGTCTGCAGGCTTCCCGCCCACTCCACCGGTCGGTGTCGATACGCACGCAGGCGCCGTCGCCCGTCACCACGTGGGACCCTTCCACCGACTGGGTGGCACTCCTCGAAAGCGAAGACGAAAGTCGCGTACTCTACGCTCTCGAGGTTCTCCGAAACGGCAACATGGGAGCGGTTCGGGAGAAAAGCTCGCTCCTCCTCCACCATCCGTCCCCGACGGTGCGGGCGAGAGCACTTGCCATGTTGATCGCGGGCGGCGCCAACGTGGAGGGACTCGAGTGGGAAACCGGTTTCCAGCGGGACGGTGCATCCGGCGAGGCGATGGCGGACATGAGCCTCGAGGAGACGACCGCCGACCGGGTGGCGGTGGCCGCCGCCGCCGGAAGAGAACTCGGATCGCCTATACCGAGAAACAGGCTCCGCGAACTGATCGACGATCCGGAAAGAGATGTGCGCGTCACCGCGATGAGGAGCGCCGGGTTGACCCGCGACGGCCGGTTCGTTCCGGCGCTGATCGACCGACTCGAAAAAGGGGAGGACCGCAAGGACGCCAGGGAGAGTCTCACCCTCTACGGCGACCGTATCGTCGGCCTCCTCGGCGACAGGCTCGTCGACGACTCGGTGAGTCCAGCCACCCGCGTAGAGATCGCGCGGGTACTCGCCGCCATCGGGAGCCAGGATGCGGCATATTCACTTTTCCGGGCAGGCCACCTCGGAACCAACCGGATCGTGATGAACCAGGTGCTCCGATCGCTCAACCAGATCCGCCTGAAAAACCCGGCGGTCTCGCTGCCGTGGAAAATCGTCCGTGAAAGGCTGGACGGCGAGATCCTTCGCTATTGCCAACGGCTCGTCCAGCAGCGCGCGGTGCTCTCCATCGAAAATGAAGACGTTCGCAGACTCCTTGGCCGGGTGATCAACGAACGAACCGCCCAGTCTCTCGAGCGGATCTTCAGAAGGCTCGCCCTCGTTTATCCCACCCGGGACACGCTCCTCGCCCACCGAGGTTACCTCGGCCGAAACAGGCGGCTGCGGGCGCAATCGATCGAGTATCTCGATTCGATCCTCGAAAAGGATCACAAGAAAACGCTTCTCCCCGTGCTCGAGGAATCTTCCTTCAATGGAAAAGTAAGACGCGCCGGCTTCGTGCTGCACCGCGGTTCTCCTTCGGTATACGGAACGATCATGGAACTTCTGGAGAGCCGCGAGGCATGGTTGAGAGCGATCGGTCTATTCGTCGTGGGATCGACGAAACTCGATATCCATCTCGACCTGGTCTATGATCACATGAAATCGTCGGATCCGATCATTCGCGACACTGCCCGGTGGGCCATGGAGAAGCTCACCGTCGCCGGGGGGGAGGGATCGTCACGCAACGCATTAATGAACTGAGCATCATGGAAAAGGCGATCGCCCTGATGGAGGAGGATCTCTTCAAGACGATCCCCACCGATGAAGTCGCCCTCATCGCGGCAAGAACGGAAGAGGTTCGCTTCGAAGCGGGGGAAGTCATCCCGTCCACCGGCGAGTCGGCGACGAGTTTCTTCTTCATTCTAGACGGTGAAGTCGAGCAGCTCCGCGGGGGCGTGGTGGTTCGGCGGGCGCTGAAGGGATATGCCTTCGGGCTGCTGCGCCTTCTTGGCGTCGAAGAAGCGGTCTTCGACGAAGTCAGGATCACGAGAGATACGCACGCCCTCTCGCTCCACCAGGAGGCGTTTCTCGAGGCGGTCGCCGACTACCCCGCCTTCGCCAACGCGTTCATCCGGGGACTCGCCGGCAGTATCCGCATGATGTCGGAGAAGATCGAGGAGCTTCAGAAGAAAGTTCTCTTCCTCGAGAAAGAAAGGAAAGGGGAATGACACGGATGGACGGCCCTTTTCAGGGGTTCCTTCCCGCCCAAAGCGCCGCGAAACGCGCCCGGAGGATTTCGCAGGGACCGATCCAGCTCTTTCTTTCCGCCATAAAACGATAGACGTCGCAGGCGCTGCACGGAATATCCTTCCTCGCGGGCGCTTTCCCCCGAAGCATGGCGCGGGCGTGCTTCATTCCCTCGCCATTCACACAGGCGAGAAGACCGTCCTCGAAGACGTTTCCCCCGAAATCGCCCCAGTAATTCACGCAACAGCCCAGAACCGAACCGTCCCAGTTCACTTGAGGTTCGTGCCACAGATGGTGACAGAGCGCCCCGGAATAATGCCTTCCCCTCCCCGAGGCGAACTCCGTTCTCGAAAGGAATCCTCCGGGAAGGGAAGAGCGAAGAGGTTCCATCGATGCGGAAACTTTCGATTCGTTCCATGGGAGTTTCGGCCGGAATTCCATGCCCAATCCGGACGCCAGAGCGCGGGCCCTCTCGAACTCGTGGGCGTTGTGATCGAACACGATGAACTGCCACGCCAGGCGGGGGAACGGGGACCGGTACTTCTCCTTGAACCGGTTCACGGTTCGAATATTCCGGATGACCCGGTCGAAATCGCCCCCGACGCGATACCGGGTGTACACTTCCCGGCTCGCCCCGTCGATGGAAACGGCCATACTTCGGAAACGAAAACGGACCAGTGCTTCGAGAAGTTCGTCGGGCGCGCGGTTCATGTTCGCGCCGTTGTCCGCCGACAAGGCCACGCCGCGGCGGTAGGCGATTTCCAGGATGTCCGCCAGGTCGGGGTTCAGGAACAGCTCCCCGAAATTGGACAGCTCGACATGGCGAACGAAGCGATGGCCGTCGATGAAGCGGTCGAAATCCTCCTTTGCGAGATAACCGGGGCCGATCACCGGGGCGATCACCCGCGTCGCGGTCGGACACGCGGGACAACGAAGCTGGCAGACGCTCGTCGCTTCGAGCCGCACTTTCCGCGGAACGATTCTCCCGTTCAACCACCCACCTCGTTTCCCGCTTCCGCGATGACCTGTTCGTACACCTTTTCCAATGCGCCCGTCACCGCGTGAATATCGAACGCCTCCGCGGTTATCCGCGCCGCCCGTCCCATTTCCCGCCGACGTCCGTTGTCCCGCAGAATTTTCTCGACGGCGGACGCCAGGGCGATTTCATCGCCGGGAGGAACGAGATAACCGTTCCGTCCGTTCTCGAGCCATTCGCGGATCCCGGCCATGTCCGATCCCACGACGGGGAGCCCGGCGGCCATCGCCTCGAGACCGGCGAGACCGAAGTTCTCTTCCCAGATCGACGGAAGCACCGCCACCGAGGCACCCGAAAGACGTCGCGGAATCTCCCGGCGCGCCGCGGCGCCCGTAAACCGGACCGACCCGCTCACGCCGAGACGATCACATAGATTCAGCAGAGGCGCCTCCTCCTCGCCAGCGCCGATCAGAAGAAGTTTCGCGGCGGGGATCTTCCTTCGCACCCGCGCGAACGCCGCGATGAGATGGTGAACCCCTTTCTCCCGCCGGAATCTTCCCGCATACACGACCGTTCTCCCGTCTCCCGGGCGGCGGGTCGCGGCGAACCTCGCGACATCCACACCGAGAGGAACCCGGGTCACCGCCGTCGTCGACAGCATTCCCCCGAGGGCCTCGCCGAGGGCGCGATTATGAACCAGCACGCGGGAGAGAAACCTCCACGAACGACGCCTGAGCGCACGAGCGGGAAGATCGTGCATGCAATAGCGCCGCACCGAACGGCACCCCTGCCGGACGCAGACCGGCCCCGGGGAAAAGCGGCACGCCTCCCCGCCCGGGAGACGTTTCGTGCAGAGCGGACAAACCGCCTCGAAGGTGTGGAGCGACGCGATCGCCGGGCGGGGAAGCGGGCGGCGAAGCGCGCGGAAAGTCTGGCGGAGGGACGTATGGAAATGAAGAATCTCCACGCCCGAATCCTCCGACCACCGGCGAAGCGTCGCACCGAGACGACGGTCGCCGAAAAGGCTTTTCCGATAGACCGCCGTCGCGTTCTCGCCGGTGGTAAGATGATCCTTGAAGGCAAAAACTTCCGCGTCGTGACCCCGGCGGCGGAGCGCTTCGATCCAGTCGCGAACCACCGATCCGACACCGGAGATCGGCGCACCGTCGTCGTCGAGGGGGGTCATCTTCACGAAACCGATCTTCATAAGGCCGCAGCCGCCGCAAAGGCGCCCTCCATCTCCTCGAACCTTCGCGCCAGCGTGAACGGCGTACCCGTCTCATCCACGCCCCGCTCCAGGTAGTCGGCGAGTACGACAATGCTGAGAAGACTATTCATCAAGGCGACGATCGCCATTCCGAGGGAGACTTCGTCGCGGGAGAGGAGCGTCGACCCCACGTCCGTCCTTTCGTCGAAAAAGGCGCCCACCACGTCCTCCCTTTCGCCGGGCGGAAGGTCGCGGGCAAGGGTGTGAATATCCAGAAAGAGCGGGCCGAACCCGGCATTCGCCCAATCCACGGGGTGGATCCGGACATCGCCGGCCGAGCGGTCGACGAGGAGGTTCTTCCCCTTGTAGTCTCCATGGAGCGGACGCTCGAACCCCCCCGGCACGCGGGGGAGGACCGTCCTCAAGAAGGCGGCGCGATTCCCCCATCTCCTCACCATCGTCTCGCCGCCGGGAAGATCGACGATCTTCTCGAAGCGCTCGAGGCGCCGTCCTCCCTCGCGAAGGCGGCGGACAATGCCCCGGCGGCTCCACGACAGAAACCGCTCTCCGCGCGGAAGCCGCGCCGGGAGGGAGGGGAGAGGGGCGGCCTGGAAACGAGCGATCCACCGCGCCGCCTCGCGCCAGGCGGCCGGGGCGCTCGTCGTATCGAGCGTCTCGTCGCCGAAATCGGGGAGGAAGATCCACCACCCCCCTTCCTCGGCGTGCACCATGGCCAGCGGCCCGAACTCCTCGCCGACGAAAGGAGAGACGAACCACCGGTACGCGCTCACTTCCCCCCCCGCCCCCGCGGGCACATACTTCGCCACCACCGACGAGTGCCCGCAAAACGGTCGCGCGAGGCGGATTCGATCGACCCGGGGAGAGCCGTATCCCCCGGGAATCGCCTCCAACGCCGTCACGTCGATCGTCCGGTCGGCGAGAAGGGAGAGCACGGTTGAGAAATAGGCGATATCCATCCCGGCCGAATCCTCCGAACGGGTGCGCGCCTTCAGTCGAGATAGCCGAGAGCGCGCAGCGCGTCCTTCTTCTCTTGGTCTCTTCCTACGCCGCCGTCCGGGAACGGCGAAACCGTTCCCTCGAGCCACGCGGCATAGCGGGCTCTCATGGCGTTCCGGATTCCGCTCTCGCCTTCGGCCCGGTTCACCGACTCGTCGCCGTCATCGACGAGATGATAGAGTTCTTCCGTTCCCCCAGGGTCGGCGACGATCCACTTCCACCCTCCCATCAACACCGCCCGGAGGCGACCGACGTCGTCGCGGTCCAGGTAGCGGCGATATCGATGGGTGAGGTACTTCTCGCAGATCACGAAGCCGCTCTGATCGGGACGGTGCCGGACCATGCCGCGCGGCGGAGCGAAGCCGACCGCCTCGGCGATGAGTCTCGGGATTTCGAGCGTGGACGCGAGCCGCACCTCTCTCCTCCCCCCTCCCTCGACACCGCCCGGGGGGCGGACGATGAGAACCGCGCGGGTCACTTCTTCGTACAACGCCTTTCCGTGATTCCGGCGATGATGTTCCCCCAGGAATTCCCCATGATCGGAAACGATCACGATCCACGCCCTGTCGAGGAGGCCCGATTCTTCGAAGCCGGCGAAAAGTCTCCCGAGTTCATGGTCGAGATACGAAATCTCCCGGTCATAGTGCCGATCGAGAATCGCCCGATCGGTTTCATCGAGATCGATACCGCTCGATTTCGTTTCGTACCCGAGAAGCACGATCTCGCGAAACCGCTCCCGCCACGATCTTCTCGCCCCCCACACATCGTATCGCGCCGGAGCGGCGTATGGAGTATGGGGATCGATATAGTTCAGGAAGAGGAAAAAAGGCCGGTCCTTTCCGCCGCACCTCTCGACCCACGCGAGCGCACGGTCGGTGATGGTCGCCGCGTCGTCGTGCTCTCTCATGATGCGGCGGATCGAGGGAATACGGACGAGCCTTCCGAGCGCCTTGAGCGTGGTGAAGGGCATCGGCTTATCGGTCAGCCGTCTCGCGACGAGGAGATCGTCGAATCCCCTCTCAAGGCCGTACTCCGGCGACACGGCGAGCCGGTTCGCGGCGATCGCGGCGGTGTGGTAGCCCTGCGCGCTCATCACCTGCGCAAGAGTCGGAAGCGTACGGTCGATTTCACCGGGCACCACACCGGGCCGCGCTCCCGGCGGATAGTGGGCCCCGTGCTCCCGCGGGTAGACACCCGTATAGATCGACGCGTGTGCGGGAAGGGTCCAGCTCGAAACGGAGTACGCTTGGTCGTACGTCACGGCGGACGAGGCGAATTCGACGAGCCTCGGGGTGGTGTCGAAACGGTACCCGTACAAGGAGAGATGGTCCGGCCGGACCGTGTCGAGGGAGATCAAGATCACCGGCGGGGACGGCGAAGCGGGATAACGCCCCGCCGACTCCATCGACCGCCGGAGGAAACGGTCGAAGCCGTGGATCACGCTTCCTCCCATGATGACGGCGATCAGCACCGCCGGAACGAGGACGCGCAAGACGCTCCACGGCGCGCCCCCCATCCCCTTCCGAAACACGATCGCCGTGAGAAAGAAGAGGAGGAACGCCGATGCGAAGGCGATCGGCAGCCGCCCGCTCCCGGGAAGCATCGAGGCGAGGATGCACCGGCCGAAAACGAAGAGGAAACCCATGGCGACGGGCGGAAAGAAGAGTCTTTTCCGAAGCTCCTCCGCGCGCCCCAGCCGTCCGCCGCGAAGAAGAAGGGCGGGCGGCAAGAACAGAACGAGCATCGCCGCGCTGATCAGAAAACCGGGGCGAGAGAGGAGATAGACGCCGGCGATCAGATATGGATGTAGCAGATAGTTGGTGTAGGCGAAAACGAAGACCCCCGCCGTCGCGGCCAGCGAGAGCGTCTCGCGATCTCCGGGAAGACGGATCGCCTCCACGATGCACGCGACAATATGCGCGATGCCCGCCCAGAGGATGACGGTGAGAAGGGTTTCGAGCACTCCCATGAAAACGGGCGGACATTGAACCGCGGACACCGCCGCCCATGAAAAAAGTCCCCAGCAGAATCCGAGATACGCCCCGGAAAGGAGCACCGAACTCTTCCGGCACCCCCCCCTCTCTTCGGAGACGGGAAGGTTCATCTCATCACCTCCCTTTCGGCCCCCGCGCCGCCGGACGCCGGCGACGCCTCGCGAAGAGCGGTGAGAAGCTTTCTCGCTTCGCGGGCGAGGAGGGTATCGGGGGCGGAGGAGGAAAGCATGGCGCCAAGCCTTTCCTGGCATGCCGCGGTGTCCCCCATGGCGAGCCGCGCCCGCGCGGCGCCCCACAGGGCCGAATTATCGTCCGGCGAGTGCCGAAGAAGATCGTCCAACACCACCGCCGCCGCGTCGGGCCGTCCCGAAAGAAGAGACGCCTCCGCCAATGCCTGGGCGATCGAAGGGTCGTCCGGTTTCGAGTTCCAGGCGGTGCGAAGTTCCTCGCGCGCCTCATCCTCCCTGCCGGTGCGAAGATAGGCCAAGCCTAAATTATAGCGCGCCGAGGTCAGGTCGTTTTTCGCGGCGAGCGCCTCTTTCAGCTTCGCCACACCGGTTTGGAAATCCCCTTTCCTGCAGTAGAGCGTTCCGATATCGCCGAGCACCCTTCCCCATCCGGGGCGGAGCAACGCCGCCCGCTCGAGATGAACGAGGGAAGAGTCGAGCTCCCCCGCATCCCAGAAGATCGATCCCATTTTCGCATGGATCACCGGACTTTCGGGGCATCGCTTCATCACGGAACGGAGAAGACGAACCGCTTCGTCCCTCCTCCCCTCTTCGGCGAGGATACCCGCCATATAATAGCCGGCGTTCGGCGCCCCGCGGTTCGTCTCGAGAGTCGCGGCGAGAAGCGTTTCATTGTCCTTCCAGCGGACGGTTCTCGAGGCGGAGAGAAGGGTCGCGGCGAGCAGGAGCAAGATAAGCGCGAACCGGCCGGCGCGGCGCGTCCCCTCCGGCATGGGAAGCGCCGCCGCCGCCGCGACGCCGATTCCCACGAGCCAGCAGAAGCCGGCGAGGGGAATATAAAGGTATCGTTCGGCGAAGAAGAATGTCACCGGGACGAGGTTCGACGTCGGAAGGGGCGTGATCAGCATCCAGGCGGCGGCGATCGCCGCGCCCGGCCGGCGGCGCCGGAACCTTGCGACCAGGAAGAGGAGAAACGTGATTCCGGCGAGCGCCGTCACGGCCCATGCCGCGCGCACGGCGGGGCTTTCTGGAATCGTGTGCTCCGCGCAAAGAGGGATCGGCCAAAGGAAGTAGCGGAACGCCATCCCCTGCGCCGCCGCGGCGTTCACCAGCACGGCGTCGTACGAAGCCTCTCCCCCCAACTCCGGGTTGAATCTCTGGTAATACGACCTTCCTCCGACACGGGAGCGGCTGTAGTCGTGCAGCGCGCTCGATTTCACCGCCAGGAAGAGAACCGCCGGCAGGAGCAGGGGCGCATATTTCATAAGGCGTCGCAGATCCCACTCGCCACGAATCCATTCCGTGACGGCCGCGAGGAGAGGCAGCGTTCCCGCGGACGCCTTCGAAAACAGGCCGAGCGCATAGAGCGCCGCCGCGCCGACACGATTCGCCCACCGCTCCGGCTTCCGAAAGAATACGAGATATCCTCCCATGAGAAACCCGGCGGCGAGCATCTCTTTCCTATGGGTGATGCAGGCCACCGACTCCGTTGCGATCGGGTGCACGGCGAAGAGCAGTGCACCGACCGCTCCCGCGCTCCGGGACGAGATCCGGGCGCCCACGAGGAATACGAGAAGGGAGCACACCGCATGGAGAATCACGTTCGTCAGGTGGTATCCCGCCGGGCGCATCCCCCAGAGTGCCTTGTCGACGATGAGCGTGATCCGTCGCACCGGTCGTTCGTCGGGATCGAATGTGCGCAGGCCCGGCTCCCCGGAACCGGACGTCCGGTGAACCACGAGATCGACATCGTCGTAGACGAAACCGTTTCGGAGGGACACGCCATGAGCCGCGAAGACCGCGGCGACGACCAGAAGGGGCAACGCGAACCGCCGGTTAAGGCTCGGGCGGCGCAAGATCGCCCTCCGCCGATCCGGGAACTTCGACGAGACGGCGGAGCGATCTCTCGACGATCCGGATGTTCCGCTCCCAGTCGAAGCGCTCCCACACCCTTCTTTTCGCTTCACGCCGCATCGAATCCGCGAGGCGCGGGGAGTCGATGACGGAGAGAATCTTCGCCGCCAGGTCCTCGGGCGAACCGGAGAGCGCGTAGACGCCGGCATCGCCCAGATACGACCGTGTAACCGGAGTATCGAAGCCGACCACCGGCAGGCCGGACGCCATGTAGAAGACGATCTTGGCGCTCGACTCCGAGGCGAGATCGATCTTCGGGTCTACCGCCAAATCGCCGAGCGCGAGGTAATCCGGAAGATCCCCGTAGGGCACGACGCCGGTGAAGGTGACCTTATCGAGCAGGCCGAGGGCGGCGATCCTCTCCTTCGACTCTTCCACCGGGTAACCGACGAGCAGGAAGTGGACATCCTCCCGCTTGGCGGACACCCGCTCGATGGCATCGAAAAGAAAGTCGACGCCCTTCACCTTGAGCAGGGCCCCCGAGTAGATCACCACCTTCTTGCCTTCCGGAATCCGGAGTTTCTTCCGGAGACCGTTCCTTTTCGCCACGGCGAAATGTTTCCGGTCGACGCCGTCTTCCATCGTTTCCACCCGGGATCTGTCCGCGTTGAATTCGTTTCGGATCAGCTCCGCGCTCGAGGGGGAGCTGCAAACGAGGTGATCCGCCCGGCTGCAGATCCACCGCTCGAGTTTCAGGAAGATCCGCTCCGCGAAGGAACCGGTCCGGACGAACCGGTACGACCTCAGCTCCGCGGTGAGGCTGTCTTGCACATCGAAAAGGAGCGGTATCGGCCGGCGCAGAAGGAGACGCGCCATGTCCGCCACGAATGCGCCCTCGTGGAGATGGCCGTAAAGAATGTCGGGGCGGAGTTTTCGCGCCACCGCCCATGTTCGGAGAATCAACAGGATATCGAGAAAGGGCTTTCGCCAGGAGGGCCCCGCTTCGAGCTTCCCGTACCAGGGAACAGGTGGAATCCTGTAGGCGTCGACGCCGTCGGGCGTTTCGCCGATATGGTAGGTCACCACCGACACGGCATGCCCGAGCCCCTGGAGGGCGCGGATCTCGCTCAAGATGCGGATATGGCACCCCCTGTTCGCGAAGAACGGAGTCGGCGCCACCATGAGTATCTTCATAACCCCTCCGGGCCGGCCGGTCGGTCGGATGACGGATTATACCCGACGAGCCCCCGCATTGCACTTCCGCTCTTCCCGCCGTTCCGATCCCGACGGGCGGTCAGCAATACGCTTCGATCATGCCGGAGACCATAGCGTCGATCGAATGGCGGCGGGCGACAAGATCGCGACCCGCTTCCGCCCAGGAGGCAACGAGCCGTTTCTCGCGAAAGAGGGTGACCATCGCCTCCGCCAGTGCGCGGGAATCGCCCGGGGGAACGAGCTGTCCCGTCACGCGGTGCCGGACGACTTCCGCCGGCCCCCCGCAGTCGGTGGCGATCACCGGGACACGCCGAGCCATCGCCTCGAGGATCGTCATGCCGAACGCCTCGATCCAGGATGGGAGAACCACGCCGGCCACCTCTTCGTAGAGCGTATCCATCTCCTCGGGCGTCCGTTCGCCGAGAAAACGCACCGGAAGGTGCGCCGAAAGGAGCTTCGCCCCGGCGAGAGCGTGGGGGTACTCCTTCCCCGCGAGGAGCAGTTCGAGCGAGGGAACCGCGTCGAGGGCGATCCGAAGCGCGTCGAAGAGAGGGACCACCCCTTTTCGAAAGAGGTCTCTCCCGGCGAGCAGGATCGCGTGCCTTTTCTTCTCTTCCGCGCGACGCCCGGAGGGGATGGGAACACCGAGATTCACCTTCAGCACCGACCGATGGGAGAGGGCGGCCGCCACGGCGTCGGAATGTACGATCACCCGGCCGGCCCTGCCGAGAACCTTCTCGAAATGCCGCTTGCGGATCTTCTGCGCGAGGAGCCGGAGCGCCCGGTCGGGGGCTGGGAAATCCGGTGGGGAGCACCAGTAATGATCGTGGACGTCGAGGATCAGATTGTCCCCGCCTCTTTTCCAAACCGGGCGGGGGATCCGCTTCCCGTCGAGAACATGGATCGCGTCCCACCTGTCGTCGAGGTCGCGGGGCTTCGCATAGACGGCGCCGTCCACCGCGGGAAGGACATGCTCGATCACGAGTCGCGCATAGATCGATGCCCCGGTGATCGGCCGGCCCTTTGCGGTTACGAAAAGGATCCTCACGGTTTCCTCCCCGGGAGTCGTCGGCGAAGGATGGAAATCCCGCCGCTCCGCGGCCAGAGTCGCGGCGGCGCGGCACGGACGGGGATCGAAGCGGCGCGGCGGCGAAGCGCCGGAAGCCGGATCGCGACGGCGGCGAGATCGGCGAGGTTCCGGGCGAACTCAACCGGGCGAGCGCGCAGGAGAGAGTAGGCGAGGGCCCCCGCCTCGCCCAGGACGATCCAGTGCGCGTGGGCGAGAAGAAGGGGGCGCGGCCAGCATCGGGCGATGAACTCGAGACGATTCCGGTGGAGAAGCCTTCTCTTCCCGCGTCGATCCTTTCCGGCCGAGGCGGAATGGACGTGGCGAACGGGCGCGGACGCGGCGTGGGCGCACTCCCAGCCGAGAAGACGGGCGCGCATAGCGAGGTCGGCGTCTTCGTAGTACAGGAAGTAGTTCTCTTCGAACCCGCCGGTGCCGTCGATGAGGGGCGCCGCGTAGAGGGCCGCCGCGCCGCTCGGCCCGAGGAGGGGCGCGTCTTCGAGATCGTTCCACCGAAGAAGGGCGAAGCCGTCGCGGCTCACCGTGAGCCCCGATGAGACGCGCCCCCCACCGGCGCCTCCCTCGACGATGTCGCACGCCACCATGCCGATGCCGCGCCTCTTCGCCGCTTCTTCGACCAGCGCACGGATCCAGTTCCTCGGCGCCTCGGCGTCGCTGTTGAGGAGGGCGTAGTAATCCGCGTCGACCGATGCGAAACCGGCGTTCACCGCCGCACCGAAACCGCGGTTGCGCCCGAGGTGGATCCGCCTGAATTCGGGAAAGTCGCGGGCCACCTCTTCCCTCGACCCGTCGCTCGAATCGTTGTCCACCACGACCACGCCGAAACGACCGTACTCCTGGTCCCGGAGAGAGCGCAGGCATTTCGCCAGGTGAGGGCGGCCGTTCCGATTGACCACCACCACTTCGACACGAGGGTCAGTTCTCATCGACGAACCTCTCCACTTCCGCCAGCAGCCGACTTCCGGCCGCGGCGACACTCCACTTCTCTTCCATCATCCTCCTCCCCGCCTTTCCCATGGCGAAAAGGCGGGAACGGTCGCCGAGTAGCGCGCCGATTTCGCCGGCGGACCGCGCCGGGTCGGCATCGACGAGAACCCCCGTGACGCCGGCGGCCACCGTCTCGCGGTGTCCTCCTTCGTCGAGGGCGACGACGGGTGTGCCGCACGCCTGCGATTCGAGCGCCGCCAGGCCGAGCGGTTCGCCGCGGGAGAGAGAAAACGTAAGCCGCGCGTTCCTGTAAAGGTCGGCCAGCTCCCCGTCGTCAACGTTCGTCCGGATCCTCAAATCGACGCCCCTATCCGCGGCGAGCGCCGCGAGACGCTTTCGAAACGGCCGCCCCGCGGGGAAGCCGGCCACCACGAGCGGAAGGCGCCTCGCCGGTGGAAGAGCGGCGACGAACCGGACGGCCAGGTAGTGTCCCTTCCTCTCGACGAGTTTTCCGACGGAAAGCAGGTAAGGGGGCCGATCGGTTTTCCCGCCGGGATGAAAGGAGTCTGTGTCGACGCCCGGGGAGACCACCACCGCTTCGCGGCGATACGCATCCTCGACGGCACGTGCCGAGAAAGTGCTGTTCGTCAACAGGAGCGACGCCCGGCGGGCGAGGAAGCGGTCCCGGCGGTTCAACATCCTGCCCACGGGCGCGAAGATGGCCCGTCCCGCACGGAAAGCGAGGGCGCGCGAAGCACCATCCTCGAAGGGAATCGCCTCCCGGTAGAGCCGGAGCGGTTCATTACAGTAGTAGATCGACGGCGTTCTCACGTACCGGAGCAGGGAGGGCGCCTGGCCGAAGCGGCAGGGGTGGAGAAACACGATGTCGAAGCCGCCGGCGTCGATCGCCTGCGCGAGACGCCGCGCCGCCCGGTCCGCCTCGCGGAGATTCCACAGGTCGGCGACCTTGTGAAGGTAGTGGAGCGTGCCGTCTCCGGGAAGCGAAAGAAACTTCGCATCCGAATGAATCCCAACCCTCTTCCCCCTCCCGTCGAGGAGCGCCCACGTCACGTAGTGCCGGGCCTCCAGCGCGGAGACGAATTGCCGGAGCGCCCGAAGGGCGCCTCCCTCGGCGAGATTGTGGTGCACCGCGATTCGAAGAGAATCAGCCATCGATGACTTCCTCATAAAACAATTCCACATTGCGGGCCCTCGCGACGGCGGAGAACTTCTCCCTTACCACCCGTCGCCCCGCTTCGGCGAGACGACGGCGCCTGTCGGCATCGGCAAGGAGCGACGCGATCGCCTCCACGAGCCCCGCGACGGATCGGTCGCCGGCGCTCACGAACAGCCCCCTTCCCACGGAGAGCGCGGCGCCCGACGAGGGAGGCGCGACCACCGGGACGCCGGCGGCGAGCGCTTCGAGCATCACGCGCCCGAAAGGCTCGATCCGGCTGGGAAAGACGAGAACGTCCATGGCGCGCAGCACCCTCTCCATGTCCCCTCGCCGTCCCGCCAGGTGCACCCACCGCCCCGCCCGCTCCGCGAGGGTCCGCAGGTCGGCGGCGTACCGCACGAACCGGGGAGAGTCGCCCCCCGCGATGACCAGGTGGAGCGACGGGCGAAGCCGGCGCAGGTCCGCCGCGGCTTCGATCAGCTCGGCGGGGCGCTTCCTCGGAATCAGCTGTCCGAGAAACCCGACCACCTCCGCGCCGGGGGGGATCTCCAGCTCGGCGCGCACGGTGGAACCCTCGCCGCCCGGGGAAAAGCGCTCCGCGTCGACGCCGCCGGGCACGGTGCGTCTTCGGAGGAGTCTCGCCGCCGGAAACCGCGCCTCCGTCTCCGGGCCGAGGAAGAAGGCGCTCACCCTCGTCGTTCGCGACAGCGCCGAGAAGAGGAACCGCTCGAAGGGATGGTCGTAGAAGTCCTCCACGTCCCACACGAGGGAAGCGCGAAGGTCGCGGACGGCGACGGCGCCGAGAAGGTGGGCGCCGAACGACCCGGTGTGCACGAGGTCGACCGGGGGATCGCCGAGCGAGGAGGCCAATTCGCGACCGATTCGCCGTCCATCCCGGAGAAGCCGGAGCAGTGCCCGGACGGCGCCTTTCGACTCGAAGGGCGCCGCGGAAATGCGGACGGTCCGGGCCACGGCGGAGGCCTCCTCAAGGAATGCCCCGGCGGGCGCGGCGACCGTCAAGTCGAAGCGGTCCGTGTCGATCATCCCGGCGAGCTCGAGCAGGCCCGTTTCCATCCCACCGGTGATCTCTTCCTGGTCGCTGAGAATGATGATACGCTTTCGCACTATTTCCCGCCCGCCTCGAGATAGCCCTTCACGAACGCCCCGTTGATTTCATGGGCGAAACACCAATCCTCCACCGCCCGAACGCCGAGCGCGCCCGCCGGTCCCGCGACGAACCGGCTCATTGTTCTCATGACGGTTCTCCACCTCCCGGGCCGGGGGATTTCGACGAAGTCGGCGAACCGGGGCGACGAATCGAGAAGGCGCGCGGCGATCCTCCCCTTCTCGTAGCGCCGCGCGCAAAACGCCTCCTTCGTCCAGGCGTGGTGGTGTTCGACCACCACGGCGGGGTCGTAGAATAGCCTCATGCCGTGCGACGACGCGCGAAAAGCGAAGAGCGTATCGATCCACGACGGCACATCTTCCGGGAATCCGCCGGCCCTCTCCCACAACCACCGGTGGATCGAGGCGTTGAGGGTGAAGAAATGTCGCGCCGGCGCGAACCGGGCGCGCCTCCCGGGCGGGTGGCGGTGAATGATCCCCTTCCCGAGCCAATCGCGGAAGCGGGACGGCGGAAGGTCGCGGCTCCACTCCACCCTCCCCGAGACCGCGGTGCGTCGGTCGTCGAGTTCGCGCAACCTTTGCGCGTGCGCCGCCACGAGATCGCGGGGGACGAATGCGTCGTCGCCGAGAAAGAGGAAATGGTCGGCCTCGGCCGCGGCGGCCGCCGTGTTGAACCCCGTTCCGGTGCCGGCGCGAGGGATCGATACGAACCGGTATCGAACATGGCCCGGCGGGTGAACCTTCGCGAGGAACGGTGCCGTCCCGTCCTCCGACCCGTCGTCGGTCACCACCACCTCGAATCCCCCCGGGGGGGGCTCGTTCCGAAAGAGACGGGAGAGCGTCCTTTCCAGGATCGACCGCCGGTTTCTCGTGGTGATCAGCACGGCGATGAACGGCCGCGTCCCTTCTTGCCGGCCCGAGTTCAATCGCCTCCTCCCCGGACGTCGCCGTGTCGCGAAAAGAGACGGGGCGCGAACCGCCGTGCCTTTTCCTTGGCCCGGTTCTTCGCCTCCACCACCACCCCGTGCGGGCCGGGAAGACGAAGCTCGTCGCAACCGGAACAGATGCCGATGCCGTCGAAACGCCCCTCGACGTGACGCCTTCTCAGTTCTACCATGGCGGCGCTGTTCCAAACCTCCTCCACACGCTCCTCCCTCACGTCTCCCACCGGCTTCTCCCCTTCCATGTCCATGCAGCAGGGCACCGCCGTTCCATCCCACAGGATTCCCATGCCGTACCAGATCCGTGCGCACGCGGAGAGCGGCCCTCCCAGGCCAAGACCGAGGCCGCGCCGGCGCGCCGCGTCGGTCCCGCTCCACACGTGGGGATCCACCACCTGGAGAAAGTCGGCTCCCCACCGCGCCAGCGGCGTTTCCCCGGGACGATCGAACCGATCGGGCGAGGGACGGGTCACGCGCAGGGTAACGACCGGATCTCTCCTCTTCCCGCGGGCCGCGAGAAAACGGTCCACATTGGCTTTGAGCGCATTGAAATCCCCCCCTCCCATGGCGTCGCGATACGAGACCTCATCTTCGCCGTCCACGCTGATCGAAAGCCGGTGAAGCCCCGAATCGATCACCCCCTCGACGCGCTCCCCCTTCAGCAAAAGAGCGTTGGTGTGAAGCACCGTTTTCAAGCCCCGCCGGACCGCGTAGGCGATCCGGTCGGGTAGATCGTTCACGAGAAGCGATTCGCCGCCGAGATGAAAACTGACGAGCCTCGTACGGCCGGCGATCTCGTCGATCACCTTCCTGTAAAGGTCGATCTCCATGATTCCCGCCTCCCGGCGGAGCCCCGCCGCGTGGGGACATTTTCCGCACCGCAGGTTGCACCGGTTCGTCGGCTCGATCCACAGCTCCAGCGGCGGGTAGGGAAGGTTCACCCTCCCTTTCCGATACGCCCGCGCCACGCACCGCCATGCGAGCAAGTCCCTTATGAAACCGATCATCGGAGCGACCCTCCCGCGGCGGCGGATCTTCCGGGCAGGAGGGAAGCGACCCTCTCCGCACCCCAACGCAGCGTCGCGGGGAAGAAGAGCGCCAGCACCGCGAAATAGATCGCCGCGCCGACGGGAACCTCGAAGAGCAGTCGAAGGAGCGGGGATGCCGCCACGCGCACGATCGACCGATCGGCCGCGACCAGGATCACGCAGAAGACGGCGGCCGCCGTCGCCGACGGGAGGCCTTCGCGAAGAACCCGGCGAAGCGACAGCCCGAGTGTCTTCATCGCCAGGAGCAACATCCCCACACGGGATGCGCCGAGAACGAGGCCCACGGTGAGCGCCGCCGCCTCGACGCCGCCCGGCACCGTGAACCAGAGGAGGGCGACGAGAAGAGGAAGGGTGACCAGGGTGATCCGGAAAGGAAGTTCCGGCCTTCCCGCCGCGCGGAGCATCGGCACCGCCGGGCGGGCGAAAGCGGTGAACAGCCCGAGAAGGAGGAGAATACGGAACGGGCCGATCGCCTCCGCCCAGCGTTCGCCGTAGAGAACGAGAATGTAGTCTCTCGCTACGACCAACTGCCCGGCGAGTACCGGGAAGACGAGAAGCGAAAGGGCGCGGAGGAACTGGCGCCCCCAGTTTTCGAGCTCTTCCCGGTCCGCGCGGAGACTCGCCACCACCGGGAAGGCGACGAAGCGGCACAGTTCTTCGACGTAACCGGAGAGCGCCACGGCGGAGAAGTAGGCGAAGCTGTACACGCCGAGCGCCGCCGCCCCGAGCAGATGCCCGATGAGCAGGAAATCGGCGTAGCGGAGCGCCATTTCGACCAAGTCGGTTCCCACGACGAACCGACCGTACGAGATGATTTCCCGGAGGTGGGGATCGTGGAAACGCAGGCGGGGTCGCCAGGGGGAGAGCTTCCAGAAGATCACCGTTCCCGCCAGCGGACGGATGAGGGCGGGGACGACGAAACTCCAGACGCCGAACCCGGAAAGGGCGAGCGCCACGGTGATGAGCGACGAGGCGAGGGCGAGGCCGACATTCCTCCGGGAAAGCTCGGCGAAGCGCATTTCGCGGCGCAGCTGCGCACGGTGCACCGGGCTGAACGAACCGAAGAGGAAGACGAAACTGAGCGCCCTCAGGATCGGTCCGATCTCCGCGTTGCCGTATGCCGCCGCGGCGAGGGGCGCCGCGAACCAGGTGATCGCCGTGAGAAACGTGCCGAGGGCGATGCTCATCCAGAAAGCCGTGTTGTGGTGCGCCCGTCCTTCGTCCCCCTTGTAGACAAGGAACGCGGCGACGCCGAAGCCGTCGAACACGCCCAAAAGGGCGATCACGACGTTCGCCATGGCGATCAGGCCGAAGTCGGATGGGTAGAGAACCCGGGCGAGCACGATGCTCGAGAGAAACCCGACCGCCTTGCGGCTCCCGCTGGAAAGCACGATCCACGCCGTTCCCTCGGCGGTCTTCCTGCGTATCCATAGGGAATCCGATCGGGTCATCGGCACCTGTATGGTCTCCTCGCTTGCGGGGTCGCCGGTGCCGGCAAAATCCCGACGAACGAAGATCGCCGCGCCGACCGGAAAGGGGAAAGGCCGCACCCGCCGGGAACGGCGACTCCCCGCCGGGCGCGGCTCAGGCCTTCGCTTCTTTCCTGTTCCTGTACAGATCGGGATCCACGACGCCGGCCATGGCGTTCACGTCGAGATCGAGCCCGAGAAAGGCCTTCATCTTCTTCGCGTTTTCGAGAGGATCCTTCAGGATGGAAGTATAGTGAAGATAGAGAACCTCGTAGTTCGGCCTCACCGAAAGAAGGTTCTCCACCTGCTGGAGGTGGGTGGCGTATAACTCTTTCATCCGTTCGTCGGGGGTTTCCGATTTCTCCCCGCGGTTCACGAGCATCTTGTTCTGCGACGCGAGAACCTCGTCGAGATCGCGCCGGAGAAATACCACCTTGTAGAAGTTTTCGTCGGGCAGTTCCTTGAGAAGAAAACTGATCACCTTGATCACCTTCCCCCGCGCCTCTTTCACCCACGACTTGTCCTTGTCTTCGTGGAGATGTTTCACCCGCTCATCTTCGAAATACCCCTTCGGGTTGTCGTCGTCGGCGGTGCGCCGCCCGTCGACGACGGTACCGAGACCTCCGGCATCCAGCATTTTCATCGCCATCGACGTGCCCGACCGCGGGAGGCCCGAAATCACATAGATCGGCATGCCGTAGCCGCCGCCGAACAGCTTCTTGAAAAACGAAATCATCTCTCCTCCATACCTTCCTGGCTGGCGGGACCGCGCGGGGGGTCCCGGAATCGTTCCTCCAACGGCGAATTCAGATCACGATTATAACCGATCGGCGTCGGAAAATCGCCCGGGATGCGCGGCGGCGAAGTGATAGACTTCTCCCGGCCGTAGACAGTGGGAAGGACGCCTTGATATACTGCAACCGCGCCGTTGACAGTATGTTACGCCGTGCGACCGACCGGGAGTCGCCAGGGGAGTCCTCAGTTGAGCCGTGTTGAATCGACAAGCACCGCCCCCGCCCGGGGCGATCGACGCCGCCGTGTCGCCCGGTACCTCGCCGAGCACCTCCGGGGAGAAACGTCCGGACGGGGCGTCGAGATGATCACCGTTCCGGCGGAAGGGGGAACGGACGGCGGCATCGCCCTTCTCGAGGGGGCGGAGCCTGCATTCTTCTGGACTCCGCCGGAAGGGGGGACCGCGGCCGGATACGGCGCGGTGGAGACGATCCGCACGTCGGGAAAGAACCGCGTCGAAGAACTCCGCCGCCGGGCGGATCGGCTCTTTGGCTCGATCGAAACGTTCTGTTTCCCCGGTACGGCGCCGGTTTCGCCCGCCCTCTTCGGGGGGCTCGCCTTCGCCGGGGGGAACGCGCGGCGCGAGCCATGGACCGAGTTCGGCGATTGCGCCTTCTATCTTCCCCGATGGATCTACCGCGAAGACGGCGCGGGCGCGACGCTCAGCTGCGCCTTTCACGGCAACGACCGGGACGCGAGGGCCCGGCTCCTCGCCGAGTACGAACGGATCTGCCGCCTGTGCGCCGGCGGCGTCGGCGCGCCGGTACGAATCGATTCGGGCGACGCGGCGCTTCGCCAGATGGAAGAGACGCGATGGATCGAGATGGTCGAAACGATTCGCGACGCCATCGCATCGGGAGAGTTCACGAAAATCGTGGCTGCCCGGCTCACCGAGGCGAAGCTCGATTTCCCCATCGACATCCCCACGCTCCTCTCCCGCCTCGCCGGCGCCTATCCCGAGTGCTACCGCTTCGCCTTTAGGCCGGGGCGATCGACGTTTCTCGGCGCCACGCCGGAACGGCTCGTCCGGAAAGAGGGACGGATCGTACGCACCGAAGCTCTCGCCGGGTCGATCGGGGTGAAGAACGACATCGGCAAACCGGGACGCCGGGAACCGGCCGACGTTCTTATGGGGAGCGCCAAGGATCGCGCCGAGCATGCCATCGTGGTCGACTCGATCCGCCGTCGCCTCACACCGCTCTCCGCCGCTCTCGAGATCCCCGACCGGCCGCGCGTGGTGAAACTCCGCCACGTGATGCACCTGCACACGCCGATCGCCGCCGAGCTAAGCGAACGACGGCACGTGCTCGATCTTCTCTCGGTGCTCCACCCGACCCCTTCGGTGGGGGGCGTGCCCACCGAAAAAGCGATCGAGTGGATCGTCCGGAACGAACCCGACCCGCGTGGGTGGTACGCCGGGCCGGTGGGATGGTTCGACGGTGCGGGCGACGGGGAGTTCGCCGTCGCCCTCCGGTGCGGTCTCGTTCGAGGCAAGAGTACCTGGCTCTACGCCGGGGCGGGAATCGTCCATGATTCCGACCCGTCGATGGAGTTCGCCGAGACGGACATCAAGCAGCAGGCCTTCCTCCGCGCCCTGGGAATCCGCGTGTGACCGGCGCCGTTCTCACTTCCCAATGGGCTTCCCTCCTGGTGGGCACCCTCGCCGATGCCGGGGTGACCGACGTGGTGATCAGTCCCGGTTCCCGGTCGGCCCCCCTCGTTCACGCGGCGCTCAACACCGAGGGACTCCGCCTTCACCGCGTGATCGACGAAAGATGCGCCGCCTTTTTCGCCCTCGGCCAAGCGAAAACGTCGGGGAAGCCCTCGGCGCTGATCTGTACGTCGGGGAGCGCCCCCGCCCACTACTTCCCGGCGGTGATCGAAGCCTCCCTCTCCCGCACGCCCCTTCTCGTCCTCAGTGCGGACAGACCGCCCGAGCTTCAAGGAAACGGCGCATCCCAGACGATCGACCAAGCGCGCCTATATGGTACACATGTGAATCTCTTTGTCGACGTTGCGATGCCCGATGGTCATGGCGAAGCGCTGCGGGGTCTCCGGGAGAGGGTCATCCGCGCAGTGAACGCCACGCTTCACCCGGCGCCGGGCGCGGTGCATCTGAATGTTCCCTTCCGAAAGCCGCTCGAACCGGCGGCACCTTCGACGGACGACGAGCGGCTTCTCGGACGGAAGGTCGCCGCGCTGCGGGCACGTCCCGTCCGGATGGAGCGGCCTATTCCGGTGGACGAGGAGGGCGTGGAGGACGCCCTCGATGAATTGGAAAGGGCGATGCGGCGCGGCGGCGCGCCGGTGATCGCGTGGGGCCCCGAGACCGGTCTTTCCGGAGACCGGAAATACGCCGCCGCGCAAAACCTCGCGACGAGCGGCTTTCCCATCTTCGCCGAGGCCGCCTCCCCCTGCCGGTTCTGCGGCCCCCGGGACGGGATCTCCTTCCATGACGGCTTCGATACGTTCCTCCGCTCGCCTCTCCTCGCGAAGCTCCCCCCCCCGGCGGCGGTGATCCGTCTCGGCGGGCCGCTCACATCGAAGGGCTGGGAGATCTACTCGAAACAGCTCGACGTCCCCCGGTTCGTCGTCTCGCCGTACGATCGGAACGATCCGTTCAACTCGAACGCCTTCTTCGCCCGCTCCACGGCGGAGCGATTCCTCGAGCGACTGTCGAAGCGTTTCGCGCGGGCGAAGGGCCGGCGGCGAAATCTTTCGGAAACGGAGGAGTTCTTTCGCGACGCTTCGCTCGTCGTGAAGGAGACGCTCGCCGCCTCGTACCGCGGCGAAGGTCCGGTGACCGGCGGAGCGCTCGCGCGCGCCGTCGTATCTGCGCTCCCGGCGAAATCGCTTCTCATCCTTTCGAACAGCCTCCCGGTGCGCGACATCGACATGTTCACCGCCGGCATGGACGCCGATCTCGTCGTCGTGAGCCGGCGACCCGTAAGCGGTATCGACGGGATCGTCTCGAGCGGCGCCGGCGCGGCTTCCGTCTTCGACGGTCCCGCGACAGTCTACACCGGAGATATCGCGTTTTTCCATGACATCGGGGGACTCGCCCTCGCCGGCGCGGCGAAGGGACCTTTCGTCGTCGTGGTGGCGAACAACCGGGGAGGGAGGATTTTCGAGCAGCTCCCGATCGCCGAAACATCCGGGGTGAGCCGCGAGGATCTCGAATGGTGGACCACGCCGCACGAATTCGAACCACGTCACGCCGCACGGCTCTACGGCGCCGGTCACACGGCGGTCGGCGACGCCGCCCGACTCGGGGCGGCGATCCGCGACGCCCATGAGAAGGACGGTTGCACTATAATCGAAGCACGGATCGACCCGGCGACCGTCGTGCCGGAACAGGCGAGATTGAGGGAGACGGTTTTCGAATCACTCGAGAACCGGGGGGCGTGACTCGATGGGCGCATACTCATTCCGATACTGGTCGAACGAAGCGGGAGGCACGACGATCGTCCTGATTCACGGCTTCACCGGGAACGGCGCAAGCTGGCGCGAGGTGGCGGGGCGGATCGGCACGGGGCGCAAGGTGGTGTCGGTCGACCTTCCCGGGCACGACGGAGCCACGCCCCACTCCGATGAACAGGGCGGTTTCGAGGGGGCGGTCGACCGCCTGGCGCGGGCGATCCGGAAGGCGAGGCTCCGGGGGTGCCACGTCGCCGGCTACTCCCTCGGCGGCCGCGTCGCCCTCGGACTGATCGTCCGCCATCCCGATCTCGTGCGGGGGGGAACACTGATCGGTGCGGGCGCCGGCCTTCGAACAAAAGCCGAGCGAAAGGAACGAGCCGCTTTCGACGCGAAGTGGATCGAAGTACTCGAGAACGAGGGAATCGAAGAGTTCGTCCGCCGCTGGGAAGAGCTCCCGGTGTTTTCCACACAAAAGAAACTCGACCCCGCCGTGCTTGAGGCGCAACGTGCCACGAGACTGGCCCACTCTCCCGCGGCGCTCGCCGCCTCGCTGCGCGCTCTCGGCCAGGCGGTGATGCCGAACTACTGGCCCGTCCTCGACACGATCGAGTTGCCGGTCCACCTCGTCGCCGGCGCGAAAGACAAGAAGTATGCCGCCGTGGCCACGATGATGGCGGGCCGGTTGAAGCAGGCACACGTGACGATGATCCCCGGGGCGGGACACAACGTGGTTCTCGAGGCGCCCGGTCTTCTGGCGAAGGCGATTCTCGAACATTGCGACGACAAGAAAAGGAAGAGGTGATTCCATGAAGAGCGCGGCATGGACCGCCGTGTCCGGATTCGAAGATATCCGTTACGAGAAATCGCCCGACGGTATTGCGAAAATCACGATCTGCCGACCGGAGGTGAGGAACGCGTTCCGACCTCTTACGGTTGAAGAAATGCTTCGTGCTTTCGCCGACGCCAGGGACGATGGTTCGGTGGGGGTGGTGATCCTCACGGGCGAAGGAGAAAGGGCGTTCTGTTCGGGGGGGGATCAGCGAATCCGGGGTGACGCCGGGTACGTGGGCGAAGACGGCGTTCCCCGGCTGAATGTGCTCGATCTCCAGCGCCGGATCCGCACGCTTCCCAAGCCGGTGATCGCCATGGTGGCGGGCTACGCCATCGGCGGCGGACATGTTCTCCACCTGGTGTGCGATCTCACGATCGCCGCGGAGAACGCCCGCTTCGGACAGACCGGGCCAAAGGTCGGGAGCTTCGACGGAGGCTACGGCGCTTCGTACATGGCGCGTATCGTCGGCCAGAAAAAGGCGAGGGAGATCTGGTTCCTCTGCCGGCAATACGATGCGGCCGAAGCGCTCGACATGGGGCTGGTGAACCGCGTCGTTCCGCTGGAGCGGCTCGAGGAGGAGACGATCTCCTGGTGCCGCGAGATTCTCGCCCAAAGCCCGATGGCTCTTCGCTGTCTCAAGGCGGCGCTCAACGCCGACTGCGACGGCCAGGCGGGGTTGCAGGAACTCGCCGGAAACGCGACGCTTCTCTTCTACATGACCGAGGAGGGACAGGAGGGACGGAACGCTTTCAACGAAAAACGTCCTCCCGACTTCGGCCGGTTCAAGCGCTACCCATGAGCCGCGCCGACACGATCGGCGTGACGCCCGGCTCGGCGCGGGCGTGGATACTCGCGGCGAGGCCCGCCACGCTCACGGCGGCGGCGGCGCCGGTGATCGCGGGAACGGCGTGCGCCTGGGCGATCGACCTCTTCCGCGCCGGCCCCGCGGCGGCGGCGCTGATCGGCGCCTTCTTCATTCAGATCGGCACGAACTTCGCGAACGATCTCGGCGATTTCGAGAAGGGCGCCGACCGGGAAGACCGCCTCGGACCGGTCCGGGTCACCGCGGCGGGACTTCTCAGGCCTACCGAGGTGCGCCTCGGCATGACGGTGAGCTTTCTTCTCGCCGCCGCCGCGGGTGTCTACCTCGCCGCGGTGGCCGGCTGGGCGATCGTCGCTGTGGGGATCGCGTCGATCCTCGCGGGAGTGGCGTATACCGCCGGCCCCTTCCCGCTCGGCTACAATGGTCTCGGCGATCTTTTCGTCTTCATCTTCTTCGGCTTCGTCGCCGTGTGCGGCACGGCATACGTGCAAGCCGGCCGCGTTCCCCTCGAGGCGATGTTCGCCTCCGTTCCGGTCGGCGCGCTCGCCACGTCGATTCTCGTGGTGAACAATGTGCGCGACTGCGCCGGCGACCGCCGCGCCGGCAAGAAGACGATCCCGGTCCGCTTCGGAAGAGACGCGGGGCGGGCGGAGTATGCCGCCCTCGTGATCGTGGCCCTGCTCGCCCCGGCGGCGTTTCTCGCTGCCGGGCTCGCGTCGCCGTGGATCTTCCTTCCCCTTCTCACGACGCTTCCGGCTTTTCGACTAATACGCGCCGTTTCCACTTCGACCGAAGGTGCGGCGCTCAACAGGGCGCTCGCCGGCACGGCGCGACTTCTCCTCTTCTATTCCGTCCTCCTGGCGACGGGCCTCGCGGCGGGGAACTCCTAGGGTCATGCGAATCGACGCCATCGATGTGGCCGTTCACGAGGGACGACCCGCTCGCGCCGTGGGGAATGCGCGGCGGGAGTGGCCGGTACGCCGTGGCGTGATCGTCGTTCTCACCGATGAAAAGGGCGCCGTCGGCATCGGCGAAGCATCGCCCCTCGACGGGTATACGCTCGACACGTTCGAATCATGCGAGCGGGCCCTGAGGAAACTGACGGTCGGCGACTTTCCCGAATTCGATCCCGGCGGGAACTGGACGGAACAGATCGACCGATGCGCTTCGCGGATCGACCCGAACAATCCGGGTGCGCTCTTCGCCGTGGAGACCGCTCTTCTCGATCTCGCGTCGCGACGGCTCGGCACGAGGCCGGCATGTCTCCTGAACCGTTCGGTAAGAGAAGATCCGGTTCCCCTCTCCGCCCTCGTCCGATCGGCCACGCCCGGGGATGCGATCTCCGAGACGCGGCGCGCCTGGGACCGGGGGATCCGCACGGTGAAGGTGAAGGCGGGCCGAGAAGGCGCCTTCGACGACGAACTCGAGCTTCTCCACGCGCTGCGCGATGCGTTCGGCGACGAACTGCGTATCCGGGTTGATCTCAACGGCGCATGGAAGCTGCCGGAAGTGGCGGAGAAATCGGCGCGCCTCGCCGAGATACGGCCCGAATTCATCGAGCAGCCCACCGTTCCCTATCTTCTTCTCAAGCTGTCGAACGCCGGCGATCTTCCCGTCACCGTGGCGGCCGACGAGACGCTCCAGTTTCCCGGCGCGGCGGAGCGACTCTCTCTCGTCAAGGCGTGCCGCGTGTTCGTCCTGAAGCCCGCCGCCCTCGGCGGCGTCACGCGGGCTCTTCGTGTCGCGCGTATCGCCCGCGCGCAAAGGGCGTCGGTAGTGGTCTCCCACATGTTCGACGGTCCCGTCGCGCTGGCGGCCGCGATCGAGCTGGTCTGCGCCCTCCCCGAACCCCCGCTCGCCTGCGGCCTCGACCGCCATGACGGTCTTTCGATATGGCCGGAAACCGATATCGCCGGTCTCGGGGAAAGCGAGATCCGCTTCGTTCCGGGTGCCGGGCTCGGCGTGTCCGACAGGAGCGTCTTCCTTCCATGAACCTCTCTCTTTTTGACGCGGCCTCCGAAGCGGCCGACCGGCCGGCGCTGATCGCGAACGACCGGGAGTACACGTTCGCCGAACTCGCCGAACTTGTGGCGGGCGCCATGGAGACATTGCCGAAAGCGTCGTGCGAAAACGAAAGAACGGTCGTGCCGACAGCGATCACCGGCGAACCCTCCCTCCCGGTGATCGTCCATCTCTACGCGATGTTCGAACAGGGCCTGCCGGCGCTGATCGTTCACCCCCGCTGGACCGCTCCGGAACGTCGCGATGCGCTCCGCGACATCGACGTGTCGATCGATCTACGCGATCCCACGATGCCGCGCCGCCGCGAGCCGGCGCGTGAAGGTGCCGCGCCGGTCGACGACGGGCGACCCCTCGTGATCCTTCACACGTCGGGAACCACATCCTCGCCGAAGGGGGTCGTTCTCAGCCGGAAGGCTTTCGTCGCGAGTGCCGCCGCGAGCGCCGCGAATCTCGGCTGGAACGACGACGACCGCTGGCTCCTCTCGATGCCCCTTTCCCACGTGGGCGGCCTTTCGATCATCACCCGCTGTCTCATCGCCCGGCGCGCGGTGGTACTCGAACCACGGTTCGACGCGGAGCGGGTCATCGAGACGGTCGCCCGCCGAAAAGTGACGATTCTCTCCCTCGTGCCCGTCATGCTTCGCCGCCTTCTCGATCACACGCCGCCGTGGAGGCCGCCCGCCCACCTGCGGGCCGTCCTCACGGGCGGGGATGCCCTTCCCGCCGACTTGCGAAGCGAGGCGGTCGACCGGGGCGTCCCGATCCTCGCCACGTACGGCCTGACCGAGACGTGTTCCCAGGCGGCCACGGAAAGGTACGGCGATGCGCCGCGACGCGAACGGACGGGTGTTCCCTTCCTCGATCGGATCGAAGGGCGAATCCGTGAAGGGAGGATCGAGATTCGGGGGGACGTTCTGATGAGCGGCTACTTCCCCCCGGGCCGCCACGCATCGCCGTTCACCGATGACGGCTGGCTCCGGACGGGCGACGCGGGGCGGATCGATGACCGCGGCCGGCTTCACGTCTTCGGCCGCGCCGACGACGTGATCATCTCCGGCGGGGAGAATGTGAGCATCGCCGAAGTGGAAAGTGCGCTCCGCGGCATGACCGGCGTGAAGGAGGCGTGCGTCTTCGCCCTGCCGAGCGCGAAGTGGGGGGAAACGGTGTGCGCGGCGATCGTTCCCGCCGGGAAGGAGTTGGACGCCGACCGTCTCGCCGCCGAAGCACGCCTGCGCCTCGCGCCTCATAAATTGCCGCGACGCTTCGTCATTGTCGACGCGATCCCACGCCTCCCCTCGGGCGGGCCGGATAGGCGCGCTCTTCGCTCGACATCGTGAGACCGGTCGGGGCGCATTCGACGGCGGGTCGAACGCCGAACGAACGGCTTACCGGCCGCCGAAAACGCCGTATCCGAGAAAAGCCCGGCAGTGGGGACACATGATGATCTGCTTTTGCTCCAGCAGCCCGAATCCTCTCTTCTTGATCCACACTTTCGTAAGCTCCCGTTCGCAGGCGGGACATTTCGGCACCACATTTTCGGGAGCATCTTCCAGCGCGATTCCCTCGAATTCCTTTGAACTCATTTTTCCTCCTTGATCGCATTCGCGTCGTTCACGTACCCGAACCTCCTCATCGTGCGGTCAATTCCTCCAGTTTTTCCACCATCCCCGCAAGCACGGCGAACGTCTCCTCCACCGCATCCGGTTTGGTGAGATCGACGCCGGCCTCCTTGAGTGCATCGAGGGGGTATTTCGAACCGCCGGCGGACAGAAAGTCGAGATAGTCCTCCGCCGCGCCCTCTTCGCCGGCGAGAATCCTTTTCGAAAGGGCGTGGGCGCCCGAAATCCCGGTGGCGTACTGGTAGACGTAGTAGTCGGAATAGAGATGGCCGAACGTAGCCCATGTCATGCCGGAACGTTCACGGTCGATCTCCACCTTCCCGCCGTACCCCTCTTCGAGAAGAGCCGTCATCAGGTCGATCATCCCGTCGGCGGTTAGACCCTCTCCCTTCTCCACGATCCGGTGAATCTCCTGCTCGAACAGCGCGAGCGTCGGCATGATGAAGAAATACCTGTGGAAATTGTCCATCGCCTCTTCGATCAGGCTGATCCGGAAATCGACGTCATCGTTCGTTTCGAAGAGATGGGCCCGCACCATGGCCTGGTGGAAATTGGATGCCACCTCGGCGACGAAAAGAGAGTAGTCACCGTACACCGGCGGCTGATTCGCCCACGTCAGGCGGGAGTGCATCGAGTGCCCCAGCTCATGGGCGAGTGTGCTGAGCGCACCCATGTCGTCGCCGTAGCTCATGACGATGAACGGATGCGTGCCGTGCGCGCCCCATGAAAACGCGCCCGCCGTCTTTCCCTCGTTCGGCGCGCGGTCGACCCACCGCTCTTCGAAACATCCGCGCCGAACGGCGCTCACGTACTCTTCGCCGAGCGGGGCGATCCCTTCGCAGATCCATTCCACCGCCCGTTCGAAGGGAATCACCGGTTTCTTCTTCGCCAGCGGCGCCCAGATATCATAGGGGTGAAGTTTTTCGACGCCGAGCGCCTTCGTGCGCACGACCCAGTAACGATGCCACGTGGGAAGACTCCGCCGAAACGTTTCGATCAGGTTGTGAAACACTTCCACCGGTATGTTGTTCTCGAAAAGTGACGCGGAAAGAGTATCGCCATGGCGCCGTGCGCGCGACAGAAACACGTTCTGCCCGACCGATGTCTCCAGGTTGCTCGCCAGAGTGTTTTGGTGCTCCACGTACCTGTCCATGTAGTTTTCCCACGCCGTGCGCCTCGCCTCGCGATCCGCGCCGGCGAGGATCACGTCGAGGGTGCCCTGGGTGAGCGTCCGCTCGACACCGTCCTCGCCGACCGCCGCGGGGAACCGGAAGTCGGCGCTCGTCAGTCTGCTCGCCGTGTTCGACGGACCGGAGAACGGATCGGCGAGGGCGGCGAGAATCTCCTCCACCTCGTCGGAGCGTACGTGGGGCGCCGAACGGAAGAGGTTGTGGAAGTAATGTTCGTATACGGACAGCCGTGGTTCTCCGGCAACCCATTCGGCCACCTTTTCCCGCCCGAGGGAGAGCAGCTCCGGTTCGATCCAGGCCAAGGCGCTCATCACCTTGCCGTGGAGTACGCGGGCGCGACCGAGCATGGCGGACGCCCTGTTGTCCGAAGTGTCGACGTTGAACTCCATGCCGGCGTACATGTACACCACTTCGAGTCGTCGCACGAGATCGTCCCGCGCTTCGAGAAGAGAGGCGAGCACATCCGCCCCTTTCGAAAGAGTTCCCTTCCGGGCCGGCCACCCGCCGATCGACTCTTCGATCCTCCTCGTTTCCTCTTCCCACTCCTTCCCGCCGGGAAAGACGCTTTCCCGATTCCATTTCTCCCCTTCCGGTACGCCGGAGCGTTTTTCGACAGCGCTTTTCTTCATTCCCCAGGCCTCCTCCCGCCGATCCGGCATCCGGTTTTCCGGGTACGCCCGGAACACTTCCCGGAAGGGAAAGAACCTTTCCGGTTGCCCCGGTGTATCCCGTGAATGTACCCTTCGTCACGTGAATCATACCGTAATGAGGCGTAATGCCGCCGGGAAAAGAGGTGTTGTTCATGACCAGGCTGGTCGAACCGCTTCGGGCGGACGCGCTCTTTCCCCTCATGGCGACCGCCATGACGGAAGACGGCGGTGTGGGCGTCCCGGCCGACCGATCTGAAGGAGAATACGATCCGCGCGAGTTCAGCGCCGCCGTCAGACCGTAGCGTTCCCACCGCGAGGCGTTCATGGTCGTTTATATCATAAAGTTCTTCCCGAAGCTCTCCGAGGCGTTCATCCTCGACGAGCTGATCGAGATGAAAAAGGCCGGCGTCCCCTTCGCCGTCTGGGCGCTCGGTCGATGGAAAGATGATTCCGCCCGCGCCGGTGCGGAAGAGGTGCTCGACCGGGTAACGTACCTTTCGGATCGCTCCGCGGGAAAGGCGGCCAAGGCGATCGCCCTCACCGGTCTGTGGGCGAGGGGGCCGTCGCGGACGGGAGAAGCGTACCGGCTCTTCAACGGCCCTTTGAAGGATCGCTTCCACTACACGTTCACACAGTCGATGCCCCGCGTCGCCCGGCTCCTTCGCGCCGGCGCGACTCACATTCACGCCCATTTCGCGAACGAGGCGGCGGACCACGCGGTATGCCTCTCACTCCTGAGCGGTATCCCCTTCTCCTTTACCGTCCACGGCTCCGACCTGCTCGTCGAGCCGCATCCCCACCTTTCCTTCCTCGCCGAACGGGCCTCCGCGGTGCTCACCCCGAGCCGCTTCAACGCCGATCATATGACAAGGGAGTTCGGTATCGCCCCCCGAAAGATCCATGTCGTGCCGAACGGCGTCGACGCGGCGCGATTCTCTCCGGGGGAGAGGGCGAAGAAGACGGGTGGGAAGATCCTCACCGTGGCCCGGCTCGAGCCGGTGAAGGCGCTCCACCATCTCGTGGACGCCTGCGCCCTGCTGAAGGAAAAGGGCGTTTCCTTCCGGACGGAAATCATCGGCGACGGGTCGCAGAGAGACGCCCTGGCGGCGAGAATCGACCGGCAAGGTCTCACCGGCGTAGTGGAACTCGCCGGCGATCTTCCCCGCGAAGAGGTGAGCCGGCGGCTGAAGAGCGCGGAGATCTTCGCCCTCTCGAGTCGTTCGGAGGGTCTTCCCGTGGCGGTTCTCGAGGCGATGAGCTGCGCCCTTCCGGTGGTGGCGCCGCGGATCACCGGAATGGGGGAACTGGTGGAACACGAAGAGACGGGGCTTTTGGTGGAACCGGAAAGCGCGTCCCTCCTCGCGGAGGCGCTCGCCGCTCTTCTCGCCGACGGGGCGCTCCGCGCGAAGCTCGGCGCCGCCGCCCGGCACCGCGTTCTCGCAAGGTTCTCTCTACCGGCAATCGTCGAGCGTCGCAGGGAGATCTTCTTCGGGCCGCGCGAAGCGGGGGAAGAGCCGGACCATGACTGACGAGGAAAAAGAGAACGGTCCGGCACCGTGCAACGTGGGGACGGCGGAGGACGATGCCGGGTTGAAGATCACCACGGCGCGGAGCGTCCTATGGTCGGCCTCCTCCCTGGTGGGCGGCCAACTCCTCAGCATCGCGGGCACCGCCGTGCTCGCCCGTTTTCTCTTGCCCTCCGATTTCGGCATCGTCGGTATCGTCGCCATTGTGACCGGCCTCGTCACGCTCCTGGGCAACTTCGGCCTCGGCGCCGCGATCATCTACAGGAAGGAAGTGGATGAGGAGCATATCGCCACGTCGTATTGGTTCAACGTGGGGGCGGGCGCGCTGCTCACGGTGATCACCATCGGCACCGCGCCCCTCGCCGCGCGCTTTTTCCACAACGAAATGGTCAGGCCCGTAGCGTGTGCCCTCTCCCTGAACTTCCTGATCAACTCGTTCTCCTGGGCCCACGGCTGCCTCCTCCGGAAGGATCTCCGTTTCCGGACGCTGGCGATCATCCAGATCTCCACCGTGGCGATCCGGGCCGTCACGGCGATCACCCTCGCCGTGGTCTTCCACAAGGGGGTCTGGGCCCTTGTCGCCGGCGACCTTGCAATGAACTTCGCCGGCTCGACGGCGCGCTTCTTCGCGCACCCGTGGAAGCCGTCGTTTCGCTTCCGGTGGTCGAAGTTCAAGGAGCTGTTTCACTTCGGAATCAATCTCACCGGCGCGGCGATTTTCGATTACTTCTCGAGGCACATCGATTTCATCCTCATCGGAAAGCTGCTCGATTCGACGCGTCTCGGATTCTACCAGTTCTCCTATTCCGTGCCCCACACAGTTCAGACCGGATTTACTTCATCACTGAACCGTGTTCTCTTCCCGGTGTACTGCCGCGTGCAGGACGACAACGAGCGGTTCGGGCGGGGGCTCGTCAAGGCGCTTCGCGTAATCTCCCTCGCCGGCTTCCCGTTCCTCACCGGCCTGGCGGTGGTCGCCGCCCCCTTCGTGCGCACCCTCTACGGCGAGCGGTGGGAGCCGGTGATCCTCCCGTTGAGGATCCTTTGCTTCTCCGCGTTGGCCCGCTCGATCCTCGCCACGAACGGCGCCGTGCTCAACGCCAAGGGGAGGCCCGACATCGGGTTCAAGTGGAGCATGGTCCGGTTGCCGCTCACCTTCGTCTTCGTCTATCTCTTCTCGCGCTGGGGGGTGGTCGGCATCGCCGCCGGCGTTACGATCGCCTCCTTCGCATCCCTTCTCCCCGCATGGATCGCCACGCGGCTGATCGAACTCCCCTTCCGGCGCTGGCTCGGCGCCCTCGTTCCCGCGGCGGTCTGCTCTTCGATCATGGTCGCCCTCCTTTTATCCATTCGGCTCTTCCTCCTGCCGGCCGGCGTGTCCGACATCGTTCACCTCGCCGCTCTCGTCCCCGCGGGGGTGGCGGTCTACGTCGCTTCGTTCTTCCTGATCTACAGGGAGTATTGGAATGAAATCGCCGATCTCGCCCGCGGGGCGCTCCGGCCCGGCCTGCGACGGGGCGAACGCCGATGACCGCCGTGCGCAGGATCGTCCACGTCTCCCTCCATCGGTGGGACGACCTCCACCGGCGCGCGCACTCCCTCGCCTCCGCCTTCCTCGCGCACCCGTCCGTGGAACGCGTACTCTTCGTCGATCCGGAAGTGGATGTCATCGCCGCCGTGGAGAAGTCGCTCGCCCACCCCGTGAAAGCAGTGAAATCGTGGAGACCTACCGGCGACCGCGAGGCGCCCGGCACCCCCCGGCGATTCACGCCCCTGCGGGTCGTTCCCTTCTCCGGAAGGATCGCCTCGCTGCGACGGCATGAAACGGAACGGAACGCACGGAAGATCGAACACCTCGCCGGGGGAGATTTCGCCGTGGTGACAAATGCGATCGCACCTTCCGCCGCACCCCTCCTCGAAAGACTCGCCCGATCGCATCCCCTCCTCTTCGACTGGACCGACGACTTCTTCCAGTTCGACGCCTACGCGAATTCGAAGGCCGCCCGGGCCGCCCTTGAGAAACGGCTCCTCTCGCTCGTCCGTCTGTCGTGCGCCGTCACCGCGGTGAACGAGAACGTGGCGCGCATCGCCCGCGAGTACGGCGCCGACCCGGTGGTGGTGCCGAACGGGGCGGACGTGGAAGGGATGAGCCGCGCCTGGCGGGAAGAGCTCCCGTGCCCCGGCCCTCTTCGCGCGGCGGGGCGCAGGCCGATCCTGGCGTACACCGGCGTCTTCACGTCGGCCAGGATCGACATCGATCTTCTCGTCGGCGCGCTCGATCGGCTCGACGGCTGGGAATTCGTCGCTCTCGGCGACAGGGAGGAGGCCGCGGTACGCGGTCTCGGACACCGGAAGAACGTGACCTTTCTCCCGCGGGTCCCTTACGACGAACTCCCGGCATGGTATCGGCGGTTCACCGTGTGCGCGCTTCCCCACGCCGACAACGCCCATACCCGGGGGAACGATCCGCTCAAGATCTACGAGTACCTCGCCGCCGGGCGCCCGGTGGTCGCCACGCCTGTGGCGGGAACCGGCCCCTTCGCAAGCCTGATCACCCTCGCCACGGACGGGCGTTCCTTCGCCGAGGGGGTGATCGAAGCGGCCGAGAATGACTCTCTCGACCTGGCGAGAAGGAGGGCGGCGGCGGTAGCCCTCCATTCCTGGCAAAACCGGGCGGAAACGATACTCTCCCTCCTCGAAGAGAAGATCGCCGAAAAAAGTTAGGCAAGCCGAATTTCTTCCTTGCTCCACGGCGATGCACCGCCTATTCTGAAAACGTGACACCCACTCTACGGAGATCGACGATGCCCGAAGAGCTGACGCCGAACATGGAGATGTACCTCAAGACGATCTTCGAGATCATCGACGAGGGAAAGCAGCCACGGGTGAAAATGATCGCCGAGCGCCTCGGCGTCACCATGCCCTCGGTGAGCGGCGCCGTCGACACTCTTCACAAGCGTGGACTCGTCGGCCATAACCCGTACGGCAAGGTCGCCCTCACCGAGGAGGGGGAATCGGTCGCCGTCAAGGTGCTCGAGCGGAACAATCTGATCTACCGTTTCCTGAACGAGGTGCTCGGCCTTCCCGAGGCGACCGCGCGGCGGGACGCCTGCACCCTCGAGCACGTGGTAAGCCGCAGGACGCTCGCCCGATTCAGCCTCTTCCTCGAGTTTCTCCGGGTTTGCCCCCTCGGACCGGGGGAGATGCTCGATCATTTCGTCACGTGGGCCAGAAATATGGAAAAGGGAGGAAAGTGCGAACGATGCGTTGCCGAAGGAGGTGAGCCCCGCTGCGATCTATAAAGACCCTTTTTTTCGTCCCGAGAGTTAGGCTGCCCTAACATTTCCGGGCCGACATCGACGCAATACCATAACCACACGGTTTTTTGGAAGTTGACTGTTGTGCATCCCTAATTCCCGGGCGGGAAACCGTCCGGCGAAACGAAAGGAGCTATTCCCGATGAGAATCCCCCGGCTGCCCGAGGCCCTCCCGGCGGGGAGAGGCGTCTCGGTGATATCACTTCCTTTCCTCCTCCTGATCCCGGCGTTCGCGACGGCGGCGGATCGGGAAGACCCGGCGTCTTCGTTGCCGATCCCGGCGCGGATCCTCGATGCGATTTCCGTCGTCGGATCACCCGGAAGGGCCGCGGGCACCGTCGGTTCTCTCGATACCCTCGGCCGCGCCGAACTCGACGGGCAGAACCAGGCATATGACGACATCCACAGGGTCCTCCTGCGCATCGCCGGAATCAACATCACCGAGGAGGATGGTTTCGGGAGACGGCCGAACATCGGGATGCGGGGCGTCGGGACGGAGCGGAGCGCCGGCATCACCGTCATGGAGGACGGCGTGCTCGCCGCACCGGCGCCGTACGCCGCGCCGGCGGCGTATTATTTTCCCGTCACCGGACGGATGGCCGGAATCGAGGTGCGGAAAGGTTCGAGCCAGATACGTTTCGGCCCGCGCACCGGCGGAGGCGCTCTCAATTTCCGCTCCACACCGATCCCGCCTCGAAGATCGCTGCGGCTGAGCACCGTCGCCGGCGGCGACGACATGAAGAAGATCCACGGTTCGTACGGCGACGGGACGAGACGGCTCTCCTGGTTGTTCGAGTCGTACGTCGCCGGAAACAGCGGTTTCAAGTCGCTCGACGGCGGCGGAAACACCGGCTTCGACCTCGCCGACTATATCGGAAAGGTGAAGTGGCGCACTTCCACCGGCAACCGTGTCTACCAAGAAATCACCTTCAAGGCGGGATACACCGGAGAAACTTCATACGAAACATATCTCGGCCTCACGGAAGACGATTTCATCCGATCCCCCTTTCGCCGTTACGCGGCGTCGGGGCGGGACGTGCTCGACGCCGACCACAGCAGCCTTCTTCTCCGCCATCACGCGGCGTTTTCGAAAACCTTCGACCTCACCACCACCGTCTACAGGAACGATTTCCGCCGCAACTGGTACAAGCTCGACAAAGTGCTCGGGACGAAGATCGCCGACATCGTCGCCGACCCGGGAGGGTACGCCGCCGAATACGATCTTCTCACGGGCGGCGCCTCGAGTGACGACGCCCTTTCGGTAAAGGCGAACGCAAGGGATTACTATGCCGAGGGAGTCGAAACGATCGGAGCGGCCCACTTCTTCGCGGGCCGGACGTGGCACGACGTGACCGCCGGTGTGCGGTTGCACCGCGATGAAGAGGACCGGCTGCAATACACCGACCTCTACCGGATGGAAGGGGGGGGCGAGATGACGCTCACCCGCCCGGGCATTCCGGGGGAAAAGGGCGGAGGGGACAACCGCGTGAACGGGGCGGGTGCCGCCGCGTTCTTCGTGGAGGACCGGATCGTCGCCGGCAACTGGTCGATCACGCCGGGCCTGCGGTTCGAGCATATCCGCATGGAAAGGAAACAATACGCCGAAGGCGATCCCGACCGGGAGGTTGCGCCGCAGTCTTTTCGGAACACGACGGACGTTTTGATCCCGGGGATGGGCATAAACTATCGGTGGGCGGAGGAGATTCACACGTTCGCCGGCGTCCATCGCGGCTTCTCCCCCCCCGGCCCCGGAGCGGCCGACGACACGCGGCCCGAAACGAGCATCAATTACGAGCTGGGGGGGCGCTACGACCACCGCGAAACGAGCGCTAGGCTCACGTTCTTCTTCAACCGGTATGAGAATCTTCTCGGAAAAGATACCTATTCCTCGGGCGGAGATGGGTCGGGAGATCTGCACAATGCCGGCCGGGTCGACTCGTACGGCCTCGAGGCGTCCCTCGCCTTCCGGGCCGGCCGCGAGGCGGCGCCCGGAGGAGTGTCGGTCCCGGTGCGCATCGCCTACACCCTTTCCGCCGCCCGATTCCGAAACTCCTTCGAAAGCGATTACGCGCCTTGGGGAAGGGTGGAAGAGGGGGATTTCCTCCCCTACCTTCCCGTTCACCAGGCGAGCGCCGGCATCGGTGTCGAGAGTTCCTCCTGGCGTATCGATCTGTTCACAACTTTCGCGACCGCCATGCGCACCGAGGCGGGACACGGGAACGTTCCCCCGGCCGGTATGACGGACGTCCGGTTCGTCACCGACCTTACGGGCGAATACAATCTCAATCGATTTTCCCGCGCCTTCGTGTCGGTCACGAACCTGGCCGACAGGGTGTACCGCGCCGCCACACGTCCCGCCGGGGCGAGACCGGGCCTGCCGCGGCGGTTCTTCGCCGGCATCAAGATCGATATCTGAAGCGGCGGCGACGCCAACGGCCGACGACTCCCGGGCTGTCGGCCGGGCAGGCGCACGAAGGCTCCCACGCCCCCTTTCGATTCTCTCACAATAATAAAGATCTCTCTCGAAACGGCCGATAGGGGAAAAAGGACCCTTTCCCGGCGTCCCGCCGCGGGGAAGGACCGCCCGGAACCAGCTGACCGGCGGCGGACAGACGTCCGGCGCCGGAACGGGGGAGGATCATGCCTCGCGCGATCGAGTCGAGGAATCGGTGGCGGCGCCTTCTTTCCGGCGCCATCGTCATCTCGTGCCTCCTCCTCTCCCCCGCGCAGCGCGCGGCGGGGGGCTCTCCAAGCATCACCGACGTGAAAGCCGCTTTCATCTTCAACTTCATCAAGTTCACCACCTGGGACGAAGCTCACTTCTCCGGCGACGATTCGCCCCTCGAAATCTGCGTCGCCGGAAACAACGCCCTTTACGTCTCTCTCGTGCGCGCGGTGGACGGCAAGACGGTTCGTGGAAGAAGCCTGTCCGTTTCGACGGTCGAAAGCCCGGAAAAGATCCAGGCGCCAACGTGCCACGTCGTCGTCGTCGGCGGGGAGGAGAAGGAGAAGGCGTGGCGGGCGGCGGCGCTTCTCGCCGGCACACCGGTGCTCACCGTGGGAGAGTCTCCCGATTTCGTCCGCCACGGCGGGGTGATCGGTTTCACCGTGGACGGAAGAAAACTCGGCTTCGAAATCAGCCTGACGAACGCGAAAACGGCGGACCTCGAGATCAGCTCGAAACTGCTCCAACTGGCGAGGGTGGTTGAATGAGAAGGAAGGCGCCGCCGTTCCTCCGGTTATCGGAACTCACGTTCCGCCAGAAGATCCGCATCGCCATCATCGGGTCGAACCTCGTGATCCTTCTCGCGGTGCTCTCCGCGCTGATCGGCATCGATCTTCACACTTTTCGCGGACAGATCGCCACGAATCTCGGTTCGCGTGCGGACGTGCTCGCCGCGAACAGCGCCGCGGCGGCGATGTTCAACGACGCGGACGCGGAACGGGACATTCTCGCCGCCCTCGCATCGGATCGACATATCATCTCGGCCGATCTGTTCACCGCCGACGGCGCCCGCCTCGCCCGGTTCGACCGGGCCGGCGCGAGGGGAGATCCCGCCGCCGGGGCACCCCGGGGAACGGGCCGGCGCTTCTCGAAGAACCGGATCGATCTTTGGCGGCCCGTGATGATGGACGGCGAGAAGGTGGGCACGCTGGTGATCGCGTCCGACCTCAGCGCTCTCGACTCGAGAATCCGGCGCTACGCGCTTTCGGTTCTGCTGATCCTGCTCGTGGCATTGCCGTTCATGTTTCTCATGCTCGCGCGGCTGCAGCGCGAGATCGCCGCGCCGGTGGTCCGTCTCGCCGGGGCCGCGCGCGAGGTGACGGAAAACAGGGACTACTCCGTGCGGGTGGAGTACCCGATTCGCGACGAAGTGGGCGATCTTACCAACGCATTCAACGAGATGCTCCGCCAGATCGAATCGAGAGACGCGGCGCTCCGCAAAGCGCACGACGAGATGGAAAGCCGGGTCGAGGAGAGGACGAAGGAACTGGTGGCGGCGACGGAGGCGGCGGAAGAGGCGTCACGATTGAAGTCGGAGTTCCTCGCCAACATGAGCCACGAGATCCGCACTCCCATGAACGGTATCATCGGGATGACCGGACTCCTCCTCGACTCCGACCTATCGGAGCAGGATAGGGACTTCGCCGAAACGATCCGCTTCTCCGCCGATTCCCTCCTCGGGATCATCAACGACATTCTCGATTTCTCCAAGATCGAGGCGGGCAAGCTGACCATCGATCCCGTGCCGTTCGACCTCGCCGCCACGGTCCACGAAGTCGCCGGCGTCCTCGCGCCCCGGGCGGCGGAACAGGATACCGAGCTGGCGGTCCGCTACCAGCCGGACGCGCCGCACTTCCTCATCGGCGACGGCGGCCGGGTTCGACAGGTTCTGACCAACCTCCTCTCCAACGCGGTGAAGTTCACATCGAACGGCGAAATCTTCATCAACGTGGAATGTGTCGATTCCACGGAAGAGATCTGCCGGTTCCGGTTTTCCGTAGAAGATTCGGGTATCGGTATTCCACAAGAGAAACTCAAGAAGGTGTTCGCCAAGTTCACGCAGGCGGACGGGTCGACCACGCGGAAATACGGCGGAACCGGTCTGGGGCTTTCGATCTGCGAACAGCTCGTCGGCCTCATGGGCGGCGAAATCGGCGTGGAAAGCGAAAAGGGCGCGGGCTCCACGTTCTGGTTCGAACTTCCCTTTCGACTCGATCCGGATCCTCCCGAGGAATCGGAACGGACCATCGATCTCACCGGCATCCCCGTGCTCTCGGTGGACGACAACGAAATCAACAGGCGGGTCATTCACGAACAGTTTTCGTGCTGGGGGATGAAGAGCACCGTGACGGCCAGCGCCAGGGAGGCGATCGCCGAGCTGCACGCGGCGAAGGAGGAGGGGCGGCCGTACCGGATCGCCGTTCTCGACTACCAGATGCCGGTCATGGATGGAGTGACCCTCGGACGGCTGATCCGGAAAGACCCCGAGCTGAACGACACGGTACTGATCATCCTCTCTTCCGCCGGGAGACCGGGGAACGCGGAGCAGCTTCGAAACATCGGTTTCGCGGCGATCTTGACGAAACCGGTGTCGCAGTCGCAGCTTTTCGACACCATCGCCAATGTGCTCTTCGGACCGAGGAGACGGTGCACCGATCGTCCGAGAAGGGACGGATCTGCCGGTCCCGATCTTACCTCCGCGGTTCCCGCCGGCGGAGGAAGACGCGCCTCGGACAGGGCGGAATCGCCCGTGCGCATCCTTCTCGCCGAGGACAACAAGGTGAACCAGAAAGTGGCGGTCAACGTACTGAAGAAGCTCGGCTACGAGGTGGACGTGGCGGAAGACGGTCGCCATGCGCTCGAGAGGCTCGCCCGCACCACCTACGACGCCGTGCTGATGGACTGCCAGATGCCCGTGATGGACGGTTACACGGCCACGGCGAAGATCCGCGCCTCCTCCGAGCCATGGAGCCGTATTCCCGTGATCGCCATGACGGCGAATGCCATGGCGGGAGATCGCGAAAAATGTCTCAACGCCGGCATGGACGACTACCTGAGCAAACCGGTCAGGCCGAACGAGCTCGAAGCGATCCTCGGGGCGTGGACACGCCGAGCGCCGCTAGTGTGACCATAAGTCGAGCAACGCCGCCATGTCCGCCGAGATCATGAACTCCTTCCGGGTCACCGGGGGGACGCCGTTCGCCTGGGGCACTTTCGCCTCGTCGTAACGGAATCCGATCGGGAAGAACCCCTCCACGCCGATCCCCCACCCCTCGGTGTCACCGTCGATTCCCCCTTCGTCATCGGTCACGTGTCCGCGGCGGAGGGAGTAGATCCCCCCGAGGACCAATTCGAAACCGTTGTGATCGATGTCGCTTTCCCGGCCCACGAGGGAACGATCGCTCTCCGCTGCGACGAGAAGTTCGCACGAAAAGAGCCTGTGGATATCGAAGACTCCCCCCTTCGATCCGGCGTCGATGCGAAGTCGGCCGCCCCAAGCCGCGTGACTCTGCTTCGGCTGCTGCTGGGGGCCGGAGCTTTCGGTGTATGTGAGATCGCCTCCCATGTGGAGCCTCGCGTACGCCGCCATCGGAGAGACGGTGATCGCCGGGGCGCGAGACGCGAAACGGCCGGCACCGCGGCCGTCCTCGAGGGTCCATCTTCTCTCGTCCAGGGTGAAACGGAAACGGGGCCTCGCCGCGATTCCGATCGAAACGCCCCAGGCGGAAGCCTCCGCCTCTTCCGAATAGAGCCCCTCGATTTCGGGGGCGAGTTTCGAATCCGTCTGTTCCAGCGTGACGCCGGCGCCCACCATTCCGCGATACGATGCACCGAGAAGGAAGTTGTAGAGCCGGTCGTACGACGAGAAGGTGCCGACCACGTTACCCTGTTCGTTGATCGCCTCGCTCTCGCCGAAGTCGAGCTTCGTCCTCCCCAGACCGGTGGTCAGCACCACCGGTCCCACCGGGATCGCTCCGCTGAAGAGGGTCCACGTGTCGAGGTCGATATCCTTTCCCACGCTCCCGCCGAGGTCGGAACGGGTGAAGTCAAGCCTGCCGTCGCCGTCGAGCGCCGCCATGCCGGGACTCCACCAGAGCCCGACGGAACCGTCGTCGAGGAGGGTGGTCATCTATCCCATGCCGGAAGCGCGCGCCGATCCGACGATCAGCTGACCACGACTGGCGGGGGCGCCGTCGTTCGTCGCCGCGAAGACGCCGGGCGTTGCAAGAGAGAACAGAACCGGGAAAACAAGGGCAAGCAGTGATGTGACGGACGATCGATTCCCATGCATCGGACTCCTCCCATGAAAAGTGTCTTTCCTCGATCCATTCCGTTCACCCGCGGAAATCATACCGCCGCGCGGCGGGAGATTCAATGGTTCAGTGTTCGATTTCCTTCCGATACACATCCCGGGAACGGTCCGTGAGAAGGGGGAGGATCACGCGGCGGGCAAAACGCCGCGAAAGGATCGCGGCCCCCTCGCTGTTCAAGTGGTGCGTATCCCGAAACAGGTCGCGGGTGAAGTCGCCGTCTTGTCCAAAATCGACAAGCGCCACACCTTCCTCGTCGGCCACCGAATGGACGGTGCGAAGAAACATGTCGTACTCACCGGCGCCGTAGAAGCGAAGATGGATATCCGAAACCGGCATGATATAAAGCACCGGCTTCCAGCCGTCGCTCTTCACGAGGCGGATCAATGCGCGCAGCACTTCGGTCTGTACGCCGCCGACGGCGTAATCGAGGAGGATCCGGCCCTGGTAGCGTTCCCGCCACTGTTCCGTGCGCCACCCCGCCCTACCGCCGACATACGCCTCGAAACCGCGCCCGGCCCGCCCCCAATCAAACGTTCCGAGATACTCCGTGAGAGCGTCCCCCCGGGAGGAGCGCTTCGCCTCCGCCAGGGCGCGGCGGGCGAGCGGGAAGACGTAGGGAGCCCCCCGCACCAGGCGGATCGCACCTAAGAGGCGTCCCGCCAGGAGATCCGCTCCATCGGGGGCGAAAAGAGCCGCGATCCCCGCCGGGGGCGAATCCTCGCCGCCGAAACGCGCGGCCTCCCCTTCGAGCATGTAGTGATCGTTCAGTCCGCCGCCTCGCACCTCGATGGCGATGATGCCCGGTCGATCGGTCCTTTTCGCCCACCGGTGAACCGACTCCTCGTAGGCGAGCCGAACCCCCGTCATCGTGGCGGCCTTTCCGTAGACGTCCGCCACCCACGGATCGGGTACGCCCAGACGAACGAGCTCCTCCTCCACGATGTGGGGCGAGACCCCCCGGTGGGTCAGCGACGTTCCGACGTTGATCGTCACGTGGCGGTCGTTCCGCCAGCGCGCGTCCTCCGCCGGGCGCGCCGCCGATTCGATTAGCCGCATCGTCCCCTCGGCGACCAGGAGAACCGCCGCGCATACGAAGAGCGAACCGGTCTTCTTGCCCGGGAGGGAGATCACGGTCGGGAACGGAGAAGGGGGAGAACCAGGCGGTGGGCGAAACGACGCGATACCTTGATCGATCCCTTCTCCCTAAGATGATGGGTATCGCGGAAATCGGAATCGGTGAACGTTCTTTCCCTGTCGAGATCGACGGCGACCACGCCTTCCTCCTCGGAAATCCGCCTCACCCGGTCGAGGAACAGGTCGTATTCGCCCTCCTTGTAGAACGTCCGGTGCAGCCCGGTGAGCGGCATCAGGTAGAGCGCCGGGGTCCACCCGTCTTCCTTCACCGCGCGGACCAATTCCACGAGCGCATCCGCCTGGATACCGCCGACACGGTAGTTCTTGAGCAGTTTCCCCGCGTACATCTCCCTGCATTCGTCCACCCGAAGATCGGCGGCCGCCACATTGAACGGTTTCCAGCCGTACGGCTTTCTTCCCCAGGAGAATGTTTCGAGGTACGTCTCGAGCGGCGCGACTTCTTCTTGCCGGTGTCCCGCGCGGCGGCGGCGCGCCGCCATCCGCTTCACGTAGCGGTACCCCCGCGTGAAGCGGACCTTCCTCAGGGCGATGCGCGAAGCGAGGTCGAACCGGCCGGCGCGCAGGGAGAGGAGGAACCCCGACGGCTCGTTTCGCGAGGACGGCGCGACCCGCCGGCGCTCCGCGAGCCACGCCTCCTCGTCTCTTAGTAGGTAGCTGTCGTTCATCGCCGATCCCCGCGTTTCGATCGCCACGATACCCGGCCTGTCGGTTCTCGCGGCCCACGGCCGGACGGTTTCCATGTAAATCATCAGCAGCCCTACGTTCGTGGCGGCCCTTTCAAAGATGTTCGCCACGAACGGCCGCTCCATTCCCGCCCCTTCCACGACGTCGGCGATCTCTTCAGGGGAGAGTCCCCGAAACGTCCGGGAGGTCCCCAGGTTGACGATCACCGGACGGCGGGTGGTGTACGACACGGTTCTGCTCCCCTTGCCCGGGTCGAGCATGCGAAGCCCCGTCTCCGCCGCGGCGAGAAAGAGAAGCGCGAAAAAAAGGGACGCCACCGCCTTGGCGTTCATCGGTACGGTCCCGGCGGCTACGATCGGATCAGAACTGGAAATAGATGAAAGCAACTTCACTCACGTGGAAAAGGGAAACGAGAAGAACGAGGACGGCGAGGGCGAAGCCCTGCGCGGGGGCGGAAAGCCTGTCCCACATCGACGCGCCTCTTCCCTCTCCTCGGATCGCATGCTGGCCGAGGACGAGAAGGAGGAGGACGAGCGCCCAGGCGAGGCCGCGCAGCTCGCCCCGCCCATCCCACGTCCAGGCGAAAAACATTCTTTTGAGATAAAGATATAGCTGGTCGAAGCCGTCAACCCGGAACATCACCCAGCTGATGCAGACCAGGTGGAACGTGATCACCGCGCGGATGATTCCGCCGGGGTGGAATCCTTTTTGCGCTTCCACGCCGGTCGCCTTCTTGAAAAACCGCTCCAGCGAGAGGAGGGCTCCGTGGAAACCGCCCCACGCGACGAACGTCCAACTCGCGCCGTGCCAGAGTCCGCCGAGAAGCATGGTGAGCATCAGGTTCCGGTAGGTCTTCATCCGTCCGGAACGGTTACCGCCGAGCGGGATGTAGAGATAGTCACGCAGCCAGCTCGAAAGCGACATGTGCCACCGGCGCCAGAACTCGGTGATCGACCGCGCGAGGTAGGGCGCGTTGAAGTTCGCCGGGATGGTGATGCCGAACGCCCTGCCAATGCCGATCGCCATGTCGGAGTAGCCGGAAAAGTCGCAGAAGATCTGGAGGGCGAAGCCGTAGGCGCCGCACCAAAGGGTGACGGCGCCGTACTCCTGCGGCGAAGAAAAGATGTTGCTCACGTAGAGCCCGACGTTATCGGCGATCACCACTTTCTTGAACAGTCCGAGGAGGAAGAGCTGCACCCCCGACGCGATGTTGTCCGCCCTGAGGGAGGGCATCGTCTTCACCTGCGGAAGGAAGTCGGTGCTCCGCACGATCGGTCCGGCGACGAGCTGGGCGAAGAAGGAGACGTACAGAGCGAAATCGAGAACACTGCCGCAATGCTTCGTCCGGCCCCGGTAGATGTCGATGGTGTAGCTCATCGTTTGGAATGTGTAGAACGAGATGCCCACCGGGATGTTATCGGGAAAGTGCGGCGGCGTGATCCGCGCGGCGCTCCAAAGCGGTTCGAAGCTGGCGACGAGGAAGTTGCCGTATTTGAACACCGCCAGGATCCCGAGGTTCGTTACCAGGCTCGCCAGGAGCCAGAAGAGGCGACTCCTCCTTCCCGGTGCCGCCGACAGGCGCGACCCGGCTGCGTAGTCGACGACGGTGGAAAGAGCGAGAAGGGAGACGTACCGGTAATCCCAGTGGGCGTAGAAGACATAGCTCGCCACGAGAAGAAGCACTTTCCGCCACCGGGAAGTGCGAATCAACATGTAAAGAGGAATCAATACGGCAATGAACAGCCCGAACACCGCCGAGTTGAAAAGCATCGGTCTATCGCTCCCTGTTCGGCCGGTTCCCGTCCTTTTCGGCGTCCCACGCGGCGTACGACGATTCTACATCACCCGATCGGTTGACGGAACCGTTCTTTCCCGAGGCGGGCCCACCGCACACAAGCCCGGAGGCTACCGGGGAAAACTGTACGGCACGTAGCGGATCCACGAAGCGAGGAGAAAGAGGGCGACCAGCACGATCGCCGCCTTACGGCGACCGTTCCCGGGAGAGAAAAGAAGCCGGCGGCCGCGCAGGAGGAAGTCCGCCGCGAAAAGGAGCATGAGGGGCATGATCGGAAGACGGTAACGGGACATGGAGACCACGAGAACGCCGAGGAGTAGATTCGCCGCTATCAGGAGAATCGCAAGGAGGACCGCCGTGGAGCGCGGCGCCGTTAGAATGCCGGCGAAACCGGCAAGAAGGACCGTCATGGTAAGCAGGAGAGAGAGGATCACGAGCACCTCCCCCACCACCGGAGGAAGGTCGGGATAATAGCCCCTCCGGATCGCCTTGACGAGGAACGATGTGGGGTTCACCAATTCCGCCGCCCGGACGGCGCAGTTGCGAATGTAGATCACCGGGTGACGACCGACGAAGAGGAGCGCCCTTTTCACCTCGGCTGCATTCCTGCAGGGAATGTTCTCGATCTCCACCCTCGGCCGGAGGGGAATCTTTCCCCTCCAACCGGCCGCGTCTTCTCTCCATCTCGTTCCCATGCCGATGTCGTGGTTCTCCTGGCGAAGCACGTTCAGGTTCTTATAGAGAACGTTTCCCGTGTTGCTGTCGATCAGAAGGAATCCATCGTAGCGAAGAGCATTCCGGACGGTCCACGGCGCGATCACCACGAGAATGCCGGCGAGGAGGATCGCCACGCGCTTCATACCGTCGCGCCGCCTGTCCACGCCGGTGATGAAAACCCAGGCGGCGAGGAAAGGAACGGTCGCGAGGAATACCGATCGTGTGAGCGTCGCCGCGCCGGCGACGAGTCCGGCGAGAAAGACGCGGCGCGCTGAAGGCGACGGTCGGCCGCCGATCAGGATCGTGGCGACGAGCATGAGGAGAAAGGTGTAGATCGTTTCCGCATAAATGTAGTGGGTAAAGGCGACGAGGGCGGGGTAGACCGCGGCGGCGGCCGCCGCCGCGAGGGCGGTCCTTCGATCGAACGCGCGCCGGCCCACCGCATAGACGAGCAGAACCGTGCCCGTTCCGAGGAACGCCTGGAGGAGTTTCACCGCCGTAACCGCCCGCGGACCGTCGAAGAGGAGGAATGCCCCGCCCATGAGATAGGGATAGACCGGCGACGAGTGAGCCTCGTCCCAGTTCGGATTCGGATAACGGGGAACGCCCGTCCTCGCGATCGCCCGGCCGCCGAAGACATACTGCTCTTCGTCGGGTGCCCGTTCCATGCCGGCCGCGAGAAAGACGAGGACCACCCTCAGAACGAGGGCGATCGCCGCCACCACGAGAAGCGTCCGTGTGAAAAAGCGGTCGCCTTTCTTCAACGTCCCTCCCTTCCGGATGCCCCCGGGAGTTACCTTGACCCGATTTCGAGTCCTATACTACGGTGAATCGTTCATCGGGATCGACAGAAAAGGGGGTCCCCCCCGTCGGAAGGGAATCTTTCGTGAGCGAACCGGGCGGAGGCATGCACAACGCGGCGGAAACGAACCTCGGCCGGGCGATGGCCGAATCGGGGATGAGCGACTACCGCCGGTTCCATTCGTGGTCGGTGAAGGAGAGGGCCGCGTTCTGGGAGATGGCGATCGGGAAGCTCGGCATCGTGTTCGCACGAAACGGTGAGAAGATCCTCGACGACACCGGCGGCGCCGAGAACGCACGCTGGCTCCCGGGGTGTGAAATGAACATCACCGAGAGCTGTTTTCGCGCCGGCCCGGATCGCGCGGCGATTCTCTTTCACCGTGAAGGGAAAAGTGGTGTGGGGCGCGTCACCGCGGGGGAACTCGAGGAGCTGGCGGCAAGGTTCGCCGGCGGTCTCGCCCGGCACGGCCTCCGGCCCGGCGACGGCGTCGCGCTCTACATGCCGATGAACGTCGAGTGCGTCGCCGCCTATCTCGGCGTGATCCGCGCGGGGTGCCGCGTCGTTTCGATTCCCGACAGCTTCTCCCCCGACGAAGCGGCGAGGCGCCTTGAAATCGGGAACGCCCTTTGCGTCGTCACGGTGGCGTCGTATCTTCGCGGCGGACGAAGAATCCCGCTTTACGAAAAGGTGGTCGCCGCCGGCGCGCGAAAAGCGGTAGTCGTCGGGACGAACGGCGAAAAACCGACGCTTCGTGAAGAGGATGTCCCTTGGGAGGAGTTCCTCGCTCCGCCGGGATCGGGCGCGGCCGTACGACCCGCGGATGCGGAAGAGGTGACGAACATCCTCTTTTCGTCGGGCACCACCGGAACGCCGAAGGCCATACCGTGGACCCACCTCACGCCGATCAAGTGTGCCATGGACGGTTTCTTCCACCACGATATCCACGCGGGCGACGTGGTGGCGTGGCCGACGAACATCGGGTGGATGATGGGCCCATGGCTCATCTACGCGTCGCTTATCAACGGTGCGGCCATGGCGCTCTACGAGGGCGCTCCAACGGGAGAGGAATTTCTCCGCTTCGTCGGCGACGCCGGAGTGACTATGCTCGGCGTCGTCCCTTCGCTCGTCCGCGCTTGGCGTGCGGCTCCCTTTCCGAAAGACGCCGACTGGAGCGCCCTTCGCCTGTTCAGCTCCACCGGCGAGCCGTCGGGAAAGGACGATTATCGATGGCTCATGGATCTCCCCGGAAGAAAGACGCCGGTGATCGAGTATTGCGGAGGCACGGAGATCGGCGGCGGATACATCACCGGCACGGTGGTCCAAGAGAGCGTGCCGACGGAGTTCACCACCGCCGCCCTCGGCCTCGATTTCGTTGTTCTCGACGGCGATGGGAAGCCGGTGCTTCCAGGCGATTCGGGCGAGGTCTTCCTCATCCCCCCGTCGATCGGCCTCTCCACGAAACTGCTGAACGCCGATCACCACGAAATCTACTATGCCGGCTGTCCCCCCGGTCCCGGCGGCGTCATGCTCCGGCGACACGGCGACAGGATCCTGTGCCTGGAAGGGGGACGGTACCGCGCCGAAGGGCGCGCCGACGACACGATGAACCTCGGTGGGATCAAGGTGAGTTCCCTCGAGCTCGAAAGGGTGCTTGTCGAAGATCCGTCAATCGGGGAGTGCGCCGCCGTTTCGGTGCGTCCCGGCGGCGGCGGACCGGAGAAGTTGGTGCTTTTCGTCGTTCCCGCCGCCGACGGTGCGAAGATCGACGCCGGCGCTCTTCGGGTGCGCGCCAACCGCCTTCTCGCCGAGCGGCTCAACCCGCTCTTTCACGCCGCCGAGTTGATCGTGGTGAACGAACTCCCTCGCACGGCGTCGCAAAAACTGATGCGCCGGTCGCTCCGCGACCGCGCCGGAAACCGCCCGGCCCGTTGAATAGGAGCGATGTTCGACCGTGGCGGCGCACGGCCCGACCCGGCCTAATGGAACGACGAAAGCCCGGTCAGATCGGTTCCCAGGATGAGCGTGTGGATGTCGTGCGTCCCCTCGTATGTTTTTACCGTTTCGAGGTTCAACATGTGACGGATCACGTGGTACTCCGACGTGATGCCGTTGGCGCCCAACAGGTCCCGCGCGAGGCGCGCGCACTCCAGGGCGATCTGCACGTTGTTCCTCTTCGCCATGGAAACCTGGGTGAACGTCATCTTCCCTTCATCCTTGAGCCGCCCGAGGCGATGCGCGAGGAGCTGTCCCTTCGTGATTTCCGTCGCCATGTAAACCAGCTTCTCCTGGACGAGCTGGAACGAGCCGATGGGGCGGTTGAACTGCACCCTTTCCTTCGCGTAGGCGAGCGACCTGTCGAAGCAGTCCATCGCCGCACCGATGGCGCCCCAGGCGATGCCGTAGCGAGCCGCCGTGAGACACTTGAGCGGTGAAACGAGCCCGTCGGACAAGGGAAGAAGATTCTTTGCAGGAATCTCGCAATCCTCGAGGATCAACTCCGATGTATCGGACGCACGAAGCGAGTACTTCCCTTTCTGCTGCACCGGCGTGAACCCCTTCGTCCCCTTTTCCACGAGGAAGCCGCGGATGCGTCCGTCCACCTTCGCCCAGACGATCGACACGTCGGCGAGAGAGCCGTTGGTGATCCACATCTTCGCACCGTTGAGAAGCCAGCCGGCGGAGGTTTTTTCCGCGCGCGTCACCATCGAGCCGGGATCGGAACCGTGGTCCGGTTCGGTCAAACCGAAGCAGCCGATCTTTCTCCCCTCCGCCATGGCCGGGAGCCATCGCTTTTTCTGTTCGTCCGAACCGAAAAGGAAGATGCCGGTCATGGCGAGACCGCCCTGGACCGAGACGAAACTCCGGATTCCCGAGTCGCCCCGCTCCAGCTCCTGCATGATCAGACCGTAGGCGACGTTGCTCACGCCGGCGCACCCGTATTCCTCGGGAAGGTTCGCGCCGAACAGGCCGAGCCTGCCGAGTTCGGGCACCAGCTCGAGAGGAAGGGTGCACTCGTCGAAGTGACGCTCGATATCGGGCATGATCCGGTCGGTGACGAAGGCGCGGACCGAATCACGAACGAGGATCTCCTCCTCGGAGAACAGCTCCTCCACCTGGTAATAGTCGATTCCCTTGAAACGGCCCATTCGACGGGTCTCCTTTCGGCGGCCGGCGGCGACGGCCGGGCGGTGCGGAGGTTGTCACTCCATGCTATAGGCGGCGGCGACGGCGTGTCAAGCGGACCTCGTTCAGCGGAGCAGCCCGGCGGCGGTGATATGCCGGAGGATCGTCTCTCCCACGATCCGATGGCCCGTCCGGTTCCAATGCCCGTCGTCGGCCCACCTCACCGGTGCACCCCCCCGGGCGAGGTGGGCGGCGAAATCGGGACCGATATCGACGAACGAGATTTCCCGAGACGCGGCGTACTCCCCGAGCCACCGGGATAAGAACGGTTCGTCCACTTCGAGATCCCTCACGCCCGGGTTGTACCGGGCGAGCCCCTCGCGGTCGATCAGTGCGTTCTCGAACACGAGGAGGACGGGGACGCCGGCGCGGCGACACGATTCGACGAACCGGTCGAGAAGC
>JAJRWB010000011.1 GCA_024276995.1 Candidatus Eiseniibacteriota bacterium | reverse complement strand
GACCCGCATACCTGGACTTCACGACAACCACCGGTATCGAAGTGTTCCATTTCCCGAACCAGCGAGAGGGGCGGTCATGAGGAGACTGGGATGGATCGCCGTTTTCGCTTGCCTGACCCTTCATCGTGCCACACCTTCACGTTCCGGTCCGGTTCAGGCTTTCCCCGAGGATCCTCTCATCGATTCTCAGAATCACTTCATTTATGACACCTTCACGGAGCTTGATCTTCTATCGAGCGATAACCTTCTTCACGGTATCGACATAGCGGGGGCGGAGCATCAGACAGTGAAGCCCGGTACGCCAGCGGGAGAATCTTGCAGGATCATCGGTGAGATCGACTCCGCGACGTGGAGAATCCCCTGGTGGGACGCCTCGGGAAATCACGGGGAGAGCGCCCCGGTCAAGCCACCGGTCACACCACGGTTCGAGATGAGTTTTCTGATTCGGAACGGACATGTGCAGCTTTCGTGGCAACTCGATGCCGCTTCAAGATTTCGCTCCTTTATTCATGGGATGATCGCTACGCGCATGGGCGGCCCGTTTCGCCCGGCGTCAATTTCTTGCGCGAGCAATCGGACGGCGAAGAGAAACATCCCGGCGAGCGGATCGTGAAAAAACTGATCGTGCTGCGATGAGTACGAACGAATACAGAAGGAGGAACCCTCATGCAGATCCACCGTGTGTCCCCGATACTCTCTACTCCTGATATGCCGCATCCCGGCATCGCCAAGGAGGAAGTCCCGATCGCAGGATTCTTCATTCGTCACGCTCTCGTGCCGGCCCTCTTCCTCCTGTTATTGCTTCAGCCGCTTTCCTCGCCCGCCTTCGCCATGGGCGAACTCGTCTGGAGCGTGGTAATTAAGGACGACGCGGCTCAGCTCACGACAAACGAATTTACAGTAGGTCCGGGGAAGCTATCGGGAACAGATTTCCCTGTTCGGTATCTCCGGATCAAGAAGTTTGTGAACCAGTCCACAGGCAAGGGCGAGAGCTTTGAACTTCGCATCGGCAACAAAGTTGCTCCCCTCTTCGTGAACCCCGATGGTACGTTCTCGGAATCGATCCTCACTTTCCTCCTACCCGGCCAGATCACCAAGACCCTGGCCGGAAAGCGGCGTGTCTTCCTCGGCCTCCCGGATAATGCCGAGGAACGTAATACCTTCTCGCTCATTCCGGCGTGCCACATGGATCTCACGGAGATCCCCGGCAAAGAGATCCTTGGCTGGGAACGTTCGGCGGACGGCCTCTACAGTATCGTTCACACGGAAAAAGCGACGGTATTCTTCGACGCGACGGCAACTACCCCGCCGGGGCTTCAAACCATCCGGAGACGCTACAACCACCGGACCTTTGGCGCGACGATGTCGAAGGATCCCGAGCGCGTGGCGCTCATCGCGATTAACGGACACCGAGAGAAGATTGTGGTGTTTGCACCGGACGGCCGTCTCGTTTTCGAGGAGAAATCCTTCACAGACTTTGATTATGACCAGCTTTTTCTAACCGCTTCGGGGGAGACGCTGATCCTCGACCGGAAAGAAGCCGCGAGGGCCTCCGAGACGGTCGCGATCGACCTGCGCGACGGCTCGACGAAAGTTCTCGACGCACTCGTAGAGGGTACGCGCTACTACTCGGACGACGGGAGCCGGCTCATCGTGCTTCAGGGCGGCTACGGAAAGGTTTTCTACTACGATTCTTCCGACCCTTTCGAGCCAAAGCTCCTCTGGACCCGCGAGCTGGGCCACCTTGTCCTAACGGCGGCCGTCAACCGCGACGGATCGTTTATAGCCATCGAGACGACGATAAATCATCCCGAAAGGCCGGCGAGAAAGGTCATCGTCTTCGATAATCAAGGAAACGACTTTGCGGAGCCCCTGCCTGAAACGAGAATCGAAGGTCTCCAGTTCGAAGGGGATTTCCTCTTCGTCGGCACGCAGCGCCATCCGATCCCAACATTCCTAAACCTGGTGCCGCCGATCGAGATCCAAGCGTTCCATTTCCCAAACCGGCAAGGGGGGCGGTCATGAAGAAATGTGCCTGGTTTGTCATTCCGACCTTTCTGACAGCTCTTGGGGCCGTCTCATCATCGGCCGGTTCCCCGCAAGCCTTTCCCGAGGATCCCCTCATCGATTCTCAGAATCACTTCATTTATAACACCTTCATGGAGCTTGATCTGTCGTCGGGAAACAATCTGCACTATGGAATCGACATCGCGGGGGCAGAGCATCAAACAGTGAAGCCCGGTACGCCAGCGGGAGAATTCTGCAAGATCATCGGCGAAGGAACCAATTTCCGGTTGATCTACGCGGAAGATAGAATGCAACAGAGCAGCTACGTCGCCTGCCGATTGCAACACATCTACCCAAATCCGGCTTTTCAGATCGGCGACAGGTTGAACTACGACGATACTCTTGGCGCGCTGGACTACGATGACCATCTTCATTTGGAGATCGACCTATCGCCGGACGGAGTAATTGAAAACCAGGACCTTCGTAACCCCGAGCGATACGCATTTGAGAACGCCTCATGGATGGCAGATTCTCAAGAACCGGTCGTCGACAGTCTCGTGATCCACCCGGGCTCCCCCGACACGCTCCAGATCTGGGTGCACGACACGACCGATGAAAGTCCGGACTATTTCAACGGTATCTACAAGCTGCTTCTCAAGGTGAACGACGTCCCGGTCGACTCGGTGGTTCTCGACAGGTACCTCACACGGGACGGCTCGTACCCTCCCGAGGCTTCACAGATCTACTACGACACGGGACCCAAACCCTCGGGCTACAACAATCCGAATGTGCTGAACTACAAGCTGATCGGCGAGATCGACTCTGTGACGTGGAGAATCGCCTGGTGGGACGCCTCCGGAAACCACGGAGAGAGCGCTCCGGTCGAGCCCCCTGTCACACCGGTGGCCGAGATGACTCTCATTGTTCAGGAGGACTATCTGCGGGTCGCATGGCGACTCGATACCGCTTCAAGATTTCGCTCCTTTGACGTTTGGACGTCTTCGCGGGAAGCCGGGGGCTACGCGCGAATCAACGATGAGCCGATTCCTGCCGTGCCCGGACGCACCGAATACGAATTCGCCGCCGGGCTTCCGGAAGAGGGAACCCAGGCATGGTATCGCGTAACAGGGGAAGATACGGCGGGAACCTCGTACCTGATCGCCGAGGGGAGATACCGGTTTTCCCTCCCCCGGATCACCTCGGTCCGGGCCCGCCCGAATCCCTCCGGAACGGAGTTTCAGATCGAACTCGACATCGCTCGGGGCGGCACCGGGCGCGTGGATGTATTCACACCGGCCGGTCGTCGGATACGAACGATCGACGAAGGTCGTTTGGGCCGGGGTGTGCACAACTATTCATGGGATGGTCGCGATGCGAATGGCCGACCCGTTTCGCCCGGCGTCTATTTCCTGCGCGTGCAATCGGACGACGAAGGGAAACATCCCAGCGAGCGGATCGTGCAAAAACTGATCGTGCTGCGATGAGCACGAACGAATACTGAAGGAGGAACCGCATGTCGATTCGCCACGCTTCCACAATCTGTCTGCTTCTCGGCCTTCTCCTGGCTTCCACGAAGGCCCTCCCCTTCAATCCCCTCGATCCGAACAACAGCTACGACTACATCCTGCTCACGGCCGATTCTCTCTCTGCACAGGCAGATCGTCTCGTAGCCCATCGAAGCGCCGAATATCGCGCTTGTCGAGTGACCCTGGCTGAAGTGCGTTCCGCCTTTGCCGGAGCAGACGACTCTGAAAAGATCCGAAATTTCGTCCTCGAAGCGTATCAAAATTGGAAGATCGCGCCTGAATTTCTCCTTCTCCTCGGTGACGCCGACCAGACGACACCGGGTACCGGGTACGACCTCCTCCCCACCCATTACGAGTGGAACGATTATTACTCCGAGAACGGAAATCGATGGTTCGCGGATGACGGCTACTACGCGAAATCCCCATTTGCGGGGGACGAGAAGCCGATCCTATACATCGGCAGGATTCCGGCAAGAACGCCGGCACAGGCTGCCAACGCCATTGATAAGATTCTCTACTACGACGGGATTACAGATTCTCCCGCTTGGCTGGGAAGGATCCTAATGCTCGTGGGAGACGCCAACATCAACAAATTTAACGGAATCTACCAGGACCTCAATGATCAGCTTGCCGGCGAGGAACTCGCACAGTGGGGTCCTTTGGCGACCACATACTCCTCAGATTACGATATCAGTGGCTGGCCGGAGAACGTTACGGCCGACACGCGAGAGAAGCTCAACTTGGGATACGGTTTCGTAAACGCATTCGGCAACACGATGAATATGGGCGAGCTCGTCCTCTGCGCCGACTTCAATCTCTCTACGGGCCCGACATTCACTGAAAGCCTGAATTCCGGGAACAATATGTTCCCCGTGGTATTTGCCGGAAGTTGCCTCGTCAACCACTTTTACCGCAACTTCGAAAGCTCCATTGGAGAGGATCTTCTCCTGAAAGAGCCTGACAGGGGGGCGGTGGCTGTCATCGGCGCGACGCACGTAAATGAGATCACCGAGTCATACGAAATCAACAGGTACTTCGTTCATGAGATGGTTCACGAAGGTGTGGCGAACGTGGGACGTCTGTTCACATCGGCGAAGACTCATTTCTTCCTTCAAGGCCTCGGTTACGAGACCTTCGGCAGACAATACACGCTTCTCGGTGACCCCGCCCTCGATATCAAGCTCCATCCGCTACCGGGAGCTCAAGAATTCACCACCGGCTTTGAGATCGAGGATGCTCCGGTTTTGCAAGATATGGTCATCGACGAATCCTCGAGTGGCATCACGAACGAGAATCTGCGCGTTGTGCATACCGGCCTGGGTATCACACCGCTTCAATCCGAGCGGATGCTCCGGGCAACACTTACCGACGGGACTGGGGCTCCCTTCATTGAATGGAAGATTCAAGATCTCGATCTGTCGATTACGAGAAACACGATCCTTTCCTTCTGGATGAACGTCTCCGAATCCCCATCCGGCAACTGCAAGATTATGCTCGATGGAAACACGACCGGAGGTCGCCTGCGGAACAACCCTGACATTTTCGATCAGAACGGTATACGTTTGGACGCGAATACCCGAACGCCGATTGAGCCGGGTTGGCAGTTCGTTTACTCCGATCTCTCCGCGCTCGAGGGAGAAACCCTCACCGACCTTCGCCTTCGATACGCGACTACTGTTGGCGCCGACGCCGGTGATCTAACAGCCTATTTCGACGAGATCCGCATCGAGGAGACGACGATTCACGGTGGCTCGGAGATACTGAACGTGTCTTTCGAAAATGACCGGGATGGAAACGGTACTCCTGACTTCTGGACCGATCTCCAGGGGACGACGACCACTGGAAATGTTCAGCGAAGCGACAATTTCTCATACGACGGAACTTACAGCATGATGGTGCGTGACGAATGGTGCAACGGACAAGGGGCTCAACATATTTTTCACACTTTCGGGTCTGTCGGAGAGTATTTCCTTGGTTTTCGATACATGGCCCCTGATGCAACGACGTTCTGCATAAAAGTGATCGACGCAGGTTCGGGAACGGAACTGTTTCGAAGGGAGCTTACAACGAGCTCCGCATGGCAGGAGTTCGACACGGTAGTCCCGAATCCCGCCTATTACTTCGGAACAGGGCGGATTGCTATTCAGATCATTCCTCTCGATTGCGGCTCTTCCCTCTATGTTGATCGCATGAACATCACCGAATGGGAGGATGTCGGAGTGGAAAGTGCGCAGAGTCCTCCCGGCCATCCCCGCTTCGGGGGAATAACGCCCAACCCCGTTCCGCGGAATGCGAGCGCTCGAATCCGTTTCGAACTCCCCCGAAGTTCGAACGTGGCGATTACCTTCTACAATACGGCCGGGCGAGAGGTGGCCCGTATACCGGCCGCTGGTTATTCCGCCGGTTTCCACGAACTTGCTTGGGATCCGATTCGAGGAAGAGTTGCTCCCGGCGTATACTTCATGAAATTCTCGGTAGACGAAAAACCGCGTCGAGGAGCCGAGAAGGTCACGATTCTGCGGTGACCCACAGGATTCACATCAATCACCGCATCCCGCGGAGACGCTCGCCGATCTTCTTCGCGATCGCCGCACCGTCGGCGCGCGGGCCGAGGGCGTAAACCACCTCGCCTGTGAGGGCGCGATGGGCGGCGTCGATATCGACGCCGATCCCGCCGGTCCATCCCTTCATCATCGTGTTGACGAGCATATCGATTTCCTCGCCCATCGCCGGTGTGAGACGATCGCTTTTCACGATCCCATCGATCCCGGCGCGTTCCTCCTCTCCATTCCCGGCGCGCACCGCGTCGGCGAGACGCACGAGAAGCGCGACGAAACCGGGCCAAAGGAGCGTTCGGCGCCCGAGAAGCTCGAGGGCTCTTTCCATTTCGCCCGGCGGAATCGAATCGAAGGCGATCCCCGCCCGGCGCGCCGCACGCCGGTGCCCGGTGAGGATCATCGCGAGCCGCTTCACCGGTAAAAGACCGCCGGAGGCCGCCTTTTCGAAAACGTCTCGCCACGGCGAAAGCGCCAGGTCGCGCGCTTCCCACTCGGACACACCGAGCTTGCGCAATCGTTCTTCCACTTCCCAGAGCGGTTCAGGAAGCGCCGCGGCGATTCGCTCCACCATCTCGCGGGATATCGCCGTGGGCGGCGAGTCGGTGTCGGGATACATCCGGTCAGGCCCCGGGAGGATTCTCTCGAACCGGTTGAGTCCGCCGGGAAGCGCCTGGCGCGTTTCGTTCGGCACGCCGACCGTCGCCTCGCGGGCCCGATCGATGATTTCCGCACACGCCGTCTCCACGTCTCGCGCCACTCCCCAGACGATGACGAGGCCGTCCTCCTTCGTCGCGGTCGCGGCGTGACGTATGGTCCGCCAGATCTCGTCGGTAAGCCCGAAAACACGCGGGTTGTCGGAGTGGACGAGGTTCGGCATCGCGTCGAGACAGGCGATCACCCTCACGCGACCGGCGAGCTCGTGGGCGAACACCCGCCCCGGCTGCGTGGTGGTGGCGAGAAGATCGTGCCATCCATTCAGCCGGACCACGCGCACCGCCGGGCCGGGAACGAAGCCTTCCGGCAGCAGATCCTCTTCCCCCCCGGCGAAGATCGGCGTCACATCGACGGACGACGCCTCGAAAGTCTCGGTGGTGATCCCGCGTCGGTAAAGTTCGTTCCTCACTTCGAGAAGCGCCCGCTGGCGCTTCGCTTCATTCGCCGTGAGCGCCTCGCCGTACGATGTCCTGAAGACCCCCTTGATCTCGACACGCGTGCCGCCCGTGATCGAAACGTTGATATCCTGCCGCGCCGATCCGATGCCGCGCCTCACCTTGCCGCTCGACCGGAGAATCCGGCCGATCAGCGCGTTCACCGCCGACACCTCTTCGGGTGTTTCCAGGTCGGGTTCGGTGATCACCTCCACGAGGGGCGTCGAAAGGCGATCGGTCCGCCAGATGATCTGGTGGCCCTCATCGCGCACCTCGCGGCACGAATCTTCCTCGAGGTTCACCTGGCGGATTCCGATCTCCCGTCCACGGAACGGGATCCACCCGCCCAACCCGACGACGGCGGTGCGCTGGAAACCGGCGGGAATGCTCCCGTCGAGATACTGTTTACGGGTGATGTGGATTTCGTCCACCAGGTTGCAATGGAAGAGGAGCGCGATCTCGATGGCGTACTCGACGGCCCGCTGGTTGATTCGGAAGGGAGGGGTATCGTCGATTTCATAGGTGCACATCGAGTCGCGGAGGAGTTCGTAGACCACCGTCTTCCTCGTCTTGAATTCCATCAGCGCCGTGCCGTCGTACTCGCCCAGCTCCGAGAGGGTGGGACGCATGTGTCGCGTTACGCGTGCGTCCGGCTCGCCGTTGTTCAAGCCTACCGGGCAGCGACAGAAAAGCTTCCGCTTCGTGGCGAGCTGCTGGTGCACCTCGAGTCCGGACCGGAAGCCGAGGCTCCTGTAGATTCGGTCGTGCGACATCACTCCTCCCGGGCCCACCGGAGCGGGCGCCACGGATAACAGTAACGGCGCCGTCCGCTTTGTTCCAGAACGAAGACGAGGCGTCAGTGCGCCGGGTGGGCGAACAGCCCTTGATCGTGCCGGACCGGACCGCTAGGTTCGGTTCGTGGCGCGGACGTTGCGCCCGGAACGGACGGCGCGTGTGCGAAAGGGAACCGATGAAAGCCGGCAACGGTGATATCTCTCGAAGCGAGTGGCGTCTCGTCGCCGCGGTAACGGCGCTCGTCCTTGCGCTAAGCTTCGCCCCGTCGCTCTACGGCCTCTTTCACGCACCGCCGGGGAAGACGTTCCTCTGGACGAACGAGTTGAGCGCCCGCGATCAGTACACCTACCTCGCTTGGATGGAGCAATCGGCGCGCGGACGACTCTTGACGGAAAACCCGTTCACCACCGAACCGCACCGGCGGATCCTCTTTCGTCCTTTCCTCGCGGCGGGCGGTTTTCTTTCGCGCGTTCCGGGCGTATCGCTCATCGGCGCCTGGGAGCTGATGAAACTCCTGTCGGGCGCGGTGCTCCTCTTTCTCATCTACCGGTGGATCGCCCTTTTCGTTCGCCGCCCGGGCGAGAGGCTCGCACCCTTTCTCGTCGCCGCCTTTTCGTCCGGCCTCGGCTGGCTTCTCGCGGGACCATCGGTCAATTCCACCGACCTGTGGGTCCCCGAATCGATCACCTTCCTTTCGATCCACCAGTCCCCTCACTTCGCCGCGAGCGTGGCGCTCATGCTCATCGTGCTGATCACGTATCACAATGCCCTCGTTCGCCGCTCGGCGCTCGCCGCGCTGCCCGGGGGAATCGCCGCGTTCTTTCTCGCCTGGATCCACCCGTTCGACATCGTAACCCTCGGCGTTCTTCTCAGCACGTGGACCGCGATGATCGTTCTCCTCGAGCCGGCACATCGCGGCGCACCGATCCGTGCGATCGCGTTGATCGCCCTCTTCGCTCTTCCCGTGGTCGCCCGGCTGCGCCACCTGCTCACCGCCGAGCCGGTGTTCCGTCTTTGGACCGAATCGATTCACGGCGAATCTCCGCCACCGGTCGCCTACCTCTGCGGCTTCGGCCTGATTCTGCCGCTCGCCGCACTCGGCGTCCGCCGCCTCGTTACGCTTCCGCACAGGGGAAACCGCGCGTGCGTGCGCCCGCTTACGATCGCCGCCATGCCTCTCATCTGGATCGCCGTAACCACGATCCTCGTCTACGCCCCCTTCCCCTTTCAGCGGCGACTGATCCAGGGAGTGCACATTCCCCTCGCCCTCCTCGCCGGGCTCGGCGTCAACACCCTCCTCGACCGGTTTCCCCTCACGGCGCACCGGGGCGGTGCGCGAATCGCCGCGCTCCTCGTCCTCGTCGCGCTTCTATTCCCGTCGAACGGCGCACAGATCGGTCGCGATTTCTCGGCCTTCGCCGCCGGACGGGCGCCCGAGTATCTCGACACGCGCTACATCGACGCCTTCCAATGGCTCCGCCGCGAGACCGACCCGGCCGACGCCGTGCTCTCGTCGATCCAGACGGGCCATTTCATACCGGCGCTCGCCGGGAACCGCGTCTTCCTCGGTCACGGCGAGCTGACCGTCGATTCCCACAACAAGATGGCGGCGGCGAACCGTTTCTTCCGTGGCGCCATGTCGCCGGACGAAGCGGAGGCGTTCGTTCGCCGCACCGGTGTGACGTATCTTTTCATTTCACCGGCTGAAAAAATGGGGGACGCCGACTGGATCGGCTCATGGGATCGCGCGAACCGCGTCTACACCAACGGCCTCATCTCGATTTACCGGTTCGACTGAAGACCTACTCCTCGAAGCGGCCGGTCTTCTTCCGCGCCCGGTTCATCCCCTTCCTTTCGACGTCGCCGGGAACGACGATCCGAGGATCCGGAACAAGATCGAGCGACCGGCTTCTTCCCCGGTACGGTACCGCCTTGAGGATCACCTTGATCGTCTCCAGGCGGGCGCGTCTCTTGTCATCGCTCCGGATCACGTACCAGGGCAGATCGGCCGTGTGGGTCTTCTTGAGAAGCTGATATTTCTTCTCCGTGAATTCGTCCCACAGTTCCTGCGCCTGGAGATCGACTTCGCTCAGCTTCCACTGGCGGAGCGGGTCATTCCGGCGCCGTTCGAACCGGCGCGCCTGCTCCTCTTTCGAAACGGAAGAGTAGAGCTTGATCAGCCTCGTTCTTCCGTCGGCGATGAAACTGCGCTCATACTCGAGAACGCGGTTCATGAACTGCTTGTACTGGGCGGGCGAACAGAATCCCATTACCGGCTCCACCATGGCGCGGTTGTACCAACTCCGATCGAAGAGGATGACTTCCCCCGCGCGGGGAAACTGCTCGATATATCTTTTCATGTGAAGTTCCGTGCGCTGGGCCTAGCTCGGCTTGCCCAGCGCGACGACGTTGTAATGCTTCTCGTTCATGTAACGCACCACCCGCCGGATCGTGCCTCCCTTGCCCGATGCGTCCCGCCCGTCGAAGAGGATGATCAGCTTCCTACCGGTTCGCTCGAGATGCTTCTGCATCTTGATCAGCTCCGCCTGGTACGGTTTCAGCTCTTCCGCCTCATAGAACTTCGTGAGCGCCGCCTTGAGAATCTTCCCTTTCTCTTTCGTTTTGAGCGTTTTTCTGAGTTTGCGAATGCGCTTATCGAATTCGATCTCGTCGAGATCGAGATCGACGTGCTCGACGATTTCGCGGATCGTGGCGCTCGTTCCGCGGACCGGTCGCTTCCGCTTCTTTCCGGTTTCCTCGCCGCCGGCATCCTCGCCGGCAGGTTTTTTGATATCGGCCATGGTTGCTCCGTTGTCGCGGGGAGAAAAAGCGCCTATTATCTTACCATCATCGCGGCGCAAATCGCATCGAAACGAAACGGCGAGTGCTTCCTCTTCCCGGGGTGGATCAGCGTTCCTTGCCGAGGAAGAACTCGAGCAGTATCCACGGCGCGTCGAAGCGGAGCGTGCCGGCACGCGCCGCGATCTCGCTGAAGCGGTTCACGCCGTCGGGCGGCGCGCCGCTTCCCCAAACGGCGAACGGCACCGGCTCAGCGGTATGGGTCTTTATCGTGCACGGCGTCGGATGGTCGGGGAGAAGGAGAATCCGGATGTCGCCCGTCCGGGCGGCGTGTTCGATCACAGGCCCCGCGACCTTCGCGTCGAAATCCTCTAGGGCGTACACCTTGAGCGCGGCGTCGCCCATGTGACCCGCCTCGTCGGGCGCCTCCACATGGAGATAGGCGAAACCTTTTCGATCGAGAAGGTCGAGGGCGGCGGCCACCTTCCCTTCGTAGTCCGTGTCGAGATAACCGGTGGCGCCCTTCACGTCGGGCGTCTCGAGACCGGCGAGCCGGCCGATGCCGCGCAGAAGATCGACCGCCGTCACGATTCCCCCGCCGAGTCCGTGCATCTTCTCGAAGCGGTCGAAAAGTGGCATCGTCCCTTGGCCCCACGGCCAGATCGAGTTGGCGGTAGCCTTCCCCTCCGCCGCGCGACGGGCATTCACCGGCGCGCCGGCGAGAATTTCACGGCTTTCGTCGATCACGGCGAGGAGTTCCACCGCCGCCCCGCCCGATGGAAGATACCCGGCCACCGGTTCACCCGTAATGTCGTGGGGCGGGGTGCACGCCACGTCGAGGAGGCGCTCGTCCCACACCAGGATGTGCCTGTACGATTTACCTATGAAGAATTCGATTCCTCGATCACGAAAGCGGGGCGAAAGCAGGTCGAGAAGCTCGGCCGCCTCGGTCGTTGTAATGTGTCCGGCGGTGAAGTCCGCCATCCGGCCGCCATCGATGTTCACCAGGTTGCAGCGGAACGCGATCCTCCCGTTCGGAATCTCGATGCCGAGACTCGCCGCTTCGATCGGTGCGCGGCCCGTGTGGTAGCGCCTCGGATCGTAACCGAGGATTCCCATGTTCGCCACGTCCGACCCGGGCGCGAAGCCGCCGGGAATCGTCGAGACGAGACCGTTCACCCCCTCGGCGGCGAGACGATCGAGGTTCGGCGTATCCGCCGCCTCGAGGGGGGTCTTTCCGCCGAGTTCGTCGATCGGGACATCGGCCGCGCCGTCGGGAAGAAGCACAATATACCGGGTCATCTTCCGCTACCCTTCCGTCCGGGCGATGCGTGGTTCGAGCCGTTTCCAGACCGCGTTTTTCGTGCCCTAAACTTTCGCCGGCGCCGGGGAGATCTCGATCGCCCGGTTCGGATCCTTCAGGCCGTGCCCGGTGAGGGTCGACACGATCACCTCGTCCTTCCGGAACGGGTGCTCGGCATGATAGCGGATCACACCGGCCACCGATGCCGCCGACGCTGGTTCACAGAAGATGCCGTTCGCCGAGGCGAGCAGTTTCTGCGCCTCGGTCATCTGGTCGTCGCTCACCATGCCGATGTGGCCTCCCGATTCGTCCCGCGCGGCGACCGCCCTCTCCCAGCTCGCCGGGTTCCCGATGCGGATCGCCGTGGCCACCGTTTCCGGGTGAAGCACGCGCCCGCCGCGCACGATCGGCGCCGCCCCTTCCGCCTGCCACCCGATCATCTTCGGAAGAACGGTGCTCTTACCCGCCTTTTCGTACTCCTTGTATCCCTTCCAGTACGCCGTGATGTTCCCCGCGTTCCCCACCGGAATGAAGTGATAGTCGGGCGCCTCTCCGAGAGTGTCGACGATCTCGAAGGCCGCCGTCTTCTGCCCCTCGATGCGGAACGGGTTGATCGAGTTCACCAGCGTCACCGGGTAGCTGTCGGTGATCTGTCGCGTCACGGTGAGCGCCTCGTCGAAGTTTCCCTCGATCTGGAGCACCATGGCGCTGTGCATCATCGCCTGGGCGAGCTTCCCGAGGGCGATCTTCCCTTCGGGAATGAGAACGCAGCAGATCATTCCCGCCTGCGCCGCATACGCCGCGGCCGACGCGGAGGTATTTCCCGTGGAAGCGCACATCACCACCTTCGCACCCGCCGCGCCCGCCGCCGTGATCGCCATCGTCATCCCCCCGTCCTTGGACGAGCCGGTCGGGTTCAGTCCCTCGAACTTGGCGTACCACCGCGCCGGGATGCCGAGTCGCCGGCGCAGGTTGTCGAGAGGGATGAGGGGGGTGTCCCCCTCGAGGAGAGTGATCACCCTGGCGGCGGCGTCGACGGGCAGATGATCGCGGTAACGATGCACGACTCCCTTGTACATGATGCTCAGAATCCCCGTTTCATTGAATTGTGGCTCCCGCTGCGTGCCGTTCTCTATAATTATATCCGCAATTTCAGAATCGGCCACCGGACGGATTTCTTGATCGGCGGGAAACTGCGATACCGGCGGGCGCGGAAAGGGGCGGCAAACTGCTGAGCGAGGACGAACTGCTCCGTGTCTACCGCCTTCTCGACGCCGAGATGGTGGAAGGGGACTGCGGTGTGAAGTGCGGCCGCTTCTGCTGCACCGGGGCGACGGCGAAATATCTCCTCCCCGGGGAAGAGCGCCTTTTTCGAAGCCGCCATCCGAACGTCGCCGTGGCGCGCCGGCCGTGGTACACGCAGGTCTTCACCGAGAAGTGCTGCTGCGTGAGAGAGCACAGGATGTTCGCCTGCAGGGCATTCCCCTTCCGGCCGGTGGTCGACCGCGCCTCTCTCGCGGTGACCGGCCTCGTGAAAGCCGGCAACCCGCTCTTCGAGCCGTGCTGGATCGAAAACGCGAACGGGGCGTGGCTCGAGAAGGCGGCGCAGGCATGGGAGATCGTCATCGGCGATGCCGACAACCGGCGACTCTACGGGCGGATCCGGTTCCTGTCGAACCTCCTGGACCGGATGGGGGAGGAGCTTTACGACATCCCGGAAACCGGACTGCATGAGTTCTTCGAACAAGAAATCGCCGGCGCCTCGGAGGAGGAACTGCAGGCGCTCTTCTTCGATTATTTTCAGGGGTGAAAGATCTCGAACCGGTCGCGCCGGCGGGGGGAATTCAACTCCACGGCGTTCAGAAATGCTGTTGCCATCAACATCGGTTTGCCTTTCCGGGCATTGGTGGGATAATTCACTTCTTTGGGGCAAAGGCGGAACTGCAGCAGGAGAAGAAGTATGAAATCGCACTTCTTGAAGGTCGTGCTCATCCTGGTACTAGGGATGGTCTTTCTGAACCGGAATTCGTCAGGCCAGAAACCGTCGGCGGCCGAGAACGAACAGGCGACTGCCGAGGAGAAATCGACGGCGGCGGATCACGCCACCACACCGATCGATTGTCCGTTACGAAAGCTGGGAATCGATCCCCACAACATGAAACCCTTCGAAGAAACGGAAAAGTACATCGCTTTTTTGGAGCGTCCCGACCGCGCCGGGTGGCAGCGCCCGGAGAAAATCGTCAAAGCTCTCCACCTTGACGGCACGGAAACGGTTGCCGACCTCGGGGCGGGCTCGGGGCTACTTCACGTTTCGCCTGGCGGCGGCATTACCCGCAGGAAAGGTTTACGCCATCGACGTAGAGCCCGAAATGCTCCGACACATCCATCACAAGGCGATGAACGAGGGTGTCGACAACATCGAGGTCGTACTTGCGACCTACGATGATCCGAAGGTGAGCGAAGACACCGACTTGGTTTTCATCTGCGACGTCCTGCACCATGTTCAGGGTCCCCTGGAATGGCTGAAGAAAATCAGCGGGGCGCTTCACCCGGGATCGAAACTCGTGCTCGTCGAGTTCGTGGAGGGCGATCTTCCCGCGGGGCCTCCGGCGTCGATCAAGATCCCCAGGGACCAAATCATTGCGCTGACTGAGCAGGCCGGCTTTCAGCCGGCGGAAGATCATTCCGATCTCCTGCCCTACCAGCACTTTCTTGTGTTCGTGAAGAGGTAGAAGGCCCGGCATGATGCCGATGCGGGCGCACAGTTCCGCCCGCTGACCTCACGCGATCGTGCGATTCGACCAGAGTTGGAGACCCCGTCGTCCATCTGGGGCGACGGCACAGATAGCTTGAACGCCTCTCTTCGAAGCCCGCAAAAAGGATAGCAAGAAACCCGATAACCAGCAATACTGTTGCTGTATAGATGCTTATTCGGCGACAGAATCGCTGTGAGGAGGATATCGGATGCATCTCAAGATCGATCGTTCCCTGAGCCTTCCAGGCCTGCTGGAGAAGAAAAGCTTCTTCCTGTTCGGTCCTCGGGGCACGGGGAAGAGCTGGCTCGTCAGGGAGACGCTGGCGGAGGAGTCGCTGGTGATCAACCTCCTCAGGTCCGAGTACTACACGAGACTGCTCGCGAATCCTTCCGAACTGGAAGCGATCGTTCGGGGGGGAGGAATTCAAGTATGTGGTGATCGACAAAATACAGAAGGTTCCTGCGCTGCTCGACGGCGTGCATCTTCTGATCGAGGAGGCCGGCGCCCGTTTTCTAATGACCGGCAGCAGCGCGAGAAAACTGAAGAGGGGCGGACATAATCTCCTGGCGGGTCGCGCGTGGAAAGCCGAGCTTTTCCCCTTGACATCTCACGAACTCGGGACGCGATTCGATCTGGAACGGTATCTTCTCGTGGGGGGGCTGCCAGCCGTCTATCTGAGCCGTGAGCCGCTGAAGGAACTTCATGCGTACGTGGAAACGTATCTGAAAGAGGAGGTGATGGAAGAGGCGCTCGTGCGAAACCTGCCCGCCTTCACCCGCTTTCTGAAGACTCTCGCCGCGTGCGAAGGCTCGATCATCAACTACACGAATATCGGGAATGACGCCCAGGTTCCTCCCTCGACAGTTCGGGAGTACTTCGGAATTCTGGAGGACACACTCCTCGGTTTTTCGCTTCCTCCATGGACAAAGTTCATCAAGCGAAAGGCGATTCAAACCGCGAAATTCTATCTCTTAGACACGGGGGTCGGGAACGCGCTGAGGGGAGTCGAATCGATCCCCCGAAATTCGGATCTCTTCGGCAGTCGCTTCGAGCAGTTTCTTCTAATGGAACTTCGCGCCTGTCTCAGCTACCAGAGGGATCGGCGCCCCCTGTCGTACTGGCGCTCGAAAAACGGCCAGGAAGTGGACCTGATTGTGGGTGATGAAATCGCCGTCGAGATCAAGGCGGCGGCGCGGATCACGAATCGGCATCGGAAGGGCCTCCTCGCCTTGAAGGAGGAGGGCATCCTGAAGAAGTTCTACGTCGTCAGCAACGATCCGATCCGGGCGGTGCACGACGGCATCATCCAGATCCACTGGAAGGAGTTCCTCGAGCAATTGTGGCGCGGGGAGATCGCGGAGATCGGGGGAATCGAATGATCATGCGCCTGGCCACGAAGCCCGGCAGGAAGATCCGTGTCGCGCCCGGCACGGCGCTGCCCGCCGACCCGAACCGATACGCAGACTGGACCGCACGGCTCTTCACGCCGGACCGCGTGCAGCATATTCTGGTGAGCAACGCGGCCTCACTCTTTTCGTTCGTGATGAACGGGAAAGGAATCACCGGAGCAGAACGGTGCGGCGCGTGCGGCTGCCGTCGGGCGCATCGAGACGGAGGAGGTAAAGGCCGGGGGGGACGGGGTGACCGGAGTCGTCGCGGCCGTCCCAGTCGATGCGGTGCACCCCCGCGCCGACGGCGCCATCGATGAGAACGCGAACGCGCCGTCCGGAGGGAGAGTAGACGGCGAGACTCACCGGCGCGGGTGCGACGACGCCGAACTCGATCGTCGTCGCTCCGCGGAACGGCGTCGGGAGCGCCCGCGCGAGGAAGAATCCCGTGGCGCCGGAAGCGCTCCCCCCCACCGTACCTCCGTCGACGAGGGCGTAAATGCGCGAAGGCGAGGAGACGACGGTCCCTTCGACAAAGGTGACCGGCACTCCTTCCGAATCACGCCACGCGAGGAGCACCGCCGCCGTTCCCCTCCCGGGAACGGCCAGGGGAGGGGTGCGATCGATGCTATAGAGGAGCACCATCACGTCGCCGTTCTCCCTCTCCTTCCGCACCAGGTTCCACGCATCGGAGGCGGGTGTGGCGTTCCACGATTCGAACGGCCCGTTCCCATGAAAACGGATCAACGCCGCGCGCATAGGAACATCTCCCGCCAGGCGAAGCTCCGCCGCCCCGGGAGCGGCGGCCCCTTCGAGAACGAGCCGCACCGGCGATGTGGAGTTCGACGGCGCGGCGGATGGCGAACCTTCCCGGGTGATCAACCGGGCGAGGGCGACCACGTCCGACACGTCCACCGCGCCGTCGTCGTTCACGTCGGCGAGCCCCGCCCTCAGCACGGCGGCGCGCACCGGGGCGATCTCGAGAAGATGTTCGATCAGCGCGGCGAGATCGATCAACTCGATCGATCCGTTGCCGTCCACGTCGCCGGGACGATAGCTTCGTACATCAAGCACAACGTCGATCGTGTCCGACGCGCTCCCGCCGACCGCTTCGATGATGATTCGAGCCGTGTATTCGCCGCCCCGGAGCCCTTCCGGCACGGCGGACGCCCAGAGGGTATCTTCATCCCCCGGTTCGAGCGTTGCGCTTCCCGGGGAGATCGCCACCCAGTCGTCGGTAGCCCGGGCGATCCATGTGATCGGCGCGTTACCGCCGTTTCGCAGCACCACCGCGCTTGGATCGGGATCGGGCACCTCGCCTCCGGCGATTTCATTCAACGGATCATGGTCGAAGGCGATGTTTCGGCTCGAAAGTTCGAGAGAACCGACCGGTTCGGCGGTGAGAAGACGACGGGCCCGCGCGAAACGGTCGCTTCCACAGCTGTCGATCGCCGCGATGCGCCACCACGCCGAACCTCCCGCATCGATCGTCCCGGCCGGAATGACGAGCGCACGGCGATCGCCGGAGAGGGTGCTGTCGATGATGACGGTGGAAAAGTCGCGGGTCGATGAAACCTGCGCGCGGTAACCGGCCGCGCCGGCGCGGCCGGCCCACTCGATCCGAATGGGATCGCCCGTGCTGAACGAGACACCGTCGGCGGGCGAAAGGAGCGGCGGCGGCACGTGTGCGCCGGTCACATCGACCGATCTTTCTCGGCCGGGGGAGACCCCGCATGTTCCGAGGGCATAGACGGTGTAGACGTGGTCGCCCCCGGTAAACGGCTCGTCCTCGAATCGCCGTTCGGTGGAAGGGAGTTCGGCAAGCGTATCGGCATCACGAAGGAGAAGGAAACCGGCGGCTTCGCCTGTGTCGTGGACCCATTCAAGCGAAACACGGTCGCAATCGTCGGCGGAAGCGATGAGCGCGGAAGGGGGCGCAGGGGTACCCGGGAGAATCTGCGCCGCGGTCGCCGCCGTGTCCGACCAACCGCAGGCGTTTCCGGCGGCCACGGCGTATCGGAACGAACCGGAGTACCACCGGTCGGTCCAAGTCGACCGCGACGCAGGAACGGTCACCACCGCCTCGCCGTCCCTATAGAGCCTGAAGCTGTCCGCCCCGGCGACGGCATCCCACTTCAGAAAAACCGACGTGCACGACGCGTCGCTCGCCTCGATCATTGCGGGCGCGGCCGGTCGTCCCGGGAGGAGACGTCCGTTCACCTCCGCACCGTCCGACTCGCCGCACCGGTTCACCGCCCGAACTTCGTACCGGTGAACGCCGGGAGAAGATGGATCTTCATAGGTGAATTGATCCGCCGGTGTCGAGGCGAGGAAAACACCGTCCCGGTAAATCGCGTACCGATCCGTCGGAGACGGCGATGAAGCGCTCTCCCACGACAGGGCGACGACACGGCATGACGTGTCGCTTGCGACAAGCGAGAGGGGAGGTTCCGGAAGATCGCCGATCACGGCGGTCGCTTCGACCCCGGGCGAGATGCCGCACCGGTTCACCGCCTCGATAGCATATGTGTGCCCTCCGGCGGTCTCGACCGTTTCGAAGCGGGTCGAATCGGAAGGGAGGCCGGCGAGAAATACCCCGTCCCTGTAGAGGCGGAAGGTGTCGGCGCGCGACGCACTCTCCCACTCGAGAATCACGCCGCCGCAAACCGTGTCGATCACCGAGAACCGGTTCGGCGATTCAGGGGAAGCGGGCATCATCGTACCGGATGCTTCCACCACAGCCGACACACCGCACCGGTTCACCGCGGCCACGGCGTACGAATGATCTCCCTCCCCGGGAAAATCGTCGTAGGCGGTCTCATTCTCCGCCGGCTCGGCGAGGAGATCGCCGTCCCGGTAGAGGGTGTACTCCACCGCTCCGACCACTCCCTCCCATGCCAGGTGGACAACCGCGCACGACGTGTCGCTCGCCGTGAACGAGCCGGGCGGGGCCGGGGCGGCCGCCGTTCTTCCCGTAACCGCCGCGCTCAACGCCTCGCCGCATACGCCGACGGTCGCCACGTGGTACTCGAAGACGCCGTTCACTCCTTCATCGTTAAAGAATTGTGCGGTCGGTCCCAACGTGGCGATCGGCTCGCCGTCGCGGTAAACGGCGTAGCCGCTCGCGCCGGCGACCACGCTCCACGTGATCCGCACCATCGAACAAAGCGTGTCGCTCGCGGTAAGCGCGGCGACGGGCGAAACCGTCTGTCCGGAGTAGACCGTCCGTTCGAATCCCGCCGACTCGCCGCAAGAGTTCGCCGCGGTGACGCGATAGTCGTGCGACCCGATCGCCGGCGTTTCTTCGTAGGAAAGACCGGTCACCACGGCGATCGGCGCGCCGTCGCGGTAGACATGGTACTCGGTCGCGCCGGCGGAGGCGTTCCACTCGAGGAGAACGGAGGCGCACGTCGTATCGGGCGCGGTGAGCTGTCCGACCGGGCCGGGGGCGGAGACGAGCACCTTCCCGGAGACGGTCGCCGTCGCCTCGTCGCAGTGGTTGAACGCCGTGACGGCGTAGTCGTAATCGCCGGATGGGAGCGCTTCCTCATAGGACAGCACGCCCGCGGGAACAGTGACTACCGGTACGCCGCCGCGTTCGACGCGATAGCTGTCCGCCGCCGCGCTGGCGCTCCACGACAGGAAGATCGTCGAGCACGATGTGTCGCTCGCCGTCAAGGCACCGACCGGCACGGGGATGCCGAGCCGCGCGCCGGCCGCCGCGACCGTATCGGACCACCCGCACACGCCGCGGCCCGCCACGGCGTAGAGATACGTTCCCGGCGGAGGGCTGTCCTCGTAAGAATGAACCGCCGGGCCGACCACCGCCACCGGCACGCCGTTTCGCAGAACGCGGAAACTGTCCGAACCGGCGACGGCGCTCCAGTCGAGACGGACGACGGCGCACGACGTGTCGCTCACCGTCAGCGACGCCGGCGGCCCCGGGGGCGCGGGAAGCACCGTCCCGGTGGCGGTGACCGTATCCGACCGCCCGCATGCGTTCTCCGCCACCACGCCGTAGACATGATCTCCCGGTGACGAGGGAACCTCGAAGAAATGCTTGATCGCGAGGGCGGCGCCGAAGTAGGCGCCGTCCCGGGTGACGATGAACTTCTCCGCGTCGGGCACGGGAGGCCAGTCGAGGCGAACGAGAGAACACGATGTGTCGCTCGCCGTGAGGAAAGCGGGTTTTCCCGGCGCACCGGGGAGCCTCGTTCCCGTGTCGAACGTCGAGTCGGCCCAGCCGCAAAGGCTCACCGCGGAAACGGCGTACACATACGATCCGACCGGGGGCATGTCCTCGTACGAAACAGCCGGCGCCGGAACGGTCGCGAGAAGGGCGCCGTCTCTATAGATACGGTACGACGTGGCGTAGAGCGACGCACTCCAGTCGAGTCGGATCTTCTCGCAAAGGGCATCGCTCGCCGCCAGCGTCGCCGGCTTCGCGGGGAGGGCGTGCAATTCTCCTGTTACCGCCGCCGCGGCGGGTGACGCGCCGCATGCGTTGACGGCGGTGACGACATAATCGTGTGTCCCCGGCGTGGCGGTGAAATCGTCGAAGCTCGTTGCGTTCCGGCCGGTCGCGCCGATCAGGAGGCCGTCGCGACGGATCTCGTAGCCGTCATCCCCCGGCACATCGTTCCAGGTGATGTTGATCCTGTCGCAGAGCGTGGTGCTTGCCGAAACTCCCGCGGGAGTGACGGGAAGTTCGCAGCGCCACGAGGCGATGAACGGCGCATTCCCGCCGGCGGCCTGGGTGAAAGCGCCGCCCGCGACAAGGAGGGTGTCCCATTGGGCGAGGGCGAAGAGCGGACCGTTCATCCCCCCACCGAGGCTGTCCCACACCGCACCGTCCCACGTGGCCGCGTAGTTCGCCGGAACGCCGCCGGCCGTTACGAACGATCCGCCCGCCACGAGAGCCGTGTCGTACGCCGCGAGGGCGAGCACTACGTCGGGGAGGCCGCCCCCGAGAACATTCCATTCGTTTCCATTCCACGAGGCGATCCTCTGTGCCGGAGCGCCGCCGGCATTCAGGAATTGTCCCCCGACCACGAGTTCGCCGCCATAGACCGCCGCGTCCCAAACCCTTCCGTCGACACCGCCGCCCGGATCGCTCCACGCCGTGCCGTCCCATGAGGCGACGTTCAACACGGGAACGCCTCCGGCGAAGAAGAACCCCCCCGCCGCCACCAATCCCCCCTGGAAGGGAATCACCACGTTGGCGAGACCGTTGAGACCCGAACCGAGCGGACTCCATGAAACACCGTCCCACGAGGCGATGTTCACCGCCGCCGTCGCGCCCGCATGGTCGAACTGCCCGCTCACCACGAGGTCTCCGTTGAAAGAGGCGCCGGAGAGCGCCACCGCGGCGGCCGTGCTCGTCAGGCCGCCGCCGAGAGCGCTCCAGTTCGCGCCGTCCCAGGCGGCGATGCGACTCGCCGGAACGCCTCCCGCATTATCGAAAAGGCCCAGAGCGATCAGATTGCCGTTCCAGACGGTGAGGCCGAGGATCGTGCCGTCGGTCCCCGCGCCGAGCGGCGTCCAGGAAGTTCCATCCCACGAAGCGATGTGTGACGCCGCGTCCCCCCCCGCGCTCTGGAAGGAGCCCGCCGCCACGAGCGCGCCGTTGTACGGTGTGATCGCGAAGATGAAACCGTCCAGGCCGGTACCGAGCGAGTCCCATCCCGGCTCCCGATCTCCCGCGGTGAGAGACGTTCCGGCCGGCGCAACCGTATCGATAACATGGACCTGTCCGGTAACCGGGTCGATTTCCACGATATGACCGGCGAGCGACAGGGGACCTATGAAATCAGCTCCGAGAATCTTCGTCACATCATAGCGCCCGCCGGGGCGATTGAATTCGTCCGCTCCGGGGAGATCGGCGGCGGGCACGGTGGACGGGACGGTCAAGGCGGCGGCGAGGAGACACGTGGCGGAGACGACACGCCCGGCGCGGCCGAGGGAAAGGAAGGGGGAAAACAAACGAGAAGAGTGCTGTCGATTCTCTTTCATCCGGAACTCCGGACGGGATGGGAAACTTTCTTTCCGACGGCGGCGCGCCGACGTGGTGGGGGCGTGTCGCCGGGTCGGTCGAACCGGAGCTTATCATACAGGAAATACGGGAAAACCGCACCCCCGTTGTGTCGGGCGGTGATAGACTCGTTTCGAATGGCGGGCGTCGCCTCCACGCGCGGTGGCGGACCTGGACCCGGAGGAGGGATCGAACTGACGGCGCTGGAAAGACTCGGTTACGACATGTTCCTCGAAGAGGCGTTCCGGCCGTACGCGGCGCGCGGCTTCATCCCGGCGCGGGTATCGATCCAGCATCGCAAGCGATTCACTCTTCTTTCTTCCTCGGGCGAACTCGAAGGGCACGTTACCGGCCGCTTCCGGCACGAAGCGTCGGGTGAAGCGGAGTTTCCCGCCGTCGGCGACTGGGTGGCCGCCGAAATCGCGCCCGGCGAGAATAGCGCGCGTATCCACGCGATCCTCCCGCGGCGCGGCGTTCTCTCGAGAAGGATGGCGGGTGATGCGGCGCGCGAACAGATCCTCGCCACCAATGTGAACACGCTTTTCATCGTTACCGGTCTTGACGGCGACTTCAATGTCCCGCGAATCGAACGGTACATCGTCATCGCCGCGCTGGGCGGCATCGATCCGGTGGTGATCCTCAACAAGAGCGACCTCGCGGCGAACGTCGACGAAGCGGTGCGCCTCGTGCGGGACGCCGCCCCCGACGTGCCGGTGCACACCACGTGCGCCCTCACGGGCGAAGGGATCTCGAGCCTGACCGAGTACCTCGGCTCCGGAAAGACGGGCGTTCTCGCCGGATCGTCGGGTACCGGGAAATCGACCCTCATCAACGCTCTTGTTGGAAAGCCGGTGCAGGCCGTGCGCGAAGTCGATCGAAAAACCGATCGCGGAAAACACACGACCACAAGGAGGGAGATGGTCCTTCTCGCCGGACGGGGCATCGTGATCGATACGCCCGGCCTCAGAGAAGTCCATCTCTGGGCGGCCGAATCGCTCGCGGCCGAATCGTTCGGCGATATCGAATCTCTCGCCGGGCAATGCCGCTTCAACGATTGCCGCCACGACACCGAACCGGGCTGTGCCGTCGTGGGAGCGATCGAAAGGGGCGATGTCGATAGGCGGCGGCTCGAGAATTACAGGAAGCTCCGCGCTGAACTGCGGCGACTTTCGCAGATGAAAGAGCGCCGGGCGTCCCCCGGCAAGGGCCGCCGCCCCCACGGCCGCGGAAGCTGACCCGGTTCCGGACCGCACATTCCGCGCAACCGGGCGGGCCGCGATTCTGGCGCAACACCCTCTTCTCTGATAACCTGAACCGATACGTTTCCGGTCTCTTTTCATTCAGCGAAAAAGGAAAGGTTCGATGATTTACGACAACATCCTCCAGGTGGTCGGCTCGACACCGGTGGTTCGGCTCAACCGCGTGGGCGCCGATCTGCCGTGCGAGCTGTATGCGAAATGCGAGTTTCTGAACCCGGGCGGGAGCGTGAAAGACCGCATCGCCGTTCGCATGATCGAGGGTCTTGAAAAGAGCGGGCGCATCGACGGCGAGACGACGCTCATCGAGCCGACGAGCGGCAACACCGGCACCGGCATGTCGATGACCGCCGCCGTCAAGGGCTACCGGATGATCATCACCATGCCCGAAAAAATGAGCCGCGAGAAGCAGGTGGTCATGGAGGCGCTCGGCGCGGAGATCATACGAACTCCCACCGAGGCGCCCCACGATTCTCCCGAGAGCCTGATCGGGGTGGCGAAGCGGCTGAACGAGGAGATCGAGAACTCGGTGATTCCCGACCAGTACGGAAACCCGGACAACCCCGACGCCCACTACCATGGTACGGCCGCCGAAATCTGGGACGACTTCGGCGACTCCCTCGACATGATCGTCATCGGCGCCGGTACGGGCGGCACGATCACGGGGATCGCTCGATATCTCAAAGAAAGGAATCCGTCGATCCGCGTGATCGGCGTCGACCCGTGCGGTTCCGTCCTCGGCGGATGCGACGAAGTGTTCACATACCAAGTGGAAGGGATCGGCTACGATTTCATTCCCGACGTACTCGACCGCGACCTGGTCGACCGCTGGATCTACGTGAACGATCGCGACAGCTTCCTCATGGCGCGGCGGTTGATCCGCGAGGAGGGGCTTCTGGTGGGAGGCAGCTCCGGCACCGCCGTGTGGGCGATGCTCGAGGCGCTCCGCGAAGAGGAAGCGATCCGCAAGGCGCTCGTCATTCTTCCCGATTCGATTCGCAACTACCTCACGAAATTCGTCAGCGACGAATGGATGAAGGAGAACGGCTTCCTCGAAACGGATGGCGCCTGATCATACCTTCCGTTCGCGTCTGCGGGACAAGGTGATCTGCATGAGCGATGGTTGGATTCGTACGGGCGATCTTTGTCGCTATTATCGCGGCGGTGGGGGTGAAGTTCGCGCTCTCGACCGCGTCGATATCAATATAGCGCGCGGAGAGTTCGTGGCGATCGCTCTTCTCTTCGGCGTCGTGGTGAGCGTTCTCGCCGGCGCTCTCCCCGCGCGGCGCGCGGCGAAGGTCGACCCGGTGGTCGCCCTGCGCGAGGGGTAAAGACTTGGCGCGCCCGTTCTCTACTTGTACCGCGCGTTGAACTCCTTCTGCCGCTCTTCGCGCGCCTTCTTCACCGCCGGATCCTCGCGGTTGAGCGACCACTTCCAGTTGTCGCTCGACATCGTCGTGTTCAGAAGCTCCTCGAGGGCCGACACCTCGCCGGGCGCTTCGGCGCGGTACTCGCGGATGATCTCCTTGAGCTCCGGAACATAGTCGATCATCCACTGCTTCGCGAGATCGTATGTGCCGTGCCAGTGCGTGTAGTCGGGAGCCTGCATCGATGCGGCATGGCGCGCCCGCCGGCCGGCGTGGTGCCAGATTTCGAACCATGTCCAGTCGACAGGGTGGGAGAAGTGCGCGTAGTCGGGTCTCGTCTTCAGAACCTTCACCGCCGCCTCGTAGAGCTCCTGTCCGGGGACGGCGTACTTCTCGTCATACAGGGTCAGGAGCGATTCGTATTGCAGGAAGAAATTGTCGATGAACGTCGCCTGGTGACAGTTGCCGCACACGTCCTTCATTCTTTCGCGGCGCATGTCGGCGGTGATCGCGGCGCTTTCCAGGCCCCATTTCGCGTCGGTCTCATGGGAGAGCTTGCTGCGCACCGGCCGATTGTTCCACTTGATACGCAAACCGATATTGTGGCTGATGTCCTGGTTTCGCGTCGCGCTCATGTGACACGTGGCGCACGTCGGAGCGGCGGTGTAGTCTTCGCCGACGATCCACTTCGCGTTGCCCATTTTCATCTCGTCCCGGTGCGCCTTGAAGGCGATACCGTGTTTCGATTCCTCGTAGATCTCCTTCTGCGGATGGTCGGGGCCCATGTGGCATTTTCCGCAGTTGTCGGGGTGGCGCGCCTGGGCGACGTCGAAGTCGTGACGCTGGTGACAGGCGGTGCAGCTCCCTTCGGAACCGTCCGGATTGACCCGCCCCATGCCGGTGTTCGGCCACGTGGCGGGGTCGAGCTTCCCGTTTTCCATCACCCGGACGACGGAACCGTGGCACTGCCAGCAGCCGTTGACCGCGGCGGGGCTGATGCCGGCGGGAAACATCGGCGTCACGAAACTGTTGTTTCCCTCGATCACCTCGGCGAGCAAATTGTCGAGCGATCCCATGATCCGTCCCGCCTTGGCGTGGTGCGAGTTTTCGAACTCGTCGACCTCCTTCGGATGGCATCGGGCGCAGTCGAGGGGGCTGACGATGGTGGCGATCACGAAGTCGTCATGGATGCCGTCCTTCAACACATCCGTGTCGGACGGCTCCGCCCCGTGGCACTCGTAGCAGCCGACATTGGCGCCGTAGTGGGGACTGGCGCCCCACTGCTCGTACAATCCCGGATTCTCGTCGGCGTGACACTAGAGACATTCGGTGGTCCTCTCCGAAAGGGCGGGCGGCAGGTTCGTCTGCGCGCCGGCCGCCGCGGCGAGCGCCGCGACGGCGACGGCGACGAGAACGATGAAGATCACTTTCATGAGGGTCTCCTGTCCTTTGGTTGTGCGAAACGCCGTGGGTTCCCGCCGGAACCTTATTCCGGCGTCATGTATTGTGCAACAAGTTACCGAAAAAGCGAACGCGGTTCAACAGAAACAGGGGGCGGGCGCGCGGCGAGAAGAATCACGCCGCGCCCCCCCCGTGCTCCATGCATCCGCCCTGTCCGCCGCGAACCTCCGCCTCCAGTTCGTATCGCTTGTAGATCCGCGCGTACTCCCCTTGTCGTCCGACCAGGTCGGCGTGCCTTCCCGTTTCGACGAGTCTTCCGTCGCGAAGAACGAAGATCGTATCCGCCCGGCGAAGCGTGTCCGGCCGATGGGTGATCACGATCGCCGTGATCCCCCGGAACGCCCCGCGAAGTCCGTCCCAGAGCGCACTTTCGGTGCCGGCGTCGAGCGCCTACGTGCAGTCGTCGAGAATCAGTGTGCGCGGCTCTCCCGCGAGGGCTCGCGCGAGGGCGAGACGCTGCTTCTGTCCCCCAGAGAGGGTGACACCTCCCGTGCCGACTTGCGTGTCGAGCCCCTTCCGGAAGAGCCGGACGTCGTCACTGAAACGGGAGAGTTCGATCGCCCGCGCAAGCGCCTCTTCACCTATCTCCTCTCTCCCGAAAATGATGTTCGAGCGCACCGTATCGCTGAAGAGCGCCGGATCTTGCGGCACGTAACCGATCGACCGGCGCAGATCTTCGAGGACGTACTCCCGGATGTCACGCCCGCCCAGTGTGATGACGCCGCGTGTCGGATCGACGAGCCGCGGGATCATTTTCACGAGCCAGCTCTTGCCAGCGCCCACGCGCCCCACGATCGCGACGGTGCTCCCTTCCGGGATCTCCAAGCTCACGCCGTCGACGATCGACGTCGACTCTCCGGGAAAGGAGAAACTCACCCGCTCGAAGCGGATCGTTCCTTCCACATGACGCTCCGGCGAGCGAGTTCCTCCGTCCCTTACCATGGGAGACGCATCGCTCAGCTCCATCAGCCTCCCGATGGAAACCGACGACTGCCGCGACTTCACGAGATACTGTCCCACATCGAACATGGGGAAGATGAGCCAGACGACGTAATAGATGAACGCCGCCAGGTTTCCCGTGGAAAGCCCCGCGTGGAGCACCTTGTAGCCGCCCGCCGCCAGAACGATCACCACGCCGAACTGCCAGATCGAGTTGTAAAGCGAACCGGTCACGGTGGTGGCGCGCACCGCCGCGATCTCCGCTTCCCGCCGGCGCGCGGCCGCTTCGGCGAAACCCTCCCGCTGCGCCTTCTCGAGAACGTACGCCTTCACCACGCGGATCCCCGTGAAACACGCCTCCAACGAATCGTTCACCCGGGAAATACTCTTCTGGAGTGCGTCGTATCTCTTGTCGAGAAGCGTCGCGCTCTTGAAGAAGATGAGCACCAGCAGGGGAAGGGGGCCCGCAGTCCAGAGGGTAAGCTCGCGATCGATCCGGAGCATCATGATCACGATGAAGAGCATCGCGAGGAGCGCCTCGTAGAGACGGAAGATACCGGAGCAGGCGAACCACGAAAGCTTCTCCGCCACATCGTCGGTCAATCGCGTAACCAGGTCGCCGGTCCGCAGCCGGTTGAAGAAATCGGGCCCCATCGTGCTGACCCGATTGAACGCATCCTGCCGGAACGCCCATTCGAGGCGTACATTCATCCACGCGCGCCACGACTGGAAGTACGAATAGAGGATGAACCCAGCCAACCCGATCACGAGAAACGCCGCGGCATAGGAGAGCACCGGCGACAGGCCGAGCCGTCCCCCCGTACCGAGGAGCGCCGCCTCGAACGCGTCCCCCGACGGCGTCGTCTTCTTCTGATAATCGATGGCGAATCCGACGATCCTCGGAATCGTCACCTGGAGCGCCGCCTGGAGCGGCGTCAAGAGAACCAGGATCGCCACCACCTTGAGGTGGGGCCTGTAAAAGCGGGCGATCCACGGCGCCCACACCCGGAAGGGGAGTGCTTCGCGGTCGCTATTTTTAGCCCGCATCTTTCCACTCCCTTTCCGGCCTCTTGAACTGCAGCTGAAAGAGCTTCGCGTATACGCCCCCCCGTTCGAGAAGTTCGGCGTGGCTTCCCCGCTCGACGATCCGCCCGCCGGCGATCACCACGATGGTGTCCGCGTCGAGAATCGTCGAAAGGCGGTGGGCGATCACGAGCGACGTGCGCCCTTTCATGAGAGCGCCAAGCGCCGAGCGCACGGTTCGCTCCGTTTCCGGGTCGATGCTCCCGGTCGCCTCGTCGAGGAGAAGCACTTCCGGATCGACGACGAGAGCCCTCGCGAAGGAAAGGAGCTGCCTCTCTCCGCGGCTGAAATTGGCTCCCTTCTCGGACACCTCCGTGTCGTACCCAACAGGAAGTTTACGAACGAACCGATCGGCATCGACCGCCTCCGCGGCAAGGCGCATCCTCCGGTCATCCACGTCCGGCGCGTCGAGGGTGATGTTCGATCTCACACTCCCCGGAAAGAGGATGATGTCCTGCAGCACGAGCGCGAAGCGGCGGCGCAAGTCGGCGACCGAAAGGTCGCGAATGTCGACGCCGTCCACGGTGATCCTTCCCCGCTGGGGATCGTACATCCGAAGGAGAAGGGAGAGGATCGTCGTCTTGCCGCCCCCGGTGACACCGGCCAAGGCGACGCGCGAACCGGCCGGGATTTCGAGGGTCACGTCACGGAGCGCCCACGTTCCATCGTTCCGGTATGAGAACCAAACGTTCTCGAAACGGATCGCGTCGCGCACCGCCGGCCACGGCGCCGGATCGGCGCGCTCTTCGATGTCGCTCTTCAACGCGAGGAGCGAGAATATGCGACGCGCGCCGGCGATTACCTTCTGAAAACTGCCGAGCTGGTCGGCGGCGCGGGCGATCGGTTCGAACTCCTGCCACACGAGCAGGATGAAAAGAACGACCACCCCCGGCGTGACGCCCCACAGCGTTCCGAGAAAGATCACCAGGCCGATCTTGATGTGCTCGAGGAGAAAAAGCATGTTGAAAAGGACGCAAAAGGAGATTTCCACGAATTTCTCCTCGTCGAACTTCGCGCGGTTCGCCCGGTTCATGCAACGGCGGGCGTATTCCCCGCGATGAAAGATCTGGACGATCGCCATGGCGTGGAGAAACTCGGTGAGCGTGGCGGTCACATCCGCCATCTTCCTTCGTACTTCGAGAAAGCGGTGTGTCGTCAGGCGGTGAAAGGCGTAGAGCGCCCCCGCCACGAAAGGGGTGACCGCGAGGACGGCGAGCGCCAGGCGCTTCTCGGCGAAGAACATCATTCCCCACAATCCCGCCATGAGGAGGAGATCGCCCACGACGAGGACCACCACGTTGGCGAACAAGAGGCGAAGCGACTCGGTGTCCGATTCGACGCGCGCCATCAGTCGTCCCACGGGATGGGCGTCGAAAAACGAAACGGGAAGCGACACGATGTGCCCGAAGAGACGCCGCCGCAAGTCGTACATCACGTCCTGGCCGACACTCTCGAGGGAAATGCGCTGCCGGTAGCGAAGGAAGATCCCCGCCACCTGGATCGCCAGCACGGCGAGGCTATAGCCGAGAAGGGGCGCGAAACGCCGCGCTTCGTCGGGCAAAGCGAGCGGACCCTCCACCGCGCCGTCGATGGCGCGTTGCACGAGAAGCGGCCAGAAGAGCGTGGCCGCCGTCGCGGCGAGAAGAAGACCGAGCGAGCCGATCAGCCGCCATCGGTACCGATTAAGAAACGGCAGGAGCGCGCGAAACGCCGCGCCCGGGCCGAAGTCGCTCTCCCGGCCGTTCGATTTTTCATCCTCGTAGAATGCCGTCTGCATCGCCAATCCTCTTGCCCCGTCCCCTTGCCGCCGGCGGGAAAAAAGAAACCCGCCATCCTCGATCCTTCGGGACGGCGGGCGATCGTTCCATCTTCTTGTGGTGCGGTCTTACACCGGAACCATACCCACCTCCACGGAAAGCGTTCCCCTCGGTCGCGTCCGATTCGTGTTCCTGCTCCGGATCATCGAAACTTCTCCCGTTCCCGTTGTGGTTCGGCGGTTCAAGATTGCAGCGAAGCCAATTTTATCAGCTCTTCGACGATCGGCGCAAGAAATATTCAGGAAAGTTTTCGCGTCTCGCGCGCGAGGAACACTTCCCGCTCCGGGGAATCGCCCGCCGAACCTTGCCCCGGGCTCGTGCGATCGTCCCCGGCGACACGCTTGCCGCCGCACGGAAGGGTGAAGGAAAAAACGCAGCCCCCCTTCGGGGCGTCCTCCACGCGGATCGACCCTCCATAGTGGGCGACGATCTTCCGGCAGATCGGAAGTCCGAGGCCGGTCCCTTTCGTCTTGTTTCGGAGCGTGTCGGTGGAGATCTGCCGAAACCTCTCGAAGATGATCTCCCTGTCTTTCGGGGCGATTCCGGGTCCTTCATCGATGACGCTCACCCTCACCCACTGCGCGGCGTCCCCCGTTCTCCTGCCATGAAACGGTTCGGTTCTCACGGTGATCACTCCGCCGCGGGGAGAGAACTTGATCGCATTCCCCAGGAGGTTGGTGATCACCTGCTGAATTCTGTCGGGATCGGCGAAAACCGGACTCGTCGGCGCGCCCGGGTCGAAGATGAACTGCAGTTCCTTCTCCTCGAAGAGCTTCGCCTCGGCGCGCGCGGCGAGATGAACAACTTTCTCGATGGAGAAAAAGCCGTCGTTCCAGATCACCCCGCCGGCACCGATCTGTGAAAAATCGAGAACGTTGTCGATGAGGCGCGAAAGTCGCTCGCTCTCGCTGTTGATCACCTCGATGAATTCCCTGCGGGTATGAATCGGTTCATCGTGCGTGAGAAGCACTTCGGAATACGACCGTATCGACGTGAGGGGCGTTCGAAATTCGTGGGAGATGGTGGAGAGGAAGATATCCTTCATCTTGTCCACCTCCTTCAGCTCTTCGTTCGCCTTTTCCAGCTCCCGCGTCCGCTCGCGCACCCGCTTTTCGAGTTCGCCGTTCAAGGCGAGCACCTGCCGTTGCGCCTTGCGACGCCGTTCGATCTCTTCGCGCAGAAGCCGGTTCGCCCGGCCGAGTTTTTCCGTTCTCTCCCGCACGAGTTCCTCGAGGTGGTCCCGGTGTCTCTTCAGCTCCTCTTCCGCCTTCCGCCGCTCCGTGATATCCCGGATCGCCGTGATCACCCGGGCGACCACGCCCCCTTCCCACACCGGGATCTTCCGGCTCTCCGTTATCACCCGCCGCCCGCCCACGACCGATTCCTCCTCCGTGATCAGCGTCTCCCCCGAGTCGAAGACGCGGCGGTACTCTTCGATCACGGAACCGGGGAGAAACGGGTAGACATCGGACACCTTCATGCCGAGCGGCGACTTCGTGATGCCGAGAGAACGATTCCACGTCCGCAAGGGTGCGTTGAAAAGCACCACCTCCATCTCCCGGTTGACCACGAAGATGGCGTCCCCCAAGGCGTTGATCGTAACGCGGTGCTGCTCTTCCGATTCCCGGAGCGCTTCGCGGACTTTCTTCAGCCGTGTGACGTCGATCATCACACCGCGGTAGCCGACGCGGCGCCCCCTTGCCGTGACGGGACTCGACTTCACCGACACGGCGAAGAGGCTGTCATCCTTCCTCCTTGCAAGAAACTCGGTGTGGCCGTCTCCGATTTCGCCGCTCTCCTCCACCCGCCCACCGCCGAGGTTGCGGAGCACACGGGAAACATCCTCCTTCGCGAAAAGATCTGATACGTGGATCCCCTTTTGGAGATCTTCTTCCGTATAGCCGAACGATCGAAGACCGCATCGATTCGCGTAGAGCACATTGCCGTGAAGATCGACTTCGAACAGGGTCTGCGGAAGGAGATCGGCGAGCTGGCGAAATCGTTCCTCGCTGATTTTGCGCGCCCTGTCGGCGCGTAGATTATGATAAAGCACGACGCGGCCGTAGAGCGCGAAGACAAGGAGCAACGCGGCCACATAGATTCTCGTCCACAGATCGGAAAGATCGGGACGAAGGAGATGGTCGGCGAATACGCCCCCCCGCAAGGTGAAGCCGAGCGCGGCGTCGAGAAGCCAGAATGCCGCGCCGGCGAACAGCGCGGCACCGACGAAACGGCCGACGCCGGCCCAGTGGCCGGGCGGGCGACCCGTGGACTCCGGCTTCCGGCGCAGATGCTTCACGACCCGTCCCCCGTCATCGGAGAAGAACCCTTCCGCGAACATGGCGCTCGCCCCGGGCGACGAGGCGGTAGAAATAGACTCCCGTGGCGACCCGGCGGCCCGGTCTGGGCCGGGGACCTGAGTCCGATATCGGAGAACGATGCCGTCGCGGCGGACGGCACGCCGGGCAAGAGCACTAGAATAAAGAAGGGGAAAAGCGACTCGTGACCGTACCGGAACGCGTGCGACCGCATGCAGCAACTCCCTGGCTACGGGGGCCCTGCCGCCGGACACACCTGTCCCGAGCGTGGAGAATCCCCGTTATCCTTATCGGTAGAAGGGGGCCGCGGGATGACCGCGCCGGTAGCGGAGAATGGAGGGTCACGAAGGGGCCGCGAGGGTTGCGAAGGCCGGAGGGCGCTCACATCCCTTCGAGGATCCTTCGGATCCGCGCCTCGCCGGCGGGATCGCCGAGAAGCTGATCGCGCACCGACTTTCTCAGTTCGCCGGCGCCTTTCATGTTCAGAACATCCTTGCCGAACCGTTCGGTGAGAACCCAGTCGACCATCTTGTCGGCGGCTTCCTCCACGGCGCCCGGCGCGTTCGCGTCGAGGCCGGCAAACAGCTCGCGGAGCTTCTCCGTCTGCGGTCCGCCGGCACCCCGCACCGGCGCCGGATCGTTCGCCCCGCCGGTCGCGCCGGTCAGTTTCTCGCCGAACCGCGCACCGCCCTTACCGTCCGTCTTCTTCGGCTCGGGTCCATCGGGACCGGGAATCTTGAAGTTGTCTCCGCCGGGAGGCGTTCCGCCGATTTTCATGATGCTCTCCAGGCTAGAGGAGCCCGTACGACAGGAACTTCTGAATCGTTCTCGCCATCTCTCCGCCCTCTTTGCCGCCGGGATCGAGTTCGGTCGCTTTCTTCAGCGCGAGCTCGGCCTCTTCCGTCTGTTTCGCGAAAGCGAGCGCTTCGCCGAGATGGGCGTAGGCGATCGCCGAGGTCGGCTCGAGTTCCACCGCCCGCTCGAACGCTTCCACCGCGTCGTCGAAGTCACCCTTCGCGAAGTGAATCGTGCCGACGCCGATCACCGGCAGATGCTTGTCCCGCACCAGCGGTTCGATCGCCTCGAACATCTCTTTCGCCTCGTCGAGCCTGTCGGTGTCTCTCATCAGAAGCGCCGCCTCCATGAGAAACCGCTTCTCTTCCCGGCTCGCCGCCACCGAAAGTTCCGTCTTCGTCATTCGGTCACCATCCTCTTCTTATTTCACGTTTCGAATCGCCGCCATCGACGCTTCATGCTTCGTCTTGTTGATATTCGAAATCATATTGATCATTTGCGCTTCCTGCTGCATCTTGTTCTGCAGCTGGAGAAGCTGATATTGGCGGTTGAAGCTCGTGTTCGCCCCGCCGGCACCCAGTGCGCCGAGTGCTCCGCCCACTCCCGGAATCGCCGAACCGACAGCCCCCAGAACGCTCGTGAACTTGCTGAATCCGCTCTGGCTCGGCACCTCGAACTGCGCCAGGTCCGCCGCGTTGAAATTCCCTCCGATTCCTCCGACTCCACTCATTTCAATCCCTCTCTTTCCGCCCGACCACAATCAGCCGTGCTCTTCGACGATTCTATCTCTCGCCTGTATCGCCTCGTCGAGGAGTCCGAGGGCGTAACCGTAAGCGTTGATCGATTTCTGGGCCGCTTCCTTCTCCTCGCTCGACCCGTTCTTCAGCACCCGGTCCAGTTCCCGACACGTGTTCGCACACTTGTTTCGGAGATCGACATACTTGTCGTAGTCGGTCATGAGTTCCTGAAACACCGGATACTGCTGCCATTCCTCCAACTTATCGTTCTGTTCGGCCATCTGGTTGCCTCCCGGCGGCGCCTTTTTCAGCCCGCCACGATCGGGGTGAGCACGAGAATCCTCCGCCGTGCATCCTCGTTTTCCGGATCCATCTTCAGCACATCCTTCCACGACGCCAGCGCGGCCTTGTAGTTCATGTTCTCCTCATGTTCCACGGCCCTGCCGATCAGGAAGTGCGCCTCCGCATAATTCTCTCTCGAATCGATTTCCTTTCCGATGGCGGCGAAATGAGCGTCGGCGGCCGCACTGTAATCGGTTTTCTTCTCACCCACCTTTCCCGCCACCTGGTCGACGGCGCCCGCGATGAGCATAACGAGCTCCTTTTCGATTTCGAGAAACTTCTCCGGTTTTCCGCGGAACTCGCCGGTGATCTGCTTCGCAACGATAATCTCTCCGGTGGCGGTGTGAACCACACGCATGTCGATGCGCACCTTTTTCTTGTCGAGGATCATGTACTGGCCGAAGACGAAGCAGTGTGCGCCGAGCAACTTCCCGGCGCGCACGGCCTGCTCCGGATCGAGCATACCGGTGTCGATCAGCTTCGTCTCCTCGATGATCTTCTCCGTTCGCTGGCGATCGACGATCTTCAGGCCGGTCGCCTCGGAAAGATCGGTGATGATCGAGTGGACGAGCGCCGGGCGAAAGAGATCGAAATCGTAGTCCTTGTACTTCTTCGTGTACACGGAGTTGTTCTCGAAATCGCCCACCGCGATCGTGTTGATGTCCATCGTCCCTTCCGGCAAGGCGTCTTTCACTTCATGAAAGAAGTCGTAGACCTTCGGCGGGTACTTCCCCTCCGGCGAAAAACGCGCTGTGGGATCGAGGTCGAGCATCTTCTCCAAGGCGGCGCGGGCGGCGTCTTCATCCCCTTTCGACAGGAAGACGAGGACGAGCGTTTTCTGTGCTTCCACGCGGGCGCTCTTCGCCGCGCCGTCGTCGGACGCCACGCGCAGGGCGGTCTTTTCGGCGTTGTCGTAATCGGCGTAGAGCCACTCGCTGTACGACGCGGCGGCGAGTCTCATCGCCTCCGCGCCCGTCGCCAGGGCGGGAACGATCTCCCCGGCGGACGGCGCGATCGAGCCATGGCGCACCGGCTCGACGGCCGAGGCGCCCCCTCGGCGGGACGACGAACAGGACAAGGCCGTAACCGACACGAAAACAATAAGTAACGCCGCGATGCCTCGGGCGACTCTCCTCGGTTTTTCTATCCCGTATCTCATGGTTTCCCTCCGGATTCGTAACACTTCGCCGTTCTTATCGCGGGACATCCCCGGGAAGTTGCGGAAAAAGCGTATTTTTTTTCGCCGCCGGCGGTCCCGTCGAGGCGGGGCCTAGCGTGGCCGCTCGATCACCCGCCGGCTCTGCCAGTCGAAGACGAGGCTCTCCGTGTCCGAACCGGGTCTCACGGTGTAGGTCAGCTTCACGTCGATCGGCGGGTTCGCCTTATCGTTCTTCAAGCGGATCTTGTGTGCTCCGCATGCGAGGCGGAGATCCCACGGCGGCATCCCCTCCCGGTTGACCGGCCTCGATGAGCCGTCGATGAACACCTCGGCGTACGTCGGCGCCGTGCTGATCCGGAACTTCACCGCGGGATACCCGCTCAGCTTCGCATCGTGCACCGCCCCCGCCGCGGGGATGTTCAGCTTCGCTTCGTACGACCGGCAACACGATCTCTCGAGGCGAAGCGTCACCGCGCCCGTGGGGAAAGAGTCGAACCGATGGGGCGTCTTCTCGCCGGTCGACTCGCCGTTCAGCAGGATCCGTGCGCCGGACGGCTCCGAACGGATCACGAGGGCCGGTTCGCCCGGCACCGTTGCGGCGCGCCCCGGCGTGAGGGGAACGACAAGAGTATCCACCGGCGCGGCGATATTGATCGTCACCACCGTGTCGATCTTCCGATATCCTTCCTTCTCGAACGTGAGGCGATGCGGCCCGGCGGGCACTTCCTTCACCTCGCAATTCGTCGGCTGCGAAATCAGCGCGCCGTCGATCCGCGCCGCGGCGCCCGCCGGGTCGGTGAAGAGCCAGAGGGTCACCGTTCCCGCCGGCTCGAGGGTGCGTGAAACCTCCTGGACATTCCCCCTCACATCGACGGTATCCACGAGGGTGACATAGCCCTCCGCGAAGAGACGCAGTTCGTGCCGGCCGGCGTGAAGATCTTCGAAAACACACGGTGTCTTCCTTTCGGGGTACGCCGGGCAAGCCCCTTCGAGCCCCGTGAGGACGGCGCGCGCCGCCGGCGGAGTAGTGACCACCCGAAGCGCCATCGACGGCTCGAGCGTTCCGAGATCGATCTCCCGCTCTCCCCGGGCGATGTCGAACGGCGCGCCGGTCAGCGAGAAATAGCCATCCATGGTGATGTCGCACGAATAGCGGCCGGCGGCGAGCTTCACGTCGGCTGGCGTGACCCCTTCGCGAAAAGGCTTGGAAAAGCGCGCCTTTTCCCCTTTGTAGAGCCTGTAATGCGCCCCCACCGGTTCCGATACGAGACGGACCGGCTCTGCGCCGCCGCCACCGAACAGACGCACGGCGATGGCGGCGACGACCGCCAGTGCCGTCGCCGCGCCGGCGTACACACCGATTCTTCGCCCCTTCCCGCGGCCGCCCGAGACGGTCTTCTTCGTCGACGTGGTCCCACCTTTTCTCGCCGAGCGCACGGCGCGCACGAATTCCTTGGCGTCGGCGAAGCGCTCGTCCAAGTCCTTATTCATACACCGGAGGATCAGCTCCGCAAGGGCGGGCGGGACATCTTCTTTCACGCTCCGCGGGTCGGGAGGCGGTTTTTCCACGTGGTCGATCATCACCTGCGGGAAGTCGGGGGGGAACGGATACTCTCCCGTGGCGGCGCGGAAGAGGGTAACGCCGAGGGAATAGATATCCGACTGCGGGCCGATCTCGCTTTTCTTGCGCGCCCGGATCTGTTCGGGCGACGCGTACGCCCAAGTCCCCGTCGCCGATTTCAGCTCCTGGGTACCCGCCGTCTTCTCGGCGTTCTCCTGGACGAGTCCGATTCCGAAATCGGTGAGCACGAATCGGTCCCGCCCGGGAAGGGTCATGATGTTCGAACATTTTATGTCTCTGTGAACAAGACCTTTGGCATGTACAACCTCGAGAGCGTGGCCGATATGCTCGGCGATGCGGAACACCTTTTCGGGGGGGAGAGGGCCGCCGGAAGCGAGCAGGTTCTCCACGGTATCGCCGAGGAGGGTCATGACGAGAAAGTAGACGTCGTTCTCATCGTCGTGGCCGCATTCGAGGATGGTGGCCACGTTCGGGTCGTCTCGAAACTCGACGTAGAGCGCCGCTTCGCGGAGGAATTCATCGACCACGTCCTTGTCCGCGGCCCGGTCGGGGAGGAGAGTCTTGACCGCCACGAACCCTTCCGGCTGAAGCTGCTTCGCCTTCCAGACCCGGGCGAAGCCCCCCTCGCCGATCCGTTCGAGGATTTCATAGCGGCCTGCGATCGTCTTGCCTGTCAGGTCGGACAACAGAGCCTCCGGGCCGGGGTCTTGTCGCCGGCACGATGCCGGAATCGATCGTGGAAATGCGTTTCGCGCGCCCGGGGCGACGACACGGCGACGCGGCTATTGCCGGACATCGAGCCCGGCATAGAAATCGTACCCCGACAGGTCGATCCCGCCGTTCGCGGCGTCACCGAAGGGGAGGGAGAATCCCGCGCGCACGGCGAGGCCGCGGTTGAAGCGGTGGGCACCCTCGACGCCCGGCTCGATCACTTTCGCGTCGCCCCGCACTGTGATCGGCGGTTTTCCATCGGGTCTGTTCACGTTCACTTCGGCGAAGCGACTGTAAAGAAGACTCACCGTGATGTCGGTCTTTTTTGTCATTCTCCGTGTGACGCTTCCTCTCAACTGCTGGTAGTCGGAGGTCACGTTGGCGAGCACTACGCGGGTGAGAGAGGAGTCGGTCGTAACCGGGGTCGCGGAACCGAGAAACGTGTGATCCCCCTTGACGACGACACGGGCGAAGCCGTCGAGCTTCCACCGCTCGCCGTCGACCCCGCCGCTCGTCACGAAGGCGAATTCATCTCCCTCTTCGAACACGTCGTTCGATTCGACACGATCGATTCCATAAACGCGATACGAAAGATCGGCGTTGAACGTCCGCGTTCCCTCGCCGACCCGGGCGCGGTAGCTCACTCCGCCGGAGAGGAAGAACTCGCTTCCCGGCTCCACGTCGCCGAGGCCGTTCGGCGCGGTGGGGGCGTAGTTGTACGATTCCTTCAGCGTGCCTCCCGCGCCGCCGCCGGCGGACCATCTGTTGTTGAGCGGCCATGCCGCCGCCACGCTTCCGAAAAGATCGAGGCCCTCGCCGTAGCGGTTCGCCCGAAAACCGAGAACCTGGTTCGATATCGCCCGGGAGATCACCACCTCTTCCTTGTCGAGGTCGGTGGGGCCCGTGGGAAGGGAGAGTCCGCCGGTGAAAAGGATGCGCTCGTTCGGCATGAGATAGTTGAGCCGGAAACGGGAGTCGGTCAGGGCACCGAGGGTTTCATTTTTCGCGCCATCCACCCCGGAGGACGCATAGGAAGTGAAAAGAACGAGATCGAGTCCGTCCCGCGGAAGGGGCGTGCTGATCCGAACGGGAAACGTGAGCTGGCTCACGGTGACGTCATCGCCCCCCTTCTCCAGTCTCCACGAACGGAAGGTGATCCCCGACCGCGCGGAGCGCCCTTCCACGTCTCCGAATTTCGCGCACACCCCCGTCGGAGAGAGTATCGAGGCGGCCAGGAAAAGAGCCGAAACCACCGCGTACCCCGCCTTGCGTGGAGGTCTCATGATCAGTTCCCCACCGGCACGTTGATCGAAATCGTTCCCGTCGCACCGCTCACCGGCGGAATCTCGTTCCCGCCCGGGGGCGCGCCGGCGAACCCGTCGTCGTCGAGCAGGGCGCTGATTCTTCCGCTTGCGGCGAGTCGGTCCGCCACCGGTGAACCGATGAATCCGCGCCCCGCGGCGGCGTCGAAGTTCCGGAAAAACGCGTCCGTTCCCCACTCCACGTCGCTTTTCGAGCCGGCGCCCCCGAGAGCGCCGAGGCGGTCTTTCGCCTCCTCGAAGTGGGGATCGAGTCGGACCGCCTGTTCGTACCGGCTTCGCGCCTCGCCGTAGCGCCCGCCGTCCTCAAGGTCGATCCCTTCCGAAAAAGCGAGGAACGCGGGAAAGCTCGTGGTGGGAATCTTCCCGATGGCGGCGCGCTCCTCCTCGGTCGGTTCGTATCCGATCTCGCCGAACACGCCGTAGACGATCTCCTTTTCCAGGCGAAGCACTTCCTCCACCCGTCCGCGACTCTGCCCGCGACCGGCGAACTCCCCGTTTCGGTTATCGAGAACGAAATACTGCAGTTCCACTTCGTCTTCCGGAAGGGTGACCACGGCGCCCGTCACCGAGCGGGCGGCGCCGATGAGGCGTCCCGCCCTGGCGCGCGTGGCCGGATCGAAGGCGCTCCCCTTCGAGCGGTGAAGCTCCTCCAGGATCGTCTCGAGCTGGAGGCGCTCCACGAGGCGGAGGCTTTTCACATTGGAGAGATCGGTGATCAGCATGGCGGCCACGCCCTTGCGCAGCGACCGGTAGGGTGAAGACGTATCCGACGCGGTGAAGCTGTACACGGCGAGCACGTTGTCGTCCGGACTACCGCCGCCCGGCTGTTTCGCCAGTTCCACGGCGCGTCGCTTCTGCACCTCCCTCGTGGCGCGGACGATTCGGACGCGCACCTCCCGCGTCTGATCGAACGAAAGGCCTTCGGCGGAAAGGCTCTTCTCGTAGCTCGCGAGAGCGCCTTCCCAGTCGTTTTTCTTCTCGTGGGCGATCCCCTCGTAGATTCGTGCGACACCATCGGAGGGGGCCAGCTCCTCGGCGCGCCGGAGCGCTTCGAGCGCCTCGTCGGGACGGTCGAGTTTCAACCGAACCCGGCCGAGTTCCCGCCACGCCCAGCTGTCGGTCGAATCTTCGGACACCGCCGCCTCGAGGTGGGGAAGAGCGTTTTCCCACTCCCCGCCCTCGACGGCGCGGCTCACCTCTCCCCTGTACGAAGGGGCGCACCCATGGAATAGAAGCGCGGCGACCGGAAGGAGAAACAGAATGATCGGGGATTTCGTGAAGTGTGTTGCTGAGGTCAAATCGCGGGCTCCTCGCGCTATTCGCCTGGATGAGCGAAGCGGGACGACATGAGGCTACCAGATCGGCGATTCCGGGATCAACAACTCCGCACACCTGTGTTTCCCGTCCCGATTCCCCTGGAAATAGCCTTCGCCCTTCGGTTACCCTGTTTTTCGTCCCTTCCGGTCGGCGACGGGGAGCGTCGCGCGCCGGGAAGAAGGGGGGGCGGCTTGGGGCACTTCTTTTCTCTTCACATGAATCGCTCGACCGCGGTCATCCCGGCCTCGCTCGCGCTCGCAGTCCTGCTCGGAGGCTGCGCCTCGGGCCCATCGTCTCCCCCGCACGGCACCGATCCGATCGAAATGACCCTCTTCTACCCTCCCCTCCTTCTCGATAGCTACCGTCCCGGAGACGCGCAGGCGCAGGAGAGCCTGGCGGTCCGGATCTTCGATGTCACCGCGAACCCGTTCATGCGGACCGCGAAGATCCTCTCCGCGGGAACGGAGCCGGTGGCGGCGGACACTTCGTCGCTCGACGTACCGGAAAGAGGAACCGCGTTTCTGAACCGAAGCTTCGACCTCGCCGTCGACGAGGGGGGGAGTGATTTTCGCGTCTACGTGGAGGCTTCCACCGGTATTCGGCGGGCTGGATCGCGCACCGTCACCGCCCTCGGCGCGGGAGAGTCGCGAAGCGTCGATATCTACCTCACGCCGGCCGACCCGCCGGCACCGGGGGAGTTCGGGCTGCAGATCATCGAGACGTGGGCCGAACAGGGCGACACCGAGCATCTCGTCCCTCTCGTCCTGGTAAACGCCGACAGCGTAGGCGGTTTCCAGGTCGACTTCTCCCTTTCCAGCCCGGCGATCGAAGAAGTGAACGGCTTCGTAGTAGACGGCGACAGCAGGCTCTACCTCGACGAAAGCGCCTCTTCGATCACCGAGCTGGCCGGAAACGAGGTGGAAGAGGGTTCGGCGTGGCGGATCATCGTTTTCAGCGGTGTCGGCGCTCCCGCCGTGGAACCGGGCTATTCGGTGGTTCTTTTCCTGAGCGTCGATATCGCCGGTGACGCCGTCTCGGACACGCTCCGCCTGAGTGGTCCGGTGATCTCCGACGACGGCGGCAACACGGTGACGGCGTCGAATGTCCAGGTGCTCAGCGCGCCGATCCACATCGGCGAGGGCGCTCCTTGAGTGTTCACATATTTCCCGCCAACCATAAAGATCTCCGCAACTTCCTGGAATATGTTAAGATAAGGGTGGCGACCGGAATCGGATGACTCCCACGTCCTTTCAGCGAAGGTACCGGAAAGATGCGGCGAATCGCTTCCCTTGACCCCCGCGTGATCCTTCTTCTCGCGGCCGGCCTGACCGCGGCGGCGGCCTCGGTCCGGGCGGATTCGGACGGACCGGTCGTCCGACCCGTTATCGTGATCGACGACCGGCTCGATTCCCACCGCCCGGAGGCGGCGGAGAAAAACGCCGTCGCCACGGTGATCGAGGATTTCGACTGTTCCTCGGGGAGCTGCCTTTTCACGCTGAACCCGGACGTGCAGGTCACGACGACGACGAATTGCTCTTAATCGATTGCATTCTCCCCCGCGTCGAATGCCACGTTCTTTTTCGATTTCTATAATTACCCGGACGCCGACGGCATTTCCGAGGACGGCCGGGGAAGCCAGGGGATCTCCTTCTCCCTGTCGGGGTTCTATACCGACGACTGCAACCAGGTGGCGCAGTACGCCATCTTGTACAGGACGACATCCCACGGATCGCTCCCGTTCTACGGTTCGAGCCTTTCGGTGCACTTTTACGACTACAACGATTTCAGCGGCGCCCCCGACGTGGTCCTCGAGGTCGTGTATTCAGACAGTATCCGCGCCACAAGTAAAGCGAGTCTTGCCGACACATCGATTTCCGGGTGGGAGCCCCTGGTGATAAATCTGGATTCCAACAAGCGAGTGGTCGAGGTCTTTCTCAAAGTGGGTGGCCCTTACAAGACGGTCGGATCTGTTTTCTTCGACGATCTGTCGGTGGAAGGGTACACGCCCGCCGGCGATCAGTGCAGCGTGAAGCCGGCGTCCCTCGATTTCGGCGAACTGAACGTCGGCTCGAGCGCCGACCGTTCGTTCACCATCACCAACCCGGGGGCCGGCACGATCCGGGGGACGGTGAGCGAGAACTGTTCCCACTACCAGATCGTTTCCGGTGGGGGGGATTATTCGCTCTCCACGAATCAGTCGCGGACCGTCACCGTGCGGTATGCGCCCTCATCAGCCGGCGATCACCCGTGCACCATCTCGCTCGGAAGCTCCTCGCCGTGCGAAAGCGTGCCGTGCACCGGAAACACGCCGCCTGTCTGTTCGATCACACCGGCGGAGCTTTCTTTCGGCTATGTGGACGTGGGGCAATCGGAGGACCTGACTTTCACCGTGAAGAACACCGGCGGAGGGACGCTTTCGGGCACCGTGGACGGTGCCTGCGGCGTGTACAGCGTCGTCGCGTCGAACCGGAACTACGCTCTCGCCGGTGGAGATTCAGCGGTGTTCACCGTGCGCTATTCGCCCACCGATGAGTCGGGGGACACTTGCAGCGTCGGAACGGGAACACTATGCGAAGCGCTCCCCCTTCGGGGGCGCGGGTGGATTCAGCCCGCATGCGAAATCGTTCCGGCGTCGATCGACTTCGGCACCGTTTCTATTGGAGAAACCGGCTCGGACACCGTCACGATCCGAAACAGCGGCGGTGGCGTGCTCGCCGGGACGATCGCCGAATCGTGCGCCGAATTCTCCATTGCCGGCGATCCGTCGTTCTCTCTCGCCGGCGGCGAAGCGAAATCGTTCGTCCTTCAATATGCTCCTGTCTCGACGGGCGCCGACTCGTGCGTTTTCTCCACGGGGAGCGACGACTGTCCCGACATCCCCGTCACCGGCCGGGGCGAAGACGCGCCTGCTTGCGCGCTTTTTCCCGACACGCTTCGCTTCGGCGTGCTCGCGCCGGGCGATTCCGCCGACTTATCGTTCACCGTTACGAACGACGGCGGCGGAACACTCTCAGGAACCGTCGATCCTGCGTGCGGACCGTTCCGCGTAATCAATCGAGACCGTTCGTACGAACTCGCACGGGGAGAGTCGAGATCGTTCACCGTTCGCTTCGCCCCCGCCGTCGAAGAGAGCGCCTCGTGCTCCCTGGCCGCCGGCATGCCGTGCGGGGCGCTCGTGATCGAAGGGGTCGGATATGAACCGCCCCTCTGTTTCGTCGATCCTCCGTCGATCGATTTCGGTGATGTGCCGATCGACTCGAGCGCTCTTACCACGATCACCATCCGAAACAACGGCGGCGGTCGCCTGGCCGGTGCGATCTCCGTTTCGTGCGATCCATTCGCCCTTGTCGGCACCGAACCGTCATTCGATCTCGCCGGCGGCGAGGAGAAATCGTTCCTCATCTCTTTCACGCCGAGTGCGGACAGCGCCTACTTCTGCTCCGCCTCCGCGGGGGAAGCGTGCGGTGCGATCGATCTCGCCGGAAGGGGCGTCGGGAATCCCGTGTGCGGCATCTATCCGGACACCCTCGATTTCGGCGCGCTCGAACCGGGCGACATCGGTTCGGCGCGCGTCACGATCCGGAACGATGGAACCGGTGTTCTCGCGGGAACGGTCGCCGACCGATGCGGGCCGTTCCGCGTCACCAACACGAACCTTTCGTATTCGCTCCCCCGGGGGGTATCGAAGGTGTTCACCGTCGAGTTCAGTGCCGACACGCTCGGCGCCCGGAGCTGTTCTTTCGACATCGGCGCGCCGTGCGGCGCCCTGGCGCTCCTCGCTTCGGTGGAGCCGCCGGCGGAGTGCGGGATCGTCCCTGCCAGCATCGATTTCGGGGAGGTGATCATCGGGGAGTCGCGGGATACGTTCTTTACGGTGACCAACGTCGGCGGCAATCTCCTCGCCGGAGAAATCGATCTTTCGTGCGGACCTTTCTCGGTGCTCGGCGCCGATCGTTCCTACGAACTCGGCGCGGGAGAATCGAGGATCTTCCGCGTGCGCTATACGCCGGTCCGCTCGGGACCGGCCACGTGTGATCTCGGGAGCGGCGACGGTTGCGTCGCGGTCGCCCTCACCGGAAAGGGGCGCGACCGATGCACCATCGCCGTCACCTCGCCGGCGGGGGGAGAGGTGTTCGAAGATGGACAGGTGCGTGTGATCGCCTGGGATCCCGGTGTCTGCACGGGCAGCGTTTCGATCGAACTTCTCTCGGGCGGTAACCGGTGCGCCGTGATCGCCGACTCCACGCCGAACGACGGCGCTTTCGACTGGACCGTCGCCCCCTGCGTCGAGCCGGGCGACAGCTTCCGTGTTCGAATCGCCCTTCTCGGCTCCGCCGGCGTCGACGCGCTTTCCGATTCATTCTTTTCCATTATCGGGGCGCCCGGCCTCGCCCTTCCCGACTCCTCCCTTTCGGCCGACCTCGACCCGGTGGCGGTGAGCCCCACGGGGAGCCGGGAGTTTCGAATCGTCAACCGGGGGGTTCGTCCGCTCCATTGGCGTGCGCGCCCGGATGCCCCATGGATCTCCCTCGAAAGCGACTCCGGCGAGGTCGCCCCGGGAGAGACGCTCGCGGTGCGCGTTTTCCTCGACCCGGAATCGTTGCCCGGTGGCAACCACCACGCGCGGATTCTTCTCACCACCGACGACCCCCGTTTTCCGGCCGCCGGCATCGGCGTCGCCGTGAAGGTGAAACAGTACAGCAAGGGCGATGTCACGGTGAACGACACGGTCGACGTGACCGATCTCGCACGCCTTCTCGATCACATCATGGAGGTCGCGCCTCTCTTCGAGCCGATCGTACGGATCGGCATCGCCGACGTGAACGACGACCGCTCTGTCGATGTGAGCGATCTTGTCGGCCTCGCCGGGATTCTTTCGTCCACTCCCATTTCCGCACCGCCCGGCGCGCGAAGGACGACGCTTTCTCTCGAGGCGGCCGGCGGAGGGGAGTTGATCGCCGCCCTGCCGGTGGGGATGACGCTCCCAAGAGCGGGCATCGTGGAGATCGAATCGGACGGCGGCGCGGCGGCGACCGGCATCCGCGTCACCGCCGAGCAGGGTGTAGCCGTTTTGTACAAGGCCGCGTCTTCCGGAAACGTGGCGCGCATCGTCTTCTATTCCACCTCGCCGATCCCCGCGAAGGAAACGACGAACCGGCGCCGTCTCTTTCGAATCCGATCCGGTTCCCTCTCCGGCGGCTCTTTTGCGATCACGGCCGGTCTTCTCGTAACGCGCGACCGGAGCGGACGGTACGAAAAGCTCGTTGTCGTACGGGGCGAATCTCCCATTGCGCCGGGCGACATCCGCTTCTTCCCCCCTTCGCCGAATCCGTTCACGCGATCACAGGCGCTCGCCTTCTCGATCGGCCGCGAAGGGAGGGTGAGGATCGTGGTGTACGACGCCACCGGCCGCGCCGTTCGGACCGTCGAGGACCGCGTTTTCCCGCCCGGCCGCCACGTCGCGACATGGGACGGCCTCGACGACCGCGGGCGGAGAGCTCCGAACGGCGTCTACTTCATCGTGCTCGGGTCGGGAGAAACGAGGGCCGAAAGAAAAGTCATCCTTCTGCGCTGAGCCTCCGGTCACGGCCGCGGCGGGTATTCCGCCAGTATCTTCTTCGCCTTCTCCTCGTCCTCTTCGGCCACGACCAACTCCACCCCCCCCATCCCGAGGCCTCTGTGGATCGCCAGGCTCGGGAAGCGCGGCTTCGAAACCGACCAGAAAAACGCGGTCCCGGTGATGGTGATCGCCCTGTCGCACCGGACGATGCCCTCGATCCCGGCTTCATCGAGCCTCCAGAGGGCGAGCTTCGCCTCGAATTCGGTCTCACAGGAACGCACCGTCCTTCCCTCGGCGAATCGTTCCGATTTCTCCCGGCTGAGCCATCCCTCGGCTCGAATCCGGTCGAACACGTGTATCACGATCGCCACCAATACGGGGATCGTCACACCCAGGAGAAAGACGAGCGGCGAACGGAGGCCGAAGGCGTCCAGCATGACCGGTCGAAGGGAGACGAGAAGGAGCGGAAAGAGAACGGCCGGAACAAGGAGCGCCCGGTAGACACCCCAAAGAAGCATGGCGTTTCCGTCGAATACGAAATCCGTTTGCCATGGATGTCTTATCCATTGCTGCTTTACGCTGAACCAGACACCGGAACAGAACGTGATCGGAATCGTTCCGGCGAAGATGATCCTTTCGAAGCGAAGACGTTCCGCGGACGACCCGTCGCGAAGCCGCCGCAACGGCGGTAGAATCGCGCAGAGGAGAACGAGCACCGCAGCCATGGTGATGTAGGGGTCGACGTGGAAGGCGAAAAGCGAACTCGTCACGGTAGGCCACGAAAACAGGCCGAAGGTGAAGAAGAATCCTCCGCTGTCGATCGTCCCGCTCCCGGGAAGGGGGATCGAACGCCCGAGGATAAGGAAGAGAGCGAACCCGGCGCTCAGCCAGATCCTCCGCCGAAAAGCGCGTGTCGGCGTGGGACGGTCCACGCCCGCTTCTATCGTCGCCGGATTGACCTCTTCCGTTTTTGCGTCGGGGACCGCCATGCCGGCGCCGCAGACCGGACAGATGAACGACCCGCGCCTCTCTTCCTCCGCGTCCAGCTCGAGTTCCGCGTCACACGACGGACAGATCACGAGGAAGAGAGTATCCGGTCGAGCCACGAACCACCCCCCGGAAGATACACATTAAGTATTTACCGGGGTCGAGATTCGTTCAAGAAGTATTTTCCGCCGCCCGTTTCGGTCGGATCGACAACAGGAACATCACGAACGCCAGGACGTAGAACGCTCCGCCGAGGTAGAGCACCCGCGAGAAGCCGATTTCCATCGCCAGGATGATCGTAAGGATCGATGCCGCCACCGACAGAAACGAGTTGACTCCCCACGCCCATAGGATGAGCGACTCCCTCTCGCCCTGCATCTGCCGGATCATCGTCGGGAACGGCATACCCATGAAGAAACTGCCCGGCGCAAGAAGCAAGACCACGAGAACGAACCGCGCCCACAAGGAATCCACCCGCACGCCGTCGAGGAGCGGCGCGATTCCCGAGGCGTAGAGAACCGCGGCCGCGAGAATCGGAACCCATATGATGAAGGCCGTTCGCCTGCTTCGGGCGTCGAACCGCCGCCCGAAGATGCTCCCCAACCCGGAAAAGATCAGGATGGCGAAGAGGGTCACCGTCACCGAGTAGGAGGGGTGTCCCAGGAAGAGAACGAGTTTCTGGATCAGGCAGATCTCGATGAGCATGAAGCCGCACCCGATCGCACCGAAATAGAGGAGCGTGCGCAACAGGTTCATCGATATTCCTTCTCCGCCGGGGACGGTGCCGACGAGGGGAAGAATGATCAGCGCCAATGCGATCGCCCCCACCATGATGAGAAGGCGGAGGAAGAAAGCGTTCACCATGAGACCGTTCCTGCTTCGGCCGAACCGGTAGAAGAAGGGAGAGTCGTCGGTCACCGGCTCGAGGTTGTACGGGAGCGTCGAGAGGTACTCGTCTTCTTTTCCGGCGGCGACGGCGGCGAAGAACCTCGAAAAGCGCTCGTCGCTTCCCCCGTCGGCGGGAAGATACGAGATCCGGCCGGCATACGTTTCCCGGAGAACCTGCTGCTGTTCCCCGGTGAGCGCTTTCTTGCCGATCAGAACACTCCCCCAGACGGCGGTTGAAATATCCCGGCCGAGAACGGCGACATGGTTTTCCGGATGCTCCACGCCGGCCCGGCGCAGGGCCTTGATCCCGGTCACCGCGAGGCGCATCATCTCCCGATAGGGGCGATGAACATAGATGAAGCCGCCGTCCTTCAGCACATCGAGATAATCGTCGAACGCCTCCTGTGTGTACAGGTAGCCCTCGAGGTTTACCTTGGCGTTCGAGTGGAGCAACTCTCCCGTGTCGACCGCCGTCATCGTGATGGCATCGAACTTCTTCTTGGTGCTCTTCACGAAGGTTCTGCCGTCCATGATTCGAACATCGAGCCTCGGATCGTTATAGAAATCGGAATAGTAGCCGGGCAGCCCCTTCCTCCCCGCCTCGACCATGAGCGGATTGATGTCGACGCCCGTCACCGAGCGGGCCCCGTTCTGGAGGGCGAGAAAAATGTCGACCCCGCCTCCGAACCCGATGTTCAACACGTCCGGTTCGTCGGTCACGATATACGGAGCGGAATAGAGCGCGTCCCGGACGAATCGATCACGGAACTCGGCGTTCCCCTTGAAATCGATCGCCGCCGTCCAGTTGCCCGCGGCGGCGAAGAGGATCGCCACGTCGCACCCGGCGTCCATGTCGGCCTGCAGGGCGACGGAACGAACATGGGGGAAGTTCTCGATCCCGTCGAGGATCTTCACCACGTCGAGCCGCCCGAGATAACCCCACTTCGACCACGACACGTTCGTTTCGACGCCCGGCTGGTTCACGAGAATCCCCATCCCCTTGCTCGGCGCGGGCGGGAAGAGGAACAGGTTCCCCCGGAAGGGTATCGCGAGCAGAAGAAGCGCCATCGCCACGAGGGGAAGGAGAACCCTTCTCTTCGGGAGGGCCGCGCCGAGCAAGACGGCGGCCGACATCGCGAGCGCCGCCACGAAGAGAATGACGAGGGCGGCGTCGCCCGTTCCGTTCAACAACCACACGAGACCGAGACAGCCGATACCGGAACCGACGAGATTCAGAAAGTACGAGCGGTTCGCCCTCTCCGGCCAGGCGCGGAAAAGAAAGGCGAGAAAAAGGCCGGCAAAGATGTACGGGATGAAGCCGAAGATGATCAGGAGCGGAAGGGAAACCGTCCGGCTGGCGGCGATCGCGGTGACCGCCAGCGTCAGGCTGAATAGGAATGCGCTCCACCACATCACCTGAACCGGGTCGACATCGCTTCGCTTCCCCATCATCGTCGCCAGCGACCCACCGCCACCCAGGCCCATGAGGCAGAAGGAGATCACCAGGAACGCATTGTGCTGAAACGCCTGGAGCGAGATGGTGATCGTCTGAAGGATTTCGAACATGAGCATGGCGATCGAGAGAGTGATGATCGCCGTTTCAACGTACGTGAATCGGATTTCGCGATCAGCCGTTCGTCCATTCACAAGACCGCCCTCCTTCGGGTTTTTCAGGAAGAACCGCCCCGGACGGCGACGGCGTCTACTTGCCCGGGCGATTCATGCGGAGCTGCGGGGACGACCCGGGGGGGCGGGAATGTTTTCGCGACGGCCTCCATCCGTCGTCGGACTCAACGGAATGTCACTTCGGCACCGTCCACGCCGATGCGCGTCCCGGCGCCGGGTCGGCCCGGTTCGCGCCGCACGCGGATCACGACGGTGTGATAGCCGGCGGCCAGAGGGCCCGATTCGGCGAGCATTCTCCCCGACGCCTCCGCCGCGGCGGCACAGTCGATCGTCTTCCACGGCTCGCCGTCGAGGGAAAGCTCGGCCGTGCCGTACCGGGGGCCGACGGCGAAAAAGAGGCGGACCCCGATACCGTTGAACGACAGCTCCGCCTCGTCGCCGTGCCGCTCGGATCGGTGCACCCAGTAGTTGATCGACCCCTTTTCGCGGCTTCGGGACCATTCGCCGCGGAAGATCCACGGCGCGCGCTCGTCATCGTACACTTCGCGCCGCGTGACATGCTCCCACGACGCGCCGGCGTTCCTGGAGATCCAAAACCCCTGGTACGTCCCGACGGCGATGGTGGAGTCCGTTGGAAACTCCGGCGAAAGATCGAGGCTGAACACACCGCGGATCGGGCTGTCGGGCGGTGTGATCCTGTGCCACGAGACGCCGCGGTCATCGGTCCGGTAGATGCCGCCGCCGAGGGTGGCGGCCACCATCGTTCCGGTCCTCGTGAAATCGGGGGAAAGGGCGAGCCACGACGTGAAATAGCCGCCGTTCGGTCCCGGGTTGCACGGTGTCCAGGAAACGCCCCGGTCGGTGGAACGCATCAAGCCATTCACGGTGAAAATAGCGAACATTTCACCTTTTTCGTCGAAATCGGGCGGAAGGAAGAGCCCGGAGCGCCAGAGACTTCTCTCCGTGATCGGCCCTTCGAAATAATCGCCACCGTCGGTGGAGCGGTAGATGCCGGCACCGCCGGCGTAAAGCGTCCGGTTCGATCGAAACCCGGGAGAGAGGGCCACCCTCTTCAGCCGCTTCGCCACCCGGGGAAGGGTCTCCCACGTGGCGCCGCCGTCGATGGAGCGGAAAACTTCGCCCCGGTTGCATGTCGCGAAAACGGTGTGGTCCCGCGCGAAATCGGGCGAGAAAGTGACGCCGTACGTGGGAGAGAGTTCGTAGCCGAACTCCTTCTCCACAATGTGATTGAAAGTGATCACCGACCAATCCCGCCCGCCGTTCGTGGAGCGGCGAATCCCGCCGCCCATGCCGACGATGGCGATCGAATCGGCGGCGAAATCGGGGGAAATCGCCACCGCGTAACAGCCATACCCCTTGAAGTCGCGATTCCGAAACTCCCACGTTTCCCCGCCGTCCCGGCTCACGGCGATCTGCTCCCCGTACCCGCTTCCGAAAATCGTACCGTCTTCGCCGAACGAAGGAGAAAACGCGATCCGCCGCCCCATCCGGGTGGGCGTGATGTTGCATTCCCTCCACGTCCTCCCGTCATCGTTCGACACGTTGAGCCCCTCGTACGTTCCGCAGAAGATCGTCCCGTCGCCGGGGTAGCCGGGGGAGAATTTCGCCGACGTGTAGTGGTTATCGGTCTGCCATGTCTTCTTCACCTCGAGAGGCGTTCGTTTCCACGACCCCCCCCCGTCGCCCGAGAGGTACAGGCCGCTGTCACGGGTGGCGGCGGCGAGATGGACGGCGCCGTCCGGCATCGGCGCGAGGGCGACCTCATTCACATAGGGATCGTTCAACCCGGTCGCGGCGGGGACGAACGATTCGCCGGCATCGGTGGAAACGAGAACGCCCGATCCGAACGTGGCGAGCCAGATGGTCCGGTCTTCGGCGAACCGATTCGAGAAGGTGATTCCCCTGGCGGGAGAAGGGAGTTCCACGCGACGCCACGACTCGCCGGCATCGAAGCTCATAAACAGTGCATTCCCATCCGCCGCAACCGCCAGGGTCGAATCGTGAACGAATCCCGGAGAAAGGGCGATGGCGGCGACCGGTTGCTCTTCCTTCGACACGCGCATCTTCCTGCGCGCGGTCGTCCCGCCGTCATAGGAGAGATAAACGTCGCGCCCGCCGGCCAGGAGGAGGACACCGCCGTCCGGGGCGCGCTCATCGGGAACGGCGAGGAGATAGACCTGCCGGCCGATCGGGAGGGGGCGCCACTGTCCGCCGCCGTCCACCGACACCTCGACGCCCATGCCGCCGAGAGCGGCGATCGCCCGGGTGCCTCCTTTTCCATCCTCGACCCAGACCATGTCGAAAACTTCCGGACCCCGTAGCCCGGCCCGCGAGCTTTCCCACGTGTAGCCGCCGTCCCGGCTGACCAGGAAGAGGTTGAGTGATCCCGCCGACGCCGCGAAAAGGGTATGGTCGGCGGCAAACCGGGGGGAGAGGGCGAACGAATTGATCACGTCGTGGGGGTGGTGCGCCCCGGCCGGGAGGACGGAAAGGGCGAGAAGTGTTGCAACGGTGGCGGCGGAGCGCAGTATTCCGGCGGTCGCGGGGGGACCGGCGGCCTCTCCGGCCGTAAGCGGGCTGAGAATAACAGGGGGCATGGTGCTGCAAGCCTACCATATCGCCCCCCGGAAAGACAACGCCCCACACACCGATCACCACCGTCGCCGGGGGGTTGAGTCGAAGGCCCCTTCAAGCTATACTCAGGGATTGAACCCCTGTCCCGCCCTCGAGGCGGGCCGCAAGAAGGAGCCCCTCGTGGCAAAGAAAGGAGCCCGCGTCCGTATCACGCTCGAGTGTACGGAAGCGCGCAAGGAGGGGGCGTCCCCCTCGAGATACATCACCACGAAGAACAAGCAGAAGAACCCCGAGCGCCTGGAGCTGAAGAAATACAATCCGAGCCTCCGGCGTCACACGGTCCACAAGGAGATCCGCTAGGAGGGCTCGTCGATTGCCCGGGACGATCTTTACGAAGATTCTGAGCGGCGAAATTCCGTGTCATAAAGTGTACGAAGATGACGCGGTGCTCGCGTTTCTCGATATCAACCCCTTGAGCGCCGGGCACACACTGGTGATACCGAAAGAGCCGGCCGAAACGATCGACCGTCTTTCGGCCGAGTCGGCCGCCGCCGTCGGGGGGGTGCTCCCGGCGATCGCCCGGGCGGTGATGAAGGCCACCGGCGCGACGGCGTACAACATTCTCCAGAACAACGGGTCGGCCGCCCACCAGGAAGTGATGCACGTGCACTTCCATATTATTCCGAAGGAGCCGGGCGGCGACGGGCTCGGCATCGGCTGGAAACCGCGCGCTTCCGGCGGCGACGCCCTCGTCCGCCTAGCACAGGACATCCGTTCCCACCTTGAATAGCGCCCGCCACCGTCTTCCTGTGACTTTGGCCGCCTGTTCGCTGTCCAGGTAACGCGACGACGAATCCGCCCGCAGCGGCGGAGAGTATCGATCTTGACAGCGAAAGGGTGTCGTCTATGCTCTGTCTCGAGGAGGAACGCTTGGGCGATTGCGATGAAAGATCCGACGAAGAATTGGTCGCCGCGGCCCGATCCGCGCTGCCCGGCGATCACAGCCATTACGAGGAACTCCTCCGTCGCCACCAGGGCCGGGTTCTTGCGAACTGCCGCCACATCACCGGTTCGCCCGACGACGCCCAGGATCTCGCCCAAGAAGTGTTCGTCAAGACGTATTTCGCCCTTCCGAAGTTAGAGGGGCGCTCCCTCTTCCGCACATGGCTCCAACGGATCAAGGTGAACCACTGTCTCAACTTCCTCAGGAAAAACCGGGGGCGCGTCTTCGTCGATGTCGACGACCCGGCGATGTCATCCGAGGAATCGTTGAAGGTGGCCGGCCAAGGCGCCGTGGACCGCCGCTTCGAAAGAGATCGGATCCGGGCCGTCCTCGACCGCCTTCCCGACACGCTGCGCATCCCCCTGGTGCTTTGCGATGTCGACGGCTTTTCCTACCGGGAAGTCGCCGATCGTTTGGGGATCGGTCTTTCGGCGACAAAAATGAGAATCAAGCGGGGGCGCGAACTCTTCCGTTCCCTGTATGACGGAGACGGCGACGAGAGCGCCGGCGCGTCGCGGGGGGACGACCGATGAACGATCGGCCGTCTCGCGGCGATGAAGACGCGGCGGAAATCGATCCGGGGCCGCCGATCGTGCAACTTGCCGGGCTTACCGAGGAGGCACGGCCCGGTTTCGTCGACCGTGCCATCCGCGCGATCGAGCGAAAAGTCCTTGTCGTGGAAACGATCGGTTTCTCGTGGTTCGGCGTGGGAACGTTGCTGCGCGAGTACTGGAACATCATCACCCACATCATAACCGGAGGAAAACCCCCGGCGAAGGAGGATCCGGAATGAGCGGTGACTTCGATCTCGGCATCGTTCTGATCGATATCTTCAGCAATATCATCCGCGGGATTACCGAGTTTCTCCCTAGGCTTCTCACCGCGTTCGTGGTCATCCTCATCGGCTGGGTGGGGGCGCGCATTTTGCAGAAAACGCTCTCTTCGCTCCTCGACAGGATCCGTATCGATTCGTTGCTCGAGAAGGCGGGGATCAGCGACTCCCTCGAACGGCTCAGCCTGAAGGATACGCCCGCTGTCTGGCTGCCGAAGCTCGTCTTCTACCTGCTCATGGTGTTTTTCTTCAAAACCGCCGCACAGGTGGCCGGCATGGTGGAGATCAGCAACATGATCGCCGCGTTCTTCGCGTATCTGCCGAGCCTCGTGGCGGCGGTGATCATCATTCTTCTCGGCAGCACGATCGGCCGTTTCACCGGGAGGGCGGTGACCCATGCCGCGGGCGAATCGGGGGTGGAGTACGCGCCCATGCTCGGCCGGCTCATTTCGGGACTTATCTTCTTCGTCGTCGCCGTCATGGCGATCGCCCAGTTGCGGATCGATATGCAGCTCGTCAACGCGGTGGTCCTCATCATCTTCGGCGGTTTCGTCCTCGCCCTCGCGCTGTCGTTCGGTCTCGGAACCCGGGAGATCACCCGGAATATCGTAGCCGGTTTCTATGCGCGGAAGGTCTTTCGCGTGGGCGACGAGATCGACCTCGACGGCGCATCGGGAACCCTACGGGCGATCACACCGCTCAGCACGATCATCGAACAAGATGGCCGGCGGATCGCCGTCTCCAACTGCGCGTTCCTCCGCCGCCGCAATAGCTGACCGGGGGGCACGCCTCGAACCGGAAACCGCAACACCTTTTCCCGCAACCGGTTGCGGCGCCGCAGCCCGGGTGTGCCCGCCGCGCGTGCTGATGTGACTTTTCTCGTCGTGTCGCTGTCAATGGGGCATGAGGATCGACGATTTCATCCGAACGGCCCGCGCGGCCACGGGGGGCGGCGACCGGGAAACCCGGGCGGAGATCAATGATATCCTCGGCACGATCCGGCAAAGAATCACACGCAGCGAGTTTCACAACCTCCTGTCGGTCGTGTCGGGGAGCCTTTCTCTCATGGCGGAGCAGGCCGCGTTCGGCGCGGCCCGGCACGGATACCGCCCCGCGCGCAGCGAACGCCAGGTGCGACCCCCTCCGGGCGACGCCGGCGACGCCGGCGACGCCGAAACGGGGTGGCTCTTCGTGAAGTTCCTGCGCCGCAACGGGGCGGCGGCTTTGGCGGAGAAAGTCGAGACCGTCCTCGCCCCTTCCCCGGCGCGGCGGAAGGAAGAAGCGTAACCGCGCATTTCGTTTTCATTCGACTCGTTGTGTCGAAATTCCTACTATTCACCGTGGCGCCGATTCCGCGCCCTTCCTTCGTGTCGCAAAGAAAGGAGTTCTTGGTGGAAAATCTATCACCCGAAATGCTCGAGAAGATCACGCAGTGGGGCATCAACGTCGCGGGGGCGATTCTCCTGCTCATCGTCGGGCGCATCGCCGCCGGTATCGGCCGGAGCGTGCTGAAAAGCGCCATGAAACGGGGCGATGTCGATTCGAGCCTGTCGTCGTTCGTCGGCAACATGGTATATTACGCGATCTTCATCTTCGCCGTCATCGCCGCGCTCGCGAAATTCGGTATTGAAACCGCGTCGTTTGTCGCCATTCTCGGTGCGGCGAGTTTCGCCGTCGGGTTCGCCCTCCAGGGTTCGCTGGCGAACTTCGCGTCCGGCGTGATGATCCTCGTGTTCCGCCCATTCAAGATCGGCGACTTCATCGATGCCGCCGGCATCAAGGGAACGGTGAAGGAGATCGGCCTGTTCGCCACGACCGTCGCCACGGGCGACAACATCAAGATCCTCGTGCCGAACGGCAAAATGTACGGCGATACGATCCAGAATTACTCCGCCTACGATACGCGGCGCGTCGATCTTCTCATCGGTATCGGCTACGACTCGTCGATCGATGAAGCGGAAAAGGTGATGCTCCGGATCATCGGCGACGACAGCCGGATTCATTCCGAGCCCGCGCCGTTCATCGCCGTTTCGGAACTCGCCGACTCGAGCGTCAACCTGGTGGTGCGCGTCTGGGTGAACGCGCCCGATTACTGGGGCGTGAAGTTCGACCTCATGGAAAAAATCAAGACCGCCTTCGATGCCGCCGGTATCGACATCCCGTATCCACAACAGGTCGTTCATCATATCGCCGCCCCTTCCGCGGGCGCCGGCGGGGAGTAAAGCGAATGAGAAACCGGTCGTTCCGCGCAGCCTCTCTCGCCGTGATCGTCGCCGCCTGCGCCATGATGCCGGCCGCCTCCGCCGAGGAACGAATTCTGGATGAAGGGAGGTGGTACCCCAGTCTCGAGTCGGGACTGAACTTCTCGCAGAGCGCGTACAGCGATAACTGGGCGGGCGGCGACAGGGGCTCGATCGTTTGGACGTTCATCACGAATGGAACTCTCGAGAATCAGCTCAGCCACAAGATGAACTGGAACAGCACGCTCAAGCTCGCCTACGGGCAGACGCACCAGCAGAGAAGCGTCGGGGCGCAACGGAAGTGGGAGTCGCCGAAAAAATCGACCGATCTGGTCGATCTCGAATCGACATTGAGATTCACCCTCGACCGGTGGGTCGACCCGTTTCTCACATTCCGTTTCGAGACGCAGTTCCAGGACGGTTCCGACAATTCGGGACGCTCCCTGGCATTTAATCCGCTCACCTTCAAGGAAACGGGGGGCGTGGCGCGCAAGTTCATCGAAGAGGAGGAGCGGAGCCTGCTCGGCCGGCTCGGCTTCTCGCTCCGGCACAATCGCCGAAGGCTTTTTCTGAGTTCCGATCCGAACGACGACGCCACGCAGGTCGCCACGGAACTCGACGGCGGCGCCCAATGGATTACCGACTACAAGGCGAAGATCTTCGACGATCGCGTCGCGTGGACCTCTCGGCTCGATCTTTACAAACCGTTCTTCTATTCCGGGAAGGAAGCCTTCGACTCCGTTTCGAAGGAAGAATATGAAGCCGCCGGGATCGGCGTCGACGTGGCGAACTACACTTTGGGCGGCGAGGTGACATGGGAGAATATCTTCTCCGCTCAGCTGACGAAGATTTTATCGGTCAATCTTTACACGCTCTGGGTGTACGACAAGTACGACAACAGCGTGGCCGCCGATGTCGACGGCGACGGGAAACTGCTCAACGCCGCCGACGTGATCGCCGCCATCCGAAAGGCGGGCCAGTTCAAGCAGACTCTCGCCGTGGGAATCATCTACCGGTTCCTTTAAGGGCGGCGCGGGTGCGGCGGCGGATTTCAGCCCGCCACGGGCACTTTCGAGGCGAGAACATAGATCCTTCGCTTGCCGTCGCCGAGGAACACATTTTCCTCGCGGACGGCGGAGAGCTCCCCGTCCGCCTGGATCAGCCTGCGGATCTCCGGCGCCGTGGCGGGCCCCTTGAAGAAGAGCACCTCGCCGAACGGCTTGAGAAAATGTCTCGCGGCGCGCACCGACTTCCTGTCGGCCGCGACACCCCGGACGACGACCGCGTCGAACCGGTTTCCCTCCCGCCGGGCGACCTCCTCGGCCCGCCCTTCCCACACCTCTGCGCCGTGGAATCGGAGAAGGCGGATCACGCCGTCGAGGAAGAACGCCTTTCTCTTCATCGCCTCGAGGAAGACCACCGACAGGTCGGGCCTTAGGATCTTCCATGTCACCCCCACCACGCCACTTCCCGCACCGAAGTCGATGAGCCGCCCGCCTCGTCTCGGCTTCGCGAAAAGGAGGGCCCGCAAAGAATCGAGAAGATGGTGGTCGGCGACGTTTTCGATGAGAAGCTCAGCGCGGGAAAAAAGGGAGAGCCGCTCCCCCCGGGAGATCACGGCGTCGAGATACAGCTCGAACCGCTCCGCCGCGTTTTCCGGGAGATCGAGCCCCCCTTCTTCCGCGGCGGCGAGCAGTCGCCGCACCGCGTCGATCACCGAGGCGCCTCCTTCCTCTTCGTCCTTTCGATCCTGTCGAGATACACGACCACCAGGGAGATGTCGGCCGGGGTGACTCCGTCGATTCGCGACGCGATACCGAGCCGCCCGGGGCGGAACCGTTTCAGCTTCTCCGCCCCCTCCCGGGAGAGGCCTCCAATTACATCATAGTCGAAGTTTTCGGGAATCGCCCGTTTTTCCATCGTCTCGAATCTCTCGACGATTCGTTTCTGTCTGTCGACATATCCGGCGTACTTGATGCGAACCTCCGCTTCCCGCCGCACCGGCTCGGGCGGGCGCGGCGTGCCGACCATGGCGGCGGGGATCGCCGACATCCGTATCTCCGGCCTTTTCAGGAGGGCGGCGAGCCGCGTCGCCTCCTTCACCGGGACACCGCCCGCCGCCGTGATCAGCCGGTTCGCCTCGTCCGGCGGAACAAGGCGCTTCTCGAGACGGGCGACCTCCTCGTCCGCCAGGCGGTCTCTCTCGACGGCACGGGCGGCGACCTTTTCCGGCAAAAGACCGATGCGCGCGCCTGTAGGCGCCAGGCGGATATCCGCCGTGTCGTGCCGTAGCAAGAGCCTGTACTCCGCGCGAGAAGTGAACATCCTATAAGGTTCCGTCGGCACGCACGTCACCAGATCGTCGATCAGAACGCCGATGTACGCCTCGGCTCGTCCCAGGATCACGGGCGGCTCGCCCCGGATCGCGCGGGCGGCATTGATACCCGCCATCAGACCCTGGGCGGCGGCCTCCTCGTAGCCGGACGTGCCGTTCACCTGACCGGCGAGGAAGAGTCGCTCTATAAGGCGGGTCTCGAGGGAGGGGCCGATCTGGTGGGTGGAGAAGAAATCGTATTCCACCGTGTATCCGGGCACCGCTATTTCGCATCTTTCGAGACCGGGGATCGTCCGGAGAAAGCGTTGCTGCGCTTCTCGAGGAAGGCTCGTGGAAAGACCGTTCGGATAGACGAGATCGTCCCGCCCCCCCTCGATTTCGAGAAAAACGTGGTGCGATGGATTGTCGGCGAAACGGACCACCTTGTCCTCGATGGACGGACAGTACCTCGGGCCGACCCCTTCGATTCTTCCGGCGAACAGCGGGGAGAGGTGGAGATTTTTCCGGATCACATCATGGGTCGCCTCCGACGTGCCCGTGATCCAACACGACACCTGGGGGCGGATGATCCTTTCGGTACGAAACGAGAAGGGTGTCGGCGGAAGATCCGGCTTCTGTTCGGTCGTGCGACTCCAGTCGACGGTGGCGCCGAGAATCCGCGGCGGCGTCCCGGTCTTCAGCCGCGCCGTTTCGAAACCGAGCTTCTTCATCGATGCCGACAGCGCCTCGGCGGACGTCTCGCCGAGCCGTCCGCCCGCCGTTTTCTTGTCGCCGACATAGATGCGGGATGAAAGGAATGTGCCGGCCGTAACGATCACCGCGTCCGATTCGATCTCACCGCGCGCCGCGGTGATCACCCCCCGCACACGCCCCCCCATCGCGGCGACGGCGAGAACTTCGTCTTCCGCCACGTCGATACGCCGCTGCCGTTCGACCGCGCCGCGCATACGCGTCGCGTAAGCATCCCTGTCCGCCTGGGCACGCGGGCCATGGACCGCCGGGCCGCGGCTCCGGTTGAGCATCTTGAAATGGGTGCCCGTGTCGTCGATGGCGAGACCCATCTCCCCACCGAGGGCATCGATCTCCCGGACGAGGTGTCCCTTGGCGAGTCCACCGATCGCCGGGTTGCACGACATTCGCCCGATGGCGCGCCTGTCGAACGTGACGAGGAGCACGGAAAGACCGAGACGCGCCGGGGCGAGCGCCGCCTCGATCCCCGCATGCCCGCCGCCGACCACCACCACGTCGTACGATGTCCGCCGTTTTCCCACCGCGCCCCTACTTGCCAAGACAAAACCGCGAAAATATCGCGTCGAGCAGTTCCTCCCGCGCGCCTTCTCCCGTGATTTCACCGAGCGCCGCGGCCGCCGCACGGAGGTCCTCGGCGAAAAGTTCGCCGCTCGCCGTCACCTTCGCGGCGGCGGCGAGCGCCTTCGACGCGGCGCGCAACCGTTCGATGTGGCGCACGCTCGTCACCTCCGGGTCGCCCGTCCCCACATCACCCGATACCGCGTCGCGCAGCGTCTCTCGAAGCACGGCGATCCCCCGGTTTTCCGGGGCGCACACCGGGATCGCGGTCTCTACGTGGCCGAGGGGAACCTCCCCGAGCCGCCGGGGCAAATCGTCCTTCGTCACCACCACCACCCTCTTTCGCCCGGCGGTCTCGTCGAGAAGCCCCTCGTCTTCCGCGCCCGGAGGCTCGGAGCCGTCGAGCGTCACGAGAACGAGATCGGCCGTCCGACGCCGTCGGGCACCCCTGCGGATCCCCTCCCGCTCCACCGGCCCGCCGACCTTCCCGCCCACGCCGGCGGTGTCGCTCACGAAGAAGAGTATCCCCCCCTCTTCGAACTCCCCCTCGATCACGTCTCTCGTTGTGCCCGGCTCCTCGGAGACGATCGCCCTCTCTTCATCGAGAAGGGCGTTGAAGAGTGTCGACTTCCCGCTGTTCTGCCGCCCGGCGATCACGAGGCGGACCCCGTCGCGAACGAACCTCCCTTCGTCCGCCCGGGAGAGAAGGCGGTCGATTTCCTCTTTCACCCGGAGCGCGGCGCGCGCCCCCTCTTCCGGGGAGAACGGCGGCGCGCCCTCTTCGGCGACAAAATCGAGATTCGCCTCGACGCCGGCGAGAACGTCGATCAGCGAAGTCCTAATCCGGTGAAGCGTGCCGGAGAGTCTTCCATGAAGCTGGCGGAGGGCCGTGCGGGCCGCCGCCGCCGTCCGGGCGCCCACTAGGTCGGCCACCGATTCGGCCTGGGCGAGGTCGATCCGCCCGTTCAAGAAGGCGCGCCTCGTGAACTCCCCCGGCGCCGCGGGCCGCGCGCCGGCGGCCACCGCTCTTTCCACGATGCGCTTCACGAGGAAGGGCGCCCCGTGGCACGAAATCTCGATACTGTCTTCGCCTGTAAAGGAATGGGGGGCGCGGAACGACGTAAGAAGCACCTCGTCGATTTTTTCTCCCGACGGCGAGGTGATCGCGCCGAGATGCACCGTTTTCGGCGCGGCGCGCGACGGAGCGATGGCGCCGGAGAAGATCCGGTCGGCCACCGCCGCCGCTCTCGGCCCGCTCAGGCGGACGACGGCGAGCGCCCCCGTACCGGACGGCGTGGCGCACGCCACGATGGTGTCGCCTTCGCGATAAACGATGTCAGCCATTTTCTACCGGGCGCCGCCCCCTTCGCGCGGCGAGCGCTCGCTCCGCCGGCTCCGGCCGCCCCCGGAGCGCGACCTCCCGCGGCCTCGGCCACCCCGTCCCCGACTCCTGCCCCCGTCACGGCCACCGCGCGCCCCCTGGCGCTCGCCGCTGCTCGGCGCCACCACGACACTCTTGTAGAGCCCGTCGCCGACGGTGTACGTGCGGATCCCGGTCTCCTCGGTGAGGGCGAGATGGATCACCCGCCTGTCAGGCGAGTAAAGCGGGTCGGTGCTCACTTCACGACCCGTTTCCTTCACCTGGCGCGCCATGCTTTTCGCCTGCGATTTCAGCTGATCGTCCCGCCTCGATCGGTAGCCCCCCACGTCGACCGTGACCCGCCCCCTCTCGTTCGGATCCCTGTGGACGATCCGATTCACGAGATGCTCGAGTGCGTGGAGCGTCTCTCCCCGCTTGCCGATGAGCAGCCCGTCCGAATCGACGGTTCCGATGTTGACGAAGAAATCGCCGCCCCGTTTCGCCACTTCCACCTGCGAGGGGATCTCGAGCCGCTTCATGATACCCGTGAGGATCTCGTCGATCCTGTCCTCCGTGGAACGCTGGTGGGTCACTTTCACCTTCACCCGTCCACCGATAAGGCCGAAGAGAAAGCCCCGCTTCTCCTCGAGAAGATCGACGTGCACCTGGTCGATCCTCACGCCGAGCTTGCTGACGGCCTGCTCCACCGCGTCTTCGAATGAGCGTCCTTCGCCGGTCGCGCTGTTCATCTCGTCTCCTTTGCCGCCAGGGCGCCTCTCTTGTTTCCCGCCTTGTCGTCGCGTCGCGACGCGGCGTCCCGGCCGGTCTTGATTGTCTTTACAGTGGTTCCCCGCGCATCGTCGTTCCCTCCCCGATGGATCATCCACTGCTGTCCGATGGAAAGCACATTGTTCACGAACCAGTAGAGGACGAGGCCGGATGGAAGCCGGTAGAACATGACGGTAAACACGATCGGCATCATGTAGACCATCGCTTTCTGGCGCGGGTCGACGGTTGTCATCTTCTGCTGCAGGAACATCGAAACGCCCATGAGGATCGGCAGCAGGCAGAAATTCTCTCCCAGGAAAGGAAGGGGGAACGGCAGGTGGAAAAGAACGTCGGGGCGGCTCAGGTCGTTGATCCACAGGACGAAAGGCGCCTGGCGCAGCTCGATGGTGCTCCGAAGCACCGAGTAGAGCGCGATGAACACGGGCATCTGGAGGAGCATCGGCAGGCAGCCCCCCATCGGGTTGACCCCCTCTCTCTTGTAGAGCGCCCACATCTCCTTGTTCATCCTTTGCGAATCGTTCTTGTACTTCTCCTTGAGCGCATTGACTTGGCCCTGGATCTTCTGCATGTCCTTCATCGACTGGAAGCTCTTGTGGGTGAGCCTATAGAAGAGGAGCTTGGTGAGAACCGACACGAGAACGATCACCACGCCGTAGTTTCTCACCACCTTGTGCAGCATGGTGACCGCTTTGAGCATCAGCTTCGAAAGGGGCTGGATCGGCTTGTATCCGAGATCGATCATCTTTTCCAGGCCGACGCCCGTCGACGAAAGGGCGGCCATCTCGAGCGGGCCTGCGTAGAGAAAGAAATCCCTCTCCGTGCCCGCGGAGGAACGGACGGGGAATTTCACGTCGAGCCACACGCGGTCTTCCGTGCCGATCCGCCGGATTCTCACGTCGGCATCCGGTTCGTTCACCGGTATGAGCGCCACGGCGAAGTATTTCCCCTGCACGGCGGTCCACTTCACGTCGCCCGTCCGCTGGACCCCGTCGCCCTTCACCTTCCTCGTCCTATCCCGGACGATCGCCCCACCCACCGATGTGATCGCCCCCGTCTGGCCCCGCTCGTAGAGAGGATCTCCCTCGGTGAACGCCACGCCCGGCTCCCACAGAAGGCGATAGGAGAAGACCTCCGGGCTTGCCTCCTCCCGGCCGATCTTCTGGTTCACGCCCACTTCGTACGTATCGCCGCGGAACGTGAAGACCCGCGTGATGACGATGCCGTTGTCGAGGGCCTGGCGAAGGGTAAGCCTTTCGACTCCCGTCGGGTCGTCGATGCGGATCGAGGCCTTGTCGGCGGTGAAAACCACGCTCCGCGCATCGATCTCACCGTCGCCGGTGCTGATCAGCAGGCCGAGCCCCCCGGGCGAATCGCTGTCGTTGAGAACCACCGGCCCGCCGGCGGGATCATCATACCGATGAAGCCGCGTCGAGCGGATGAGGCCCCCGCGGGTGTCGATCTCCATGGTGAACAGCGGGGTCGACACGTCGATGATCCGCTCGACCGCCTCGGTGAGCGCCTTCACACCGGCCTCTTTCTCGACCACCGCTTCCGGTTCCACCGGCGGCGGTTCGCCGATCTCGGGGCCGGGCGGTGTGAGGCGCCGGCGACCGCTCCCATCCACGACCTCTTCTCTTGCTCTTGCACCGGCATCCCGCGCTTCGCGCGGTCCCGGTTCGACCACCGGAGGCTTCGGCATGAGAAAAAGTTCATACCCGATGATCAGGAGGGTGGAAATAAATACGGCGATAAGCGCTCTTCGGTCCATCATTCCGCATTTCCGGGCGGCCCGACCTGCGGGGCGGCGCCCTCGGGCGGGAAAGAGGACCCTCTACCGTTCACGGAACCGCGGATCACCGCATCCGATCACGGAACTGGGTCGTATCCCCCCTCGTCATAAGGATGGCATCTGGAAATGCGCCGTAGCGCGTACCATGCCCCTCGAAAGACGCCATGGCGGGCCACGGCGTCACGGGCGTACGCGCTGCACGTTGGATGGAAACGACACGAGGGGGAAAAGAGCGGAGAGATCCACCTCCGGTAGGCGGTTATCAGGGCGATCAGG
>JAJRWB010000010.1 GCA_024276995.1 Candidatus Eiseniibacteriota bacterium | reverse complement strand
CCCGCCGCGACGGGGACCGACTCCGCCCTCTCGGGGCGCCGGGATCGCGTAAGGTCCACGATCTTCTCGTCGATCGGAAGATCGACACCGCCGAGAGAGACCGACTGCCGCTCGTCGTCGACCGTGAGGGAATCGTATGGGTCGGCGGGGTGGAAATCGCGGAGAGGGTGAAGGTTACGTCGGGAACCACGAATTGGTTGGAGGTTGCAATCGAACAGGTCGATTGTTAGGATCAAGGAGGAGGGAACGTCCCCCGGGGACCGGCTCTTCGCGGCGGGGATGCTCCCGGCGCGGACGGTTCGATCCGTGTGAAAACCCTTGCCTTCGCCCCCAGGTTTCCGTGAGAGATCGCGTGCAGGAAGCGAGCAGAGCCAAGGAAGCATGAGAAGAATACGTGGAATCGATAAGTTCCTCCGGTCGGCCGACCGCGACCAACCTCGATCGCCGTGGCGGGAAAATCCCCTTCCTCCCGACGGCGACGGCGGCGGCCGCCCGCCGATCGACAAGGGGCCGAAGCGCCGCTGGACGCCGCCCCCTCCCGAGGACGATGAGAACCGCCCGCGCCGCGAACCGCCCCGGATGAACCGGACGATGCGCTCCCTCGCCCTGTGGGTCGTTCTCGTGCTGCTCGTGCTCACGGTCTACCGGATGTACCAGACCGGCCGCCAGGTGGAGACGGAGATCAACTACTCGAGATTCGTCGAGGAGATCAACAAGGGGAACATCCGCTCCGCGTTGATCATCGAAAAGGAAGTGCACGGCGAGTTCCAAAACCCGGTGCGCATCGCCATCGGCGAGGGACTCCCCGAACGGGAAACGGCGACCTTCAAGGTATGGCTCCCCGCCGTCGATCCCGATCTCCCTTCGATGATCTGGGAGAAAAGCCCCGATGCGGTGATCCGCTCGAAGCCGGAAGGGATGAACTGGCTATCCCTCTTCCTCTCGTGGCTCCCCATCGTGCTGATCCTCGGCTTCTGGATCTTCATCGTGCGCCAGATGCAGACCGGCGGGAACAAGGCGTTCTCCTTCGGCAAGAGCAAGGCGAAACTGCTGACCGCCGACAGGCCGAAGATCACGTTCAACGACGTGGCGGGCGCCGTGGAAGCGAAGGAAGAGCTGCGGGAGATCATCGATTTCCTCAGGACGCCCGACAAGTTCCAGAGACTCGGCGGCAAGATCCCGAAAGGGGCGCTCCTCCTTGGACAGCCGGGAACGGGGAAAACGCTCCTCGCCAAGGCGGTGGCGGGCGAGGCGGAAGTGCCGTTCTTCTCGATGAGCGGAAGCGACTTCGTCGAGATGTTCGTCGGCGTCGGCGCGTCGAGGGTGCGCGACCTGTTCGAGCAAGGACGGAGGAGCGCGCCGTGCATCATCTTCATCGATGAGATCGACGCCGTGGGACGCCACAGGGGCGCCGGTCTCGGCGGCGGCCACGACGAGCGGGAGCAGACGCTCAACCAGCTCCTCGTTGAGATGGACGGCTTCGAATCGAAGGAAGGGGTAATCTTGATCGCCGCCACGAACCGTCCCGACGTGCTTGATCCCGCCCTCCTTCGGCCGGGCCGGTTCGACCGGCAGATCGTGGTCGACATGCCCGACGTGAGCGGGCGCGAGGGGATCCTGAAGGTTCATACCCGTAAGATTCCGCTGCACGACAAGGTTTCCCTCAAGGTGCTCGCCCGTGGAACGCCGGGGCTTTCCGGCGCGGACATCGCGAACCTCGTGAACGAAGCGGCGCTCCTGGCGGCGAGGAAGAACCGCGACAATGTCACCATGGAGGACTTCGAGGACGCGAAGGACAAGGTGATGATGGGCATGGAACGGAAGTCGCTCTTCATCAGCGAGGAGGAGAAGAAAGGAACCGCCTGTCACGAGGCGGGCCACGCGATTGTCGCGGCGCTTCTTCCCAACGCCGATCCCCTTCACAAGGTTTCGATCATACCGCGGGGCCAGGCGCTCGGCGTGACCCACCTCCTGCCCACCGACGAGAAGCACAAGTGGAGTCGCGAGTATTGCGAAGACCTGATCGCCCTCACCATGGGGGGACGGGCGGCGGAGATGATCATGTTCTCCGAGCTGACCACCGGCGCGCGGGACGACATCAAGAAGGCGACCACCATGGCGCGGAAGATGGTGTGCGAATGGGGGATGAGCGAGAAGCTCGGCCCTCTCACGTTCGGACAGAAGGAGGAGCAGATCTTCCTAGGCCGCGAGATTTCCCAGCATCGTGATTATTCGGAAAAGACCGCCGAGCTGATTGACGGAGAAGTCCGGCGCATCGTGGACCAGGAGTACCAGCGCGCCCTCACGCTGCTCACCGAGAAACAGGACCTCCTTCTCCGGGTGACAAACGCCCTGATCGACAGGGAAATCCTCGACGGCGAGGAACTCGACGTCCTGATCCGTGGCGAGCAGCTCGACGAGAAGACGAGCCGCCGGTACGCTCCGCCGGAGAAGGACACCGGCAACGACGGAGAAGGAGAGACCGCGGAGACGGACCCTCACCGGACCGCTCTGTCCGAACAGGGAGGCGCCGACGGCGAGAACCCCTCCTCCTCGCCGGCCACCGCCTGACGACCTCTCTCGCCGGGGCGCGACAGGGGACGGCGCCATGAATCACCGATCCACACGCATCGAACCCGCCGGGCGGGATGACCGGAGCGGCTCCGTGCGGGGCGACGAGGTGCCGTCCGCCCGTGATCTCCGGCGGCGGCTCTACAACGCATGGGGGGTGAACCTCTCCGCCGATCGTTCCGCCATCATGGGGATCGTGAACATCACGCCCGACTCGTTCTACGACGGCGGCCGATATGCCGACACGGAAACCGCCGTCGCCCGGGGAATCGCCTTGGCGGAAGAGGGCGCCTCGCTGCTCGATGTGGGGGGAGAGTCGACACGGCCCGGCTCCGAGGAAGTTCCCGCCTCGGAGGAGATACGACGGGTGGTCCCGGTGATCCGCGCCCTCAACGAACGGCTCGATATTCCCGTTTCGATCGACACGCGCAAGGCGGATGTGGCCGCCGCCGCCGTCGAAGCGGGCGCTTCGGTGATCAACGATGTCTCCGGGCTGACCCACGACCCCCACCTCGCCGGCGTGGCCGCGGCGACCGGCGCGGGACTCGTGATCAGCCACACGCGCGGCACGCCGAAGGAGATGCAGTCGATGGCGGATTACGCCGACGTGACGGCCGAGGTGCGCGACGAGCTGGCCGGCGCCGCGACACGCGCCGTCGCGGCGGGCGTGAGTCGCGAGAAGATCGTCCTCGACCCGGGGATCGGCTTCGGCAAGACGACGACTCACAATCTCCGTCTCCTCGGGCATCTTTTCGAATTGCGTTCGACCGGCTTTCCGATATTGTTAGGACCGTCGAGGAAATCATTCATCGGGGCGATCCTCGACCTGCCGGCGGAAGAGAGGCTCGAGGGGACGATCGCCGCATGCGTCCTCGCGGTGCGCTCGGGCGCCGACATCTTCCGCGTTAACGACGTGCGCTCCGTTCTCCGCGCCGTCCGCGTGGCCGAGGCGATCGAATCGGGGGAGGCCTGAGGTGGAACTGCTCCAGATGGAGCACCTTCAATACCGGATCTTCGACATCGCGGATTTCGCGATCGTCTGGTTCCTTCTCTACCGGCTGCTGCTCGTCGTCAAGGGGACGCGGGCATCCCAGATGTTTCTCGGCATGGGGATCATCTATCTCGCCTCGTTCCTGGCGGATACGTTCCAGCTCACCGGGCTGAACCGCATCTTCTCCAGCCTGAAGACGATCTGGCTCGTGGCATTCGTGATCCTCTTCCAGCCCGAGCTGCGGCGGGCGCTTTCGCAGACCGGCCAGTTCCGCATTTTCCGCTTCTTCCTCCGTATCGAAACGACCGAGTATCTCGAGGAGATCGTCAAGGCGGCGAGGCTCATGTCGAGGAAGCGGATCGGCGGGCTGATCGTCATCGAGCGAGACGCGTCGCTCCGGAACATCATCGAAACGGGACACCGGGTGAACGCGAAGATCAGCGCCGAGCTGATCGTCACGATCTTCACGAACTACTCTCCCCTCCACGACGGGGCGGTGATCATCCGCGACGAGACGCTCGTCGCCGCCGGCTGCATACTCCCCCTCTCGCAGGATCGATCGCACGGCGTGCAATACGGCACGCGCCACCGTGCCGCCCTCGGCATGACGGAGGAAACCGACGCGGTGGTGGTGGTGATCTCCGAGGAGACGGGCGATGTTTCCGTCGTCTTCCGTGGCAAGCTCGGCCGGTGCGGCAACGACGAGGACCTGATGACATCCCTCGCCCAGATCATGAAGACCCCCGTCCCCGTCACGCCGCGGACGCCGGCGGGCGCCACCACCGCTTCGTAGCACCGGAATCGGGAGAGATTCCGTCCGGGAGCGCTCCTTCTTTCGGGCGGAGTCGGCTCGTTCGCTTCGCGACGTCAGAGGAGGTCGCCGTACAGTTCGGGCCGCCTGTCCTCGAGCAGGTTGTTCTTCGCGGTGATCCTCTTGTCTTCCGCAGCGCGGGGGTCGATTTCCACCACCGCGACATGCTCCCCCTCTTCCGGCGCCCTGGTGAGCACCGTACCATCGGGCGCCGTCACCTGGCTCATACCGATAAAGGAAAGTTCCCTCCCCCCGCGGCGGTCGGCACCCGACCGATTCGCGGTAATGGTGAAGACGCGGTTTTCGAGAGAGCGGGTCCGCATCGCCTCCGGTGCGTGCGGGAGTACCAGATTCGCCGGGTGGCAGATCACCCGGGCGCCCTGCACCGTGAGGACGCGGCAGACCTCCGGGAAGTACCAGTCGAAGCAGATCATCATGCCGATCCGGCTGCCCGCGGCGTCCACCGCGCGAATCGGCCCGTCGCTCCGGTCGAAATAATCTTTCTCATCGAGGAAAAGATGGCTCTTCCGGTAGATCTCGAAGCTCCCGTCCGGCCGGACGAGGGCGGCGGAATTGTACACTTTCTCCCCCGCGCGCTCCGCCATGCCTCCGACGACCGCCGCGTCTAGCCTCGAGGCGATGCGCGCCAGCGAATCCCCTGTGGGACCTCCGGGAAACGGTTCGGAAAGATCGAACGCCTCGCTGCGGGAAAGGAAGAGGTACCCGGTGGAGAAGAGTTCGGGCAGGACGATCAGGTCGGCGTCGGCCGCCTTTTCGAGGGCGAGACGCTCGGCGGTATCGAGATTCCGGCGCACTTCACCGAAACGGGGAGCGAATTGAATGAAAGCGACGTTCATCGGCTGCGAGAGCCTTTCGGGGGAGACCGCGGATCCGCCCACAACGTACCGCGAAAGCGTTGCGTTTCGCAACAGGTGTTGCAAAAAGGGCGCAATCTTGCGCAAATTCAGAGCAAGGATGCGCCGTCCGCCTGGAAGCGGTTGATTCCTAGGGAGATCGGAATCGACCGATTCGAGCTTTCCCGGTATGGATCGTGCAGGAGGAAAGAGCGAGTTCATCCCCGGAGGAACGGATATGAGCCTCGACCGCTACACCGACGAGCTGATGAAACGGGGGAAGTGCGACCCGAGCTTTTCGTACATGCTGGACACCCTTCTCCAGTCGAGAATCGCCACCGATCATGAGTCGAACAGCGAGTATTTCGACGAGGACGTGAACGTCTACCTGTCGCTTCTGCTCAATTCGATGGTAAAGAACGGCTTCCACAGGGAGGCGGCCCGCTACGTGGCGGGTTACGAGTCCGATCTGCCGGAAATCCTCGACCAGGCGCGCACGGCGGTCATGAAGTACCGGGTCTACCGGATCAACGCCGACTATCTCCTCCTCCAGACGGGGCTCTTCCAGGTTCCGGGAGAGACGGACTCGGTGGACACGTCGCTCCTGTCGAGCATCGAACGGGGAAAGACCTACTATCGTTTCGCGTGCTCCCTCACCGATCGAATCCCGGAACGGTACCGGCCCCTTTCGTCGGTGCTCGCCAAGCTTTCGTACGGCTTCGATACGTACAGGGAGGTTCTCTCGTTCATGCGCGGAGAGTTCCTCAACCTCATGGAGCAGCTGAATGAGCGCGACATGATCGCCCTGTACGCGGACATGGATGATATCGGGAGGAACGAGGCGCTGCACGCCGCGCGCAACGCGCTGCTCGATGCCTATCTTGCGAACCGGAAGACGCCCTCCGAGGAGAACAGGCGGCGGTTCGAGGCGGCCCTCGAGGCGCTCCGGAAGCTCGATCCGGACGCCGGGGCGGACCTGGACCTTTCGTAGCGTCCATCGGTCCGCGCAGAAAAGACTCGAAAAAAAATCCCCGCCTCGGCCGTCCATCCGCACTACTTAAGACCCGGATAAATCCAGGTGGGTTCCCTCTCGGTCGGCTCGAGCCACCCCCGAAGGGGCATTCGCTCTACCCGCACGAAGCACAGGTTCCCGTACTTAAGCTGTTGGCTCTAAATAGACACGGATGCGTCGCGCCTGGCAGGGATTTCAATCCCCTTTTCTTTTCACCTTTACTCTAACACCGCACGTGAGCGGCTGTCAACCGAAACGCTCCGAAAGATCCGACCGGGCGAAGACGAGGCCCACTCCGAGCCGGAGAAACGGTATAATCGACCGGTGAGCACGAACCACCATCTTCTTGCGGTCACGGCGATGCTCCTGGCGATCGCCCTCTTTCCCGCGTCCGCGCTCTCGGTGGACAGTTATTTTACACCGGGAATATCGTTCTTCCCGTCGGGGGATCTTTCCCAGACCGCCGACGACCTTGGCACGCGCGACCCAAGCCCCGCCTTCGACGGCGATTTTCTCCTCTCCTTCCGTCGTGGAACGCGGAATTCCTTCCTCGCCGGATTCGGACTCGTCCTTTCGAAGCGAACGGAAATGGGAAGTGACGTCCCTTTCGCACCCGCCGAAACGAAGGCGAAGCTGCAGCTTTTCTCGTTCTCCTTCACCACCGGATGGACGAAGCGGTTCGCCCCACCCGACCGGAAAGGGTGGGCGGCCGGCCTGTTCGCCCACTACTACCTCGTCAAGGCGTCCGTCGAGAACCCGACATCGGCGGAAGGGGATCCCCAATACTTTCGCCTTCGCGCCGACGACACGGCGGAGCGCAACGGCGGCGGCCCGGGGGTTTCCCTGTTCGGGGCGTACGAGTACCCCTTTTTCCTCGGCAGGATCGGCATCGGTGTCAAGGCGAGGTGGACGGCGATACAGGTGGATGAAATCGACGGTCTAGGCACGCCCGACATCGATCTGTCCGGCGCGACTCTCTTCATCTCGGTGCTTCTTTCCGGCTAGAGAGTCTCGCATAAATAGTTGACGATTCGGATCGAACGTGCTATATTTAAAGCATGACGATTTCTCTTACATCGAAGGCGGCACGAGGAGATCTGCAACGACGGCGGCGACGTGCGGGTCGGCTTTTTGTGAGT
>JAJRWB010000009.1 GCA_024276995.1 Candidatus Eiseniibacteriota bacterium | reverse complement strand
GGGCGAGAGGGCGCGCACCAGCGGCGCCGAAAGGAAGTGATGACCCGGAACAAGGCCGGTCCAATCCCCCCTGAGGATCGGGCGGTACGGATCCTCGGCCGGTGGAATCGGTGCGGTCGCCCTTAGAGTATCCATCATCGGTGTTCTCAGAAGGTCGAATTCCACGCCCTTCTCGAGGGACCAGCCGCGCGCTGGCGAAGCGTCCCATACGAGCACGTCTTCCTTTTCCCGAAACGTCATCACCGCGCTTTCCGCCAGGGATGGATGGCCGCCGACGGGGAGAGGGCCCGGGTCCCGGTTCTCTCGGGTCCGGGATTCGAAGGGATATTGGGTGGATCGATTCGAATGTGGCCCGGACCACTCTCCCCGCGGCGGTTCCATCTTTTCCAGCCTCGCCCTGTCCGCCCCGGTCAGGGGAACCGGCACGATGGCCGGATATACGTCGCTTCCGTATCGCCCGAGAAGAAGACGCCGGATTCTCCCGGCGCTTCCTGCATCTCCGAAGACACGCACGGAAATCCTCCCCCCACCGCGCGGGCGGATCCGCTCGGCGAAAGCGAAGCCTCTCCTTCCGGGAAGCGTCTCCTGGAGGCCGGTCAGGAAACCGATCACCGTTCCCGCAAGGAAAGGGGTGAAGAACTGCGCGTCATCGTCGGAAGCCCGAAGGGAACGGAAAACATCTACAAGCGCCGATACCGCCTCCACCACCCCTTCTTCCTCCAGTTTCCAGTACTCGGCCCAGAAGCGGTTGCGAATTTCCCGGCGCTTCTCTTCCGAATCGGATTCGAACCGCCTGGTGATCCGTGCCTGGCAGGAACGGATCAGCCTGTCTCCCGCCGGTCGTGACCGCGTGCCGCTTTCCCGCAGAGCGCCGGCGCATTTCTCCGCCACCTCCTCCGTTCGCTCGAGGGGATGTCGGTCGTTCGCGTACCGCCGAAGCAGACCGGATGGGGAAGGAAGATGGGCGGCGCGGTCCGGCCCGAAAGCTCGACCATTGCCGTCGAGGCTTCCCCCCGGAACGAGGGCACGCAGTCGCGCGAGACCCCTCTCCTCTCCCTTCGCGAGGCACAGGATGGGATCCGCCGCCACCCGCGCGATGCCGTACCGCTTTTCAAGACTCCGCAAGAAGGGGTCGACCCCCTCGCCGGTCCCGCTTCCCGTCCGGCCTACTTCGAGGTAGAATCGCTCCTTGGTGAAAAGGGAGGCGAGGCGGGCCGCTGTGCGGTTCGCCTCACCGGCACGACCTCGCAGCAGCGCTCCCGTCACCGGCCCTCCGGCGCCACCGCTCAGCGCGAGCCACCCCTCGGCTCTCTCCTCGATCTCCCCCAGCGTGGCGATCCCCCTCATCCCCTCGGGACGATCTCCGCTCCAGATATCTCGGAGAAGGGTACCGAGATCGTCGAGACCGCGGGGGGATACCGGCAGCAGAGTGAGGGCGTATACCCTGGCGGGGAAGCCTTTCACCGCGGCGGGGAAGGAGACGTTTACCTCGGCGCCGGGGAGAATCCCGACACCGCTGCGCGCCCGCTGCCGTGCACAGGCCCACCCGAAGAGATTCCCCCTATCGATCACCACCGCACGATCCCAACCCCTCGAAGCGAGGGCGTCCGGAAGGTCAACCGGATCGATGACAGAGAGTAAAGGAGAATACCTCGTGTGAATTCCGAGAGGGACGAACGACATGCCAAACTCCCCGTTCGGGTGTTATTCGCGACTTCTTGCGACCGTCGCGACACCTGAACAGAAAGTACTACACAAATGTGGAGTCTGTCAAATCTTTTTTGCCTTTTTCTTCCCGCGGATTCAGAAGAGGGAGCGCACCGATCCCCCGTCGAAGGCGATCGTGTTTCCCGTGAGATACGCCGCCCTCTCCGATGCGAGGAAGAGGACGAGGTCGGCGAGTTCCTCCGGCCTTCCCAGGCGCCTCGCCGGGATCGTGGCGGTCCACGATCGATAGACCTCCTCCACGGTGGTCTGCATCTTTTCCGCACGGTACGCGGCGAGTTCCTCGAGACGCTCGGTTCGGGTGTAACCGGGCGCAACGCAGTTCACCGTGATCCCCGCGCCGGCGACCTCGGCGGAAAGGCTCTTCGCCAGACCGACCACGGCGGGCCGGAGGGTATTGGAGAGGAGAAGGTTTTCGATCGGCTGTTTCGCCGACACCGATACGATTGGGACGATCCTCCCCCAGCCGCGGGAGCGCATGCCAGGCAGGACGGCGTCCGCCAAACGGACTACCGAAAGAAGAATCGAACGGAAAGCATCCTCCCACCGATCCTCGTCGAGATCGTCGAAGAGGCCGGGCGGTGGTCCGCCGCAGTTCGTCACCAGGATATCGACCCCGCCGAAACGATCGACGGCGCTCTCCACGGCGGTACGGATCTCCTCCTCGCGGCGGATATCGCACACCACGACGTGCGCCTCCCCTCCCACCGCCTCTACCGCCTTCGCCGCGGCATCGAGCCGTTCCTTCGACCGCGAACAGAGGGTGACCCTTCCCCCTTCCCGACCGAACCCGATCGCCACCGCCCTTCCGAGGCCTGTGGAAGACGCCGCCACGAACGCCGATTTCCCCTTGATACCCAGATCCATGTCGATCCTCCTTTTCGATAAAGAATGCGAGAACATCTTATCAATTTCGCGCGATCCGGGTACGCCCTTCCCCCCTCTTCACCTAAAGACGAATCGATCCCCGGCCGATAAACAGGAAGAAGCGATACCGGAAGCGTCCCGAAACGAGGAAACGATGAGCCGCGAAACGATCTTGATCGTAGACGACGAGCCCTCGATCACCACGTCCCTCTCCTTCTGTCTCCGCCAGGAAGGCTACGAAGTCCTCGTGGCCGAAAACGGCCTTGATGCCGTAAAAAGGGTGATGGAGAGCGTGCCCGACCTGATCATCTCCGATATCACCATGCCGGAAGTGGACGGATACGAGTTCTGCCGGCGGATCCGGGAGTACTACAGAACGAAGAGCATCCCGTTCATCTTTCTCACCGCCCGAAGCACGGACGAGAACAAGCTGAAAGCGGTCCGCATGGGAGGGGACGACTACATGACGAAGCCCTTCGACCTCCCGCGGCTGGTGGTCAAGATCCGGCAGACTCTCGAGGCACGGCTCGCTCCCTCCCTCCTGTAAACGAGGCAGAGACGTCGCGATGGAAATCACCCTTCTCAGCGATATCGAACTCGCCCTCCTCTGGGCGCTCGCGCTGGTCATGCCGTTCGCGGCCCATGCGGCGGTCCGGCGATTGAGTCGTTCCCTCGATATCGAACCGGGCCGCGCGCTCCCTAGGGTGGCCTTCCTGACGGCGGCGTCGGTGCTCACCCTCATCTGGCTCACCGGTTCCCGTTTCGCCGCGATCCGCTTCGACGACGGTAACGTCTCCCTTCACTACTCCCTTCCGACCGCACGCACGCGGGTACTCGCCCGTGAGGAGGTGGCGCGTGTCTCCCTCGACGAGACGACCTTCCCCCGCACGTCGTACGCCATCCGGATCGAATCGCGTGACGGTGCGAGCTACCGCTCCGTGGGAGTCACCCCCGCGGGCCTCGAGGCGCTCTACAAGGTGCTCGACACGTTCCATCCGGGAGAGACGCCGTATGTGGCGCTCCGCGACAGCGGGAAACGCCCCCCGTTTTAATTGGCAATCTCCTCGTGCGGCGATACAATAGCTCCCGGTGCCATGAATAAGAAACCGATCTGGATCGCCGCCGGGATCGTGCTCCTCACAGCTCTTCTGGTGGCGGCCAACCTGAAAAACGACCGCGCGAAGAAGATCGAGGTGGAAACCGAGAAGGTCGTCCGCCGCGGGATTCGCGAAGTGGTAAGTGCGTCCGGCTCGATTACGCCGAAGCAGAAGGTCGACGTTTCGGCGAACCGGATGGGGACGATCGTCCACATCGCCGTCAAGGAAGGGGAAAGCGTCGATGAGGGCGACTTCCTTCTTCAGATCGATCCCGTGCAGTACGCCCAGACGGTGGAACAGTTCCGCGCCGGGATCGCCGCCACCAGGGCGGACCTCGAGCAGGCGGCGGTGAGGCTGAAGCAGGCGGAGCAGGAACTCGAAAGGATCAAGGGCCTGCGCGAACAGGATCTCGCATCCTCGAGCGAACTGCTGAAGGCCGAGACCGAGTTCGAGGTCGCCCGTGGGAAACGGAAAACCCTCCTCGCCCGGATACGCGAGCAAGAAGCGTCCCTCCGCAGTGGAGAACACGACCTCGAACTGTCCACCATCCTCGCGCCGATCAGCGGCGTGGTGACCCGCCTCAACGTGGAGGAAGGGGAAACCGCCGTGGTCGGAACGATGAACCAGCCGGGCACGGTGCTCCTAACCCTTTCCGATCTCACCGGCCTCGAGGTGGAAGTGGAAGTCGACGAAACCGATGTCGTCGGGATCCGGCCGGGGCAGGACGCCGTGATCACCATCGACTCGTACCCCGACACGACGTTCCACGGCGTGGTCACCGAGGTGGGAAACAGCGCGATCCGTACCGCCCGGCAGACCGAGTCGGTCGACTTCAAGGTGGTGATCGCCCTCGACGATCCGATCGAAGGCGCCCGGCCGGGACTCTCCGCCACGGCGGACATCATCGTGGCGGAGCGCGCCTCGGTGCTTTCCGTGCCGATCCAGTCGCTCACCATCCGCTCCGGCGATGAGGAAGAGGATGACGAAGAGAAGGTCGAGGACGACGATCCGACGGTCCGGCGGAAAGAGACCGACCGTGAGGGGGTGTTCGTCGTGCGCGACGGCAAGGCGGCGTTCACCGTGGTGAAAACGGGGATCGCCGGCGACCGCTACTTCGAGGTTCTCTCCGGACTCGATGAGAACGACGTGGTGGTGTCGGGCGATTTCAAGGCGATCCGAACGCTCGAGGACGGCGACCCCGTCAAGACGGCGAAGTGACCCTCGAGGGAGTCCGCATCGCCCTGCGTGCTCTTCGAGAGAACAAGCTTCGCACTTTCCTTACCCTCCTGGGCAACATCGTGGGCACCATGGCGGTGATCGCGGTGGTCTCCCTTCTCGACGGCATCGATCTGTTTACCCGCGAAGAGATCGTTCATGAAGGATCGAATGTGGTCACCCTCGGCAGGCTCGACCCTTTCGAAATGCTGACCGACCTCGACCGGTTCATCCAGGCGTACCGTCATAATCCACGGCTTCGCTGGAAGGATTACCAGGATCTTTCCCGGCGATTTCCGCCCGCCGTGGAGCGCGACGTGATCGCGAGGCGGACGGCGGAGATCCGGTCCGGAAACCGGGCGGTGCGCGAGATCGTCGTGGAAGGAAGAACCGAAGGGGCGGTGGTCATCGAGAATATCCCGCTGCGCGCGGGAAGAAACATCTCCCCTCTCGACGTGCGGCGCAATCGGTCGGTGGCGCTCCTGGGCGACGAGATCGCGACAAAGCTCTTCCCCGCCGTCGATCCGATCGGCAGGATGATCAAGATCGGGGGGAAACACTTCCGTGTGATCGGCGTCGGCGAGGCCCGGCCCGCCCGGTTCGGCGTGAGCCGCGACCGCTTCGTCATCGTTCCCCTCACCGCCTTCGAGAAGGTATTCGGAAGGTCGAACGACCTGCAGATCAAGTTCCGCGCGGAAACGCCCGCCGGCGTGGAAGCCCTCCGGGAGGAACTGCGAAATATCATGCGGGTACGCCATCGCCTGAAACCGGCCGACGAGGACGACTTCGCCCTGATCACATCCGACCGGTTCCTCAACCTCTGGAAAGGGATTTCCAGGGCGATCTTTCGCGCCCTCGTCGGGCTGGCGTCGATCTCGCTCCTCGTGGGCGGGGTGGTGCTGATGAACGTCATGCTCGTGGCGGTGACCGAGCGGACCCGCGAAGTGGGCCTTCGTAAAGCGCTCGGGGCGAAGCGATCGGACATCCTGGCGCAGTTCCTCGCCGAGTCGGTCACCCTCTCGATCGTCGGGGGCATCGTGGGGGTGAGCCTCGGTTTCGCCGTCGCGGCGACGATCTCGTTCTTCACGCCGTTGCCGAGCGCCGTGGAACCGTGGTCGATCGTCGCCGGGCTCGTGATGACCCTCGTGGTGGGCGTCCTCTTCGGCACCTACCCGGCGAACCGTGCGGCCCTTCTCGACCCGGTGGAGGCGCTTCGCCATGAGTGAGAGACCCTCGATCGCGGGGCGGGAAAACCGGTTCGAACGGTCGGCGCTGCTGATGGAGAATGCGAGACAGGCGATCGATGTGATCCGCGGGCGGCGCCTCCGCTCCGGCCTTCTCATTCTCGGCGTGGCGATCGGTGTGGCGGCGATCCTCGCCGTGGTGGCGATCCTTCTGGGGCTGGGCGAAAAGATCGAGGACGATTTCACCGCGGCGGACCAGCCGTATATCAGCGTCACCCGCTACGACGTCCTGAGCGAGGCGCCCGGAAGCGCCGCCGTGCTCGCCCGCAAGGCGATCACTCCCCGGGATGCGGAAGAAGTGGCGAAACAGTGCGACGCGGCAAAGGATGTCGACTTCCGATACAGCCCGCGGCAGGGGCGCCTCTGGCGGCTCACCCGGGGATCGGAGAAGACCCAGGCGCTCTCTCTCGCCGGAACGAGCGAGAAGTTTCCCCGCATCCATCCGTTCGAAATCGACAACGGCCGCTACTTCAACGAAGAGGAGGTGCTCCATCGAAAGGCGGTGGTCGTTCTCGCCTGGGGTCCGGCGAAGGATCTCTTTCCCAACACCGATCCGGTGGGCGCGTCGGTGCGCATCGGTCCCCGGGAATACACCGTGGTGGGCACCATCGAGCGGAGGAAATCGATCGTCGGAAGCATGGGGGACAACTTCGCGCTCATCCCGTACACGACGTACCGGAAAGACCTGATGCAGCGCGACGATGAAGGGCAGATCGTCGTTTCCATACGCGAGGGCCGATCGATCGACGAGTGCGCCCGGCAGATCGAGGAGGCGCTCCGCCGGTCGCGCCGGCTCGCGCCCGGAAGCGACAACGACTTCGCCGTGCTCAGCTCGGAGGCATTCGTTGGCACGGTGCGCCGGGTAACCGGCGCCGTAGGCATCGTCCTCGTGGTGATCTCGTCGATCGGCCTTCTCGTGGGAGGAATCGGCGTGATGAACATCATGCTCGTTTCGGTCACCGAGAGGACGCGCGAAGTCGGCTTGAGGATCTCCCTCGGCGCCAGGCGGCGCGACGTGCTCCAGCAGTTCCTCACCGAGGCGGTGCTGCTCACGGGCATCGGCGGTATTCTCGGCGTGGCGACGGGACTGTCGGCCGCGTGGGGCGTGTCGCGTTCGTTCGGATTCCCCTGGCGGATCTCCCCGTTCTGGATCGTGGTGGCGGTGCTCTTTTCCGCGGCGATCGGCCTCGTGTTCGGTATCTACCCGGCGAACCGGGCGGCGAGGATGGATCCGATCGAGGCGCTTCGCCACGAGTGATCGGCGCAAAGCTCGACCGAATCGACCCGCCCCCCCCTATTCGAACCCCGGCGGTCCCCCCGGACTCCAGGCGCCCCGGTCGGGGGGATTGGGCACCACCACGTCGGGCGGGACGAGGCTGGAGACGAGGAGCGACCTGGGCGAGCAGACCGGCACCGCCGCCGCCGGCGGAGCCCCCGGCTCGTCGCGCCAGTCGATGAAGTAGAATTCCCAGTCGGGGTTCGCCCTCGGATCGATCCGGTCGGGGAGCGCGTCGACCCTCTTCAGGATCGCCTCGGTGTTCATAATCGGACAGAAGCGGTGCGACCGCGCCCTCGATAGGAGGAGTCGCTTGATCCGATCCTTGTCGGGAATGAAGATATCGTCATCGGTCATCTTCCCCGATCGAAGCCAGTCTTCCTCATTGTAAAAGCCGAAACCGAGGCGGTGGCATCCCCACCAGTTGAACCACTCGCTGCTCTCGCCGTAGCAGTACTGGTTGCAGCTCGGACTCGAGTCTCGATCCTCGAAACAGTAGTAGCCGCCGTAGAAGAAGGAACGCCACGTTTCCTCCCGGCCGTCGACGAACAGCCGAAACGATTTCCAGCCGCGCACGAGGTTGGCGAGGCGGAGGAAATCTTTCGCTTCCTCGGCGCGGTACCCGGCGCGATGAATCTTCAGTCCGTTCCTCTCGAAGGAACGGTAATGGGGATTGCCCATGCAAAGATCGAGTGCCGTGTTGTAGCTCGGCGACCGGCTCTCCTGGAACTCGATTTCGAGCCACCGGGGCGGCGCGGGCTCCCCCCTCCGACCCCGCCCGTTTCTCAACGAATTGCCGCAACGGGAACAGTAGTTCTCTTCGCCGCCAAGGACGAGATTGCAGACGGGACAGTTTTTCTCCGGCATGGTCCCCCCGATGTCACGGGTTGCGGAATCGGCGCGCGACTTCTCAATTATAATGCTCTGTCCAGGCGCTGGCAACCGGCGCGAACAACGGGACATCCTCTTTCACGCCCCACTTCCCTTCATTCACCGCGGCCGATCGGCTATGATCGGGCCGTGAAAGGGAGAGCGCGATGATGCCGCCACCGGAAAGAGCCGCCGAAAAACCGTCCGGGCCGCCGAGGATTCTCGACGCCCTTCTCCTCGGCGCGCTCTTCGCCGGTCTCACCCGGTGGAGCTGGGGAAAGTGGCCCGACCTTCTCGTCGACTTCGGCCACGAGCTGTACATCCCGTGGCAGCTCTCCCTCGGCAAGGTTCTCCAAAGAGACATCGCCTACATCTACGGTCCCCTCTCCCCCGATTTCAACGCCCTTCTCTTCCGCGTTTTCGGCCCGTCGCTGCGGGTGCTGGTTTTTTCGAATCTCGTGATCCTCGCGGGAATCGTCCTTCTTCTTTACAATCTCGTCGACCGGCTTTCCGACCGTTTCACCGCCCTCGCCGCGGCGCTCTTCTTCCTCGTCGTGTTCGCCTTTTCCCAGTACCAAGGCGTGGCGAACTACAACTTCGTCGCCCCGTTCACGCACGAGTGCACCCACGGGACGCTCCTCGCGCTCGTGATGCTCCTCCTCCTCGAACGGTACGCGACGCTCGGCGGAACACGGAGCGCCGCGGGCGCCGGCATCGCCTTCGGTCTCGTGTTTCTCACGCGGGCGGAGATCGCCTTCGCCTCGTTCGCCGCGGCGGCCACACTCTTCGGTCTCCTCTTCGTTCTTCACCGCGGCCGGAGAATGAGAATCGCGCGGGGCACACTCCTCTTCGCCGCGTGCGCCGCGTTTCCCCCACTTCTCTATTGGCTGCGATTCATCGCGGCGGGCATGTCCCCTCTCGAAGCGTTTCACGGGACGATCGGATCGTGGCATACGCTGTCGGCGAGCAGCGTGGCGAAGAGTCCTTTCTACCTCGCCACCATGGGGACCGATGCCCCCATCGCCCACGCGGTACGCATGTTTCTTTCCGCCGCCGTCACCATCACGGCAATCGGCGCCGGTGTGCTGGCGGTACGGCTTACCCGGGGAAGGAAGGTGCTTCGCACCCTCCTCGTCCTTCTCGCCGGCACGGCGATCCTCGCGCTCTCTCCACGCCTCGGGCTGGAGAGGATCTCCTTCGGCCTTCCGCTCCTTCTCGCCGCAGCGGCGGTTCTCTTCCTCGTCAAGGCATTCCGCGGGCGCACCGCCGGAAATGAGGACGCCCGGTTCATCGTTCTCACCGCCTTCACCGTGTTCGCCCTCGGCCTTCTCGGAAAGGTGGTGCTCAACGTCCGCTTCGCCCACTACGGCTTCTACCTCGCCTCGCCGGCGATGTCGGTGCTCGTCGTCGTTCTCCTCCGGTATCTGCAGCGACGCATCGACGGCGGCGATCTCTTCCACACGCTGGCGTCGATCGTGCTGATCGCCCTGGCGTTCAATCTCTTCCGTTCGTCGAACGCGATCTACAGGCTGAAGGACTATCCCGTCGGACGCGCTCCCGACACGATTCTCCACTACGGCCCGGAAACCACCGGCACCGGGTGGGTCGTGAGGAACGCCCTCGACTGGATGGAGGAGAACATCCCCGAGGGATCGACGCTGATGGCGCTTCCCCAGGGGGTGATCCTGAATTACCTCGTCCGGCGAGCGAACCCGACGCCGTACATCCAGATCAGCATGACGGAGATTCTCCTGTACGGAGAAAAGACGATCCTGGAGGCGATGCGGCGAAAGCCGCCCGATTTCATCGCCGTCGTCCACGTCGAGTCGGGGGAATTCGGAGTGAGCTATTTCGGCACCGACTACCGCTTCGGCAGTCGCATCATGAAATGGGTCAATGAAAATTACGTCGATGCGGCGCTCTTCGGCGACCGCCCACTCCTCCATCCCGGCTTCGGCATTCTGATGATGAAACGAAAGACGTAAAGCGATCTCTTCATGGGTCTTCGTCACAACGGTTCGAAGCGCCTTCGCCGAAGGCCGGTACGAACCCGTCCCGCCGGCAGCGGCGATCAGGGATGGCGCCACTCTTTCGGCGGTTTCCAGCCGGGGGGGGGACTCCCCTCGAGTGAAACTCCTCCCTCGGGGCGGGACGCGACGAAGTCGAGAACCTTCTTCTCGAGCTTTGCCGCCAGATCGGGATGTTCGTCGATCACGTTGTGCCTCTCCTGCGGGTCGGCATCGATTCGGTAGAGGTACCGTTCCTCCTTCGCGTTTCCGTTCGGCGAACCGGCGAAAGGACGGATGTAAAGGTATTTCCAGCCGCCGGAGTGGATCGCCATGCTTTCCCTTCCGCCGAGACCGACGAAGTAGGAATAGAAATCGCGCGGAGGCGGCGGCGCGGCGGCAGTAAAGACCTTCGAGAAATCGACGCCGTCGAGGGCCGCGCCGGCCGGCACATCGATTCCGGCGAGACCGAGAAGAGTGGGTAGGAGGTCGATGTAGGCGGTGACCGCCTCCACTTTCTCCCCTGCGGGAATCCGCCCGGTCCAACGGATCGCGGCGGGAACACGGATCCCTCCTTCATGAAGCGATCCTTTCCCCCCCTGAAGCGGCGCGTTGCTCGCCGCAACCTTATGGTGGCCGCCGTTGTCGCTCGCAAAGACCACCACCGTCGACCGGGCGAGATCAAGGCGGTCGAGGGTGTCGAGGATCCTTCCGACGGCATCGTCGAGGGAGGAAACCATGGCGGCGTAGGTGCGGCGCGAACCTTGAAGCGAAGGGTATCGCGCCAGATCTTCTTTCTTCGCGCCGAGCGGAATGTGGGGAGCGTTGAACGGGAGATAGAGGAAGAACGGTCCCTTCCCTTTCGCGTCCTCGATGAATCGGATCGCCTCGGCCGCGAGCAAATCGGTGGTATAGCCGGTGTCGTTCGATGTTTCGAAGTCCCTATGCCAGTCGAGTTCCCTCATGACCTTATGGGTAAAATAATCGATCCCGCCGCTGTACTGCCCGTAGAAACTGGTGAAGCCGCTGCGAAGGGGATGGTACTCCCCCTTCGCCATGCCGAGATGCCATTTCCCGATGATCCCCCGGCGGCGATACCCGGCGGAGGCGAGTATTTCGGGAAGGGTGGTTTCCGAAGCGGGAAGCCCCGCCCCGTCCCATGGACGGATCACGTTCCGCTGCAGGCCGAAACGAATCGGGTAGCGTCCCGTCAGAACACCGGCGCGGGTGGGGGAACAGACCGGTGCGGTGTAGAAATGATCGAGTTCGATCCCCTCGCTCACGAGAGCATCGATGCGGGGGGTGTTGATGTCGGAACCGTGGTAGCCGACATCGTTCCAGCCGAGATCATCGACGAGAAAAAGGATCATGTTCGGTGGTTCATCGGCGCGATCGCCCCGGCGGCCGTTACCGCACCCGAGGAGAAAGAGCGCCGCGACGCCGGCGAGCGTCGCGCGAACCGCCGCCGGGAAGAAGGTCATGTCCGGGAGACGAGGACCACGCCGAGACAGATCACCAGCGTGCCGAGAAAGCGCACGCGGCCGACGTCCTCGCCGAGGAGGAAACGCGATGCAATGAGCACGACGACGTAACCGAGGCTCACCATGGGAAACGCCCAGCTCACTTCCACCCGGGAGAGCACGACGATCCACAGGAGCGACGTGGCGCCGAAGAGGAAAAATCCGAGAAGCACGAACGGGTTGAGGAAGGACACCGCCACCTTCCGGGTCGTGTGGGACGACGTGATCGGCCCGGTGGAGCCCATGCCGTACTTGAGACTGAGCTGCCCGACCGACTGCAGGAATACGCACAGGAGGATCATCGACAGATCCGAGACCATGGGAACCGACCTTTCCGCAGCGGATCGCCGCGCCATTCATCCTACCAGGAACGGCGCCTCCGGTCGCCCCTCTTTCTCCCGGCCCGACGCCGGCCGGTGCGCCGATCAGTACGCCGTCAGGTAGCGCTCCCTCTCCCAGTCGTGCACCTGAGAGAGATACTCGATCCACACCTTCTGCTTCGCCTCGATATACTGCTCGGCGATATGCGTCCCGAGCGCCTCGATGATGACCGGATCTTTCTGCAACGCGACGACGGCGCCTCCAAGATCGATCGGCAGATCGCTCACCTTGAATCGGCGCAGTTCCCTGGCGCTCATGCGATAGATATTCTTGTTCACCGGCGGCCCCGGATCGATCTTCTTTTCAATGCCGTCGAGGCCGGCGCGGAGCATCACCGCCATGGCGAGATACGGGTTGGCGCTCGGATCGGGAACCCTCAGCTCCACCCGCGTCCCGACGCCCCTCCGATTCGGCACGCGGACGAGGGGGGAGCGGTTCTGCTCCGACCACGCGACGTGGGTGGGCGCCTCGAAGCCGGGCACGAGACGCTTATACGAGTTTACCAGCGGGTTCGTGATGGCAATGAATCCGCGGGCGTGCTTCAGCAGACCGCCGATATAATGGAGCGCCGTCTTCGAGAGCCGGTGTTCGGACGAGGCGGAGTAGAATACGTTCTTCTCGCCGCGGAAGAGCGACTGGTGGGTGTGCATCCCCGACCCGTTCATCCCGTAAAACGGCTTCGGCATGAACGTGGCGTGCATGCCGTGCTTGCTGGCGATCTTCCGGACGATGAAACGAAACGTCATCAGGTTGTCCGCCGTGGTTACCGCGTCGGCGTATTTGAAGTCGATTTCATGTTGTCCCGGGGCGACCTCGTGATGGGCCGCCTCCACCTCGAAGCCCATCGTTTCGAGGTGGTGGACGATATCCCGGCGCACCTCCTCGCCACGGTCGACGGGGGCGAGGTCGAAGTAGGCCCCCGAATCGTGGGTTTTCTCGACAATCCGTCCATCGCCGTCCTTCGGCAGAAGGAAGAACTCCGCCTCCGGGCCGGCCATCATATGGAGACCTTTCTTCGCGGCCAGGGCGCACACCCTCTTTAGCGCCCCCCGCGGGCATCCCGGGAAAGGGGTCCCGTCCGGGTACGCCACGTCGCAGATCAGCCTGGCGGTGGCCCACGTCTCTTTCGCCCGCCAGGAGAAGACGCGGAACGTGCTCAGGTCGGGCTGGAGGATCATGTCCGATTCTTCGATGCGCGAAAATCCTTCGATCGACGAACCGTCGAAGAGGATCTGCCCGTCGAGCGCCTTCTCGAACTGGGAGTAGGGAACCTCCACGTTCTTATTGATCCCGTGGATGTCGGTGAACATGAGCCGGAGAAAACGGACGTTCGATTTCTCCGTCAACTTCATGATTTCTCGTTTCGTCATCCCTTCTCCTTCGTCGAAAGAGGACGGGCCGCCGGCGCGGCCGCTTGCGGATCGTACCGTTTTCGGAGGTCGATTCGGTCAGATTATCGTCCGATTCAATCGGTTTCTAGAGAAAAATCGACAAAGTGACCGCCGAATCGATGTCACCCGGCGGTGAAGCACGGCGGGCACCGGTTCATCCGAAGGGGCGATTCTGCCGATAATCGGATAACGGGGGGTGAGCCGCCATGGCACGAATCGACGGGATTTTCAAAATGGTTCTCCAGGAGGGCGCTTCCGACCTCCACATGGTCACCGGCGCGCCGCCGATGCTGAGGGTTCAAGGGGAGATCCGGCCGGTGGAGTACGACGAACTCACCGCCGAACTCGCCGGGGCGCTCTTGAACGAGATCATGTCCCCCGAGCAGCGGGCGGAACTCGAGCGCGAAGGAGACGTCGACTTCGCATACGAAGTGCCCGGCGTCGTCCGACTCCGATGCAATATCTTCCGGCAGTCGAACGGGATCGCCGCTTGTTTCCGTCTCCTGCCGACGACCATACCGAGCCTCGCCGAACTCGGCCTGCCGCCGGAGCTTCTCCGCTTCACCGAATTCGAGAAGGGAATCGTGGTGATCACCGGCACGACGGGGAGCGGCAAGTCGTCCACCCTCGCGGCGATGATCCACGAGATTAACACGACCCGAAGAATGCACATCCTCACGATCGAGGATCCGATCGAGTACGTACACCGCAGCCGCCTGTCGCTGATCAACCAGAGGGAAGTGGGGGGCAACACCCGATCGTTCCCCCGTGCTCTCAGGGGGGCGCTCCGCGAGGACCCGGACATCATTCTCGTCGGTGAGATGCGCGACCTCGAAACGATCAGCCTTGCGCTGACCGCCGCCGAGACGGGACACCTCGTGTTCGCCACGCTTCACACGCCGGGCGCCCATCAGACGGTGGACAGGATCATCGACTCCTTCCCGGCGGAGAAACAAGAGCAGGTGCGCACCTCGCTGAGCGAATCGCTTCGCGCCGTGGTCGCCCAGAAGCTGATCCCCCGCGCCGCCGGGAAGGGGCGGGTACCCGCCGTGGAGATTCTCGTCTGCACCCGGCCGATCTCGGCGCTCATCCGTGACGGGAAGACGTTCCAGATTCCATCGATGATGCAGGTGGGAAAGAAGGACGGCATGCGGCGCATGGACGACGACATCGTCCGGCTCATCCGCGAAGGGGTGATCACCGCCGCCGCCGGCTACCGGGTCGCCGGCCAGAAGAATCTGATCGCGCCGCTTCTCGAAAGAGAGAAGCGCGATTCCGGGGGCGCGTCGAAAAACGTCGAAACGGTGAAGGCGGCGGGCGGATGAGGGATCGAACGGACACGATGGAACGGCCCGCCGATGTTCTCGGCGGGAACGATCTCGTCGGCTCCTTGCGCGTCGCTTCGATCTTCGACATCTGCCAATTCCTCCTTCTCGGGGCGCGCAGCGGCACGTTGACGCTCTTCCGCAGGGGGGGCACATCGCGCCTTTTCTTCGACGCCGGAAAGATCGTGAACGCGGCGGAAGAACCGGAAAGGAAGCAGGGCCGCGATGCTGCGATGCGCATCCTCCAGCTTCGGGAAGGGGGGTTCCGGTTTCGTGTGGAGGAGATCGTCGCGCCCAGATTGATCGAGGAGCCGACCCAGAATCTCCTTCTCGAGGCGGCGCGCCGACTCGACGAGGAGGAAGAGATCGCAGGCGGCGAGGGGGGCGGCGAAGGTGCGGCGGTCTCCCGGGAAGAAGAACTTCTCAGGAAGCAGGCGGAAGGGGAGTCGTTCCAGAGCCTCTTCTCCCGGCTCGAAAAGGAGGTGACCGGCGGCGCCGAGACGGCTCCCGTCGACGGCATCCTCGCCGCCGCCGCCTCGCGCGGGGCGGACACGGTGGTGCTCCGGGAGGGGGAGAGTCCGGTGGCGGCGCGCGGCGGGCGCGTCTCCCACAGGCTTCCCGGCGTGGTCCGGAAGGAAATGATCGACGAGGTGCGACGCGCGGCCGGCGAGCGGGGAGTGATCGTCTCGGGAGAGGAACGATTCCGCCTCGTTCACCGGTTCCGGGATGAGGCGGTGCTCCTCCGGGATGCGCGCGCCGCGCTCTCGTTCGAGGGGGCGAACTTCCATGTTCCGTCGGTGGACGCCCTTCTCGAACGGATGCGGGGCGTCGTGCTCCTCGTCGCCGAGTCGGCCGACGAGGAGCGCCTCCTCGCAGACGCGACGGCGGCGCGCCTCGTCGAACGGGGACACACGGTGGCCTTCCTCGGCGAACGGCGCCGGGCGTTCGCCGGCCCCGGCATCGCGATCCACCGTGCCGGTCCGTTTCGCGGGAAGACGCGTGCACAACTCGTCGCCGATCTCGCCGACCTTCGTCCCTCGCGGGTGATCCTGCCGGAACTGCTCGACGGGGAGGATGCGGCGCTTCTCCTCGATCTCGCCCGGTCGGGCCGCCCGGTGCTGGCGTCCCTTCCCGGGGTGGGCGGCGCCGACGCCCTTCGCAGGAGCGCCGGTTGGTTCGCGTCCCCCTCGGGCGGGAACGCCCTTTCACCCCTTCTCGCCGGCGTGATCTCGTTGATCTTCGCCCCGGGGAACGGCGACGGGCCGCTCCCCCTCGGGGGCGTCGCGCCGTGGTCCGCCCGGGCCGCGGCGGCTCTCGACGGAGGCGGCTACGACGAGGCGGGCTCGGTCCTCGAACAGGGAGCAGGGGACGGTTCGCTGCGCGCCGCCCTCGACAGGCTCGTCCGCCGCGGCGCTCTCGACGACGCCACATGCGCCGCCATCGCCCCCCACATCCCCGGCGCCGGGAGTTGACGCGCTACCTCGCGCCGACGAACTCCTCTTCTCTCTTGAAAAACGTGACCTTCGCATCCTCGTTTGCGAAAAACAGATCGAAGAACTCGGCGAGCGACGCCGCGCTCGATGCCGGGATGCCGTTCTCTCCCGGCCTCAGGCTGTACGTCAGGCTGTACGTCACCACGGAGTACTTGTTGAAGTCGCCCGTCTCCTCGATCACGAGGGAGTCGTCCACCATGAGGGTGTCGTAGATATCCTCGAACTCGGTCTGCTTCGAGTAGCTCGATGAGAAGTAGCCGAAATCGAAATCCTGGTTCACGTCGGGAGGGAGCTTGCTTCCCCTCACTTCATACCCTTCCGGAATCCGTATGCTCGTCTCCTGGGAACCCGATTCTGCGAAGGGGAACTCGATGGCGGAAACTCTCCCCTCCCTCGGCACGGGGAACATCTGCGCCGGCGTCATTCTGCCGAAGAGCGCGCCCGAGATCGTGATCGTATCTCCGCTGTCCGAGACGAGGTTTGCGGGCACTTCCATGTCGAACACGATACGGTAACGGTCGTCGTTCGATTCTCCCCGTTCCTGGTCGAACCCGGTAATCACCGTCCCTTCCGGGAAGTTTCGGCCGAACCACTCGTTCTTCGCCGCGTCCCCGGCGGCCGCACCCTCCCCATAGAAACGCCTGCGCATGATCCGGTTCTGTTCCCCGCCGAACTCCACGCTCTGGGAAACGACGTATTTCCCCTGGTCGGTGATCTCGATTCTTCCCGAGATATCGCAGTCGTTATCCGAGGCGGAGGAAGGGGGAATCTCGACCCAGTCCGGCTCTCCGGCGGATACGCGAAGCGCGAGGTTGTTATCGATCGGAGCGGGCGTGTCGAGCAGTCCCGCGAATCGATCGGTGGGATCGATCACGAGCGTCTTGTCGTCCAGATCGAGCAGCGCCACGGGCCGGTTGAACTGGTGGAGCGCCACGATGTTCTTGTTGATCTGACCGTGGTCGGCGGTCGAGGTGATCCCGTAGTCGGCGCTCAGCCCCGCTTCCCGAAAGAGCGCCACCAGGAGAAGGGCGAGATCGCGCGGCGTCGCCTCCTCGAGTCCGGCGATATCCACCGGGCGGTCGGGGATGTAGCCGTCCCTGCCCAGGTCGACGGGAATGATGTCGTAGTTCTCCTGGACATAACGGTAGATCGCGCGGGCCTTGTCGGTATCCGTCTCGAGTCCGTCCGGCAGGTCCCGGATGATCGGCTTGAGAACCACTTCGTTTCCACCGAGGTTGAGCACGTCTTCCACGCCTCCGGCGTACCACGCGAGCAGAGCGGTCCAGTCCGCCTCGAAGTTCGGCGCGATCGAAACACGGGGCGCCGTCGTCACGGGCGGGACGGCGTACGGCTCGTCCGGCGCGACCTTCAGGTTCTTGAAGCCCCAGAAAAACTGCTGAACCTGCCCTTGGGGCGTGGCGATCTGTTTCGTCTCCTCCTTCGCTCCCTCGATACGCTGGATCCTCAACGTGCCCGAGGCGATCCACGGAAACTGCGACGCCTGTGTCTGCGACTGGTTGTACACCAGTTCCGACCGGTACGTCGGAACGGTGGCGAAAAACGGTCTGTCGAGCCGTCCGTATTCCTTCTCCCCCTCGATGGTGTAATAGAGACGGATAATGCACGGTACGGGAATATCGCGGACCGAGAAAACGAGTTCTTTTACGTTAGAATAAAGTTCGGGGGCCCCCTCGAGCGCCGGACGCACGGAAATCACTTCGGGTGGAAGGTCGACGATTTTTCCCATGTTATCGACCACCTCGATGCGCGTGCGCACGGCGGTTTCGCCGGCGGCGAGAGGAATGACCCACTCCCGAAACCTAGCGGCCGCCACCTCGTCGAACACGGCGAACGTCTTTTCCCACCGGGCGCTCGTCAGAAACGTCGATCCGAGGGCAAGGGTCGAGGTGCGATCGTCCGCGCCGAAATCGGCCATCTCCGTGGCATCTCGTTTCACCGTCTCGCCCGTGTACTCCATGCTCAGCTGCGTCTTGTCCAGGAGACAGACGAGACTTTCGTGCGGGTATTTCCGGAGCAGGTCTTTCCAGAAGTTCTCCGTTTTTTCTCCGGCAAGGCCGGTGCCGGGAAAGAGGAGTACGGCGAGAGCCGCCGCGGGAAGGAACGCCGCCGCTCGCAGGCGAAGACGCTTTTTCGTTCCGGAATCACAACCGTTTATTCGCATTTCCCCACCGCCTCGGTTCTAAAGAAAAACATCGTCCTCCTCGAATCCGGCGTGCCCGCCGAACGCCGCCATGCCCGAGTACTCGGCGAGACACCCTTCGCAGACGAGATACCCCTCGTATTCGCAGACACACTTCTCACAGAGCCATGACTCGCAACGATAACATCTCTCGCCGGCATCCGTCCGGCCGCACTTCGAACAGTTCATCGCGGGCACCTCCGGTCATATCCTCACCGTGGGAGGCCAGGAGCTGTGGCACCTGCGACTATCCCCTATTTTCCGAAAACGGGCCACTCGCCCCCCGGCGATCGGTCCCTACAACTCGGTCGATTCCCCCGGATCAAGGACGCGGATCTCGGCCACGTCTTTCGCCGCCTCGACGAACCGGTCGGGCGTCGCATCGATGATCGGGAAGGTACCGTAATGGATCGGCACGGCGATCTTCGCGCCGCACATCTTCACGGCGCGCGCGGCCGACGCCCCCCCCATGGTGAACCGGTCTCCCACCGGGACGAGGGCGAGATCGATCCGGAAGAAGTCGGGCAGGAGCGCCATATCCGACGTGAGTGCGGTGTCGCCCATGTGATAGACCGTCTTACCGTCCATTTCGACAATCACCCCCGTGGGGTCGGATCCGGGCGAGGAGTGCACCGCGTTGACCAAGCTGAAACGAACCCCCTCCGTCTCGATGCTTCCACCGATGCTCATCGGCTCGACGGCGAGTCCCTCCCCCTCTCCCCGGCAGGTGATCTCGAAGATCGACACGAGGGTCGCGCCCGTTCTCCGGCAGATCTCGAAGGCGTCGCCGAGATGATCGTCATGATCGTGGGTGACGGCGACGAAATCGGCCTTGTTCACGTCGTCTACCGACAGGCACGCCCTGTCGTTCCCGGTGAGAAACGGATCGATATAGATCGTCCGGCTTCCCTCGAGGAGAACGGCGGAGTGCCCCAGGTACGTAACCTTCATTTGCATATCCTCCTTCGCCGGCGCCCGCAGAGCGCTTCGTGCGGGCCCATTATAATGGTATGGATTCCCCGTGGCAACCGCGATGACCCGCCGGGAGGGGAAGTGGTTCGATGCGCAGCGGGCTGGGAGCGGGCGGCGCCGAAGGGCCGCTTTGACACCGCACGGCGGGACGGGTATTTTAGACGAGGCACTTCCCGAGGCATTCCGAATCGGAGGGAGAGGCCGCCCTTGACCGAAACGAGAGAAAACGGGGCGCCCCCGCGGGCGAAGAACGAAGCAGCCGGTCCACTCCGGCCGGCGGCGGCCATGGTCCGGGTGCGTCGCTATGCCTCGCTCCTCGCCGCCGGCTGGATCTCGGTGGTCCTCCTCTCCCTGGTTTGGAACATCCGCCAGCAGAGCAAGGAGGTGCACGACTTCGCCGTTCTGCAGGCGCGCCGCCGGTTCGAAACGAAACGGTCCGCCCTGGTGATCCGCGCCGGAGGGAGAGAGGACACTACCCTTCCGATCTCCCACATTGCGGCCGTGCTGGCGAGCGAAGGCGCGACGGGACGCCTCCTCCCAACGGAGGAGCTCCCACCCGGCGCCCTCCGGGCGGTGAACAAGTCGGAGGGTTCGAACGGCGGAACGGTGTGTCGTTTCTCCGGTATCGGGGAAAAGGAGGAAGTGATCTGCGCCGGCGCCGTCCGGGGCTCTCCGAAATGTGCGCGGTGCCACGCCGCCGCAGGTGAAACCGGCACCGTCGTCGGAGGGCTCGAGGTCCGCGTTCCCGTCGCGCCGATCCGCGCCCTGGTGCGCCGGCATATTCGTTCGTTTTACGTCAGTCACGCCGCCGTCGGTCTCGTCGGGCTCCTCGGTATTTTCGCCGGCGCCGGACGGTTCGCGAGAGGGGTCCGGGAGAGAGAGAGACTCGAGAGGGCGCGAGGGGAGATCGACAGACGATACGGCATTCTCGTCGAGACTTCTCCTCTCGGCATTATCGCCCACAGCGCGGGGAAGATCGTCTTCGCCAACCGGGAGGCGGCACGGTTGATCGGCGCGAACGATCCGGACGAGCTGATCGGACTCCCATCGCTGAGCTTCCTCCATCCCTCCTATAGGGACGTGGTCGCCAAGCGGGTGAACGCGATCTACGACGCCAACGAACCGGCCCCCCTGCTCGAGGAGAAGTTCGTCCGCACCGACGGGCGGATTATCGACGTGGAGGTGGCCGGCATTCCGATCGAAATCGAGGGGAGGCCGGCCGTCCAGGTAGTGTTCCGCGATATTACGAACCGAAAGGAAACGGAAAGGAAACTCGAAGAGATTCGAGGCCGCCTCCGGTCGGTGATCGAAAGAGCGCCCGTGATCCTGTGGGCTCTCGACCGGGACGGCGTGTTCACCCTCTCCGAGGGAGACGGCCTCAAACACTTTGGACTCAAACCGGGAGAGATCGTGGGACGTTCGATCTGGGATCTCTTCGGCGAGCATCACGATACGATCGAGATGGTGAAGCGTGCGCTTCGGGGAGAGGAAGTGTCGGGCGACTCCGAGGTGGCCGGTCGGGTATGGGACAGCAGTTACATACCGATCCGCGACGAGGGGGAGAACGTGACCGGCATGTCGGGAATCTCCTTCGACGTGACCGATCGAAAAAACATCGAGAAAGAGCGCGAGGCGCTCATCACCGAACTGGAAACGAAGAACGCGGAGCTGGAACGGTTCACCTACACCGTCTCCCACGATCTGAAAAGTCCGCTCATCACGATCAGAGGATATATCGATCTTCTCGCCCGGGACATCGAGTCGGACGACCGGGGAAAGGTGGCCGCCGACATCGATTTCATCGCCGGCGCCGCCGGAAGGATGAAGAGGCTCCTCGACGAACTGCTCGAACTCTCCCGAATCGGCAGAACGGTCAACCCGGAGGAGGACGTCGACTTCGGCGGACTCGCTTCCGATGTGGCCCGTCTTCTCGAGGGGAGGTTGCACGAGGAGCGCGTCTCGCTGCGCATCGAGCCGGCGCTCCCCCGATTCCGCTGTGACAAGACGAGAATGTTCGAAGTGCTGCAGAATCTCGTGGATAACGCGATACGGTTTTCGGCCTTCGGGGCGGAACGGGTGGTGACCATCGGAGCGAGAGCGGGCGACGACGGGCCGGTCTGTTTCGTGAAAGACAACGGCATCGGCATCGAGGCACGATACCGGGAAAAGATATTCGACCTGTTCGAGCAGCTCGACCCCGCCCGCGGAGGAACCGGCGTCGGCCTCGCCCTCACGAAGAAGATCATCGAGGCCCACGGCGGCACGATCTGGGTCGAATCGGAGGGCACCGGACACGGTTCGACGTTCTGCTTCGCCCTCCCCGGAAGGGAATTGCCCGATGAAGGAAAACGGTAGCGGCGCGCCGCCGCGGATCCTCCTGGTGGAGGACAACGTCGCCCACGCAAACCTTCTGCTCGCCGGTTTCGAGCGGAGAGGCTTGGTCGCCCAGATCCGCCGTGCCCGGGACGGCGAGGAGGCGCTCGATATCCTTTTCGGCGAAACCTACGATCCGCCGCCGCCGCCCGATGCGCTCCTCCTCGATCTGCGCCTGCCGAAGATCGGCGGCCTCGAGGTTCTCGCCAAGGTTCGCGCCTCGGGGCCTCTCTCGTCGCTCCCCGTCGTGATCCTCACCACGTCCGACGCCGAGTCCGATCTCGCCGGCGCCTCGCAGAGCCGGGCGGACAGCTACCTCGTCAAGCCGGTGGATATCGGGAGACTGGCGGCGGTCCTCGACGGCCTCGGCATCCGGTTGCACCGGAAGGGGGAGACGCTGTGAGCACCGGCGAGAAGACGATCCTCCTCGTGGAGGACGACCGCGCCCACGCGGGGCTGATCCGCCGGGCTTTCGACGGTGCGCGCATGCCGGTCGTCGTCCGCACGGCATCGACACTGGCGGAAGCGCGCTTCATGCTCGGCACCGAACTCCCGGACATGGCGATCGTCGATCTCGTCCTCCCCGACGGCCGGGGGACCGACCTTTTCGAAGACACCGCCGCTCCCCCGCCGATCCCGGTGGTGATCATGACGAGCCACGGTGACGAGCAGGTCGCGGTGGAGGCGATCAAGGCGGGCGCCATCGACTATGTGGTGAAGTCGGAATCCACCTTCATCCACATGCCCTACACAGCGGAATCGGCGCTCCGCGAATGGGAGTTGATTCGCCAGAAGAACGAAGCTCTCGAGGCGCTTCGCGAAAGCGAGGAGAGATTCCGCGCCATCACGGAGAACTCCACCGACATCACGCTCATTCTCGATTCCTCCGGGGTCGCCCGCTACGTCAGTCCGTCCGCCATGCGGATCGGCGGCTATGCCGTACATGAAATACTTGGGCGGAGACCGGCGGCGTTTGTTCACCCGGACGATCTGGCCAAGGTCAACCGCTCCCTCGCCGCCACCCGGGGGAAGCCGGGGAAGGCGAACCGTCTCGACTCGTTCCGCGTGCGCCACAGGCGGGGGCATTACATCTTCCTCGAGGGACTGTTCGTCCACATGCCCGACGCGCCGGGCGTGGAGGGGATGGTGATCAACTGCCGCAACATCACGCAGCGGAAGAAGGCGGAATCGGAATTGGAAAGCTACAGGGCGCACTTGGAGGAACTGGTGCGGGAGAGGACATCCGCACTCCTCCGGTCGGAGGAGAAGCTGAACCGTGCCGAGCGGCTCGCCTCGCTCGGGACGCTCGCCGCGGGAATCGCCCACGAGATCAACAACCCGATCGGGGCGATCCTCCTGTACGCACAGACGGCGCTGCGGATGAAGGATGACCCTGCCGGCCGCGAGAAGAGAACGGCGGCGCTCGGAGAAATCATCGAGCAGTGCAGCCGATGCACGCGCATCGTGCAGAGTGTTCTCCGCTTTTCGAATAGTGCGGGCGCCGTGAGAAGCCGGCTCGACGTCGACCCGGTCGTTCGCCTCGCCCTGCGAAGCGTCCGGGAGAGCGCCGCCGCGAAGGACGTCGCCCTCTCTCTCGAAGTGAACGGACCGGTCCCCTCCATCGACGGCGACGGGATCGGCCTCGAGCGGGCGGTGACCAACCTGCTGCAGAACTCGATCGACGCGTGCAGCCCGGGCGGGAACGTCGCGGTGGGACTCGAACAGGAAGACGATCACCTCGTCATCACCGTAACCGACGACGGCTCCGGTATCGAGCCGGACGTAATCAAGAAGCTGTTCGATCCCTTTTTCACCACGAAAACGAACACCGGCGGAACGGGGCTCGGCTTGAGCATCGCGCACGGCATCGTGGAAGCCCACGGCGGATCGATCGATGTGAAGAGCGAGCCCGGAAAGGGGGCCGCTTTTCTGATGCGCTTTCCCGTGACCGGGAAGAATCGGAGCGGACCGGCGTAGCCCTTTGGCCGGTCGTTCGCACAGGACGGGAGAACGCGCCGTGCCGGCCGGGGAAGCGCCGGGACGCTTCCGGGTGCCGGCCGGACGGCTCCGCTTCTCAAGAATCCACGCTACAGGTCGGATGTGAAATGGAACGAGTAGCGCACAACCGTTTCGCAATCGGGTTCGGCCGGGAACGTCCACTTCCCGATCCTCTCGAGGACGCACTCCTCGAGACCGGGATCGCCGACGGTGCTGGAGATCACCTCCGCGCCGGTCACGTCCCCCCCGGTGGAAATGAGGAAGCGCACGGCGATCTCTCCCTTCCCACCCGGGGTGCGCCTGAGGGTCCTGTTGTAGCAGCCGCGAATCCCCCCCTTGTGACTCAGGACGATCCGGGCGATCTCCGTTTCATCCCGACAACCGTCGGCTCCTTCGAAGGAGAACCCGGTACCGTCGATCACCCCTTCGCGCCGCTCGAGCACGAGCTTTTCGCCGCTGCCGTCCCCGAGGGAGGCGACCAGTTCTTCCGCCTCCTGTTTCGCCGTGCCCCCACCGAAACCGCTCCCCACACCCGAACCGAAGCCGATGCCCGATTCTCCTTTCGACGCGGGACCGGTCACGCGGCGCGTTTCCCCCACGCCGCGTAGGAGCTGCGTCATGCCGTCGCTTGCGTAGAGCGTCCCCTTCCGCTCGGCGGTCACGCGACTTCCGGAAGAGGCGGTCGCGAGCCGGCCGAGAACGCCGAGGCGGGTTACTCTCCGGAGGGGATCCCCCCCGCCCCCACCCGACTTCTTCCCCGCTTCGACTTTCGCAGATCGCATCCCCTTCTTCATCCCCGCCGGAACGGGAGATGCTTGGCGCACCGGCGGAGGCGCCGTCTTACTGAAAACGGGCGCTTCCATCGAGAGGATAACCTCCACCGGCGGTGCTTCCTCCACCGCCCAGACACCGGGGGTGACCAGGGGTTGGAGTTCGACCGTGGCGATACCGAGGCCGAAGAGGAGGTGAGCGCCGATCGACGCGGCGGCGACTCTTCGGAGAATCGATGTCTCTCCCGGCCCGTTTGCGCTCTTCATGGTGCGCCTCCTTCCTCCCCCGCCGGCCGTTCGTACGCCGCTAGAGCGAGGTTCCTGTAGCCCGCCTGGTGGCTGGTGAAAAGAACGGCGTAGAGAAGGTCGAACGGTATCCGCCGGTCTCCTTCGATCAGCACCCGCCGGTCGGCCTCGGGCGTCGAGGAGACATCGCCGAGCAGTGCGGCGAGACCGGCGATCGGCACGGAGCCATCCCAGCCGTCGAGACGGGCCGCCACCTTCTCCCCCACAGTGATCGCGCGGCCGGTGACGGCGATGACGCGATCGCTTCGATCGACGCTTTCACGCGACGTCGTTTCGGGAAGCTCGAGATCCTGCGCCGCCTGGAGAAGAGCCCCTTCCGGTGAGAACGAGAGGAGCAGGAATATGAGCAGTATGGAAAGAATATCCACAAGGGAAGTCACTGTGAGGACGGCGCCGCCACTCCGCCCCCTTCTTCTCGGTCGGGTCGGTTTCATCTCATCCCTCCCCCCCGCCGGACGACCGGACGTCGTGAAGAGCGCTCAACGCGATCTCGCGGAACCCGCGATCCCTGCAGATGTCCATCACTTTCAAAACATCCTCGTATGCTACGCCGCCGTCGGAGGCGACGGTGACGCTGCTCTCATCCGGGTATTCGCCGCGCACCCTGTCGAGAAGGAGCGCGAATGCGTCGAACCGGAGTTTCTCGTCCCGGTCGGTCACCGAGGGAAGAAAACCGCCCGTTCCGCCCACGGTGATCCCCTCGCGGGACACCACCACCACCAGGTTGAGCGGCGATTTCTCCTCGTGGACGCTTCGGCCCGTTTCGCCGCTTCCCTTCGGGGGAAGGGCGAGGTCGAGAACGCTCACCCGGGCGAAGACCGCCGCCAGGAGAAGAATGGGGACGAGCACGGTGAACAGGTTCATCATGGGCACCATGTCGAGGTCGTTTCCCTCGATCCCGCGCCGCGACGTCGAAGAACGTCCCGGTCTCATTGGGCGTCTCCCGCCGTGGCGAACTCGGCGATCTTCTCTTCCGCGCCGCGGCCTCTCCGTTCCTCTCCCTCGTACGGATCGATCTGGAGTTTCCGGTTCCACTCCTCCATCAGGGAGGTGAGCGACGCGAGCTTCGCCTCGATCTCCTCCACCGCCCGGTCGGCGCGCGCGCCGAGAATGCCGTGGAGGGCGAGCGTCGGAATCGCCACGAGAAGGCCGAATCCGGTGGTGGCCATCGCAACGGAGATTCCCCCTGCCAAGGCGGCGGTCCGCTGCGCCGCCGCCACGGTCGCCACCGCCTCGAAAGCGATGATCAGCCCGGCGATCGTTCCGAGGAGACCGAGAAGGGTGGCGAGATTCGCGCACACCGCCAGGAGAGGAAGTCTCCTGTGATACGCGGGAATCTCCTTCAAGTACGCCTCATCGAGGCGGCTTTGCATCTCGTCGCGCCTGTGACCGTGCCGGATGCCGAGGATCCGGTTCACCATCCTGCCGAACGGCGTGTCGCTGCCGGCGGCTAGGCTGCGCGCCTCTTCGATCCTCCTGTCCCGGACGAGACGGCACACCTCGTCGAAGAAACGCTCGCCCCCCCCCCGTCCGGTACGGACCGTGAGGAAATGGATCTTTTCGAGTCCCACGGTGGTCGCGAAGGCGCTGACCATCAGAATCGCCCACATGAAGGGCGCGCCCGCCCCGGAGAAGGCGCCGGCGGCGAACCGGAGAAGCCTATCCCACGGCATGATCGCCACGGCGCCCTTAGCGGGAACTGCCTCCACCACGGCGAAAGGGGACACGCCGCCGGCCACAGGCCCCGATTCGACGGCCGCTGCGTTCGCCGCGCCCGGGGCGACCCCGTTGTCGTCCGCCGCCTGGGCGGCGGTGGGCGGGGGGCAGATCGCCGTGAGCGCCAGTATCAAGAGCGCCACCGGCGGGATCGATCGATTCAGCCTATTCCTGGTCATGACCTCACCTCTTCCTTCCGTCCACGAGTTCCACGGTCGCCCGATCGAAGTTTCCCTTGATCACCGGGAGAAGCCACTCCTCCCGGAGTTCTCTTTTCAAGGGAAACAGTTCGAGCAGACCGCCCGGTTGTCTTTCACGTATAAACATCGTAGCGGGATCGGGTACGGTCCCCTCGATGTTCATCTTCTTCAGATTCACGATCTGCCTCTTCGGCTTCTCACCGGCCGCGGCGCCGGCCGCCGCGACGACGAGGAGAAGAAGAAGAACCGATATTCTTTTCATCGTTCCCTTCCTTCGCCGTTCCCGTTCTCCACGGAAAGAAGACGCTGCGAGAGAGACCGGACGGCATCACCGGCGGTCGCCTCCTCGATTTTTTCTATCCAGGCGGCGGCGCGCTCTTCGTACGACGCCGCCTTCTCCCGGAGAAGGTCGCCGTACAGCCGCCGTTCCTCCTCGCTCGCCGACGGAGGAAGGGGGGCCTCGCGAAGGAGCGCCGCGGCGGCGTGATTCGCTTCCGCCCCGCGAAGGGCGACCGAAACACCGGCGCGGCCGTTCCACTCCGTCACGGCCGGTCCGCTCTCTTGCATTTCGTACAGCTCCATGGCGGTGCTCCACAGCGCGTCGGCTCTTTCGGTGGCGAGCAGCCGGCGTGAAAGCGCGTCGGAGTGGGCGTCGAACCACCCGGCGACGGATGTGTCGATGTCGGCGGCGGCGGGCGGCGCGTTGCGCTCCAATTCCTCCTCGCCGAAGCGGACCAGCGTGTCGGCGAGGGAAGCGTACGGATTCGCGCCCGGTCGGCCCGTCGCCCCGGCCGACGCGTAAAGTGCCGCGGCGTCGGAGAAGTAGGGCTCCACGAGGCCGGCCGAAGGGATGTTTCCCCTCTCCCACTCGCGAAGGTGGGCGGTTCGGCCGTACAGCTCGAGCGCGCCGGCGAGTTCGATCATCGGCCCGGTGGTGATGTTCTCGAAGCGCGCCGCGATTCCCTTCCGGAGATCCTCGACGTAGGACGCGAGTAGATCGGCCGGACCTTCACGCCTCTCGCCACGGCGCCACGCGGCAATCGCGCGGTCGAGGGCGCCGCGGGCGATCGCCGCCGCGGCGAAGTGGGCGCGCGCGGCATACCACTCCGCTCGGCCGGTCGCGCCTTCCCCGGCGGCGGCCGCCTTGTGGAATACGGCGGCGGCGGCGGCCGAATCACCGGCGGCGAGGCGGGCTTCTCCCTCGTGAAAACGGACCTGTGCGGCCGAGACGCCGGGTGAAGCGCCGGAGGCTAGGGAACGGTCGAACCAGGAGGCCGCCTCATCGTAACGCTCCTGCTTCAACCGGATCATGGCGAGACGGAACGCCCCTTCCGCCGCCGCCTCATGGCGGGCGAAGCGCTCCGTCAGCTCGGTGAGAAGACCGTCCGCCTCGGGGACGGCGCCGGCCGCTTCGTACTCGGCGGCACCGGCGAGGAGATCGGCGGGACGCTGGGCGATCGAAAAGGCGATCTGAAGAAGATCGCCCGCCTCCCCGTGATTTCCCCTCTCGGCGAACCGGGCGGCGGCGAACCGGACCGCATCGGCGGAAAGGGTGTCGCCCGCCGTCCGCGCGGAAAGCGCGGCGGCGACGGCGATCGCCCTCTCCGCGTCGTCGCCCGCCGTCCGGCAGCGAAGCTCGGCGCGGATCGCATCGACAGCGACGGATGTCGAATCGTACTCCGAAGCGGTCCTCGCATAACGGTCGGCCGCTTCGTCCCACGATTCGCGTTCCTCCGCCTCCCGGGCATGCAGGAACGATCCGGCGGCGGCCCGTTCGATTCTCCCCTTTCGCTCCGCCGGATCGCCGGTCGCGTCCGCCGCCCGGAGGAACCACTCCTCGGCGGCGGAATAGTCCTTCATTGCTGAAGCGATTTTTCCGGCGCGCACCGCCGCCTCGCCCCGGAGTGTTCCCCCCTCCGACTGTCCGACACGGAAACAGAGGTCGAGCGCCCTGTCGAGATCGCCCTCCGACTCGAGCCGTTCCGCCGCCAGGAGAACCGCCTTGCGACTCTCGTCGTCGCCGGGGCGGTCGTCGAACCAGCGCAGCGCCGCGGCGGCGAGATCCCCCCCCCGCTCCGCCGTCTCGATGGGCGAGAAACGAGCCGCGCAGCGCCATCGTTCTCTCTTCATCGGTTTCGAGCCCCGCCGGGTCGATGGCGTCGTAGTCGTCCGCACTCCTGTCGAACCGGCCGCTTCTGTACCACGATTCGGCGGCGAAAAGTCTCGCCCGCTCCAGTTGCACGTCGCCGCCCAGCTCGTCGATGTACGACTCGAAAAGCGCCGCCGCCACCGGCCAGTCCTTTTCGCCGCCCGTCCGGTACCGGAGAAGGGCGCCGTTCCACGCGTTTCGCCGCAGCCTCTGCGCCAGCGCGGTGGAACGGTCGGCGTCGAGTCGTCTCGAAAGCCGCCATTCGCTCCCCGGTCCGAACAACGCGCAGAAACGCTCCATCTCTCGGCCGGCCGCCTCCTTCTCGTCGCGCGACACGAGGCACTCGATCACCCTGTCGCGCAGCTCGGGCGCGTCGTCGGCCGTACCGTCGATACCAAGAGCCGAACGGAACGCCTCTTCCGCCTCGACGGGCCGATCCTGATCGAGGAGGACTTCCCCCAGTTCCACGAGCGCCGCCCGGCGATAGAGGCGGTCCTCGAAACGGGAGGCGTACCGATCGATTCCGGCGGGATCGGTTTCCGCCTGAACGAGGGCGAGCGACCGGAGCAATTCGGTCAGGTCCTCCCGCCCGGCGCCGCGGGCATCGGCGGCCCATGTCCGGTCCGCGCATGCCTGGAACCGCTCGCGCGCCTCCGTCAGTTCATTCCGCTTGAGGTGACACCAGCCGATCTTGTAGTCGAGCTTTCCCGATTCGGCGTCCACACCGAGGGCCACGGCCCGCTCGTACGCTTCGAGCGCGCTTCCCCATCGTTCGTGGAGAAACTCGATGTCGGCAACGCGCATGGCCGCCTCACCGCCGACCGGGCTCTTTGCCGGGACCGCCTCGATCACCTGCCGATAGGCATCCACCGCGCCCGACTCGTCGCCCGACTCCTCAAGGCAGACCGCCAGCGCGAATATCGCCTCGGCCCTCCCGGCATACGCGGGATAGTCGCGAATCACCTCGCGGAAGGCGCCGATCGCCTTTGAGTAGTCGAGAACCGGCTCCACGTCGCTTTCGCCGTCCTCGTAGCGAACCACCCCGGAGAGGTATCGCTCCTTTTCCGTTTCCATATAGAGATTTCCGAGAAGCACGAGAACGGGGGCGCGCATTTCGCTCCGGGGATATCGCTCCAGGAGCGCTTCGAAGCGGCGAATCGACTCGTCTTCGAACCCGCCCGAATCATTCGAAGCCCGCACCGGCCCGGCGAAGCACGCCGCCGCCAGGAGGAGCGCCGCGGATAGGATTCCCGTCATTCGTCCGACCCCTCCCGGCGCGCCACGTCGAGACTCATCCGGTCCGCCAGGTAATCGGCGCAGTCGAGAACGAGCCGGTCGGTATCGCCGCCGAGTCGGTTTCCCACTCCGCCGGGATACGACCTGCCGAGGGAGTAGACGGTATACCCACTCTCGAGATCGACGAGTCGGATCGAGATCACCGCCTTCGGAGCGTTGAAACCGTCCCCCGGAACCACGTCGGTGATCACCCCGGTGACGACCATGTCGCACCCGGTCACGGTTCGGATCATCTCGCGTGCCCGCGCATCGAATCGATCGGGAAGCTCCATTCCCGCCTCGGCGAAGAGCGCATCGATCTGGCGCGGATCGATGACATCGAACGCGCCGGCGGCGAGGCGGGACGCGAACTGGTGCGCCACCTGGGAGCCGAGCGTCGCGTCGGTGCTCCCGCTACGGTCCTCGAAGGGAAGGACGCCGAAACCGCCGGGCGAATCGACATGCAAGGGCACATGGCCGGTCGACCCGGTACAGCCGGATAGTATGATCATGACGGCCGGCGCCACGATCGACGAAACGATCCGATTTATATGAGAATCGATTCTCCTGCTCATGATCGGCACTTCCCTACCACCCCGCGAAAAATGAAATCCCGAACTGCAGGAGAAATCCCGCGGCGAAGGCGACTTTCTTCTCGTCCCCGTCGGAGGTGAAGAACGTCGCCACCGCCCCGACCATCACCCCGCGGCCGAAGGCGTTGTACGCCACCTCCCCCCTGCTCAGTTCGAGATCGTCCCTCCGGAAACGGGCCGAGGATCGCGCCCTGCGGAAACCGGGGATCTCGCCCGAGAGGGGATCTTGAACCACCGGATGAAGCGACTCGCCCCCCGAGGCCCACACGATCCTTCTCACCTCGGCGAGAGGGATCAACTTCGTCCTTCCCCTCGGATCCTCCTGAAACTGGATGTCGGCGCCGTCGATCGAGACGATCCTCCCCTCCCGTTCGCTCGAGTCGGCGAAGATCAGCGTGTCGGGAATGTACGGCTCCCTCGCCGCCGCGGGGGAAAATCGGGGCGCCGCCGCAAAGAGCGCGATCACCACGACGGAGAAGGCGGCATTTCGCGTATGAAGCGTCAGGGAAGACCCGCCGCCGGTCGTCGAAGTCGAGGTGCCGATCATTTTTCCTCCATCCTCTCTTGTTCGTATCGTACCTGGACGAGGGAGAACTCCGCCTTCTCCCGGATCCGACCACGCAGATTCTCCGCTTCCGCCCTGTCGAGTCCCGCGCCGGCGAGGTGCTCGAGCGACTCGAGGGGACGGGCGATCTCGACGTAACGGTCGTGCAGCTCGTCGAGCCGGGTGACTTCCTCCTCCGTCCGTTCGCCCGTGAGAAGGGCGATCACCTCGCTTTCGATAGGTCCGATCTCCACGCCGATCCGACGTCGCGCCAACGCGACACGGAGCCTTGCCGCCTCCTGCTCGTCATCGCTCGCCTTCCATCGCTCACACTTCTCGAGCGCCGTTTCGAGGCGTTTCGCCGAACGGTCGAACCGAGCGAGACGCGCTTCGCACGTCCCCGCCAGGAGTTGCGCCTCGCCGACCCAGCGGGGATCGGCGTCGTCGCCCATGGCGTCGGCATGGGCGATCGCCTCCTCGTAATCGCCCCGTTCCGCCGCGATCCACGCCAAGCCGAGCGCCGCCCGGGGAAGGAACTCCCCCCGCACGAGGCCATACCATCGTTCCGCCTCGGCGCGGTCGCCCCTGGCGTAGTGATAGTCGCCCAGAGTGACGAACGCCCTCTCCCGGAGACGTCTTTCCGACTCGGTGACCCCCTTGATGGCGGCCACCGCTTCGAGCGACCGCCGCGCCCAGGCGCTGTCCCCCTTCGCCAGGAGCGGGTCGGCGAGAGACCACCGGGCGAATGGGTACCACCGGCTCGTTTCGCCCACCGAGGCGAGACGGGCGATCGCCTCGTCGGCCCGGCCCGTTCGCAGGAGCGAGAGTCCCGCGAGATAGCGGGCCGCCTCGCTCTCGGATCGATCGGCCCACTGGCCGTTCATCCGACGATCGAGGGCGAGAAGATCGGCGTCCCGTTCCTCCCGGAAGGCGATCTCCATCCTCTGAAGCAGGGCGCGTACCGCGAAGGGTCCTTTCTCGATCGACCGGTATATTTCCAACGCCGCCGAGGCGAGGGAGAGTTCGTCGAGAGAGCGGCCCATGTAGAACTGCGCCTCGTCGCGAAGATCGCTCGGTGCGTAGTCGTGGACGATCGCCCCGAAGTATCTCGCCGCCTCCCAGAACTGTTTCTTCTCGTAGTGACGCATCGCCCGCGCCCAGATCGGATCGTCGCGGGTGACGTACCTCAGGCCGAACCGCTCGGAGAGGCCCATCTTCTTCGTCAAAAGTTTTACGCCAAAAACAACCCTATCCGCGCGGGAGTTCACCGGAATCACGTAGCTACCCTCGACGTTCACTTGGCCGGCGAGAAGAACCCGTCCCGTTTTCGTCGAAAGGAGACGGCACGCCATTTCGAAGTGCGGCTTGCCGTTCCAGCCGAGAAAGCTCTCCTTCTCGCTGTACCCGGTGATCTTTCCGACGAAGAGCCCGTCGACGCCAAGCTGTTCGCCCAGCTCGCGCAGAACCGCCGGAGAGAGGGCATGGGTGTAGCGGTTCCGCCGGAGGAAATCGCGCACTTCGTACCGGCTCACCAGCGCGGGAAAGTATTTCTGCACCTGCACGGTGAAGGCATCGGTGGCGAGCTCGTCGAGCCCCTCGGGGGCACCCTCCGCCTCCTGGAAGAAGAGGAGAACCGCCACGTTCTCCACCGGCTGGTCAAGAGGATCGCTCTGCCGCCGCACGAGAACATCGGACGCGCACGATGCGAGCAGCGCCGGCGCGAGAACGGCGGCGACGGTGATGACGCGGCGGATTCGACCCTTCATTCCCGTACTCCCCGAAAAGATCGGCCCCCGAGGGGAGAGAGATTTCCCCCCTCCACGGGAAGCCGGGGCAATCGGTGTGCCATGACCACTCCTCCATCCCGCCGGCGGGGGAAAGGCATACCACCCTTCCCTTTGCGCCTGTTCCCCGTTCGACCGGTGTACCGAAGTTGAACACGACGGTCGTCGCGCCCCTGCGGCCGGGTGGCGCAGATCTGCCCAGATGCCCGGAAAAGGAGCACCCGAGGTATTGCGTTGACACCACTGCGCGCTCCGCCTACCCTCAGAAGATCGGTGTATTTGTCGAGATCATTAGCGGGAATTTGTCATGGATTCCACAAACCGCCTGCCGGAAGACCATCCGATGGAGGAAGTCTCCATTCTCGACCAGATCTCCCTTGATATGTCCAAAAGTCTCTTCGAAAGACGTTTCGGCTCGATCGTTCCATGGAAGGAGGAAGTGAGCCGGCTGCTCGAGACGCTCCAGAAACGGAGCAACCACAACGTCCTCCTCCTCGGCCCCACAGGCGTGGGAAAGCGAACGATGGTGCTCCGCCTGGCGGAGCAGATCGCCGCGGGACGCGTCCCGCCCCGATTGAGGAACAGGAGGATTCTCGAAATCTCCCTCCCCTCCGTTCTCCCCCTCATCCAGGACACCGACGAGTTCGAGAAGGTGATCTTCCTCGCCGTGAAGGAGGCGATCGACCGGAAAGACGTGATCCTCTATTTCAACCAGCTCGACAATTTCCTCGGGTCGGGAGAGGGGAGCCTTCTCGATGCTTCATACATCATCGAGGCGACGACGAGGCAGCCCGATCTCCAGGTGATCGCCTCGATGTCCGACTGGGCCCACCGCAAGCTGGTGAGCGAGCACCAGTGGCTCCGCTTCAACATGGTGCCGGTGCCGGTTCACGAGCCTTCACGGGAAATGGCGAAGAAGATCCTGCGGGTGGTGCGTGCGAAGCTGGAGAGTTTCCACCAGATCGAAATCGACGAGAAAGCGGTCGACAAGGCGATCGACCTATCGAATTACTACCTGAAAACGAGGGTCCTCCCGGGCAAGGCACTCGAGATCCTCGACGAGGCATGCGCCGAGGAAGTGGTTCGGTCGATGCGCGGCCGGAAGCGGCGCGCCCGGACGGTGGACGCCAGCGCGGTGGAAGAGACGGTGAGCAAGAGACTCGGCATTCCGGTGACGAAACTCCACGATCGTGCCGGAAGCGAGCTGCTCAATCTCGAGGAAAAACTGAAAGGCACGATCAAAGGACAGGACACCGCGATCCGCCAGGTGGCGAACGTGGTGCGCGTGGCGAAGCTGGGGCTTTCGCCCAACCCGAGGCGGCCCGACGGCGTGTTTCTCTTCGTCGGCCCGAACGGCGTTGGCAAGACGGAACTGGCACGATCGCTGGCGGTGGAACTGTTCGGAAGCGAAGAACACCTCCTTCGCATCGACATGGCACAGTTCTCCGACGAGGACGCGGCGACGAAGCTTCTCGGCGGCCGGGGCATGGCGGGGCCTGTGAAAGGGGTGTTGTCGCGGCTTCTCGAAAACAGGCCGAACGCCGTGTTCGTGATCAACGGTGTCGAAAAGGCGAGTCCCAAGGCAGGGCCGATTCTGATGCAGATTCTCAACGAGGGACAGACGGTGGATGACGAAGGACGACGTCTCTCCTTCGCGAGCACCACGCTCGTGATCATCGCCAACTCGGACAACATCACCACCGATGAACCGGAACGTCCCGTGGGGTTCACCGAGTCGACCGAAAAAAACAAGATTTCCAATCAGCGCCGCGCCCTCGAGGCGGCGACGAAGGCGTACTTCGGCCCCGATTTCCTCGCTTCCTTCGACGAGATCGTCTATTTCGACCCCCTCACCCCCGAATCGGTCCAGGAGATCGCCGCGCTCGCCATCGAAAAGATCCGGGCGAGACTCACAGCCCGGGGAATCCACCTCGACGTTTCCCAGAAAGTAATCGATGCCGTGTCGGTCGAGGGAAGCAGCCGCTCTTCCGGGGCGAGACAACTCTCCCACACGGTGGAGAGCATGGTTCTTCAGCCGGTATCCCAGTACCTCCTCCGCCACCAGAACACGCGCCGGATCCGGCTCGTCATGCGGTCGAAGAGGATCGCCGTCACCGCCGCGAGATAATCGCTCCGACGCACCGTCCGGGGCGAAGAAGATCCCGGCCGGTCCGATCAGGAGGAGGACGATCGTTGCCTCGCCGCCTCCGCGGCGGGGTCGAACCCGGCCGGCAGGCGGACGCGCAACGCGCCGGGACGCACGCCGTAGCGAAGCGACGGTCCCGAGTCGATCGGCTCGCCATCGACATGAAGTGGGCCGCAATGGGCTCTGAGGATGCACACCGAGCGGCACCGGTAGATCTCCACGCGGGAGTACGTACCGATCGACCCGTCGAACAGCTTTGGCGTGTGCAGGAGCATCTCGAGTGCGGTCAGGCTTCGGATCACCACCACATCGAGCCGACCGTCGGTGGGGTCCGCCCCCGGGGCGATGATCGCGCCCGAACCGAACTGGCTCGTGTTGGCCACCGTGACGAGGAATACCTTCGCCACGATCTCCCGGTCATCAAAGACGATGTTCACCTCGATCGGCTTGTACTGGAGCGACTCCCGGGCCGCGATGCTGAGGTAGGGGAGAAAGCCCCGCAGACGGCTGCGGGTGAACGATTCCCCCACAAGGGCGTCGAAACCGAGACCGGAGACGGAGAAGAAGGGTTCGTCGTTCACCACGCCCGTATCGAGCCTCACATCGTGGCCCGACCGGAGCACGCCGATCGCCTGCCGGAGCGACGGGCCGATACCGAGTCCCCGGGCAAAACCGTTTCCCGAACCGCGGGGGACGATTCCGAGAACCGTGTCCGATCCGGCGACCACCGAGGCGACGTCGTGAATCGTTCCGTCACCGCCGGCGACCACCACCATCTCCACACCCCGCTCCACCGCCGCGCCCGCCCGGGCGACCATGGCGGACCGGCTCCCGGGCGTGAGCACCCGTACTTCGCTACCGGGAAAGGCCCCCGCCACCCGCTCACCGAGACGCTTCCGGTCTCCCGGCATGCCCGCTTTCGGATTGATCAGCACGACGACGTTCATGGGAAGAGATCGTAACGAATCGTGAGGCCCTTGGAAAGGGATGTTCAGCGGAAGGGGACCGGAACGCAAGCACCGGCCCCCTTGAAAAATGTCCCCCGCAGGATACCGTGCACGCGACTTGGAAACCCAGGGTAGTCTATGGAATCCCTATCATCGATTTGGCTCATGATGTTGCGTGAACACGAGCGCTAGCAGGGGACAATCCTGCAAAATCCTGTTGTTGTACCCCGTTTTACTAACAAGTACCGTGCCAGAGCGCCTCCCGGACCCCCAATCTATCTCTTGGAATAGCAGGAACTTACACCCCTGGAATCGGCTATGAACCTCGTGCACAGATGCCGCCGGAAAAATCTACATCTACTGTAGGAATCCACATAAGGATCTGCATGAGAAATCGACCGTAACCGTCTATTTCAAAAGCCTTAAAACCATGAACCGTGCTTCATCATTCTACCCCTATTCATATAGGGATATCTACATAATATGTTGCTACCCGTGGACGTTCCGGCCTACCCATCGGGAATCGATATTGCGAGCTTTTTCACGCGGTACCACATCGCCCTCTCACTGATCCCCAAGAGTCGAGCGGCCCTGCACTGGACCCAATCGCTCTTCTCCAGCGCTTCGATGATGCGCTCCCTCTCGAATGCCTCCAGGGCACTCTCCAGATCGCCGTTTCCTTCACCCGGAGGAGCCTCCCTCTGATCGGGCTCCCACATCCGGATGGCGGGGGGAAGGTCGTCCACCACGATCTCCTCCTTCGCCTTCCCCATCACGAGGGCGCGCTCGATACAGTTCTGCAGCTGCCTCACGTTTCCGGGCCACGGATATCGATGGAAAAGAGAGAGCACCTCCGGCGCCACCCTTTTCGGTTCCAGTTCCTGCTCCCGGCACGTTCTTTCGATCATGTGATCGACGAGGGCCGGTATATCCTCGCGCCTGTCGCGAAGGGGGGGCAGTTCGATCCGGACCACGTGAAGCCTGTAGAAGAGATCCTGCCGGAGTCTCCCCTCTTCCACCTCGACAAGAGGATCCCGATTCGTTGCGGCCAGGATCCGCACGTCGATCGGTATCGGCCTTTCCCCCCCCACCCTCTCGGCCACCCGCTCCTGAAGGGCGCGCAAAACCTTCGCCTGCGTGGCGAGGCTCATGTCGGCCACCTCATCGAGAAAGAGCGTCCCGCCGTCGGCGAGTTCGAACTTCCCGATCCTCCGATCGACCTGGGTCGCCACATTCTTCTCGATTCCGAACAGCTCGCTCTCGAGGAGTGCGTCCGGTATGGCGGCGCAGTTGATCTTGATGAACGGGCCGTCACGCCTGTTGCCGCTCCCGTGAATCGCGTTCGCCACCAGTTCCTTCCCCGTACCGCTCTCGCCCGTGATCAGCACCGAGGAACGGACTTCGGAAAGCTTCCGGATCGAATCGATCACGTCCCGCATCTCCCGTGTCGAGCCGATCAGATTCTCCATCGAGTGTCGGCTCGTATACTCTCTGCGAATCCGGTCCGCCTCTCGAAGGCGCCGGGAGAGACGTTCCTCCTCGATCGCCTGCGCCGCCTGGTTGACGAAGAGTTCGAGAACCTGGACGAGATCCTCGCCGGGACGCTTCTCCCCCGGCGGATCCTCCACGAGGAGAAAACCGATCGGCCGTCCCGCCCCCCGGGAGAGCGGCACGATCAACCTGTCCCCCTCCCTCCAGCGGGCGGAACCGGGCATCGCGCCCCGGTCGGCCCCGCCGCCGTCCGCCGGAAGAAAGTACGAGTTCCCCATGGCGACCCCCTTCTTGAGGAAAGGGCTGTCGAGCGCCTTGTCCGCGAAAAATTCCCTTTCCACAGAAACGAGTTCCTCATCGCCGTAGCCCCAGGAAGCGACCTTCCTTCTCTTGCCCGCGCCGTCGTGGACGCGGATCATCACCTTCCGGAAGAGCTTCGCATCCACGACGGTGCGAACGATGAGCGAGAGTTTCTCATCCACCGATTCCATCTCCCGGATCTTCTCCGAAACCTGGAAGAGGACCGCGATCTGGTTTTTCGCCTGGTGAAGCTCGCTCACACGCTTCTCAACCTCCCCCTCGAGCTGATCGGCGTACTGCAGGAGCCGGGATTCAAGTTCCTTTCTCCGTGTAATGTTCCGTCCAACATAATGCATATAGAAGAGATCTCCTTCCTCGCGGATCAGGCTCGTCCGGAACTCGTACGATTTCTTCCTTCCGCCGCCGCCGCCGAGCTTGATTTCGAACACCGAACCGTGCCGGTCCCCGCGAACGAGCGAGTCTCTCGCCTCGCGGAAGAGGGCGACGCTCTCGGCGTCGATGAGCGATTCGAGATTCTCCCGCGAAACATGTTCGGCCGACAGGCCGAAGAATTCGATCCCCCCCCGATTCATCCGGATCATGCGCAGCGAGGGATCGCACAGGAAGGTCAGATCGGGGGCGTGGTCGACCAGGTGCCTGTAGAGACGCTCGCTCCTGCGGGACCGCCGCAAAAGATCGCCGTTGTCCAGGGCGATGCCGATCTGGTGTCCCACGGCGGCAAGCGTGGAGAGTCGGCGGGCGTCGATCGTCCCGGGGCGGGAATTGCCGGCGGTGAGCACGCCGAGCACGTTCCTCCGCGCGACGATCGGGAGGCACGCGAACGAAGCGAGGCCGAGCCCCCCCAGGTTCGAGAAACGAACCCGGTCGTCGGAGGAGGCATCCTCAACCAAGATCCTCTCGCCCGTTTTCCCCACCGTGCCGATGATCTGTTCGCCCACGGGCACTTCCGTATACGATTCAATGATTTCGGGAGGCATCCCCACGTGAGCGCGCCGGACGAGCGCGCTCTTCGCGCGGTTCATCAGGAAGATCGCCCCCCTCTCCGCATCCGCAAGCCGGAGCACCTTCTCGAGCACCGATCGAAGCGACTCGTCCACCGGGGCGCCCCGCGCGAGAATCTCGTGAATCTCCTCGAACAATCCGGGAGTTTCTGGCATGGGACGGGCTCCTGGGAGAAGCGGGACACTTTTCAGGATAAGGGAATGGCCCCGCCGGATCAAGGAAAGACCGCCGGGGCCGTCCGCCTTGCCTCGCCGGGGACGGTCGGGTAAGGTCGTCGCCATGGGGTGCCGCAGCACATTCTGGATGATATTCGTCTGCGCGGCGGCGCTTTTTCTCGCTACGTCCGGCGGGCGCCTCTACGTGAATGACGCGTACGTCAAGATGCTCACCGCCCGGGCGATCGTCGACAGGGGATCGCCGGCGATCCCGTCGCAGGGCCAACTGACGGTGGTTTCCCCGAAGACGGGATACTCGTACGCCAAGTTCGGCCTTCTTCACTCCCTCCTGTTCATCCCGGCAAGCGTGGCGGCGAAAGGTCTCGTCGCCGTAGGCGTTCTCCCTCCCGAACGGCGACCGGCGGCGGAAGATACGTTCGCTTCCCTGCTCAGCCCGATCTGCGCTGCGTTGGCGGCGGGCCTGCTCTATCTATTCACATGTGAACTGTTTGGTTCTCCGCGTTCGGGAATCGCCCTGGCGGCGCTCTTGGCGCTCGGCACGATGATCTGGCCGTACGCCAAGAGGAGTTGGACCGAAATGCCGCAGACCACGCTCCTGTTGCTCGCCGCCTGGCTTCTCGCTTCGATGCGCGATCGCCCGGGCGGCATGCGCCCTCTCTTCGCCGGATTCGCATTCGGAAGTGTGGTCGCCCTCAGGATCACGGGGATCGTTCTCCTCCCCCTCTTCCTTCTCTTTCCGGCGATCCGGCCGGGAAAAAGCACCGGTCCGCTCCGGACGGCGGTCCTCTTCCTTGCCGGAACGCTGGTCGCGGTGATTCCCCTCGTGGCGGTGCCGAACGCCGTTCGATTCGGATCGGTCACCGGCCTCTACCGCTGGCGGACGGGGGGATTCACCACTCCTTTCCTCGAAGGGTTTCTCGGTCTGCTCGTCAGCCCGGGGGAGTCGGTGTTCCTCTACTCTCCCGTGCTGATCGCCGCGCTCTTCACCGCCGCCGCGCTCTGGAGGCGGGACCGCGGAGCGTTCCTTTTCGCTTTCGGAATCCCCGCCGCGCTCGTGCTTCTCTACTCGTCGTGGTGGTTCCACGCCTACACATGGGGACCGCGTTTCCTCATCCCCGCCGTTCCCTTCCTCCTCCTTCCCCTGGCGCTCCTCGCCGTGCCGAAGAGGCGGACAGGGCGGCTGCTCCTCGGCACGCTGATCGTCCTGTCGGTGGCCGTCCAGGTTCTCGGCGTGTCGTTCCACCTCGGCGATCTCCCCCGCCTCGCGAAGCCGCTTATCGATGCGGGCTTCCTTCCGCCCGACGGCGTTCTCACACGGGACGATACGTGGCACAACCCCCTGCGCACGCGCCTCGTGTCGCACCTGCTCACGCTGAAAGAATCGATCCCGCTCCTCCTGTCCGGAAAAGGATCGGAGATTCCTTTCGACTTCTGGCCCGCCACGGTGAGGGAGCGGTTCGGCGTCTCACGGAAAACGACGATGCTGATGGAAGGGGCTCTGCTGGCGGTTTTTTTCCTCTCCGCGGAGAAGCTGAGAAGACGGTTCGTTCAGCGTGCCGGCGGGTCCGGAGTGTCGAGCGTGTAGAGAACCCCCTTCCTGCCGACGAGCACCGATTCCCACCCCACATCGACCACCTCCCATCCTTCGAACGATTCGCCCCGACCGAGCGGCCCCGAACGGCGCGATCCGACACGAAGCACCGCCGCGATCCTCCCGTGATCGGCGAGCACCGCTTCCACGCGGGGAATCCCATCTCCGGGAACCGTTTTTCCCGGCGGCGCGGCGTCACCGCCGCTCTTCACCGGCGGAGAGGCAACGCGGCGAAACGGGGAGCGCCGCGGCAATGCCGTCGGGCGGGCGGCGATGCTGTCACTCCGCGTGGCGGCGGCGATCCGTTCGACGGCGGGGGGATCGACCGCAACGGTCTCGATCCCCGGAACTTCCCGATCGGCCATATCAGCCACCGATGAGAGGGTCTCCGACGACCGCCGAATACCGAAGAGGAGCGCGGGAAGAAGAAGGATCAATCCCGCCAAGGAAGGCCAGCCTCTCATCCTCTTTCTCCTCCACCCACGGGGACCACCACAAGATCGAGCACGACATTTTCCCCTTCGCCGGAAAGGCGCAGCCGGCGGATCTCGAAACCCGGCTTCCTCCGGTCGAGCTCTCCGAGCCATCGGAAGAGCGCGGGGAACGACGCCCGAAGAGTCAGTTCGTATCGGGTCGAATCGCGGTCCACCGCCCTTTGCCAGTGGTACGACCCGCTCGGGAGAGTGGCCATCATGGGCGCCCACTCGACGGCCGGATCGGCGGGCAGAAAAGACGAGCCCTCCCCCCCCGCGGGACGGCTGGCCGCGAGATAGCGTTCCGCGGCGGCAAGCGCCTCCTTCGCCTCGGCGAGAGCGGCGGTGCGCTGCGAAAGACGATGGACGAGTTCGTACACCGTCTCCCGCTCCGGCCCGGGGCGTGGAGGACCGATAAGCGCTTCCGTGACGGAGAAAAGGAGGAAGAGAACCGGCCCGGCGAGGAGGGGGAGGTATTTTCCGTACCGGCTCACCGCCCCCCTCCGTTCGAAAGGAGGGCGATTTCGTATCTCCCTTCCTCGAGCCGCCTCGCCTCGCCCACCGATGGGAAACGTTCCCGCAGCGCGGCGTCCGACGCGAGGGATGCACGAAAAGCGGCCGCGTCCTCTCCCTCGACCCGGAGGACGAGTCTCTTCTTGTCGGCGTGCCATTCGATCTCTTCGAGAATGTCTCCCCGCGGGAGATCGGCCGTAACGGCGGCGAGAAGGGGCGCCCAGAGAATCCGCTCCGCGTGGACGCCGATCACGGCGAGCCGATCGTCGAGTCTCCGGTCCACCCCGGTTTTCGCCGCGGTCACGCGATCGATCCCGGCGAGGAGCGCCCCGCGGCTTTCGACATCGCTCTTGCGGAGCATCACGAGCCCCCCCGCGTGGATACCGAACGACACGAGTCCCGCAGAGAGGGCGAGAGTGAGAAGAACCGAATACCATCTGAAAACGACACGATCACGGCGGGCGAGAAGATCGATGCGATACATTTCAGTGTTCCCACCAGCGTGTCAACCCCACGGCGACGAGAAACCGGGGAGCCAGGTCGGCGAGGAGATCCCTCTTTCGGGCGGTCCATGTCGAGGGGAGATCGAACGCGGAAAACGGATCCGCGAGACGCACCGTCATGCCGAGTTTCTCGCCGAGAACGCCGTCGAGACCATGGACGAGCGCGCCTCCGCCGGCGAGAAAGAGCGCCCTTACCGGGCCGTTCTTCTTCCTGTAACCATTCAACTGTAAGGATACTTCGGAAGCGAGTCCTTGGATCGTATTCTTCAGAAGCGTCGGCAGCGTGGCGGTCCGCGAACGCCACTCGGGACGAATCTTCCCGAGCGCCACTTCCGCCCGCTTCACGCGGTCCGCTTCTTTACGGGTGAGACGACAGCGAAGAACGAGTTCCTGGGTGAAACTCGCGCCGCCGATGTGGATCGACCGCACATGAAGAGGACCGCCCTTCCGGCAAAGAGCGAGCCAGCTTCCCGTATCGCCCACGTCGAGAACACCCCAGCAACCGTCGTCCGGAGCGAGGGAGGAGTGGATCACCTGGTTCACGGCGGCGAGAGGCGCCGGCTCGATTCTCTTCGGCTGCACCCCCGCCCGCAGGTAGCGGTCGCGAACCGATTCGATCTCCGCCGACGGGGCAACCACCACGAGCACCGACATCCGCCGGCGTTCCCGTTCCCTGCGAAGAACCTGGTGCGCCACCACGCGGTCGGCCGACTCCGACACGGGAACGTGACGCCTTACCTCGAAAGGGAGACTCGCCATCAGTTCGAAGTCATCCTGGAGAGGAAGATCGAGCTGGCGGATGTGTATGTCCCGGCCCGGATAAGAGCACGACGCCCCGCCTCGGCGGAATCCCCACCCCGATTCGCGGAAGAGTCCCGAGTCGGACCCCGGTCCGGAGAGATCGCGCAGCGCGAAATCGACGAGGAGCGGACGCCGTCCCCTTCCGCACCGGACCCTCACCGCTTTTATCGTGTCGCCCGACCCGTCAAAGCCGGCGACATGCCGATTGGTACCCCACATCCCGAATACCCTACTCCACGACCCTCACGGGGGCAAAAAGAAAAAGGCCGCCTTCCCGCCGTGCACCTGATGGGGGTGGAGGTGCGGACGTCCACCTCCTCACGCTGGCGCCGAACGGTCAAGCGGCTCTTTCTTGAAGCCCTCTACTACATTATAACGCAGAAAGTGCGCCCGGGGGAACCCCCTACACCCTTTTCCGAAGGGCGGGACCGACCAGGGAGCAGGGGGTGAACCGTGCGAGTCCGCTGTCCCCCTGGCGGTTCGTTCCCCGCCCGTTCAGGGCCGATCTCGATGAGCGCAATACTCTATTCTCTTCTCCTTCAACAGGTTAACCGGATCCTCTCTAGGAGGCCTTCCCGAAAGATCGCGCCGCGGGCGCACGCCGAAAAGGGACCGCCATTCTAGGAACGCCTTTCCCTCCTGTCAACAAGAAATTGATCTCTCCGGATGGAAGATTTACATCCCCTTTCACAGCATATTGTTACAAAGGCCGGACGGGGGAGGAGGAAGATCTCCCCGGGGAAGGATCCCCGGGGAAAAAATACGCCCGGGAGGATTCGAACCTCCGACACCTGGCTCCGGAGGCCAGTGCTCTATCCACTGAGCTACGGGCGCTGAATCGCACCGGAGACGGCATTGTATCGCAACCGGACGAAGACGCCAAGGCGAATCGCCGGCCCGGGCGCGGAGATTCGGGAAAGCCCTCTCCCCGCGGGTGGCGGCGGGAAGAGCCGTCCCTCACACCTGCGAAGCGCCGGATGCCACGGTGACCACGTCCTTGTCCCCCCGTCCGGAGAGATTGAGGATGACAAGATCGCCCTTCGGAAGCGAACGCGCCGCCTTTCGAAGCCACGCCACGGCGTGGGCCGATTCGAGGGCGGGGACGATCCCCTCCGTGCGGCTCAGGAAATGGAACGCGTCGAGGGCGGCGCGATCGCCGACCGACGTGTATTCCACCCGCCCCGTCTCTCTCAGGTGACTATGCTCCGGCCCGACCGACGGGTAATCGAGCCCTGCCGAGACCGAGTGGGTGGGCGCGATCTGTCCGTGGCGGTCATGGAGGAGATAGCTCAGCGTCCCCTGGAGGACGCCGATCGATCCTCCCGAGAAACGGGCGGCATGATCGCCGAGCTTCTTTCCCCGTCCACCCGCCTCGACGCCGACCATCCGGACGGCGTCGTCCCCGAGGAAAGGGTGGAACAGGCCGATCGAGTTGGAGCCCCCGCCGACGCATGCGACGAGGAGATCGGGGAGACGCCCCTCGGCGCGCACGATCTGCCGGCGCGCCTCCCGTCCGATCACCGCCTGGAAGTCCCGCACCATGACGGGATACGGGTGCGGACCGAGTACCGAACCGAGGAGGTAATGGGTGGTTTTCACGTGGGTCACCCAGTCGCGCATCGCCTCGTTGATCGCGTCCTTCAATGTTTTCGAACCGGAGTCGACAGGCACCACTTCGGCGCCGAGCATTTTCATACGGAACACGTTGAGAGATTGCCGGCGCGTATCCTCGACGCCCATGTAGATCACGCACTTCATCCCGAAGAGGGCGGCCGCCGTGGCGGTGGCGACACCGTGCTGGCCCGCCCCCGTTTCGGCGATGATCCGGTTCTTCCCCATCCGCTTCGCGAGAAGCGCCTGGCCGATGCAGTTGTTGATCTTATGAGCACCGGTATGGTTCAGGTCTTCCCGTTTCAGATAGACCCGCGGACCGCCGAACGCGGCGGTGAGTCGTTCGGCGAAATAAAGCGGCGTCGGGCGCCCGCAGTACTCCTTGAGGTATCGATCGACGGAGCGACGAAAAGCCTTCTCCTTCTTCGCCGCGCCGTACGCCTCCTCGAGTTCGAGAAGGGCGGGCATCACCGTTTCCGGCACGAATCTCCCCCCATACGCTCCGAAGTACCCAGCCTTGTCCGGTCCCGTTTTCAAGAGTCTCCCCCTTCCGCAGAAAAGGCCCGGCGCGCCCTTTCTACGAAGCTTCGTACCTTTCTCGCGTCCTTGATGCCCGGCTCCTTCTCCACGCCGCTCGAAACATCCACCCCCGCGGGGCGGACCAGGCGGATCGCTTCCGTCACATTGTCGGGATCGAGCCCACCGGCGAGAAACAGCGGAACGGGAATATCGAGATCGCGGGCGAGTTCCCAACGGAACGTCTTCCCCGTCCCTCCCCGGACCGTCCCGTCCCAGGCGTCGAGAAGAAGATAATCGCCGTCGCACCGGCCGAGCCGCGCGAGTGTCGCGCCGTTGCGCACCGCGATCGCGCGGATCCGCTTTCCCCGCCACGACGCGAGATACCCTTCCGGCTCATCGCCGTGGAGTTGAACGTGGGTGATCCCGGTGATCCGGGCGATCTCCTCCACCCTGGCGGGATCCTCGTTCACAAAGACCCCCACCGGGCGAACGGAGGAACCTTCGAGAAGTGCGATCAGCTCCCGCGCCCTTTTCGGATCGACCCTTCTCGGACCGGCGGCGAAAACGAAGCCCGCGAAGTCGACGCCCTCCCGGCGAACGAGTTCCACATCCTCCTCCCGCGTGAGGCCGCAGATCTTCACGAGGCTCACGGAACGCGTCCCATCAGGTGCCGGGCCGCCTCGCCCGGGTCGTCCTCCCGCATGAGGCTCTCCCCCACAAGCACGGCATCGAAGCCGAAACCGGCGAGACGTTCCACATCTTCGGCGGTCCGGATTCCGCTCTCGCTCACCCGGATCACGCCGCCGGGCAGAACCCTCCCCAGCTCGATCGACGTGTTCATATTCACTTCAAACGTCTTCAGATCCCGATTGTTGATCCCTATGATACCGGAGCCGGCATACACCGCCTTGTCGAGGTCGTCGCCGTCGTGCACTTCCACAAGGGCGTCCATTCCAAGTTCCGCACCGAAAGCGATGTATTCCTCGACCTGGCTTTTCGAGAGAATCGCCGCGATCAGCAGGAAGGCGTCCGCCCCCGACGCCCCCGCCTCGGCGACCTGGTATTCGTCGATAATGAAATCCTTCCGAAGAAGAGGGAGGGTCGTCGCCGGGCGGACCGTTCCGAGAAAGGCGAGGGATCCGCGGAAATACGACTCGTCGGTGAGAACCGATAGCGCCGCCGCTCCGCCCCGCTCGTATGCCGCGCCGATCGCCGGGGCGTCGAAGTCCTCCCGAATCAATCCGGCCGAGGGGGACGCCCGCTTGATCTCGGCGATGAGGGAGATCCCCTCCTCCAGGAGCGCGGCGGAGAAGGAGCGGTGATCGTCGCGGTGGGAAGCCTCTGAGCGGAGCGAAGCAAAAGAGTACGCGTTCTTCCTCCGGGAGAGTTCCTCCCTTTTAACCTGAACGATTTCGTCGAGAATCACGGCCGCACTCACTCGTGGAGGATGTCTTCCGGTCCCTTGCCGAAGGAGCGGAGATACTGGAGTTGCTCCATGGCTGCGCCCGAGTCGATCGCCTCCGCGGCGAGTGCGACCCCCTCGGGGAGGCTGTTCGCCTTCCGACAGACCAAAAGGGCGGCGGCGGCGTTGGCGAGCACCGTGTCCCTCGCCGGTCCCCCTTCCCCTTTCAGGATACCGTGGGCGATGTCGACGTTCCTCTGGATGTCACCACCCACGATCGAATCGAAAGGCGCTGCGGGGAGGTCGAAGTCACGCGGCTCGATCTCGACGGTCTCCACCTTTCCGTCCTCGAGGCGGGAAACGCGCGTCTTTCCGGTGAGGGTGATCTAGTCGGTCCCGTCCTCCCCGTGGACGACCCACGCCCGTTCCGAACCGAGACGGGAAAGGACGTTGGCGATCGGCTCGGTGAGCGCCGCGTCGTACACGCCCAGAAGCTGGAATCGGGCGCCCGCCGGATTCGTGAGGGGGCCGAGCACATTGAAGATCGTTCGGACGCCGATCTCCTTTCGCGGCCCGATGGCGTACTTCATCGCCCCGTGAAGGAGGGGCGCGAAAAGGAAGGCGATCCGTCCGCCGGCGAGACTCCTCTCGAGATCGGGGACGGAAAGGCGAATGTTCACGCCGAGCGCCTCGAGGAGATCGGCGCTGCCGCACCGGCTCGACACGGAGTAGTTCCCGTGCTTCGCCACGGTGATCCCCGCGCCGGCGGCGACGATGGCGGTGACGGTGGAGATGTTGAACGTCCCCTTCCGGTCGCCCCCCGTGCCGCACGTGTCGAGCACGACGCTCCCGCCCGGGCGGATCCGTTTCGCCTTCTCGCGCATCACCGACGCGGCGCCCACGATCTCGTCGACCGTCTCCCCCTTTTGCCGAAGACCGATGAGGAACGCGGCGATCTGGGCGTCGGTGGCACGCCCCTCCATGATGGCGGTCATCGAGTCGTGCATTTCCGACACCGTCAGGTCGGCGCCGTCGTCGATCACTTTCCGAATCGCGGCGGCGAGGGCGGCGTCGGTCTGCGGTGAGCCGTTCATGAAACCTCGAGGAAGTTCCGGAGGATTCTCTTCCCCCTGATAGTGAGGATCGATTCGGGGTGGAACTGAACGCCCCACACCGGGTATTCTCGGTGGTTGAGCGCCATGATCTCCTTGTCCGCCGTCCAGGCGGTCACCTCGAGTTCGGCGGGCAGTTTCGTGCGGCTCACCACGAGGGAGTGGTATCGCGTCGCTTCAAAGGGATTCTCGATCCCCCGGAAGACGCCGCGCCCGTCATGGATCACCCGCGACGTCTTGCCGTGCATCAGGTTTTTCGCGTGGACGATTTTCGCGCCGTACGCCGCGCCGATGCATTGGTGACCGAGACATACGCCGAGAATCGGGATCTTCCGGCCGAGGCGGCGAATGATGTCGACCGATATGCCCGCATCCTTCGGATAGCCCGGTCCCGGCGAGATCACGATATGGTCGGGACGCCGCCGCGCCACCGCCGTGACGGAGAGGGCGTCGTTCCGGACCACTTCCACCTTCTCACCCATCTCGCCGAAATACTGTACCAGGTTGTAGGTGAATGAATCGTAGTTGTCGATCATCAGGATCATGGGAATCCTTCCTACACCAGCCCCCGCGCCGCCTTTTCGATCGCCTGCTTCAGAGCGTCCGCCTTGTTCAGCGTCTCCTGGTACTCGAGTTCCGGCACCGAATCGGCCACGATGCCGGCGCCGGCGCCGATGTAGGCACGCCTCCCCGACACGAGGATCGTCCGGATGCCGATGCACATGTCCATGTTCTTCGCGTAGCCGAAATACCCGATCGCCCCGGCGTAGAGGCCGCGCCGCACCGGCTCGAGTTCCTCGATGATCTCCATCGCCCGTATCTTCGGCGCCCCCGACACGGTGCCGGCGGGAAAACAGGCGCGCACCACGTCGAACGGGGAAAGGCCTTCCCGGAGCCGGCCGGTGACATTCGAAACGATATGCATCACGTGGGAGTACTTCTCGAGAACCTTCAGTTCGTCGGTCACCACCGTTCCGAACTCGCTCACCCTGCCGAGATCGTTGCGCCCCAGATCGACGAGCATCACGTGCTCGGCGAGTTCCTTCTCGTCCGAAAAAAGATCGCGGGCGAACGCCTCATCTTCCATCGGATCCCTGCCCCGCGGCCGTGTCCCGGCGATCGGCCTCAGCTCGAGTCGTCCGGCCGATTCACGCACGAGAACCTCGGGCGACGAACCGATCACCTTCAGATCGCCGTAGTTCAGGTAGTACATGTACGGCGAGGGGTTGATCGTGCGAAGCGCCCGGTAGACATCGAACGGCTCCGAGCGGAGCACCGTCTCGAGCCGCTGGGCGAGCACCGTCTGGAACACGTCCCCCTCGCGGATATACTTCTTGATTCGCCGGACCTGGCGGCAGAACGCTTCACGGCTCAAGGTGCTCTTGTACCGGATGGGCGCCCCGTCCGGCACGGGGGAGACTAGCCTTCCCACCGGCTCCCGGAGCCGCGCGATCACCTTCTCGATCCTCTCCATCGCCCCGCGATACTCCCGGTCGATCTTCGCCCGCCCGTCCGTTTTCGCGTAGGTGACCACCTTCACGCTGTGCGTCAGGTTGTCGAATACCAGAATCGTTCCGGCGAACACGAAAAAGAGGTCGGGGATCTTCAGGTCGTCTTCCGCGATGGAGAGAAGCCTCTCGAAGCGGCGCACCATGTCATAACCGAGAAACCCGACGGCACCTCCGTAGAAAGGGGGAAGCCCGGGAACTTCGACCGGACGGATCTGGCGGAAGAGCTTTTCCAACTCGCCCAGAGGCGCCGTGCTCTTATTGCGTCGCGGGGGTCGGCTCCTCCTCTCGATTTCCACGGCATCGCCCGAGGCACGGACGACCATCTTCGGATCGATTCCGATGATCGAGTAACGCGCGAGCTTCTCCGATCCCTCGACGCTCTCGAGAAGGTATGAAATTCCCTGGGATCCGAGCTTCAGGAAGGCGGACACGGGCGTTTCCAGGTCGGCGAGGATCTCTCGATATACGGGAACGAGGTTTCCCCTGCCGGCGATCTCCCGGAATCGTTTCCAGGAAGGGACGATCATCTTCTCTCCTGCCGGCACTTTCGCCGGAAGATTCACGGAAAAGCCACTTCACCTCTGGGGCTTGGAGTTTGGCAGGACAACTCCGTTCCTGTCAAGGGATTTCACCTTCCAGACGTCCCGCCAGCCCCTTGCATACGCGATGAACGAGGCAACGAGGAAAAAGGCGCCCACATACAATCCGACCTGTTTGAAGCGGTTCACATCGAAGAGCCAGGAGAGAAGAACCGCCACGATGACGTTGATGGTGATCTTCCCGATCATGTTGGCGCTCGGAACGGTGCCCGAGCGCCGCCGCATCCACTCGCCCCCGAGGAGGATGAGCGCGTCCCTGATGACCACGGCGAGAAGAAACCAGAGGGGCAACTCGCGCCAGAGGAAGAGGGAAAGCGCCACCATGCCGGCCACCGTCTTGTCCGCCAGCGGGTCGAGCATCCGCCCCAGATCACTGATGGCATTCCACTTCCTGGCGAGAAAGCCGTCCGCGCCGTCGGTGGCGAGACAGGCGGCGAGAAGGAGAAGCGCGGTTTCGTTCTCCCCCGCACGGATGGCGAAGAACACCGGCGCCGCCAGGAGAAGCCGGGCGACGGAAATCAGGTTGGGAAGATGACGCTTCACTTATGCAGCACCGGGACCACCCTTACCCGAACGAAGGATCTCCTCGGCGTGGGGCACCGAAACCGCCCGCCTCGAATCGCCCCCCATCATACGCACCAGTTCCTCCACCCTCTCCTCGGTGTCGAGGATCGACGCCCGGATCACCACCCGGTGCGAGAGCATCCTCTTCTCTACGCGGATATGCCGGTCGGCGAGGCTGGCGATCGACGGGAAGTGGGTGATGCACAGGACCTGCCTTCCGCGGGAGACATCGCGGAGGGCGTCGCCGATCCTCTCCGCCACGTCCCCCCCCACACCGGCGTCGATCTCGTCGAAGAGCGCCGTCGGGAGCTGCGCCTCGTCGGCGAGCACCCGTTTCAGTGCGAGCATCACCCGGGAAAGCTCCCCTCCCGACGCCACCTTTCGCAGGGGGAGGAGCGGCTCGCCGCGGTTTGCCGCGAGAAGGAATTCGACCGTATCGATTCCTCCCCGGTCGGCGCGCCAGCGCACTCCGTCGATCTCCAGTTCACCATCGGGATCGGCGGTGCGATCGAGGCGCACCTCGAACCGCGCGCCCCGGAAGGCGAGGGCGGCGATTCCCTTCTCCACTTTCTTCGAAAGCTCCGTCCCTTTCTTCTTTCGGAGCGCCGAGAGTTTCACCGCGAGGCGGGCCGCCGCGGCGTTTCTTTTCTCCGCCTCCTCGGCGAGGAGGCGGAGCGCCTCGTCGCCCGATTCGATCTGCTCGAGTTCGGCCTCAGCCTCGGCCCGGTACTCGAGGATCTCGTCGACGGTGCGGCGATACTTTCTCCTGAGAACGGCGATCTCCTCGAGACGTTCGACGATCCTCTCCAGTTCCCCTGGAGGCGCGTCGATCCTCCCGGCGAGCCGGTCGACCGCCGAGAGCGCCTCCTCGATCTCGGCGAGCGCCCGTTCGCACGCCTTCGCCGCATCGATCGCCTCCGTTCCGTGGCCGTCGAAACGGCCGAGTTTTTCCGCCACTTCTCCGATGAGCTCGACGGCGCTTCTCTCTCCCTCACGGAGCGATTCGCGGGCGTGAAAGACGGCCTCGGCGAGCTTCTCCGCCTCCTGCAGAATCCGGCGGCGCTCGTCGAGTTCCTCCTCTTCGCCCGACACGAGACCGGCACCGCCGATTTCGCACAGCTGCCAGCGGAGAAAATCCTCCTTCTCCCGGAGTGCATTGATACGCGCCGCCTCCTCGTCGAGGGCGGCCTTCGCCGCGCGCGCGGCGTCGATGGCGACACGGAACGCCTCCACCGCCGGCGTGCAACCGCCGTACACGTCGAGATAGTTCCTCTGCGACGGACGGCGCACGAGGCTCTCCTTCTCCTGCTGGCCGTGAAAATCGACGAGCCGGCCGCCCCACTCCCTCAACCGCTCGAGGGGGATCAGCCGGCCGTTCGCCTCCACCCGGCCGCGGCCGGCGCGGGGAATCTTCCGTTCCAAAAGGAGGACGCCCTCCTCGTCGACGTAGTCCGCTCCGGGGAAGCCTTCCCCGGGAGCGATATCGAAGAGGCACTGCACGAAGGCGCACTCCGCCCCCTCCCGCACCGCGGGGCGCGATGTCTTTCCCCCGAGCGCCAGCGCAAGAGCGTCGAAGAGAATCGTCTTCCCCGCACCTGTTTCGCCGGTGATCACGTTCAACCCCGGACCGAACTCCAGGGCGAGTTCATCTATGAGCGCGTAGTTTCGAATCCGGATTTCACGAAGCAATTCCCCGCCCCCTATTCCCTTCTTCCCCAGTAAAGTTTCTTCCGGAGCACCTCGTAGAACCGCGGTCCCCCGATACGGATGAGCCGAGTGGTGAACGACGCGGCCCCGACATGCACCACCGACTCCGAATGGACGGCGAATCCTTCCTGGCCGTCCACGGTGAGACGAAGCTCCTCGTTCGCCTCGGGAAACTTCAGCTGGACCTCGGCGTCTTCCGGGAGGAGGAGAGGTCGGATCCCGAGGGTGTGGGGGCAGATCGGGGTGATCAAGATCGCCTTCATATTCGGCGACACGAGAGGCCCGCCCGCGGAGAGGTTGTAGGCCGTCGACCCGGTGGGCGTCGAGAGAATCAGCCCGTCCGCCGTGTAGGCGTTGATCCGCTCTCCCCCGACGTATGTTTCGAAGTGGCCGATCCGCGTGGCCGCCGCGCGATGCACCACGGCGTCGTTCAGCGCGGTGAACTCGATCGCTTCCTCTCCCGGCGATTCGACACGGCCGGCGAGATTCATCCGCTCGGTGACGGTGTAGTCCCCGTCGAGAACCTTGTCGAGCTTCCCTTCCAGCTCTCCGGCGGAAGTCTCCGTGAGGAACCCGAACTTGCCGAGATTCGCACCGAGGATCGGGATGCCGCTCGAACCGATCAGGCGGGCGGCTCCGAGAAGGGTGCCGTCCCCTCCGAGGGTGACCACGAGGTCGGCCGTGAGAAGTTCGTCGGTGGCGGCCGGAACGCCCTGCCCGCCGGGAAGGACGAACAGATCGGCTCCCCTCGCCGATGCCCACTTCAGAAGGGAGTCGAGCGTGTGGCGGACTCCCGCCTTGGTGTAGTTGGCGATCACTCCGATCTTCATGAAGCGCCCACCCCGTGTTACGGACTATCGATCCGGCGAACCACGAATTCCGCAAGCGCCGCGAGACGGCGGTCCTCCGTATCGCATGGTAATGCATCGACCGCCCGGCGCACCAGCAATTGTGCCCTTTTCCGGGATTCGTCGACGCCGAGGAGCGACGGATAGGTCGTCTTTCCCCGGGCGGCATCCTTGCCCACCCGTTTCCCGGCGGTCTCCTCGCTCCCCACGACGTCGAGGAGGTCGTCGGCGATCTGGAACGCGAGGCCGAGATCGTCGCCGTACCTCCGAAAGGCGTCGACCGTCTCGACGGATGCGCCGGCGCCGAGGGCGCCGCAGACCACCGCGGCGGTGAGAAAGACGCCCGTTTTCATCCGGTGAATCTTTTCGACGGCCGCTTCGCCGCAAGGGGCGCCGTCCTGGGCGGCGAGATCGAGTTCCTGGCCGCCGACCATCCCCTCCCATCCGACGGCGCCGGCCAGCTCGGCGGCGATGGCGGTGCGGCGCTCGGCGTGAAGCGCCCCGGCGCCGGCGATTCCGGCAAAACCGAGAGTGAGAAGACCATCGCCGGCGAGAAGCGCCACCGCCTCCCCGAAAGCGACATGGCACGAAGGCCTGCCGCGCCTCAGATCGTCATCGTCCATGCAGGGGAGATCGTCATGGATCAGCGAGTACGTATGGATCATCTCGATGGAGACGGCCACCGGTTCGAGCGCCTCGACGTCTCCCCCCGTCGCCTCGCAGGCGAGCAGGCAGAGGATCGGGCGGATCCTCTTTCCACCGGCGTGAAGGGAATAGGCCATCGCGCGCGCCACGGCGGAGTCGTCGTCCCCGCGGGGAGGAAAACGCCTGCGAAGCGCCTCCTCCACCCTCGCGCCGTACGACGCCAACGAAGGGGGCAGCCGGTCGTTCACCCTTCTTCTCCCTCCGCCGGGACGCCGAAGAGGTCTTCTTCCACGTGATCCCCGCCGTCGATCAGCTTCTTGACGCGCACCTCCGCGCGGGCGAGTTCCTCCTGGCACGATCGAACGAGTTTCGTTCCCTCTTCGAAAAGGGAGATCGATTCGTCGAGCCCCCCGCTCCCCTCCTCCAGCTTCTTCACGATCTCCTCGATCCGTTCCATGCTCTTCGCCCAGTCGAACTTCTCCTTGGCGCTCAACGTATCTCTCCTTCACCGCCGGGCTTCGTCTCTTCGATGCGCGCACCCGCGCTTCCCCGCCGGAAAATGATCCGCACGCCGTCTCCCGGCGAGAGAGCCGACGCATCGGTCACCGTTTCCCCCCCCACGGTGCGGCAGATGCTGTACCCCCTTTCGAGCACCGCCATCGGATCAAGGGCGGCGAGTTTTCCCGCGGCGGCGCGCAATTTCTCCGTCATCCGTTCCTCCACTCGCGCGAGCGCCCTTTCGAGACGGCGCGAAAGATCGTCGAGACGCTGCGCTTCTTCGCGAAGCCCGGCGAGCGGCCGGCCGAGGGCGCGCCCCTCGGCGTGGCGGCGGAGCCTCTCCTTCCAGAATCTTAACAGATCGAGCATCTTTCTGGAGAGCCTGCCGTGCAGGAGCGCGAGCGTCTCGACGACTTCGTTTCTCGCGGGCACGACCCTTTCCGCCGCCGCCGTCGGCGTCGCCGCACGCCAGTCGGCCGCCATGTCCGAAACGGTGACGTCCACTTCGTGACCCACGGCGGAGATGATCGGTATGTCCGAGTCGTGAATCGCCCGCGCCACCACCTCCTCGTTGAACGCCCACAGATCCTCGAGAGAGCCCCCACCACGACCGACGATCAGCACGTCGGCGAGGTCGAGTTCATTGAAACGCCGGACCGCCGAGGCGATTTCCCCGGCGGCGCCCTCCCCCTGAACACGCACGGGATAGAGAAGCACGTCGACGGGGAACCGGGCGGAAAGCGTTCGGATCATATCGTGGATCGCCGCGCCCGTGGGAGAGGTGACGATACCGACGGTCCGGGGAAAAAGGGGAAGTTCCTTCTTCCCCTCCAGCCGGAAGAGCCCTTCCTTTTCGAGTCGCTCCACGAGAGCGCGGAAGGCGAGTTCCAGTTCCCCCTCGCCCGCCGGCTCGAGACGCGACACGAGGAGCTGGTACTGGCCGCTCCTCTCGTACACCGTCATCTCGCCCCTGGCGCGCACCTTCATGCCGTTCTCGGGGGTGAAACGGAGCAGGCGGTTCCTTCCGCGGAAAAAGACGCACCTCAGCTGGGCACGATCATCTTTCAGCGAGAAATACATATGCTTTGAAGAATGGTGAACGAAATTCGAGATTTCCCCTTCCACCCACAGCGGGGGAACCGAGCGCTCAAGAATCCCTTTCACGTGCGAAGTGAGTTCGGCGACGGTCCAGATCTTCCCGGCAAAGCGGCCCGCCGAAGGGACCCGCGCAGCCATTCAGTCCTCCGCCCGTGCGGCGGCCCGCACGGTCGCCCGCAGGAGAATCGCCGTGGTGACCGGCCCCACGCCGCCGGGCACCGGCGTGATCCTCGACGCCACACGAGACGCGCTTTCGAAATGAACGTCTCCGACGAGTTTTCCCCCCTTCGGAAGGGAAGAGTCGGCGAGCCAGTGGACTCCGACGTCGATCACCACCGCACCCGGACGAATCCACTCCCCTTTCACGTACTCCGGGCGGCCGACCGCCGCGATGAGCACTTCCGCCTGGGCCACCATCTGGGGAAGGTTTCTCGTGCGGGAATGACATACCGTGACGGTGCCGTTCCCCCCGGTGCGCTTGTCGAGAAGCATCGTCGTAAGGGGCGCGCCGACCACACGGCTTCGCCCGAGAACCACCACGTGTCTCCCCTCGAGGGGGAGATCCTCGCGCCGGAGGATCGCCATCACCGCCGCGGCGGTACACGGGACAAAGCGGGGTCTCCCCAGGGCGAGAAGACCGGCGTTGCGCGGATGGACCCCTTCCACATCCTTTCCGGGATGGAGATGGGAGAAGACGCCCGCCTCGCTCACGCCGGAAGGGAGGGGGAGTTTCAGCAGGACGCCGTGAACCGCCGGGTCCGCCGAGAGTTTCGCCAGCTCCCGGCCGAGCGAACGCTCCGCGTCCATGAGAGGAACTTTCACCGAGTCGGTTTCGATGCCCACACGTTCGCACGCCCTCTCCCGGGAGCGGCTGTACGATTCGAACGACCGGTCGTCGTCGTCCACGGCGACCGAAACGAGGCGGGGAACGACGCCCCGCTCAGCGAGACGGCCCACCTCCGCGGCGACCTCCTCCTCCATCGCCCGGGCGATACCTCTCCCGTCGATTTTCACACCGCGCGGTCCGGTCTCTTTATCGGGCATACTCCACCGCCCGCGTCTCGCGAATCACGGTCACCTTGATCTGACCGGGATACTCGAGATCCTTCTCGATCTTCCTCGCGATGGCGGTCGACAACGTCACCGACTGCGCGTCGTTCACCGCCCCCCCCTCCACCATGATCCGGATCTCCCGGCCCGCCTGGATGGCATAAACCTTTTCCACCCCCTTGAAGGAGCGGGCGATGTTCTCGAGCCTCTCGAGCCGCTGGATGTACGTCTCGAGCGTCTCCCCACGTGCGCCGGGACGGGCGCCGGAAATCGCGTCCGCGGCCTGAACGAGCGGCGCAATGAGGGTGGTCGCCTCCACATCCTCGTGATGCGCCCGTATGGCATTCACCACCACGGCGTGCTCTCCGCACTTCTCCGCAACGTCGCCGCCGATGAGGGAGTGAATCCCCTCGACTTCGTGGGTGAGCGCCTTGCCGATGTCGTGCAGCAGTCCGGCGCGCTTCGCCACCACGTTGTCGATGTGCAGCTCCGCCGCCATGATCCCACAGAGCCAACCGACCTCCTTCGAATGCTGCAGCACGTTCTGTCCGTACGACGTCCTGTAGTGGAGCCTCCCGAGGAGCTTGACGAGCCGCGCGTTGAGGCCGACGATCCCCATTTCGAGGGTGGTCTGTTCGCCGATCTCCTGGATCTTCTCGTCCCTCTCCTTCGCCGACTTCGCGACGAGTTCCTCGATCCGACCGGGATGGATCCGCCCGTCGGAAATGAGCCTCTCCAAGCTGGCGCGCGCTACTTCCCGCCGCACCGGGTCGAAACCGGAAAGGACGACGGCGCCCGGCGTATCGTCGATGATCACGTCGATCCCCGTGGCCGCCTCGAAGGCGCGGATATTTCTCCCCTCCCTGCCGATGATCCTCCCCTTCATGTCGTCGTTTTGGAGCGTCACCACCGACACGGTGGTTTCGGCGGAATGGTCGGCGGCGCAACGCTGAATCGCCATGGTGACGATCCGCTGCGCCTCCTTCTCCGCCCTTCTCTTCGTCTCATCCCGGATGAGGAGGAGCTGCTTCGACGCCTCGTGGCGCGCTTCTTCCTCCAGGTTGCTGATGAGGACCTGCTTCGCCTCCTCCTGGGACATACCGGCGATCCTCTCGAGCCGCTGGTTCTCCCGCTCCAACGTGCGCTTCAGCTCCTCCCTCTCGGCGCGGACCCGCTCCGTCTGCCGGGCGAGTTCCGTCTCCTTCTTCTTCGCCTCCAAATCCTTCTTATCGAGAAGATCGACCCGGCGGTTCAGGCTTGCCTCCTTATCGGCGATCCGCTTCTCCAACTTCTGGAGTTCTTTCCGCTTCGAATCGGTATCCCTGTCGAACTTCTCCTTCGCCTTGTACCATTCCTCCTTCGCCTCGAGGATCGCTTCCTTCTTGCGTGTCTCCGCTTCCTTCTTCGCTTCTTCTATGATCCGGGTGGCCACGTTCTTCGCCGAACGGACGCGTCCCCTCCCGGCGCGCGCCAGGAGAAGCCACAGAACGATGAGAACGAAAACGCCCAGGATGATCGGAATCAGCAATTCCGTCCAAGAGAGAGCCATCTGCATTCCTCCCGTGGGGATCGCTCCCCTCTATGTGAATCCCGAGCCGCCGCGGCCGGGGCCGGGCGGTCGAATCAGCAACAAAGCAAGAAGCCCTGCCGATACCGATAATCCGGCATCCGCGACGCGGGGGTCGGATTATCGCCCGGACAGGGCGAAGGGGGGGTATCCGATGTCAGTCCGAATCCCGCTCGCGCGGGGAGGATCAGTCGCCGCCGGCCTCTTCGAGGATCCTGGCCAGCTCAGCCGTCTTCTCGTCCAGTTGTTCCTGCCATCCGGTACGGTGGCGCCGCTCCCTGTGGAGTTCGTCGGCAATGTTCATGGCCACCAGGATGGCGATCTTCGTGGACGACGAGACGGTGCTGCGCCCCTGAAGTTCGCGCATCTTCCCGTCCACGTAACGGGCGATCTTTTCGATGTACTCGGGATTCTCGCTTGCCTGGATGTGGTAGTCATTCCCGAATATAGTGACTTTTGCGCTTTCCCTGGGTGTATCCAAGTGGTCCTCGCAAACGAATGATCTCTGACTGCCGGTCCCCCGGGCGACTCGATTCCCGACGACGCCCGGTCCGGGAGAATACACGGTCCCGATCTATGTAAACGGAAGAACCGTCACGGCCGCGCGAACGTATCGATCCTCTGCAGCATCTTGACGACCTGCTCGCGGACGATCCTCTGGCTCTTCCTGTACTGCTCGTTCTCGTTGAGGAGGGCGCGATACCGCTCTTCCGATTCGGCGAGGCGGGCGATCTCCTCCTCCAAGGCACGCACCCTCTCCTCGAAGCGCCGCCTCTCGGCGTTCCATTCCTCCCGCTCCCGTCCTATCTGCTCCATCCGGGTGCGAACCGAGGCGATCTGCCTGTCGAGCGATTCGAAGTCGAGGTTGCACATTTCGGCGGTCCCCCATGCCCGTCCCGGGCCGGGCGGCTTCCCTCCTCGGAAACCGCATGAGGTAAGCGACCTTATTTCTTGTCAAACTAGCATATGTGGCGACGGAGGCAGAAGTGTTTTCTTACCCCGCGTTCCGGGCCACCTCGACGAGTTCCCGGAAGGCGTCTTCTTCGTGAACCGCCATGTGGGCGAGCACTTTCCGGTTCAACTCGACGTTCGCCCTCTTCAGGCCGTTCATGAAACGGCTGTACGACATGCCGTTCAGCCGCGCCGCGGCACCGATTCGGATGATCCACAGCGCCCGGTATTGCTGCTTCTTCAGCTTCCGCCCGACATAGGCATGCTGCAGACCCTTGATCACCGACGTGGAAGCCGTGCGGAAGAGCTTCCCCCGGCTTCCCCGGTATCCCCGGGCGCGCTTCAGTACTTTCCTGTGCCTCCTCGACCCGGGAGGCCCGCTTTTCGCTCTCGGCATGGTACGATCTCCTCTGACCCGGCCCGTGGGCCGTCCTGCTTATTCCCTCTCGTCGGCCGTCACTTCCCGCCCGGCGGGATCGGCCTTTTTTTCTCCATCCGCCGCCTTCGGCTGCTTTTCCACCTTCACCGGTTTCGGCGAAAGCACGAGCGACATGTTGCGCCCTTCCATCTTCGGCGGCACTTCCACGTTCGCCACATCGGTGAGGTCGGCGACAAAGCCGTCGAGGATCTTCCGGCCGAGATCGATGTGCGCCAGCTCCCTTCCCCGGAAGATCACGGTGACCTTCACCTTGTCCCTCCCTTCGAGGAACCGGATCGCGTTGCGAAGCTTGAACTGGTAGTCGTGCTTTTCGATCTTCGGGCGCAGCTTGACTTCCTTCAGATGGGTGACGTGCTGCTTCTGCTTCGCTTTCTTTGCCCGCTTCGATTGCTCATACTTGAACTTTCCATAATCCATGATGCGGCACACCGGAGGCTTCGAGTTGGTCGCCACCTCCACAAGATCGAGTCCCTTCTCCTCGGCGAGCGCCATCGCCTCGTGGGTGGCGAGAATACCGACCATCTCTCCATCCTCGTCCACCACCCTCACCTGGGGAACCCGGATCTTCCGGTTGACCCTTACTTCTTTCTCTTTGATTGCTTCACCTCCTCCGGAACGAGATCGGTCACTTTCCGATCGATGTCGCCCCGAATCCTTTCAATGGTTTCCTCCACGGAAATCACCCCTTCGTCGCCCCGCGCGCGGCTCCGGACGGAGAGGGTGCCCCCTTCCGCTTCTCTGCCGCCGACGGTGAGCAGAAACGGTATCCGTTCCTCCCGGGCCTTGCGGATCTTGAAGCCGAGCTTCTCTCCCGAATGATCGACGCCGGCACGGATCCCCCTGCCCCTCATCTTCGCCGCCACGTCGGCCGCGTAATCGTTCTGCTTCTCCGTCACCGGGAGGAGTCGCGCCTGCTCCGGCGCGAGCCACACGGGAAAGGCGCCGGCGTAATGTTCCACCAGACAGGCGAAGAAGCGCTCGAAACTGCCGAGCAGCGCGCGATGGATCATGATCGGCTGGTGATCCTTCCCGTCCGATCCGCGGTAGGCGATACCGAACCGGTCGGGGAGGTTGAAATCGACCTGGATGGTGGAACACTGCCATGCCCGGCCGAGACTGTCCCGGATCTTGATGTCGATTTTCGGACCGTAGAACACCCCTTCGCCCGGATCGATCTCGTACGGGAGTCTCGAGTTTTCGAGCGCCTCGCGGAGCGCTTCGGTGGAACGCTCCCACGCTTCATCGCCGCCCACCGATTTCTCCGGGCGCGTCGAGAGGAAGACCTCGAACTCGATGAACCCGAAGGTCCGGAGCATGTGAAGCGTGAACCGCAGAACCTCCTCGATCTCGTCGCGCAGGTCCTCGGGCGCACAGAAGAGATGGGCGTCATCCTGGGTAAAGCCGCGCACCCTCTTCAGCCCGTGAAGTTCTCCCGATTGCTCGTAACGGTAGACCGTGCCGAGTTCCGCCCAGCGGATCGGCAGATCGCGGTAGCTCCTCAACCTCGACTTGTAGACATGTATGTGAAACGGACAGTTCATCGGTTTCAACCGGTAGTTCAGATCGTCGATCTGCATCGGCGCGAAGAGACGGTCCCCGTAGAACTCCATGTGGCCCGACGTCTCCCAGAGATGTTCCTTGGCGACGTGGGGCGTGTAGAGGACATCGTACCCATTGGCGAAGTGTTCGTCGTACCAGAACCGCTCCATCTCGTTCCGGATGCGCGCTCCCTTCGGATGCCAGAAGATCAGTCCCGGACCGTACGCTTCGTCGGTGGAGAACAGATCGAGTTCGCGGCCGAGGCGGCGGTGATCCCTCTTCCGCGCTTCCTCGAGAAGATCGAGATACGCATCGAGTTCGTCGTCGGAGTAGAACGCCACACCGTAGATCCGCTGGAGCATCTTCTTCTTCTCGTCCCCCCTCCAGTAGGCGCCGGCGAGGGAAAGAAGCTTGAACGACCGGATGGCGGCGGTCGATTCCATGTGGGGACCGCGGCAAAGGTCGACGAAATCGCCATGCTTATAGAGAGTGAGTTTCTCCCCTTCAGGGAACGATTCGATCAGCTCCACCTTGTACGGCTGTCCCTTTTTCCGGAAGAAGCGGATCGCTTCTTCCCTGTCGATCTCCTCCATCGAGAAGGGCTGGGCCTCCTTCACGAAACGGCGCATCACCTTTTCGATGCGGGGAAGATCTTCGGGGGTGAGCTTGTGCTCCATGTCGAGATCGTAGTAGAAACCGACGCCCCCGTACTTCTCCCCGAGCCGCGTCGGAGGTCCGATGGCGAACATCGTGTCGGGCCACAGCTCCTGGATGGCGGATGCCATCAGGTGCGACGCCGAATGGCGGTACCTCTCGTACCGGCTCTCTTCGGTTTCCTCGGGAAGGACCATCAACGCACTCCGGGCTGCGGGAAAGCGCATTCTCCCGACACGCCTGAAAAAAAGAAACGGGGACAGCGGGGCCTCCGGGCTCGGAGGCCCCCTTTCGACAGTTGTCCCCTCATATGGTGGGCGATACTGGACTTGAACCAGTGACTTCTTGCGTGTCGAGCAAGCACTCTAACCAGCTGAGCTAATCGCCCGTTCTCCCGGCGGTCTTCGCGCGCCGCCGGCATTATATCGATCGCCGGGCGCGGGTCAAGACGATTCGCTCTCCCCGTCGTCGCCATCCTTTTCCGACCCGTCCGCCTCGTCCGCCGTCTCTCCCGCCGCGGAAGAAACCGCCTTCGAAAGGTCGACCATGTCCGAAAGGGCGATCTTGCCGCTGTCCGACGTGCGGCGGTGATACTGGGCGACCTCGTCCTCCTCCTCCTGCTCGTAGAACGCCTTCACCGAGAGTACGATCCGCCGATTCTGCGGATCGATCCTCACGACGCGCAGCGAGAGCTTCGTTCCCGGCTGGAGGGCGGCATAGTTATTCCGCGCCAGCTCGTCGGTCACCTGGTTGAGGGGAACGAACCCCTCCAGATCGTCTCCCACGTCGACCACAACACCCCTGTCGACGACCTTGATGACCTCTCCTTCGAGTGCGGTCCCCTCGGGGATCGTATGGGCGAGGGTTTCCCACGGATCGTTCTGCACCTGCTTGAGGCCGAGAGAGATCCGGCGGTTCTCCTTGTCGATGTTGAGCACCATCACTTCCACGTCGTCGCCCTTCTTGACCACTTCGTTGGCGTGCTTGATCCTCTTCGTCCACGACATGTCGGAGATATGAACGAGCCCGTCGATCCCCTCCTCGAGCTCGACGAAGGCTCCGAAATTCGTCAGGTTTCTCACCTTCCCGGTGAACTTGGAACCGACCGGGTAACGCTGATCGATGGAAAGCCACGGATCGGGCTCGGTCTGTTTCAGGCCGAGGGAGATCTTCTCGTTCTCCCGGTCCACCTTGAGCACCATCGCCTCGACCTCGTCGTTCACCGACAGGAGCTTCGAGGGATGGCGGATATGTTTCGTCCACGACATCTCCGAGACATGGATCAGCCCTTCGATCCCCTTCTCCAGCTCCACGAAGGCGCCGTAATCGGTGATCGAGACGACCCGTCCCTTGACGCGGGTGTTTACCGGGTAGCGTTCCTCCACGTCCTCCCACGGGTAGGGTGTCATCTGCTTGAGACCGAGGGAGATCCTTTCCCTTTCCCGGTCGAACTCGAGAATCTTGATCTTGATCGTGCTCCCGATGGTGACCACCTCGGAAGGATGTCCGATCCGTCCCCACGACATATCGGTGATATGAAGAAGCCCGTCGATTCCTCCGAGATCGACGAAAGCGCCGAAGTCGGTGATGTTCTTCACAACACCCTCGCGGATCTGGCCTTTCTCCAATTCCTTGATAAGCGCCTGCTTCTTCTCGTTCCGCTCTTCCTCGAGAACCACGCGGCGGGAGACGACGATGTTCCTGCGCCGCTTGTTCAGCTTGATAATTTTGAATGGGAAAGTTTCCCCGATCAAATCGTCGAGATTGGGAACCTGGCGAAGAGCGACCTGCGACCCGGGAAGAAACGCCTCCACGCCGAAGAGGTCGACCACGAGGCCTCCCTTGATCCGGCGGGTGACGCATCCGTTCACCACGTTGCCGCTGTCGTAGGCGTCCTTGATTTCGCCCCACACCTTCAGGAAGTCGGCGCGCTGCTTCGAAAGCACCACGAGGCCGTCCTGGTTCTCCAGCCGCTCGAGATAGACGTCGATCTTCTCGCCCACCTGGATATTCACCGGCTCGGGGAATTCATGGAGAGGGATCACCCCTTCCGATTTGAATCCCACGTCGACGAGAACCTCGTTCTCACCGACCCTGAGCACCGTTCCCGGAACGACCTGGCCCTCCTCGATCTCCTTCATCGATTCCTCGTAGAGATCGAGCATGTCCTGGATCTGTTCCTTGTTCTCCTCCTCGTCCTCGTCCACGTTGACGAGACGGATCCGCGGTTTCTTCACCGGCTTTTCCGTCTCCACTTTCGCGGAAGGGGCCTCCCCGGCCGGGGCGCTTTCGCCCGTCGTTTCCGTCACGGCCGGCGTCTCTTCGCGGACCTCTTCCCTGTTCGATTCCTCCATGCTGCTCCTGATCCTCCTTAACCCGAAGATTCGCCCTCGAAAAGGGCGTGCCGCGCATAAAGCGCGAACTTACATAATAGGGAAGAACGAGGTGGGATTACAACCGAAAAATAGTGGAGAGGAAACCGGGGGCCGACCCTTCCCCGGCCGGATCATCCTTCGTGGCGTTCCCTCATCTTCCGGACACGGTCCGCCACGGCGACGGCGATCGCCTGGTAGAGTTCCTTCCGGTCGGCGCCGGTGAAGCCGGCGGGATCGATCGACTCGCCAATGAACGTGGCGAGCCGCCCCCTGTGGAGGAGGGAACGGAGGATCCCGCGGGTCCCCCGAACGTAGACCGGGTAGATCGGGACGGCGTTTCTCGAGGCGATCATCCCGACGCCGGGCTGGGGGGCGCCCACCGTGCCGTCCCTCGAGCGCGTCCCCTCGGGGAAGAGGAGCAGCGCCCCTCCGCCGGCGAGCACCGAAGCCACCAAGCGGAGCGTGGAACGCTCCACTCCTCCCCGTTTCACGGGAATCGCGTGGTGCCGGCGGATCCACCAGCGGATCACCGGCATGGCGAACAGCTCCCGCTTCGCGAGGAAGTGGAGTTCCCGTCGAACGCCGAGGCCGGCGACGATCGGGTCGGCGTACGAGACATGGTTCGACGCCAGGATGAAGGCGCCACGCGGCGGGATCTTGCCGTCGCCGTGGACGCGATACCCGAAAAGGATCCGCGCGAGCAACCGGAGAACGGTCCAGCTGAATCGATAGAGGCCGCTCACGCACCCCTCTCTCTCGCGAGGGCGACAATCGCATCGATCTGCTCACGGATCGTCATCCCGGTGGTATCCACTTCCACGCCCCCTTCAGGAAAGATGAGCGGCGCGAGGGAACGGCTCGAGTCGCGGCGATCCCGCTCCTCGATCTCCCGTCTCACCTCGGCGTGGTTGCGCACGATGCCGGAGGCGGCCAGCTCGAGGCTCCGTCTTCTCGCACGCTCCTCCAGATCGGCGGTGAGGAAGACTTTCAGACGGGCATCGGGAAAGATGACCGATCCCGTGTCCCGCCCGTCCGCCACGAGACGGCCGTGTTCACCCTCTTTCCGCTGAACGGGGAGCAGGATTTCCCGCACCGCCGGAATCGCCGAGAGGGGCGACACGAGACGGGTCACTTCCTCCGCGCGGATCGCGCCGGTCACATCCTCCCCGTCGAGGCGGATTCCCATGCCATCCCCTTCCCAGTACGGTTCCATCCGGACGGCGCGAACCGCGGCGAGGGCGGCGGGAGAACCGGCGTCGCCCGCTCCGGCGCGCAACGCGGCGAGGGCGAGGCCGCGGTAGAGCGCCCCCGTGTCAAGATAGCGATAACCGAGCGCCGCGGCGACGCCGCGGGCGGTGGTGGTCTTCCCCGCCCCGGCCGGCCCGTCGATAGTGATCACCAAGTCCACCGCTACCGTCCCTTCTCCGTGACGGCGCCCTCGAGACCGAGCCGCCCGAGGAGAGGCAGGAAAAGGGGAAACGAAGTGGCGACGCATGCCACGTCGGAGACGACGCTCTTCCCTTTCGCGGCGAGTGCCGCCACCACCGCCGCCATGGCGATCCTGTGGTCGCCGCCGCTCGACACCTTCGCCCCCTTGAACGGTCCCTTTCGATAATTCCCGCCGATGACGAAGCCGTCCTCCTCCTCGCGGATGTCGACACCGAAGGCGGACAGGAAGCGGACGGTGGCGGTGATCCGGTCGCTCTCCTTCACGCGAAGCTCCGATGCGTCTCGCACGCGAAACGCCCCTTTCGCGCGAGAGCCCGCCACGGCGAGCACGGGGATCTCGTCGATCAACGCGGGGATCCGGTCTCCTCCCAGATCGATCGCTTTCAGATCGCTCTCCTCGGCGGTGACCCGCATCGCCGGCTCGGGACCGTCGCCGGCGATCGCCTCCCGGGTGATCTTCCCGCCCATCTCCTCGAGGACATCGAGATAGGCGGTTCGCGTCGGGTTGTCGAGGATCCCTTCCACCGTCACTTTCCCCCCCGGAACGATCAGCCCCGCCACGATGAGGAACGCCGCGGACGATGGATCCCCCCCCACGTCGATGGGCGCTCCTTTCAGCGACGCACCGCCGGTAACGCGAACCGCGTCTCCGGTCCTTTCGAGGGGGCCACCGAGGTAAACGATCATCTTCTCGGTGTGATCGCGCGAGAGGGCGGGCTCCACCACCTCGGTGACGCCGTCGGCGAACAGGCCGGCGAGAAGAATCGCCGACTTCACCTGGGCGGAAGCGACCTTCGTTTCGTATCGGATTCCCCGCAGATCGCCGCCCCGAATGGTGAGCGGCAGGAGCGAACCGTCCCTCCGACCGTCGATCACCGCGCCCATCAGCCGGAGGGGACGGACCACCCGCCCCATAGGACGCTCCCGGAGAGAGGCATCGCCGTCGAGGGTGGTGGGAAAAGGTTGGCCGGCGACGAGTCCCGAAAGGAGCCGCGCCCCCGTTCCGGAGTTGCCCATGTCGATGTCGCGCGGAGCGGGGGCGAACCGCCCCGCCGCCCCGTGGACGACGAACCGTTCGCCGTCATCGTCGATGACAACACCGAGTGCACGTAACGCCGCGGCGGTACGGAGGCAGTCGTCCCCCCGGTTCGCGCCGGCGATCACCGTATCCCCCGAGGCGAGCGCGCCGAGGAGGAACGCCCGGTGGGTGACCGACTTGTCGCCGGGAATCGTCACCGTTCCTTCCGGAGCGCGGCCGGGAAAGATCCGATAATCGATGGTGGAAGTCATCGCTCAGATCTGCCTGCCGATGGTCGAGGCGATCGGCTTCAGTTCTTTCATAAGGGAACGGAATCTCTCGGGCAGAAGAGACTGGTCGCCGTCGGAGAACGCCTCGTCGGGCTGCTCGTGTACCTCGAGCATGAGCCCGTCGGCGCCCGCCGCCACCGCCGCCCGCGCCATGGGAGAGACCCACCGCCAGTGCCCCGTGCCGTGAGAAGGGTCGGCGATGATCGGCAGATGGCTCAAGTGGTGGATCAGCGGAATGGCGGTGAGGTCGAGGGTGTTCCTCGTGGCGGGATCGAAGCCGCGGATCCCCCTTTCACAGAGGATGACGTCGTAGTTGCCGTTGGAGAGGATGTACTCCGCCGACATGAGGTACTCGGTCACCTTCGTCATCATTCCCCGCTTGAGGAGAACCGGCTTGCCCGCCTTTCCCACCTCCTTGAGAAGGTTGAAATTTTGAATATTCCGCGCGCCCACCTGGAGAACATCGGCATAACGACAGACGAGATCGACGTCCCGTGTGTCCATCACCTCGGTAACGATGAGAAGGCCGGTCTCATCGCGCGCCTCGGCCAGGATCGCGAGGCCCTCCTCACCGAGTCCCTGGAAGCTGTAGGGAGAGGTGCGCGGCTTGAACGCCCCGCCGCGCAGGAGCGTGGCGCCCGCCTTCCGGACGATCCGGGCGAGAGCGAGGAGGTCGGTGCGGTTCTCCACCGAACACGGTCCGGCGATGACCGGTATCTTCTTTCCCCCGAAGGAGAGTGGACCCACACGAAGGGTGGCGTTCTCGGGGCGGAATTCCCGGTTCGCCAGCTTGTACGGCGTGGCGATCTCCACGACCCGCTCGACGCCGGGCAGTTTCCCCGGGTCGGCCTGCGCCATGCGCGACGGCTCGCCGATCGCCGCGAGAAGCCGGTCGCCGGTGCCGGGAGAATAGTAGATCGCGGCGCCGAGAAGGGCGAGCTTCCGGGTGAGACGCTTCCTCTGTCCCTCGGTGACGTTCGCCTTCAGATGAATGATCATGAGTTTTCTATACTCCTAAACGGACCGACTTCTTCAGGGCATCCACTTCCTTCTCCCTGAGATACCGCCAGCTTCCCACCGGGACGCCGCGGAGGCTGATCGGACCGAACCGGATTCTCCGCAGCCGCTCCACCGCCAGGTCGAGGGCGGCGCAGATCCGGCGGATCTCCCGGTTCCGTCCCTCCACGAGCACGACCTCGAGGGAGGTCGATTTCGCGCCCCGGTGCACCACGCGGACCTCCTTCGGCCGGATCATCTTCTTCCCGATGAGGATCCCCCTTCGGAAGCGGTTCACCTGGTCCTCCGACAGGGTGCCCCTCACGCGGAGACGGTAGACCCGGTGGATGCCGTAACTCGGATGGGCGAGCCTGTACGCCAAGGGACCGTCGTTGGTGAACAGGAGCAGTCCCTCGCTCATCCGATCGAGCCTCCCCACCGGGAAAACCTGGGATGGGACTCCCCTCAGCAGATCGTACACCGTTCTCCGCCTGCCCGGGTCGCTCGCCGTAGTCAGGTAGTCGGGCGGCTTGTGAAGGATCACGTAGACGACCTTCCGGTCGACGCGCACGACGCGCGCTCCGACGCGGACCCTGTCCCTCTGCGGGTCGACGCGAGCGGATAGATCGCGCACGAGTTGGCCGTTGATCGTCACCTTCCCCTGAAGGATGAGCGACTCCACTTTCCGCCGCGAACCGAGTCCGGCGGAGGCGAGAAAACGGTTGATTCGTATCTCTTCACCCAAGGGAACTCTCGTTCCCGCCGGCGATCGACTCGAGTCCCTCGTCCGCGTCCGGGGAAATCTCCTCCCCCGCCGGGCACCCGTCCTCCTCCGGTCCACCGCTCGTGTCGGCCGGTTCGACGGCGCACCCGTCTTTCGTGATCCCGTCGTCCGGATCGTCCTTCTCCTCCGGGCCGAGACGCTCCTCCACCTCGGCGCGCACTTCGTCCATCTCCCTCGAACGCATCAGCTCGGAGAGTTCCTCGATGCGGGGCAGTTCGTCCAGGTCGCGCAGGCCGAAATGGTTCAGGAAGAAATCACTCGTCCCGTAGAGGAGGGGATGGCCCACCCCCTCTCCCCTTCCGCGGATCGTGGCGAGCCCCCTGTCGAGAAGCGTCCGCAGCACACCTCCCGCATCGACACCGCGGATCTGCTCGATCTCGGCACGGGTCACCGGCTGCTTGTACGCCACAATGGCGAGCGTCTCGAGCGCGGCGCGCGAGAGGCGCACGGTGCGAATGTCGTTTCTCAGTTTCCGGATGAACGGGAAGAACTCGACCTCCGTGAGAATTTGGTACCCGTTCTCGATCTCGACGAGACGGAAACTCCGCTCTTCCCTGTCGTATTCCTCCCGAAGTTCGTTCAGTTCCCTGCGGATCTCGCCCGGAGTCTTCCCCCTGACGATCCGGCGGATCTGCCGGATCGTCAACGGTTCGTCGGAGGCGAAGAGAAGCGCCTCGACGATCCTTTTCAGTTCCGGACCGGCGTCCTCGCCGCCGTCATCGCGCGGCCGTTCCCCGCTGCCGTCGGACGGCGCTTCCGCCGGAGTCTCCTCGGCCGAGTCGATCGGGGCCGGCCGGTTCTCCCCCGGCAGGGAGTTCTCCCCCCCGATCGGCGTTTCCGGTTTCGTTTCCATTTCCCTCCTCCCGCCGGCGGATCCAGATCCGTCCGAAAGAGCCCGCCTGGCTGAGAGTGATTTTCTGAAGCCGCAGCAGTTCGAGAAGCGCCACGAAGGTGACGACAATCTCGGATTTCTTCGCATTTTCCTTGAAGAGCAAACCGAATTCGACGCGCTCCTCCTGCTCGAGCCGTTCGAGGATGAACTCCGTCCTCTCTTCCAGGCTGTACTCGTCGAGGATCACCTCGTACGGCTCGATGCGGGGGGCACGCTCGATGAGACCGCTGAACGTCCGGAGGAGTCCGACCAGGTCGACGGGGATGAGCAGCTCCGGCTCCTCCTCGGGCAGACCGTCCTCCTCGGGCGCGACGCGGCCGATCTTCATCGCCCGCGTCGCGGCGCGGTTCTTCAGCTTTTCGGCGACTCCCTTGAAGCGTCTGTATTCGAGGAGTCGTTGAACCAACTCCTCCCTCGGATCGCCTTCGTCCTCCTCTTCTTCGTCGAGCTGTCTCGGAAGGAGCATCCTCGACTTGATGCGCATCAGCGTGGCGGCCATGAGGAGAAACTCCCCCGCCACGTCGAGATCAAGGACCTCCATCATGCGGATATGGTCGAGATACTGCTCCGTCACCCGGGCGATCGGGATATCATAGATATCGACTTCATCCCGCTTGATCAGGTAGAGGAGAAGATCGAGAGGTCCCTCGAAACTCTCCAGCTTGATGCGGTACCCCGTCGCCGGGATCTCCTGGACCGCCTGGACCATCGCCGTAACTCCCTCCCGTGGATCTCATTTAAGCATACGGCCCGACCGGACGCCATAAAAAGGTGCCCCGTCGCGTCAGGCGCGGGGGTGGCAGGAACGGTGCACTTCTTTCATGTGGGCGGTGTCCACCGTCGTGTAGATCTGGGTGGTGGACAGATCGCTGTGGCCGAGCATCTCCTGCACGTCCCTCAGGTTCGCTCCCCCCTCGAGGAGGTGGGTGGCGAAGGAATGGCGGAGGGTGTGGGGCGAAAGATGGGCTGTGATCTCCGCCTCGGCGGCGCGCTTCTTCAGGATTTTCCAGAAACCGGTCCGCGTGAGACCGCCGCCGCGATAGTTGAGGAAGAGTTCCTCCCCGGTCTGCCGGCGTACGAGAAGCGGTCTCGACCGCTCGAGGTAGAATCGGACGGCGCCGAGCGCCGCCTTCCCCACGGGAACGATCCTCTCCTTCCCCCCTTTGCCTATGCAGCGGGCGAGACGCTCGTCGAACGAGAGGCCGCGGATGGGGAACCGGACGAGCTCGGAAACACGTAGACCGGTGGCGTAGAGGAATTCGAACATCGCCCGATCCCGGAGACCGAGTGGGATCTCGGGAAGGGTCGACTCGATCAGTTTCTCCACATCGAAGAGCGAAAGGGCGTGGGGAAGTCGCAGCGGGAGGCGCGGCGCGAGGAGTACCGATGTCGGGTCCCCAGCAACCCCTTCTTCCGCGGCGAGGTAGCGGTGAAACATGCGGACCGATGAGAAGCGGCGTGCAACGGTGCGGGCGGAAAGGCCGAGATCGCCGAGATCATCGGCGAAGCGCCGCACCAAGGGACGGTCGATCCGGTCGGGTCGAGCCACTCCTCGCGACACGAGCCAGGCGGTGTACTGCTCCAGGTCGCGTCCGTACGCCTTGATCGTATTCGCCGCTAAGCCCCGCTCGGTTTTCAGATGGACGAGGAAGCTCTTCAAGGCCGCCCGAAGTGCGCTCCCGTCGCGCCGTCCCCCGCTCACGACCGCTCCTTCCTCTCCGCCGAGCGAAAGTGCCTGTCGATCTCTTCGGCGAGCGCCGGGCCGATTCCCGGCACCGCCGCGAGGTCGGCGGCCGGGGCGCGTCGCACCGCGGCGGCCGAACCGAACGCCGCCAGGAGGGCCTTCTTTCTCGCCGGCCCGACGCCGGGGATCGCGTCGAGCGCCGAGCGGGTCGTAGAGACGCCTCTTCTCTTTCGCTGGTAGCCGACGGCGAACCGGTGCGCTTCGTCACGCACTCTCTGGAGGAGATGGAGCGCCGGCCCGGGCGGCAGGCGAAGGGGCGCCGAGAAACCGGGACGAAAAACCTCTTCGAGGCGCTTCGCGAGGGAGACGACCGGCACGTCGACGATGTTCGCTTCACGGAAGGCGGCCAACGCCGCCGAGAGGTGGCCCTTCCCGCCGTCGATCACCACGAGATCGGGAAGTTCATCCCCCTCCCTCAAGAGACGGCGGAACCGGCGGGCCACCACCTCGCGCATCGAGGCGAAATCATCCACGCCCCCGACGCTCCGCACCTTGTAACGGCGGTACCGACTCTTCTCCGGCAACCCGTCGAGGAAGCAGACCGACGACCCGACGAGGTCGCGGTCGCCGAGATTGTAGATGTCGAAACACTCGATCCTTCTCGGAAGGACGGGGAGTTCGAGAATCCGTCCGAGGAGGCGGACCCCCTCCCACGTCCCATCCTTCCGCGCCATCTTCCGGATGATGAGCGCTTCCTTCTCGTGCTCGGCATTCGCCCGCGCCATGTCGACGAGCCGCTTCTTGGCGCCCCGTTTCGGAACGGCAAGGGTGACGGCGGCCCCCCTCTTCTCCGAGAGCCACCGGGCGATCGCTTCACGGTCCTCCACCTCCCGGTCGCAGAGAATCTCCCGCGGCGGCGGAAGGGTCTCCCCGTAGAGCCGCTTCACCAGGGCACCCGCCGGGTCGCGCTCCGCGCCCGTGGCGAGGGGAAACACCTCTCTTCCACCCATCCTCCCTTCCCGGATTCGCAAGAGCACCGCCACCGCATCGTCCCCGTCGCCCGCGATAGCGATCACGTCCCGGTCGATCCTCTCCCCCGTCGTGATTCTTTGCCCTTCCACCATCTTTTCCACCGCCGTCAACCGGTCCCGGAAGAGGGCGGCCGCCTCGTAGCGGCGTTCCTTGGACGCGCGGTGCATTTCGAGTCTCAGATCGGCCGCCAACTTTCGGCTTCGTCCTTTCAAGAAGAGAAGGATCTGGTCGACCATCGCACGGTACTCGGCCGGGGCGATCTTCTCCTCGCACGGCCCCGGACACCGTCCGATCTGGTAATCGAGGCATAGCCGGATCTTCGTCTTCGACGGAAAACGGTAGGTGCACGTGCGCACGGGGAAGAGTCGATGGATCAGCTTCAGCACGCGGCGCATCCCCTTCACGTCGGTGTAGGGACCGAAGTAGGCGGCGCCGTCGTTCTCCACCAGACGGGTGGCGAACACCCTCGGAAAGAGATCGTCCAGGGTGACCTTGATGAAGGGATATTTCTTGTCGTCTTTCAACCGGACGTTGTACCGGGGCTGGTGCTCCTTGATCAGGTTGTTTTCGAGAAGGAGAGCTTCCTTCTCGGAACCGACGAGGATCGTTTCCACACCGCGGATCTTCCTCACGAGAGCGCGGAGCCGCGGCGAGTCGTGCTCCCGGTCGAAGTAGCTCCTCACCCGCCGGCGAAGGCTGTTCGCCTTCCCCACATAGAGAATGGCGCCGTCGGAGTCACGCATCAGGTAGACACCGGGATGATTCGGAATCTCTTCGAGCCGTTTCCTGTCCAATCGATCCCCCCGCTGACGTCGTCCGAGCAAAACGTAGCCCAATCGACCGGTCCGCCGCAAGGGAACGACCCGGGGATGGATGATTTCCAGGCGCTTCCGGAACGGAAACCGTTATAATGAGTGCTCCCGAAAAGAACGACCGTGGACAACCCGCTTCGCTGAAGACGAAACCGGAGGTAGTAAAGAAAATGATCCCATATCGACGCGTCGGAAAGTATCTCGTCGCCGCGTTCGTGGTTCTGGTCACCGCGGCGCCGCTCGTCGCGGGCGAGAAGAAGATCCTCGAAAAGCTGGACGATCTGCCGCGGCACACTTATTCCGTCGAGGGAAAGGCGGTCGATTTCATCCGTGACGAGGCGAAAGTGCTCGCCCTCGCGACGGAGGTGCGCCGCGACGTGGAAGCGGATCTCGCCGAGTGGGAGATCGACGACAAGACAACACTCAAGGGATTCCACTCGATTCTCGGTACGATCGCGTTTCTCCAGGGGCGCTACGACGATTACCTCGCAGAACTCGATTCCGCGCGCGCCCTCGAGGAAAAGGAATCGAGCCGGCTGATGAGCGGTCTCGTGGGAGCCTCGTGGGTGGCGGCACTCCGATCGGGCGGCGGGGATACGCTCGACGTCTTCCGCCGCGAATTCGAAGAGCGGGTGAACGCCCTGCCGTACGAAACAGTGGAAGCCCAGGTGAAGCGGAGCAAGGGGATGATGGAATTGCTCACCGAAAACCTTCTCCTCGGAGGGATCGAATCGACGCTTCAGCCGCTGGTGGACGACACCGGGGGGAAGGTGAGCCGTGACGTCGCCTCGCGCCTGATCGGGGCGTTCTACACGCTTCGCGACATCCTCCCCCTGCGCGATGCGATCGCCGCGGTGTACGCCGCCTACCTCGACGCCCACCACGTGGAGAAGGAGAACATCTGGACCGCGAGAAATGTCGACTTCGACGGCAGCGAAGGGTATCCGAACGTGACGGTCGCCATTTGGGATTCGGGAGTGGACGTGGAGTGCTATCCCGACCGGCTGTGGCGGAACGGAAAAGAGGTGCCGGAAAACGACATCGACGATGACGGCAACGGTTTCGTCGATGACGTGAACGGGATCGCCTGGACCCTTCACTCCGATAGGACCACCGGCGTCCTCTACCCGATCGGCGACGTCGGCGGCGACCGGGATCTCCTCGAAAGGCGGATGAAGGGCCTCGACGACATCACTTCGGGAATCGACAGCGAGGAAGCAGGCGAATTGAAGAGGAAGATCGCCGCGCTCCCGAAAGACGACGTGAAATCGTTCATCGAGGGGATTTCGAAGTACGGCTCGTACGCCCACGGCACCCATGTCGCGGGGATCGCCTCGGCCGGCAATCCGTATATCCGCCTCATGGCGGCACGGCTCACGTTCGACTACAGGATGATCGGAGAGACGCCCACCGTGGAACAGGCGCGGAAGGACTCGCTCATGTTTCTCGACACGGTGCGGTATTTCCGTCGTAACGGCGTTCGGCTGGTGAACATGAGCTGGGGGGGAAGCCTCGGCTCCGTCGAGAGCGACCTTGAAACCCACGGCGTCGGCGATACGCCGGAAGAGCGCAAGGCGCTCGCCCGGAAGATCTTCGAAATCGGCCGGAACGGACTCAAGCAGGCGATGGAGGAAGCGCCCTAGATTCTTTTCATCACGTCGGCGGGAAACGCCGACAGCGACGTCGAGTTCGCCGAATTCGTCCCGAGTGGTATCCGGCTGCCGAACCTGATGTCGATCGGCGCCGTCGACCAAGCGGGCGATGAGACCGGTTTCACCAGCTTCGGCGTGGTCGATGTCTACGCAAATGGGTTCGAGGTGACGAGCAACGTGCCCGGCTGCCACCGGCTGCGCATGAGCGGCACGTCTCAGGCATCGCCGAACGTGACGAACCTGGCGGCGAAGATTCTCGCCGTGAATCCCCGGCTGAACCCGATGCAGGTGCGCGCGCTGATCGTGCGGGGCGCCGATTCGAAAAAGGCGGGCGAGCGGGAAGTGAAGCTGATCAACCCGTCGAAGACGATGAAACTGCTCGGCGCGATGTAGAGATGGAATAGGAAGGGAAAGCGTCCCTCGCCGTCCGGGCGGGGGGCGTCAGTACCCCATCAGGCCGCAACACCGCCGGCAAACCGGCATCGCTCCGCGATCGGCGATGGAACTGCGGAATTTCCTTGCCTTATCGTTATTCCACATATCGATCATCCTGTCGGTGGTGATGTTCCCGATCGTGTAGTCGTGATAATCCCTGCAGAGGCTGACATCGCCGTTGCTGTCGATCTCCATCGACATGAAAATGCTCACGCACTGGTTGTAGCCGAAATCGGCGGAGTGATCGGAGTAGTAGAGCCTCACGTCCTCCGTGGTGTCGAGGTGAGGCATCATCACCGGCGTGCATCGCCCGGTGCGCGCCGAGATCTCCTTCATCTCGGCGAATCGCTTCAGGATGAGACTGTGATCGAAATCCTTCCACGTGCCGATCCAGCCGTAGTGCGTCTTCGGACGGAAACCGAATCGCTCTTCGAAATCGACGGTGTGCTCACGGGCGGAATCGGGATCGATCCACCAGGTGAGATAGAGGATGTGCATGTCGGAGTACGGGTTCGCCACACGGTAGATGTCGGTGGCGTAGTCGACGTTGAACGACGTGATGCAGCTGATCGGCGCGATGACGGGAAAGACGCGGCCCGTCTTCTCCTTCTCGGCGTGCAGCGCTTCCAGCGCCGACAAGACGTCCCGGAAATTGTCATGGCTCTTCGAAATGCCGGGACGCTGCTCGTTGTGGATCGCCGCGTCCGGTCCGTCGAGACTGAGCCAGATCACTTTGCACGTTTCCACCAGTTCCCTCGCGTGCTTCGCCACTTTCGTCCCGTTCGATACGAGTGTGACGGGCATCCCCTTCTCACTCATGTGCCGGAGAAGATCGATCATGCCCGGGTAGAGCATCGGTTCTCCACCCCAGATGTAGAACACCGGCCGCACGCCTTCGCCGTCGAGCTGATCGACGAGATCGATATACGTTTCCACCGGCACTTCCCTCTTCTTCAGGTCCTTCAGCGACGTATCGTGAAGATAACCGTTGTCCCCCCACTGGCCGCACGAGTGGCAGCGGAGATTGCACATGTCGGTGATCCTCAGGCTCACCTGGCGAAGCTTATCGGGCCTGCCGTCCCTCCCCCGCGCCGGACGGCGGAGGTTGAACGTCTCCTTCGCGAGTTGGTAGCGGAGGAAGTTGGATGACGTCGGCCAATCCTGCCAGAGGGCTTTCGCGGCCTGTTTCAGGAAACTTCCCGGCTTGATCCTGCTTCTCACCGGCATCGTCATTCCGACTCCCTTCCAACGACGTGACATTCCGACGGAGAGGGTAGCACATATCGCACGCCCCCCCAGACGAACTCCGAATGGAAGAGGGCGTTCACCGCGTTGATCACCGCGACGGACATCGCCAGCGGGACGACGAACGATCCGACATACTGCGACCGGGCCAGCTTCGGCTCCCGCCTGAGCCAGCGGGGCAGATTGAGCCCGGCGACGAGATAGCAGAGCCCCTCGAGAAAGGGGATCGCCCCGATAGCGGCGAGCCGTCCGGGGGAGGAGAGGGAATAGGGGAGGGCACCGAGGACGATGAGCGCCTTCGGAACGAACAGCGCGATGATCGTCGCCCACTGCACCCGCAGTCCCATCCGGTAGGTGACCAGAATCTGGCGGTTCGTGAACTCCATGACCTGCCGCCACGTGCGGCGCCCCGTCTCGGTGACCACCACGCAGTCGGGGACGAAATGGATCTTCAGCCCGAGGTTCCGAACCGAACGGGTGAGCTGGTGGTCTTCGAATGCGGCACGCATCCAGCGGCGGCTCACCTCTCCGAGGCGGAACGTCTTCCGGCGGATCGCCGTCGAGCCGCCCCACACCATGGCGAAAGAATGATCTCCCTGCCAGAAGAGTTGGAAATTGATCCAAACCGACTCGACGAGGGTCGGCACGCGGAGCACCTGGGGAACGTAGTAACGGGCGCCCACGGTGACACCGATCGTCTCGTCGCTCAGCGGTTCCACCAGCTTCCGAAGCCAGTCTTTCCTCACCCGCGAATCGGCGTCCACGAAGGCGAGAACCTCCACATCTTCGTCGAGGCGGTTCACCGCGGTGAGGAGATTCTGCACCTTCTGCGACCGGGGAAGGGCATTGTCCACGATATTCGGCGCGAGCACCACCCGCACCGACCGATTCTCCTCGGCCAGCGCCGCGAGAGGACCGTACGAATCGTCCGCGCCCTCTTTTCCCCGCTCGTGGGTGATGAAGCAGACCTCGTATTCCCCTGGATAATCCTGCCGCAGAAGGAGTCGCGCGTTTCTTTCGATCTGGTCGTTCCAGCCGTAGTGGGGAGCGAGGATCACCGCCTTCGGAGCGTACTTCTTCCTCCTCCGCCGCCTTTCCCTTCGTGCATAACGGAAGGAGCGGACGAGGATCAGCAGTTCGACGGAGAGCAACAAGTAAGCGACAACTATGAAAAAGGTGAACATCGGGTCCTTCTTCCACCTCCCGCGCGACATCGGGGCTGCTTCAGTCTAGGGGATCGCGCGAAAGGGTGTCAAAGCAAAACGAGGGCGGAAGAACGGCGCGACGGCGCACCCGATCGCACCTTGTCGAACCTCCGGCGGGGGTCGCGCCGTCCGGCGGACCCCCGCCGCACTCCGGTCAATCTCCGTCGAAGAAGAGACTCTTCACCGCTCCCCAGCTCGTAAAGTCGGTCCGGGTCACTCCATCGCCGTTGCTTCTCTGGGGACTCGAACTCCAGCCGAGTCCCTCGATCGACGGTCTCGTCCATCCTCCGACACCATCGGGCAGGCGGATCATCGATTCATCATGATTCCCCTCGGCGGCGAAGGTGAACTGGTCCACCAGTTCCCCCCCCCTGGAGAGGAAGATCGTGTCGCCCGAGTTCGACAATCCATTGCCGATCCGCCCGTCGTCGACGAACACGGATCCTTCGAAGCCGGCGGGAGAACCGCCGCCGAAGAGGGTGATGAATCCACCGGGAGCGATCGTCGTTCCCTCGGGGAAGACGAATTCCGACCCGGGAGCGTCGTCGTCGGAAAGAACCCATCCCGAAAGATCGACATCCT
>JAJRWB010000008.1 GCA_024276995.1 Candidatus Eiseniibacteriota bacterium | reverse complement strand
GGATACCCTTGAGCCTATCCTGTATCGTGTGCGAAACGGAGTGCGGCGGGCACGCAGAAGGAAGGACCTTCTCCTGGGCTTTCTCGAAAAAACGGATCTCCTTTTTGATCCACGGTCACTTATTAATGCGAGACTCTCTGGGCTCGTCAAATTCCATAGACGACAACTGAAACAGCTGCGGCGGGCCGAGGTGCAGGTTACGGCGGATCGCTTCCCGGCGCGCAACCTCGACTACTTCGGGATTGTAAATGAGTCGATGTGCATGTCACGAATCGCATTATCGGATTGCAATCTGAGCCATTCCTCGTCCTTCATAATGCTCTTCTCCCTTTTATAATCCTCGATAGCGGCTTCACTGTCAACCAAAGTATTTCCATCCAAACCTAAAGCATTTCATATGGGGCGTCTCGACCATGTATGGGTTCTGCAAGAAAGAATGGCGCCGGAGAACGAGTACCGGTTCCCTGATCCGCTTACTCCAAACCGCCTCGAGCGCAGCAGGCCTTCCCGCCGACTTTTCCCACCTCCTCTCCTTCCCTTCCCGGGGCCGGGCCACGTTGCTGATGCCCCATGTCACCCGCCAACAGGGCAGCACCGCATCGAACATCATGTCGAAGGAAGAAAGGAAACCGCCGCTACACCTTCACCGTGTCGAGCCGGGCGGCGAGCGCCGCGCGGGCGACGTCGGGGTCGAACTGGGCGGGCGCGTGTTTCAGGATCTCGCCGAGGGCGTGGCGGTGGGACGCGGCGGCGCGGTACGGCCGGTCGTGGGTGACGGCATCGTAGGCGTCGGCCACGGCGAGGATGCGGGCGACTTCGGGGATCTTCGATCGTTTCAACCCGCCGGGGTAGCCGCCGCCGCCGAAATGCTCGTGGTGGTGGAGCACCATGGCGAGAAGACGGTCGTCGCCGGTGCACGGGCGGACCAGGTCGTGCCCCCAGCCGGGGTGGGAGGTCATCGCCTCCCATTCGTCGGGCTCGAGCGGCTCCGGCTTGCAGAGCGTCTCCGGGGCGATCCGGATCTTGCCGACATCATGTACCCAGCCGCCGACGGTCAAAAGCCGCCGCGCCTCGGGGTCGAGCCCGAGGGCGCGGCCGATCTCGCGGGCGTAGATCCCGACACGGCGCGAGTGGTCGCGGATATGGTGGTCGAGCCGCGCGAGGGCGCGGAGCGCCGGGGTGAGCCGCTCGACGAGGCGGTCGTGCCGCGCATCGATCTCCTCGTCGAAACGCCGTTCGATCCATCGCCCGGCGGCGCGTGCGGTGCTCGCCGCCCGCCCGCAACCGAGGGCGCCGAGAATGCGCCCGAGCCGCGCGCGTCTCTCGGCGGCGGTTTCGTTTCCGTGGGCGAGGGGGATCACTTTCGGGCGCAACCGATCGGACAGCGCCTCGATCCGCTTCCCCTCACCGTTGACAAGACCGATGACGAAGGCGAACTCCCCCCGCGCGAGATCCCCCTCCACGCCGGAAAGATCGACCCGCGCGGTCACGTCGAGCCCGAGCCGCCGTCCCTCCTCCTCGACCCACGAGGCGAGATCGACACGCGATTCGAGAACGAGTATCTTCTCTCCCCGCAACGCCTTCCTCCGTCTTCACTTAAAGTGATTTGTCAGGCGATCACCGTTTCAGGCTCGTTTTCAAACAGTTGGAATGCCGAAATTACGGGAGGCCCGGGGGGGAGTCAAGATTTTTTTTAGGCCCGCCCGGCGGTCTGCTCAGCTCTCCTCTTCGAGCAGCTCCTTGCGCGGCAATGTCTCGAAGGGAACCGGGTAGTCGCCATGGAAGCAGGCGGTACAGTAGCCGAGCCCTTCGGGCGCCGAGCGGATGAGGTTCTCGAGGGAGAGGTACGCCACCGAGTCGACGCGAAGATACGTCCGGATCTCGTCGACCGTGTGGGACGAGGCGATCAGCTCCCCGCGGGTCGGCGTGTCGATACCGTAGTAGCAGGGATACTGTATCGGCGGCGAACTGATCCTCAGGTGCACCTCCGTCGCGCCGGCACGGCGGAGCATCTTCACCAGCTTCCGCATGGTGGTCCCCCGGACGATCGAATCGTCCACCACGACAACGCGCTTTCCCTCGAGCACCTGCCGCACCGGGTTGTACTTGATCCGGACGCGAAGGTCGCGGAGGCGGGGCGTCGGCTGGATGAACGTGCGTCCGACGTAATGGTTCCGGATCAGGCCGATCTCGAAGGGGATGCCCGATCGCTCCGAGAAACCGAGGGCGGCCGAGTTCGACGAGTCGGGCACCGAGATCACGATATCCGCCTCCGCCGGGTGCTCTTCGGCGAGCAGCTGCCCGAGGCACCGGCGGATCTGATCGACGGCGTGGCCGAAGACGATCGAGTCGGGCCTCGAGAAGTAGACGTACTCGAAGATGCAGTGCCTCGGCTCGACTGGATCGGCGGGCGGGACCGAGCGGAGGCCGCCTGCATCGATCACCACCATCTCGCCGGGCGCGATTTCGCGAACATACTCCGCGCCCACAAGATCGAGGGCGCACGATTCGGAGGCGATCACCGTGGTCGCCTCGAGCTTGCCGATGCAAAGCGGCCGGAAACCGCGGGGATCGCGCGCGCCGATGAGCGTCTCGCCGTCGCTCAGCACGAGGGAGTAGGCGCCCGACACCTGCGAAAGGGCGTCGCGGGTGCGCTCCACCAGGTCGGCGCCCGACGAGCGGGCGAGGAGATGGACGATCACCTCGCTGTCCATGCCGGTCTGGAAGATGGCGCCGTTCTCTTCCATCTCCCGGCGAAGCTCCAATGCGTTTACCAGGTTGCCGTTGTGGGCGAGAGCGATCTTGCGGCGGCGCCAGTGGGCGATCAGCGGCTGGAGGTTCTCCGCGCGGCACGATCCGGTGGTCGAGTAGCGGTTGTGGCCCACCGCCACCGAGCCGGCAAACCGCCCGAGCACTTCGGGCGTGAACAGATCGCTCACCAGCCCGAGCCCCCTGTGGGAAGAAACGCGGCCGCCGTCGAACGAGACGATCCCCGCCCCCTCCTGGCCGCGATGCTGCAAAGCGTGGAGCCCGAGACAGACCATTTCGGCGGCGCTCTCGTGGGCGAACAGCCCGATCACCCCGCACTCCTCGTGCCAGGTGCTCATCCGATTCTCTCCAGCGACCACTCCTGGTAGTGGGGGTTCACCAGAAGCCCCGAATCGCGGCTCTTCGTCACGGCGATCTTCTCGGCGAGCGCCCTGCCCGCGTCGCCGGCGGGACCGTCCCCGACAACCCCTTCGGCGAGCCGGATGATCCACAAGACGCCGTAACGGACCTCTTCGAGACCGCGGAAACCGTACTGCATGGTCAGCGTGTGCTTCGCCACGTCGCCGTCGATATCCTCCCGGTTGGTAACCTTGAGGAGGTAGCCCTTCCCTTCGTGTCCCGCCGCGATCCCCCCGGTCGAGATCCGCCATCGGTGCTTGTTCGGGTTGACGAAGAGTTCCGCCCGGTCGATGAGCGCGGTGAGCTTCTCTTCGAACAGTTCTTCCGTGCGGTAACGAAACTCCCAGAACTCTTCGCGGTCGAGGCTCTCGAGCGCTTCGCCCCCGTCGAGCCGCCGGCGGATCGTCTCTTCCGCCGTACGGGCGGCGAGATCCTCGACGCGATGGCCGATGAGGAGCGCGAGTTTGCCGCTCATGATACTCCCTCCGCCGCGGCGCAGCAGAACGCGTCGAAAAGGACCGCCCCCGGCCCGGGCCGAAAGAGGTCGGACGCGTCCCCTTCAAGAAGAGCGCTCTTCCGATCGCCCCACGCGCCGCCGATCCGGTCGGGAACCTGGTAGAGGTACGCAGCGCGCTCGGGGTGGGGCATCATGGCGAGTACGTTCCCCTCTTCGTTGCAAAGCGCCGCCGCCCCGAGGAGCGACCCGTTCGGACAGACCGGCGACTCGGCCGACACTTCCCCTTCCGCCGTGCAGTAGCGGAGCGGGATCTGCCCGCCGCCGAGGAGCGCCGGGAAGAGTTCGGCGTCGTTCGACACGAACCGCCCCTCGCCGTGGGCGATCGGCAACGGGATCACGTCCCCCTCGCCGAGAGCGCCGGAGAGGAACGACGCGCCGCCGTCGACGCGGACAAACACCCAGTCGCAATGATAGCCGGTGCGCCCCGGCATCTTATTCGGCGCCAGGGCGGCCTCCACCTTGTCCGTCCTCCCCGGGATCAGTCCCGCCTCGACGAGGATCTGGGCGCCGTTGCAGATCCCCAGGATCGGCATGCCCCGCGCCGCCGCCTCGCACACGATCCCGACCACCGGTTCCCGCGAGGCGATCACCCCTCCCCGGACGCGGTCCTGGTAAGAGAACCCTCCGGGCAGTATGAACCCGCCGTACTTTTCGAGCATTCCTTCGGTTCGATTCCATCGCACCACCTCCGCCGCGAATCCGGCCGAACGCACCGCGCGGGCGGTCTCGAATTCGCAGTTCACCCCCGGAAACTGAATGACCGCGATCGGCCGCCGTTCGCGATCGCCCCTTCTCGCCGTTTCGATCTTTCTCACCCCATTCCCCTCTCGTCGCGGCGCCATCCCCACATCACACCCCCTGGAAGACACCCCGTAGCGCGCCGTCCCACGCATCGAAGAGACACGCGCCGTCGAGGTTCACGATCGTCTCCCCCCCCGAGCGAACCTCCAGCGCACCGCGTTCCGTCACCTCGCCGATTCGAAAAACCGGGAAACCGCCGCGCTCCGCCGCCGCGCAAAGCGCCCGGGCCCCCTTGTCGTCCACTTCGATCAGAAAGCCGCCCGCCTCGCAAAAGAGTGTTTCGGCCGGGGAAAGCCCCGTTCCGATCCGATCGATTTCGATCGTCGCGCCCGGCGCGATCTGTGAAACGCCGGCCGGTAGAGCGCCAGCGGCGACGATCATCTCGGCAAGCGCAAAGAGCATCCCGCCGGCGCCGATATCGTGGCACGCGCGCGCCAGGCCATCGCCGACGAGGGCGCTCACCGCGTGAAGCGCCGCTGTCTCCTCGTCCCACGCGATTCGCGGCGGCGCGCCCGCCCGGTCGCCGTGGACCACGTCGTGGTAGAGCGACCCGCCGAGGTCGCCGCGGCGCCGTCCGACGAGAAAGATCGCGTCGCCCGGCTCTTTCAGCCGGAGGGTCACCACGTTCGCCCCGTCGAGGACGATCCCCGCCATGCAGATCACCGGCGAGGGGGCGACGGCGCTTCCCGTCTCCGACTGGTTGTAGAAGCTCACGTTGCCGCTCACCACAGGGATCGGATGGCCCGGATCGTCCCGCAGGCCGATCCGGCGCACCGCCTCGCACAGGCCGCGCACCCCCCCGCGGAACTGGCTGAACACTTCGGGGTCTTCCGGGTTGCCGTAGTTCAAACAGTCGGTGATCCCCAGCGGCGCCGCGCCGATGCAGGCGAGATTGCGCGCCGCCTCGAGCACGGCGTGGGCGCCGCCCGCCCACGGGTCGAGCGCGCCGTAGCGGGGATTGCCGTCGACGGTGAACGCCGCCCCCACGGGGCAGCCGTGGATCGGGAGGATCACCGAGGCGTCCGCCTCCCCCGGTCTCAAAAGGGCGTTCCCCTTCACCTCCTGGTCGTACGAGCGAAAGAGCGGCTCCGCCGAGCCGCCGTTAGGCGACGCGAGCATGGCGAGGAGCGCGCCGCCGATCTTCTCCGGCGGAAGATCGTGCCGCGCGGTCACGGCGGTCTCGGGCGCCGCCCCCTCGACGCGCGCGGCGACCGGCGCGGTGGTGATCGCCTCGACCGCCGCGTCGCATACCGTTTCACCTTTAAAGAGAATCTTCACTCGCCGCTCTTCGGTGAACTCGCCGACCACCGCCGCCCGGGCGCCCCGGTAGATCGACGGCAGATCGTACTCCTCGTTGAAGAGAGCGAGCGCTTCTTCGACGAACGAGGCGGGAAGCGCCAGGCCGTAGCGTTCCTGCGTTTCCGCCACCGCCGCGACGAAAGGAGGGATCTCCTCGGCGAGAGGGACCCGGTCGAGATCGATCGTCACCCCCACGCCCCCCCGGTCGGCGATCTCCGACGCCATGCACGCGATCCCCCCGGCGCCGAGATCCTTGCAGCCGAAAGGAATCCCCCGGCGTTGGGCGCGGTCGTAGAGATCGTGGAGCGCCACGTTGAGCACCCGTTTCAGGAAGGGGTCGGGTACCTGCACGGCGCCCCGGTTCTCGGTTTCTTCGCCGTCGAGGACGCGGGACGCCATGGTGGCGCCGCCGAAACCGGTCGAATCGGTCGGCTTCCCGACGAGAAGGAAAACGTACTTCTCGCCGGTCGCAGCCCGCGGCACGGCGCTCGGCACGACACGATCCTCCTCGACAAGCCCGACGGCGACCACATTGACAAGACAGTTCTGATCGAAAGAACGGTCGAAGAATAGATCGCCCCCCAGATTCGGCACGCCGAGGGCGTTGGCGTACTGTGCGATCCCCTTCACCACGCCGCGGGCGATGGCGATCGAGTGGTCGGCCCTCTTCCCGTTCACGTCGCCGAAACGGAGAGGATCGAGCACGCCGATCAGCTCACCCCCCATGCAGACTACATCGCGCACGATCCCGCCGATGCCGGTGGCCGCCCCTTCCACCGGGAGGATCTGGCTCGGGTGATTGTGGCTCTCGTGGGCGATCACCAGGCCGTAGCGCACCCCCTGCCACTCGGTGAAGTGAAGGATTCCGGCGTCCTCCTCCGGGCCCTGGAGCACCGTCGGTCCTTCGGTGGGCAGGAATTCTTTCAGCGTCGGGCGGCTCGACTTGTACGAACAGTGCTCACTCCACAAGACGTCGAAGAGCTGCAGCTCCACCGTCGACGGCTCGCGGCCGAGGAGCCGGATGAGTTCGCTGCGCTCCTTCCCGCTCAGCGTGATATCGGGGGCGATATCGATCACACGTCGATCCCCGCGCGCCGCAGGAGAAAATCGACGTGCCGGCAGTGGTGTTTTACATCGAAGGCGCCTCGGATTTCCTCTTCCGACAGATAGCGGCGCACGTCGGGATCGGCGGCGAGAAGATCCTCCAGCTCCCGGTCCGACTCGAGCGCTTCGAGGGCGTGGCGCTGCACTACGGCGTACGCTTCCTTCCGGGTGAGGCCCTTCCTCGCGAGGGAAAGGAGGATCGCCTGCGATCCGAATGTCGCCCGGGCGGAGCGGAGGTTCGCACCCACCTTCTCCTCGACGATCACGAGACCTTCGATCACTTCTGTGAAACGATGAAGCATGTAGTCGAGCAGGATCGTCGAGTCGGGAAGGATCACCCTTTCCACAGACGAGTGGGAAATGTCCCGCTCATGCCAAAGGGCGATGTTCTCCATGGCGGCGAGGGCGTTTCCCCTGAGCAGACGCGCCATGCCGGTGATTCGCTCGCAGACGATCGGGTTGCGCTTGTGGGGCATGGCGGACGAGCCCTTCTGCCCTTTTCGGAACGGCTCGAGCACCTCGCCGGTGTCGCTCCTCTGGAGAGCGCGGATCTCGGTGGCCATCTTCTCGAGCGATCCGCCGAGAAGCGCCAGGGCGGCGACGAACGACGCGTGCCGGTCGCGCTGGACGACCTGGCTCGACACCGGCTCGGGCGCCAGATCGAGCGAGGCGAGCACCTCCTCCTCGATCGCCGGATCGAGATGGGCGAAGGTGCCGACCGCCCCGGCGATCTTGCCAGTGGCCGCCTCGCCCGCGGCGCGCTCGATCCGAGCCGCCCCCCGCTCCACTTCCACCTTCCACAGGGCGAACTTGAGGCCGTACGTCAGCGGCTCGGCGTGGATCCCATGGGTCCTGCCGATCGCCGCGAGGTGGGCGTGTTCCTTCGCCTTCTCCGCGAGCGCGCCGGCGAGGTCGCGCGCGCCGGCGAGGAGGAGCGACGCCGCCGCGGTGATCTGCAGCGCGAGCGCCGTGTCGAGAAGGTCGGACGAGGTGAGGCCGAGGTGGAGCCAGCGCGCCTCGGGACCGACGTTTTCCCCGACGCACTCGAGAAAGGCGATCACGTCATGGCGCGTCACCTTCTCGATCTCGGCGATCCGCTCGGCACTCACTGAGGCGCGTTCGCGGATCTTATCGAGCGCCTCCGCCGGCACGTCGCCACGACCGGCCATCGCCGCCGCCACGGCGATCTCGATGCGGAGCCAGTGGGCGTAACGCGCCTCGTCGCTCCAGAGCGCGGCCATCGCCGGGCGAGAATATCGCTCGATCATCGCCCGGCCCCGCGACGCCGGGGAAGCTCGACGAGGGTGAGGCGGAACTCGCGCTCCCTTCCTTCCCGGAGAATGCGCATGTCGAGTTCATCCCCCACCTGCATCCCATGGAGTTTCCTTCTCGCCTGGTCGACGCTCGTCAATTCCTCGTCGAAAATAGACCGGATCACGTCGCCGATCTCGATGCCCGCCTTCTCGGCGGGAGAGCCGGGATCGACGTATGCGACGATCACGCCGCTTCGGGCGGTGATGTTGAGCATCCTCCTCAGCCGGGGGGTGATATCGACGACGCGCACCCCCACCCAGACGCGGCGGATCTCGCCGTAGGTCAGCACCTCGTCGACCACCCGTTTCACCACGTTGATCGGCGTGGCGAAACCGATCCCGAGAGAACCGCCGCTTTTCGTGAAGATGAAGGTGTTGATGCCGATCACCTCGCCGTGGCCGTTGACCAGCGGCCCGCCGCTGTTTCCCGGGTTGATCGCCGCGTCGGTCTGGATCATGTCGTTGTAGATCGCGCTCACCCCTTCCTCCGGCTGCACGTCGCGGTGCACGGCGCTGATCACGCCGGCGGTCACCGACGGCTGGGTGTTGTTCAGCAGGTATCCGAAGGGATTGCCGATGGCGATCGCCCACTCGCCGATGACGATACTGTCCGAATCACCGATCGGCGCCACCGGAAGATCGTCGCCGGCGACCTTCAGGATGGCGATGTCGTACTACGGATCGGTGCTGATCAGCTTCGCCGGGAAACGCCGCCCGTCGCCGAGCACCACCTCGATCGTCTCGGCCGACTCGACGACATGCCCGCTGGTGACGATGTAGCCGTCCTTGTCGAGGATCACCCCCGACCCCATATTGGCCGATTCCTGCCGGTAGAGCCGCGGGGGGGAGAACTGCCGGAGGAAACGGTTCAGCATCTCGTCGCGCGTGTTGCCGTAGGGACTCGCCGCCACCAGCTCCACCGATTTCACCGACACCGTGACCACCGCCGGGCTCACCCGCTCCGCCGCCCGGGTGATCGCCGTCTCCCGCTGGTCGAAGATGCGCGACCGGTCGGGCGATCCCGATCGGTCCGCCGCGTGGATCGGAGCATCGGCACCCCCTTCTCCATCGTCGCCCACCATCCGCGCGAGCCCCCCTCCCGGGCGGAGGAGGAGCCACGCGGACACGACGCCGAGGGCGAAGAAGAGTAGGAGCAAGAAGAGCGCCCGGCCGATCGAGCCGGATCGGCCGCGGCCGATTCTGTCAGATGGTGAAGCCAAGTTTTTCCCAGTCCTTCAGGAACGCCGCGATCCCCCGATCGGTGAGGGGATGGCGGAACATCTGGTCGATCACCTTCGAGGGGATCGTCGCGATGTGCGCCCCCGCGAGCGCCGCATCGATCACGTGGAGCGGGTTTCGGATGCTCGCGGCGATCACCTGCGTTTCATATTCATAGATCCGGTAGATCTCCATGATCTCCCGCACGAGGTCCATGCCGACCGAGCCGATATCATCGAGCCGACCGAGGAAGGGGGAGATGTAGGTCGCCCCCGCCTTCGCCGCGAGAAGCGCCTGGTTCGACGAGAAAACGAGGGTGACGTTCGTTTCCACCTTCTCGGCGGAAAGAACGCGCACCGCCTTGAGTCCCTCCCGGGTCATCGGGATCTTAACGGTGATGTTCGGCGCGATCTCCCGGATCTTCCGTCCCTCGCGCACCATCGTGTCCGAGTCGTCACCGATTACCTCGCCGTTCACGGGACCCTCGACGATGGAGCAGATCTCGGCAAGCACCTCCATCGGGTTCCCCCCTTCCCTCGAAAGGAGCGTCGGGTTCGTGGTGACGCCGTCGACCATGCCGATCTCGGCGGCGGAACGGATCTGCTCGACATTAGCCGTGTCGAGAAAGAACTTCATTGCCATCTCCTTTTCCGCCGGCGCCGGACGCGCCGGTATCGTGGCGGTACGCCACATGGACGAGACAAAGACCGTGGGCCGGGGCGGCGATCCCCGCGAGAGTGCGATCTCGCCCGGCGAGAATACCGAGGATTCGGTCGGGCTCGATCCGCCCCCTGCCGACCTCCACCAACGTGCCCGCCATGTTTCTCACCATCCTGTGGATGAACCGGTTCGCCGTCACGTCGAAACGGATCTCTTCCCCGCCGGCGGCGATCGAAGCGCTCTTCACGACGACGCGGTTGTCCATCCCCTTGCGCGTCGACGCGGCGAAGGAGGTGAAGTCGTGCTCGCCGGTAAAGTGGACCGCGGCGCGGATCATCTTCTCCACGTCGAGCGCGCCGCGCACCTCCCAGGCGAACCGGCGGGCGAACGGGTCGCGCCGGCGAATGATGCGATAGCGATACGAGCGACCCACCGCGCACCGGCGGGCGTCGAACGAATCGGGCGCCTCCTCCAGCCGCCGGAGGGCGATGTCGGGAGGAAGCCTTCCCGGCAGCGCGCGCTCGATCACGGCGCCGTTGAGCTTCGATGCGGCGCATCGGAAATGAGCGACCTGCTCGAGAGCGTGAACACCCGCGTCGGTCCTCCCCGAGCCGTGGAGGCGCACCTCCTCGCCGAGGATCGCGCCGAGCGCCTTTTCGATCTCGCCCTGCACGGTGCGCTGTCCGGGCTGCACCTGCCACCCGGCAAAATCGGTGCCGTCGTACGATATGTGGATCCGGTATGCGCGGACGGGAAGTCCGCTTTCGTCGATCGTCCCCACCAGGGTATGCCCTTCCAAGGTGTCCCGGCCGCCAAGGGTCGACCTTAACAAACCGTCGCGCCGCCGGTCAAAGGAAAAGGCCGTTCAGCTTGCGTCCCGGCCGACGGAATGGGCGCTCCGCCCGAAGAAAGCGCCGAGAAGCGCCGCCAGGACGATCAGGCCCTCCAAGGCGGCCATCCAGTCTCCATGGCGAAGATAGAAGGTGTCGGGCCTCTCCGGCGTGATCGGCGCGGCGGCGTATCCCTTCTCGGCGAGGGGAATGCTTTTCACCACCCTCCCGAAGGGATCGGCGATCAGGCTGATCCCGGTGTTCGCCGCACGAACGAGGTAGACCCCCAGCTCCACGCAGCGAACGCGGGCCATGGCGGCGTGCTGGAAAGGAGCGGCGGTGGTGCCGAACCACGCGTCGTTCGTCAGGTTGACGAGATAAAGGGCGCCCTCGGCGATCCGGCGGCGGCAGAGCGAGGGGAAGATCGCCTCGAAACAGATGGTCGGCGCGAAACTCTCGGTCCGGGGCGTGCCGATCGGGTGTGTCTCCTTCCCCGGCCGGAAGTCGGCCTGGCCGAGTTGGATCTTGTCGATCCACTCGAAGCGATCGCTCAGCGGAAGGGTCTCGCCGAAGGGAACGAGATGGATCTTCCGGTACTCCCCCGCCTCCTCGCCGTTCCGCGCAAGGAGCATGGCGGAGTTGAAGTAGACGTACCCCTCGCCGGGGACGTACCGCGCATCGGGAAAACCGAAGAGAATCGCCGCGTCAATCTCTTTCGCCAGCGCCACGATCCGCCGGAAGGTCGAGAATTCCTGGCGGATGTACGACGGCACCGCCGTTTCCGGCCAGACGATCAGGTCCGCCCCTTCCGCCGCGGCGTCGCGCGAAAGATCGCTCATGATATCGACCGCCTTCGAGCGATACTCCGCAGTCCACTTCTCCTCGGCGAGGATGTTCGGCTGCACGAGAGCGAGGGTCACCGCCGGCGACGAGCCCCTCGGCCCGCGGAGAATCGTCGCGCGCCCGTCGAGCGCCGCCGCGACGACGAGGAGCGCCGCCGATGCGAGATAGGTAATCGCCGCGCCGCGTCTCTTCTCCCAGAGCGCCGCCGCGCCGAGCGCGACGAGCGTGTTGACGAGGATCACCCAGAACGAAAGGAGGTGGACCGCGCCGAAGCGGGCCGACTGGAGCAGCACCGGGTGATCGGCGAGAAGGTAGCCGGCGCTTCCCCAGGGGAAGCCGAGCGTGCCGAGGGAGCGGCCGTACTCGGCGAGGCCCCACGCGGCGGGTGCGACGATCCACAGCGGCGCGGCGCACCCGGCGACGCGGATCACCCCGGCGGCGACACCGGTGAAAAGAGCGAGGTACGCCGACATGAGGACCCAGCCGCCCGCCGTGATCCCCCGCACCGGGATCTCCGAATCGGCGAGGAGAGCGATCCAGTAGAGGAGAACGAGGAAGAAACCGACGCCGAACGCCCATCCGGAAGCGAAACCGCGACGAAACGACCTATTTTCTTTACGCTCGATATACAGATACGCGAAGAACGGGGCGAAGGCGACCAGCCCGAACAGGCCGCTCACCCCTTCGAGGAAGGGGAGCGCGGCGATTCCTCCCGCCACGAAAGGGGGGAGATATGCCGGAACCGATCGTTTCCGTCCGCCGACCAGTGGCTACGCTCCGAACTTCCGCAGCCGGCCCGCGTGGGCGAGCGCCGTGGGGAGGATCTCCTTCGCCGCAAACCGGCCGAGCCCTCCGCCCGCGCAGGCGCTCTCGCCGAAAGAGCGCACGCCGTCGGGACGCACATGCCGCCCATGAATCAGCAGCGGCACCGGATGGTGGCTGTGCGATTTCATCTGGCTCGGTGTGGAGTGATCGCCGGTGACGACAAGAACCTTTTCCGGCACGTCGTCGAAACGGCTCACGAGGCGATCGACCTTTTCGATCGCCGCCTGCTTCGCGGCGTAATCTCCGTCTTCGCCCGCCTTGTCGGTGTCTTTCACATGGACGAAGAAGAAATCGTAATCATTGTAATGGGCGGTGACCGCCTCGAAGAGGGAACTCATCTTCCCGCGCACGTCCTGCACCTCCATGCCGACGAGGCGCGCCACGCCCCGGTACATCGGGTAGAGCGCGATCGCCAGGCCGCGCAGGCCGAACCGCTCCTCGAAGGTCGGAAGGGGGCGATAACGGGCGAACCCCCTGAGGAGAACACCGTTCGCCCTCTCCTCGCCACCGATCCTCTTGCGTGCCTCGGCGATGAAGCGGTTCGCCAACTCGGCGGTCCTCTTCGACGGTTCGTCACGGCCCTCCACATCGTAAGGTGCCGCGCCGGTGCGCTGGGGATCGGTGTCGTTCACCGCGTCGCCAAGGCCTTCGGCGCGGAAGATCACCGCCGCGCGGTGCTCCTTCACCGGGCGGACGAACAGTTCCGCGCCGGGAAGTTCGATGTCGCCGAGGATCCCCGCGAGGCGCTCGCACTCCTCGGTGGGAATCCGACCGGCGCGCCGGTCGGTGATCGTTCCATCCTCCCCGAGGGTGGCGAAATTGATCCGCACCGCCACGTCGGTTTCCTCCAGGTCGAAGCCGATGCCGAGAGCGGCGAGCACGCCGCGCCCCACGTCGATCTCCACCGGATCGTACCCGAAAAGCCCCAGGTGTCCCGGACCGCTCCCGGGGGTGATTCCACGGCCCACCGGATCGATCATCCCGGTGATCCCTTTCGCGGCGAGCCGGTCGAGGTTCGGCGATTTCGCCGCCTCCAGCTCCGTCTTGCCGCTCACACGGTCGGGCAACCCTCCGAGACCGTCGAGTACGAGAAGAATGATCTTCTCCCCCCTCTTTTCCACCAGCGAACGGATCAGCATATCGGACATCACGGCAATCCTCACGATTGAAGGGATGATCACGGAAACGCTGGAACGTTAGCAGAGGGAGTGCGACGCGTCAACGGCGCCACAGATCGTTCCCCGTCACGGCGCGGGTTGGTCCTCCGCCGCGACGGGTGCGAGGGGGAGAAGGCCGGAGCGGGCGCCCGCGAGGAGCGCCGGCACGAGGGAGCCGCCGCCGGTCGGACGGCCCTCTCCGGAAGGGATCACGTTCAGGGCGGCGAGGTAGAAATGACCGAGTTGGTAGAAGTCGCGCCGCTCCGACGCCGGCACCGGGTCGGCCGACGGGGCGTCGAGCTTGAGCGGATTGATATATTTTCCATTCTTCTTCACCCGGAAATCGAGATGCGGTCCGGTGGCGAGCCCGGTGGAGCCGACGTAGCCGATCACCTCCCCCTGGGCGATACGCACCCCCTTGCGGATGTGGCGGCCGTACTTCGACAAGTGGCCGTACGTCGTGGAATAGGTCCGGTTGTGTTTCACCTCGACATAGTTGCCGAAGCCGCCGTTCCACCCCTTCTTTACAACCACGCCGTCGCCGATCGAGACGATCGGCGTCCCCGGCGCCGCGGCGTAATCGATGCCGAGATGGGGTCTGAACTTCTTCAGGATCGGGTGATACCGCCGCGTGGTGAAACGCGACGAGATCCGCCTGTAGTTGAGGGGCGACTTGAGGAAGATCTTCTGGAGCGATTGTCCGTCGGAGGAGAAGTACGCCGCCTTGCCGTTCGCCAGGCGGTAGCGAACCCCTTCGACCGTTCCGAGAGCCCCCTCGTAGCGCGCCACCAGGATCGGCCCGTAGCCGTGAAACTTCTCCCCATCGTAGAGCGCCTCGACGAGGAACTCGAAGCGGTCCCCCCGCCGGCAATCGGTGAGGAAGTCGAAGGTCCACTGGAAGATGTCGGCAAACAGGACGACCAGCTCGGGCGAAGCGCCCCGGCCCGTGATCGACGCCCACAGCGAGTTTTCGATGACCCCGCTGAAGCGGACCACTTCGCGGCGGAAGACTTTTCCTTCCCTGCGCGCGACCCACTCGCCGCTGTCGCCGCGCTCGACGATGAACAGGTCGCTGTTTCTCCGCTCCACCTCGAAACGGACCACGTCGCCCGCGCCGTCCCTGGCGAGACGAAGCGTATCGTCGGTGCGAAACCGCGAGGGAGGAAGGGAGGGGGTGATCGCGCCGATCAGCGCGAGCGCCTCGTTGCGCTCGACGTCGCGACGGAGGACCCACCCCATCGGCGTCTCCCCCGGCGAGAGGACTCCTTCGTAGACCGATCCCGACGATGCCGCCGTCGCCTCCGCCGCGACCGGTTCCCCCGCCGCCGCGCGCTCGTCCGATCGATCGCGCTCGGAAAAGCAACCCGCGCCAAAAAGAACCGCCGCCGTCACGACGATGAAGAACGAAAGAGAAAGTCCCGCGCGACCCATGGGAGGCACCGTATCGGCACGGTGCGGTGTTGTCAAGCCTAACACCCGGTTTTCATTGACAGTTACGGCGCCTCGGCGATACGCTCCATTCCGGTGAGCGTCGAGCCGTGGAGGATGATATGCCGCTTTTGTCTGTGCTGGTTCCCGTGTTCAACGAGCGGGACACGGTGCGCGAGATCGTCCAGAGGATCCAGCAGGTCGACGTCGACAAGGAGATCATCATGATCGATGACTACTCCACCGACGGCACACGGAAGATCCTCAAGGAGATCGAATCGGAAAACGACAATGTACGCGTTCTCTTTCACGAGCGAAACAAGGGGAAGGGGGCGGCGATCCGCACCGGCATCCCGGCGATCGAGGGGGAGATCGCCCTCGTGCAGGACGCCGACCTCGAGTACAACCCGGCCGAATACCCGCGCCTGGTGGCGCCGATCGTCGACGGCAGGGCGGACGTCGTATACGGTTCACGCTTCAAGGGAGGCGAACCGGGGAGGGTGCACCTGTTCTGGCACTTCCTCGGCAACCAGCTCCTCACGCTCGTCTCGAACATGTTCACCAACCTGAATCTCACCGACATGGAGACATGCTACAAGGTGTTCCGCTCCGACCTGCTCAAGTCGATCCCCCTCGAGGCGAACCGCTTCGGCTTCGAGCCGGAGATCACCGCGAAGATCGCCCGGCGGCGGTGCCGGGTCTACGAGATCGGCATCACCTACGACGGGCGCGACTACTCGGAAGGAAAGAAGATCGGCTGGAAGGACGCGCTCGCCGCGTTCTACTTCATCATCCGCTACTCGCTCCGCGACTGACCGTGTCGAAGGGGCGCTTCGCGCCGCGTCTCACCGCTTCCCGCGAGCCCGGCGCCTTCCGTCGAGCCACTTTTGCAGCCGGGAACGGATTTCCCGCTCCTCCCCCTCCGCGGTAGGATGGTAGTATCGCCTCCCCCGGAGATTCTCGGGGAAATACTCCTGCGCCATCGCCCCTTCCGGATCGTCGGGGTTGTAAACATATCCCTTCCCGTATCCTTCATCCTTCATCAGGCGCGTCGGCGCGTCCCGGATCGTCTTGGGAACCGGAAGGTTCGGCCGGGAGCGGACATCATCGCGGGCGGCGTCGAAGGCGGTGTAGAGGGCGTTCGACTTCGGCGCCAGGGCGAGGTAGACCACCGCCTCCGCCACGGCGAGATCCCCCTCGGGCGAACCGAGGAGGCGGTACGTCTCCATCGCGTCGCGCGCGAGGGCGAGACTGCGCGGATCGGCGAGGCCGATGTCCTCCAGGGCGATCCGGACGAGACGGCGGAGGAGGTAGAGGGGGTCCTCGCCGGCGTCGAGCATCCTCGCGGCCCAGTAGAGCGACGCGTCGACGTCGCTCCCGCGGATCGACTTGTGGAGCGCCGAGATCAGGTTGAAGTGCTCCTCGCCCGACTTGTCGTAGAGGAGCGCTTTCTGCGCCGCCGAATGGAGCAACTCGACGTCGATCCCGCCGCGGTCGTCGCCGCTTCGCGCCGCCGCGATCCGCCCGGCAAGCTCGAGGAGGGAGAGCGCCCGCCTCGCGTCTCCTTCGGCGTAGCGGGCGATCCATCTCATTCCGTCGGCGTCGAGACGAAGCCCCATGCCGCCGAGTCCCCGCTCGTCGTCGGCGAGCGCCCGGTCGAGGAGGGTGATGATATCGTCCTCGTCGAGCGGTTCGAGCGTGAACACCCGCGTCCGCGAAAGGAGCGCCGCGTTCACTTCGAACGACGGGTTTTCCGTGGTGGCGCCGATGAGGACGATCGTCCCGCTTTCCATGTGGGGGAGGAAAGCGTCTTGTTGCGCCTTGTTGAAGCGGTGGATCTCGTCGACGAAGAGGACCGTCCGCCGGCCCTCGCGGCGGATCGCCTCCTTCGCCCGGGCCACCGCCTCGCGGATATCCTTCACCCCCGAAAGGACGGCGGAGAACTCGATGAACCGGGCGCCGGCGTAGCGCGCGATCAGCCGGGCGAGGGTGGTCTTTCCCGTCCCCGGAGGACCGCGCAGGATCATCGAGACCGGCTCTTTCGAACGGATGATCATGTCGAGCACGCCCCCGGGACGGAGAAGATGGCGCTGGCCGACCGCCTCCTCGAGGGTCCGCGGGCGAAGCCTGTCCGCCAGCGGCGACGGCGAAGCACCCGGACGAGCGAAGACCTCTCCGGCGCCCTCTTCCGGAAAGAGAGAATCGCCGACATTACCGCTCATGAACCGTCCTCCCGCCCGACACGGTGAAACGAAGATCTTCCCGCCGGAGCGGTTCGCCCGGCGGGGGGATGCGGTCGAACCAGAGGAAGTCCGCACGCGTTCCCGGAACGAGTCTTCCCGACGGTGGATCGGAAGGTGCGAAGAGCGCCCCCTCCTCGGTGAAGGCGCGCACCGCCTCGACGAGGGGGATCCTCTCGGTGGGGACGGGATGGTTCAGCGCGCTCTCGATGCCGTAGAACGGATCGAAGGGCATGGCGTCCGATCCGAAGGCGACGGGATAACCGGAGCGGATCCAAGTCCCGGCACGGTTCAGCGCGGCGGTCCTCTCCTTTCCCAGGCGCTTTTCGTATAGGCCGCCCCTCACCCCCCAACGGCCCTGGAAGTTCGGTTGCATGCTCAGGAGCATGCCGAGGCGATGCGCCCTTTCCGCGACGCCGACCGAAAGCATCTCGGCGTGCTCGAGCCGTCTCGGCGGAAAGGTCTCTCCCGGGGCGCGTTTTCTCTTCGCGACAACGATCTCCTCCGCCTCGACCGCCGCCTCGAGTGCCCGGTCGCCGATGGCGTGCACCGCCAGCGGCAGCGCCAGGCGGTCCGCCTCGGTGAAGCGGGCGACGATCTGGGGAACATCGAGAAGGAGTTCCCCCCTGCCGCCCGAACGATACGGCTCGTTCACCGCGGCGGTGCATCCCCCGATCGAACCATCGAGGAAGATCTTCGCCCCGGCAACGCCGACGTTCCGCCCGGCCGCGCCGCCTCGCAGAGCGGCCGCCTCGGCGATCGGCGCATGGACGAAGAAACGGACCGAAAGTTTCAACGCGCCCTCTTCATCGAGGGAGCGGTACGCGCGGAGCACGCCGGGAATGTCGATCTCGTGCACCGTGGTAACGCCCATGGAAAGAGCGTTCTCCTGGGCGAGGACGATCGAGGCGCGATCTTCCTCCTCCGTGGGGGGGAAGAAATCCTGCTCGAGACGGAAGACGACATCCTCCTCCAGCCGTCCGCTCGGTCGGTCGACGCCCGCCGTCCCTTCCGGAATCGCCGCGAGCGCCGCGCCGTTCGCCACGGCGATGTGGCCGCACACCCTCCGCGCGATGAGGGGGCGGCGCGCTTCGATCCGGTCGAGCTGCTCCCTCGTCGGGATCCGACCATCCGGCCACGCCGATTCGTCGAACCCCTCGGCGAAGAGAACCGCGTCCGCCGAGCGCTTCGCGCGATCCGCCATCATGGCGAGTGCCTCGCCCAGGGAACGGCTCGTCCCGAGCGCGGGGCGCATCGCGTACCTCCCCTCGTGACAAAGATGGACGTGGGCGTCGTGAAAGCCGGGAAGGAGCACCCCGCCTCCAAGAGAGACCTTCTCGGCCGAAGGGGAAAGCGCCGCTTCGATCTCGTCGCGCCGCCCGACGGCGCGGATCGTGTCGCCCCTCACCAGGATCGAGTCGGCGCCGGAGCGGTCCCCCTCGAGGCCGATCCGTGCACCGAGGAAGGCCCTCACCGTGCCGACGGAAAAGTCGCGCGAATCAGGTCGCATACTCTTCCCCCTCCCCACTCCGACCCTCCGCCGCGGAACGATCGGCGCTCTTCACGATCAGCACGATGGCGACCACCGATAAGACTGCGGCGAAGGCGGTGAGAAAAGTGAACAGCTCCCCCATGCCGAAGCGATCGGCCACGTATCCCGAAGCGCTCGACGCGAACGACCCGGCTCCGAAGGAAAGGAAGAACGAAAAGCCGTATCCGGCGCTACGCCTGGCGGTCCGGGTGTACTCCGCCACCAAACCGTTCACCACAGGCTGGCCGGCAAAGTGGAAGAAGAGGAAGAGGGCCGCCGAGAACGCGAGGAACGGCCAGGCGAGACGGCCGGTACCGAAGAGGAAGGGCACGGCCGAGACGAGAAGGACGAACAGCAATTTTTCATGACTGAACCGTTCATACATCTTTCCTCCGAACAGCTGCCCGGCGATGCCGAGGAGGAGCGCCGCGGAAGTGACCACCCCGCCCCGGACGACGGCACCGGCGGCGGCATCGCCCGTCGAGCTGCCGAGCCACGCGGGAAGGAATGTGAGCATACCCCGATAGACGAAGCCGTTGAGCGCGACCATGCCGTAGAGGAGGGCGAGTCTCCCAGTACGGCCCGGCTCGGCGAGTGCTCCCCTTTTCTCCCCCACTTCGCGGTGAGGCGGATCGAAACGGATGAAAAGGGCGCCCACCGCCACGGCGAGCCCCGCCGCACCGGCGATGATGTAGGCGCCGCGCCACCCGAAGCGGCTCCCGAGAAGGGCGAACACCACGGGCGCCAGGGCGATGCTCAGGTTTCCCCAGACGCCGTGCCATGCGAGGGCGTGTCCGCGGCGGCGGATCTTCGAAACGAGCGAGAGACCGGAAGGATGGTAAAGGGAACAGAAAAAGCCGAGGAGGAGAAAACCACCGGCGAGAACCGGCAGCGTGGGAGACGCCGACAAGAGGATCGCGGTCAGAGCGGCGCCGAAGAGGAAGGTGCGCACCATGCCGCGGCCGCCGAAACGGTCGGCGAAGTACCCGGCGGGCAACGCGCCGAGGCCGAAGGCGAAGTAGGCCGCGTTCCCCACCATGCCGACCTCGAAGAGTCCCGTGCCGAAATCCCCCTTCACCAAGAGAAGCACCGCCGGGAGGATGAGCATGTAGCCGTGACAGAGGGCATGGGAGATCGCCCCGAAGAGAAGGATCTTTTTCTCGTTCCCGTTCATCGACATGGCCGGCGGCGATCGCCCGCGCGGAACCGCCGCGCGGAGGGTGCCTCCGCTTCCCTGTAGCGATCGGTCAGAGGAGTTCTTCCAGGATCTTCTCGAACACCGAAATGTCCTGGTAGCCGACGAGCTTCCTTTGCACCCTTCCCTTCCGATCGATCACGTATGTCGTCGGGATCGAACGGATCGGGCCGTACGCCGCCTGCATGTCGGCCGGTGCCATGCCGCTCGGGTAGTCGATCGGGGTGCCCTTCATGAAGCGTTTCACCACGTCCGCTCCCCCCTGGTCGACCGACGCGCCGAGGATCTCGAGCCCCTCGCCCTTGTAACGGGAATAAAGATCGTTGAAGTGGGGGATTTCGCGCCGGCAGGGAGGACACCAGGTCGCCCAGAAATCGAGGATCAGCACCTTCCCCTTGTAGTCGGCGAGGGAAACGGTCTTCCCCTCGTCGCCGACCAGGGCGACGGTGAAATCGGCCGCCTTCAGTGCGTTCGAACTCTCCTCCGCTTCTTTCTTCTTTCCGCCGCAGCCGATGAGGAGAACGAGAAGGGCGGCCACGGCCGCCGTCCGGTAAAGAACGGTATTCAATGAAAACTCCTTTGTCCGAGTCATGGGGGATCTTCGTTGTTCAGGCGATTCTATCGGTCCGCGCGGGGCGTGTCAATCGGTGTAGCCGTCCGGGTGATTCCTGTGCCACTCCCACGCCGTGCGGATGATCTCCTCCGCCGCGGTGAAACGCGGCTCCCATCCCAGCTTCTCGCGGATCTTCGTGCTTTCGGCGACCAGTTCCGCCGGGTCGCCCGGCCGGCGCGGATCGACGAGTGCCGGGATCGGGTGGCCGGTGATCCTCCGGGCGGCGTCGACCACCTCGCGCACCGAGAACCCGTTGCCGGTGCCCACGTTGAACGCGTCGGTCTCCCCTCCCGCGTCGAGGTACTCGAGGGCCCGGATGTGGGCCGCGGCGAGATCGACCACGTGGATGTAGTCGCGGATACATGTGCCGTCGGGGGTGTCGTAATCGTCGCCGAAGATGCGGATCTCGTCCCTTTGGCCGAGGGCGACCTGGAGGACGAGGGGGATCAGGTGGGTTTCGGGGTGGTGGTCCTCGCCGAGTTCCCCTTCCGGATCGGCGCCGGAGGCATTGAAGTAGCGTAGCGAGATGCTCCGGAACCGGTGGGAGCGATCGAGGGCGCGGAGCATCTTCTCCACCACTAATTTCGTATCTCCATAAACGTTGACCGGGTCTTGCGGGTGATCTTCTCTGAGGGGAAGCCTCCTCGGTTCGCCGTATGTGGCACACGTCGACGAAAAGACGAAGCGCCGCACGCCGGCGCGCACCGTCTCCTCCAAGAGATTCAAGGCGTTCGCCGCGTTGTTCCTGTAGTACTTGAGCGGGTCCTCCATCGACTCGCCGACGTAGCAATGGGCGGCGAAGTGGATCACCGCGTCGACTTCTTCCCGTTCCAGGAAGGCGCGCAGTTCGCCGGTGTCGGAGAGGGAGAAGCGGTGGAGCCGATCGGGCGGGACCGCTTCGGCGTGCCCCTCGGAAAGATCATCCACGATGAGTGGATCGTATCCCTTCCGAAGGAGTTCCTTCACCGTGTGACTCCCGATATAGCCCGCTCCCCCCGTGACAAGAACTTTCATCGTACTCCCCGTGTTCGTCGCCGGCGCACCGGTATGCGTCCCGGGCGCTCGCCCATTTCTTTTCGATCGCCTCGGCGAGACCGGCGGGAGCGATCGCCTCGGCGGACGGGGGTGCTTCGATTCCGGCGCCGCCGGGAATCTCCTCACCGGCGGTTCGCTCTTCCCCACCCGTGCCGCCCGACCGTATGTACTCGTCGAGATCGCTCCGGAAGACGCGCCACCCGCGCCCGATTTTCGACGCGGGAATCGCCCCTTTCCGGAAGAGGGCGCGCGCGGTTTTCGTCGAGATCCTCATGTACGCCGCCGCCTCGTCCGCCGTGAGCGGGCCGTCGCCCACCCCCACGGCCGGGAAGGAGGCACCGGACGTCTCGTCCCGCCCGCCGCCGTGCGACCGCGCGACGGCGGGCTGCGTGCCGGCAAGCAGGCGCGCCTCGTCCGACGAAGCATCGGCCGGTACGACAACGCCCCTGTCGAGATCGCGGACCACCTCGTCGATGAGCCTTTCGTCGATCACCTTCGTATCTTCGCCGAGCCCCAGGAGGAGGGCGTTGGAACAGATCACATTGATCAGCCTTGGAATGCCGTCCGACGCGCCGTGAATCTTCTCGAGGGCGCCGGCGGTGAACAGTTCCCCTTCCGACCAGCCCGCCACGTAGAGCCGGTGGCGGATATACTCTTCCGTGCGCGCCCCCGACATCGGCGGAAGGTCGAAACGGACCGCCACGCGCTGGCGAAGCTGCCGAAGATCCTTCCGTTCGAGAAGGGCGGCCAGCTCGGGCTGGCCGACGAGAACGATCTGGATCAATTTCGATTTTCTCGCCTCGAGGTTCGAGAGCATTCGTATCTTCTCGAGAAGGTGGGGGGGAAGGTTCTGCGCCTCATCGAGAATGAGAACCGTTTTTCGTTCATTTTTATATTGTTTAAGAAGATATCGATTCAATTCGATCAGGAGGAACGCCTCGGAGTCGCCCGTCGCCCCCGTGCCGAGGTCTTCATGGATCAGCTTGAGAAGCTCGACGAAGTTCATCGCCGTCGAGAAGATGAACGCCGTATCGAACCGCTCGTGGAAACGATCGAGGAACGAGTGGACGAGCGTCGTCTTGCCGGTGCCCACCTCGCCGGTGAGGAGGATGAAGCCGCGCCCGGCGGTGACGCCGTACTCGAGGTGCGCCATCGCCTCGCGGTAGATTTCGTCGAGAAAAAGAAACTGCGGATCGGGTGTCAGCTGGAACGGATCCTCCGACAACCCGAAATAGCGACAATACATCGGATTTCCCTTAATAAAGGTGTTCTTTCACCGAGCATCGACACACCGGGAAGGCGGCTTTACCGATGATCGGAATCGGGGACGATCCACGTCCCGGTCCGCCCTTCGAGACCTTCCATCAGCCGGCCGGGCGACGTGATGAGCACACCCTTTCCTCCCGCCTCGACGAACGCCACCGACGCGGCGATCTTCGGCCCCATGCTCCCGGGGGGGAATTCGCCGGAGCGCATCTGCTCGCTCGCCTCGGCCGCCTCCATCCGGTCGATCGGCGTCTCGTCGGCCTTCCCGTAATGGAGAGAAACCCGCTCCACGCCGGTGAGAAGCGCCAGCGTGCCCGCCCCGACCTCTTTCGCGAGGAGCACCGCCGCCCAGTCCTTGTCGATCACGGCGTCCACCCCCTCGATGGTGCCGTCCTTTTTTCGGATCACCGGGATCCCCCCTCCCCCGGCGGCGATGACCACCGTCTCGGTGGCGGCGAGCGCCTTGAGCGGCTCGGCTTCCAGGATCGCCACGGGCCGTGGGGAGGGCACGATCCGCCTCCACCCCCGACCGCTGTCCTCGACCATTCGCCATTTCTTCTTCCCGTGCAAGGCGTCCGCTTCTTCCTTCGAATAGAAAGGGCCGATCGGTTTCGTCGGATGACCGAACGCAGGGTCGCTCCCGGAGACGAGAATCTGCGTCACCAGCGTGACGACGTCGCGCTCCTCGCCGATGCGGATCAGCTCGTTGCGGAGACATTGCTGGATCATGTAGCCGAGTCCGCCCGTCGAGTCGGCGACGCATACCTCCAGGGGCATCGGCGGGATCTGGTCGGACGCCGCCTCGTTCCGGATCAGGATGTTGCCGACGATCGGGCCGTTCCCGTGGGTGAGCACCACGCGGTTGCCCCGGGCGACGAGGCGGGCGACCGAACGCATGGTGACCCGCGTGGCGGCCACCTGGTCGCCGTAGGGAGCCGCGCCCCGCCGGTCCATGATGGCGTTCCCGCCGAGGGCGACGACGATCGTCTCGTCGGTATCGATGTTCAGGTGCAAGAGCGCTCTCCCTTCGACCGGCCCGGGCGGGGGTGAACCGGAAAGATAGACGGTAGCATCCGGTCATGGAGCGGTCAAGGCGATCGCCACCGTGCCTCGACGGCGAAGCGACGGCGCGACGCGAGGAGAGTCGTTTTCGCGCCGCCCGGCGCCGTGAAGTGGAGCGCCGCGCACAGTCCGCCGTTATCCCGGCCGGCGCCATACCACGCGAGGGGGATCGCGCCGGGGAGCGCGGGCGCGACAAACGCAAGGGCCGAACGCCGTTCCGCCAGCACGGTCCACGACAGGTCGACGGCGTCCCGCTTCACCAGCGCGGAGACCCCCGCCCCCCGCCGAACCTTGTCGCCGGACGGATCGGCGACGGCCCGCCATTTTCCCTCCACCCGGAGCCGCGAACCGGAAGGGGCGCGAAGCTCCACTCCCGCGGCGAGGGCGCCCTTTTCCCCCCGGGAGCGCCTCCCCCGCCTTGTTTCGAGGCGTTCCTCGGCGCCGGCGGAAACCCACGTCGCGATACGCCCCCTCCTCCACCGGCAGCGGGCATACCACTCGATCCCCTCGACCGGTTCGGTGGAAAGCCACGTCCGGCGGTGGGTGAAGAACGAGTGCACCCGGACGTTCCACTTCGTCGAAAACGGTCCTCTCGTCGAAAGGAGGACCATGCCGCCCGTCTCGCCCGCCGGCTCCGCCCCGAATCGATGGTAGACCGCCGCGCGGGGCGCATGGAAACGGACCGCGAACGAGCGGATCCTCAGCGCTCCCGTGAAGGCGCCGCGGCGCACCGTCACCATCCCCCGAAAGGCCGCCCCCCCCGCGTCGCTCCAAGCCGCCTCGACGAACGAGTCCCACCGTCGTGAGCGGCGGGTGATATCGATGGAAACCGCCGCGAGTCGCCGTCCCCGGAAGGCGGCCGGCTTCCTCGCGACGTCGCCGCCGGCGGCGGGCGGATCGTAGCGAAGTGCCGCGACGGTCATCCCGAACATCGTCCCGGCCGATTCGGCCTCCTCCCAGCGCGCCGCACCGATCGATTCGGTGAGCGCCCCCCTCCGTGCCTCTTCCGCCTCCGTCACGTGGCGTCCGGAACCGTCGATCGACGTGAAGCGGTCCGTCCGGTCGATCCTCGCGTCCCGTCGCGTGACGGCGCCGAGAAGGAGCACTCTTCCCGCCGTCGCGCTCTCGACCACGCCGATCCCCCTATGGGCGTTGTTCTCCGCCTTCGATCGGTACGGCGCGATCGTCCCGGACCGCGGGATTCCCGTTCCCACCGGCGGTCCGAACGGGGAGGTCGTTCCGACGAGCAGGCCGCTCCCGAACCTCGCCGAGAGATACCCCGCCGCGACCCGCTCGCCCCTCTCCTTCCCCTCCCTCGAGACCGACCAGGAACAAAAGTCGTTCCACCGGCGCTCGCCGGCGTCCCGCTCGGCGAGTACGCGGGCGGACCAAGCGCCCCGGCGAAGAGCGACCTCGGCCAGGTCGCTCCGCTCCGTTCCCTTCCAACTCTCCCTCTTGCGGAGAAGGACGCTCGAGGGAGGGGTCTCTTCGAACCGGAACCTTCTCGCGGCGACCTCTCCCTTCGGCTCGACCAGCGCGGCGAGCTGTTCGCCGTTTCGGATCGGCGCCCTCGCCCGCCGCCAGCCGATCCGAGCCGCCCCGCGCCGGCCGATGCCCGGCACACGACTGAGAAGGAAGAGCGCCGATTCATTGAGATCGATCTTCCTCTCGCCCTCGACGTTCCGCCGCACCTCGTCGAGAATCGCATCGTTCACCCACTGCGCGCGCGCCGCCCCCGGCATCGCCGCCGCGGCCGGCACGCATGCCGCCACGGCGATCGCGCAGCGCCACGCCGCCCGCGTCGATTTCTTCATACCACCTCTTTTCATACAGAATACGTATGGCGCGGGGAAGGGAAAGCGCGATCGACAGGAGAAGAATCGGGGAAAGCGACTCCGCGGGGGGAGGATTCTACCGCCGCGAAAGTAGAAATGCAAGGCCGCGGGCCGCGTACGGCCGATCTTACGAAAGCCCCCTCCGTTTCCGGAAGAGCCATTCGGTGGAAAGGAGGGCGATAAGGGCGAAGAAGAAGAACGGGGAGTTCCAGATCTCCCGTTCCCTCCGGCTGCTGACGCTTCGCATCTGGAGGCCCAGGTCCCCGTCCCATCGGTCGAGTTCGCCGGCGTCGATCATCCGTCCCCCGCCGGCCGCGGCGATCGACGCCAGAAGGGGATCGTTCCGCTCCGTTTCGAGAAACTCGGCGCTGAACTCGCTCACGGTGAACTCGCCGCTATCCTCGCCGAGCATCTCTTCCCGCCGCACGGCGGTGGCGGTGAAGTGGAACCGGCCGGGGGGCAGGGATCCGAGGGACTTCTCGAACGAGCCCGCCTCGCCGGAGGAAGGCTGCAAAAAGAAACGGCGCTCGTCGCCGTCGGCGGAGGTGAGAGTCACTTCCACACGGGCATCGCTCACCGGCTCAAGGGCGGTGTCCATCACCCGCCCGCGAAGAACCACCTCGTCGCCGCGGTTGTACGTCAGGTTCTCCGGCTGCACCGAGACGTTCCGGAAACCGCCGCGCGCCACCATCCACCGGATCACATTCGACCAGAGCTGTTCGTACGTCCGGTTCGTCCGGCCGGCGCCCCACATGCGGAAATCCCAGTTCCAGTAACCCGAGCCGTTGGCGAAGAAGACGCTCCCCTTCCCGGCGCCGGCGAGGGCGAGCAGTGCGAGGTCGCGCCCCTCGGCGCGAAGGGTGGGATGGCGTGCGAGCACGGTGGAACCGCCCTTGGGCGCACCGACGATGTTGACGCCCTGCAGCGGGGGGAGTTCCTCCCAGAGGGCGAGATTCTTCTTCTCGTCCCGGTTCATCCTCACGATCGGATGGCTCTTTCCGCGCACCGTGATTTTCGCCGAAAACGGCGCGGTGGAGTACCCGTCCCTTCCCCGGACGAGCTTCACCGGGAGGAGTTCGGCGAAGCGGTCGGGAATCGGCCCGGTGAGCGGATCGGGGGCGAAGAAGATCAGCGACCCGCCTCGACGGCGGACGAACGAGTCGATCGCGCCGTCCCACTCCCGCGAAAGCGCCGCCGGCGTGCCGAACACCACGACGAGGTCGTACGGGGCGAGCTGTTCCGCCGTCGAGGGGAACGCCGGTCCGGAAGGGCCGTCCACCCTCCCGGGGCGGCCGTCCTTCCGCTGAACGAAGCAGTCCGCCTCCAGGTTCGCGTCGTGATCGAGGACCCTCTTGAAAAAGGCGAAATCCCACCCCGGCCGGTCGGCGAGGACGACGATCTTCACCTTTTCCTTCACCGCTTCCATGGTGAGGAGGAACCGGTTGTTCTCCGATACCTGTTCCCCCTCCTGGAGAGGAATCTCGACCTCGTAACGGTGGATTCCCTCGCGACTCATCGGGAAATCGAGCGTCACCGTGCGCCTCTCCCGTTTCTCCCGGAACGCGATTTCGCCGGCGGCCACCGGTTCCCCCTTTTCGAGAATCCGGATCGGTACGTTTTTTCCGGCGAAACCCTTTCCCCGGACCGCGATCTCCACCGACACGCGGCTGTTCACGTAGACCATCTTGTTGGCGAGCACCTGCTGGATCGACAGGTCCCTCGCCGGCAGGGCGCTTCCCATGGCGATCGGAAAGACCGGCACCGCCAGTTCGCGGGCGAGCCGCACCGGATCGCGGCCGGCATTGATGATGCCGTCCGAAAGGATGATGAAAGCATCGACCCCCCTTTCCCACTCGGCGTTCATCGATTCGGTCATCGCCATCGCGAGATTGGTGCGGTCTCCCATCCGTGCATCCTTCGTGTACGGTTCGACGTGATCGGAGAAGGCGAACGCCGAAAGATCGTAGCGGCGGGAGAGCTTCTTTCGGAGCGAGCGGGGGCCTTTCTCGAGAATCGCCTCCGCCTCTTCGGCGCGGCTCAGCGGATCGCCGGTGCGCGGGTCGCTCTCCCGGATGCCCATGCTCGCGCTTCGGTCGACGAGAACCACCACGTTCGGCTTGACGCTGCGCACCGTCTCGAAGGTAACCAGCGGATCGAATAGGAGGAAAAGAAGGAGACCGATCGACCCGAAACGGAGGAGCGCGAGGAGGCGGCGAGACGATCGCTTCAGCGGGGGGAGTGTGCTCCTGTAGAACCAAAGCGCCAGGAGGAGGGCGACCGCCAGCGCCGCGAGGAGGAGAAGGGGGTTCCCTCGCTGGAGAGAGAAATGGATACCACTCACGCTACCCTAGGCCCCCTTTTCCACGCGGGCGATGAGCGGAACGATTTTTGCGGCGCGCCCGCGGAGCACCAGGTCGGCGACATCGGTGAGAACGGTTTCGGCCGTGTTCACCTCCACCACGCGGCTGCCCGACTCCTTCGCCGCCAGCGGAAGGGAAGCGGCGGGATGCACCTGCGCGGAGGTGCCGATCACGAGGAAGAGATCGCTCTGCGTCGCCCCTTTCCAAGCCTCTTCGAGCGCCGGAACCGGAAGTGCTTCGCCGAACCAGACGACGTCGGGTCTCATCTCGTGACCCCGGGCGCACCGGGGGATCGTCGTCGAAGCGGTTTCGCCTCTCATGCTCCGCCTTTCGCCGCACTCGTCGCAACGGGCGCGAAAGAGGTTGCCGTGGAGTTCCACTACCTTGCGCGACCCCGCCCGTTCATGATGGCCGTCGATGTTCTGCGTGACAAGGAGGAAGCCCTCCCGCCCCTCCTCCAGCCGGGCGAGGGCGCGGTGCGCGTCGTTCGGCCGGGTTTTCTCCACGAGCGCCTGCCTGTAGCGATACCACTCCCAGACGAGGCGCGGGTTCCGCCGAAATGCCTCCGGCGTGGCGAGTTTCTCGGGACGGTGGCGCTTCCACAGGCCCTCGTCTCCGCGAAAGGTGGGCACACCGCTCTCGGCGGAAATACCCGCGCCGGTGAGCACGACGATCCGCCGCGCACGACCGACCCACTCGGAAGCGAGGGCGATCCGTTGTTTCAAGTGATTTCCGTCCGCGACCGCGGCGTTCAGTTCCAGGTGCGCTTCGACTTGTGCGCCACCTTTTTCAGCGCCGAGGCGTAGTCGAAACCGGGACTCCACTTCTCGACGTGGCAGGCGGTGCACGTCTCCTCGGTGACCTTCGCCATCTCGCCGCCGCGGCTGTGCTCGGTGCCCATGCCGTGGCACGACTCGCACTGGACGTTCCACAGGTCGGGCTGGAGTTCCGTGGTGGAGTGGCCCGTCGGCTCCCCGTAGCCGAGAACGTGGCAGTTCCAGCATTCGCCCTTCTGCCAATTCTCCTCGCTCTTGGCGATCACCTCGAAGGCGTTCGCGTGGGGCGTCTCCATGTACGACGCGTAGATGTCGGCGTGACACGCCCGGCACTTGTCGTTTCCCAGATACGCCTTCGTCGGCGGAGGCGTCTTCGCCGCGTCGGCGCCGTCGGTCGCAGCCGTGCTGTCGGTACTCTCCGCCGGATTCGTCTTTCTCTTCTTGATCCGCACCCCGTTCTCGTCGAGTTCGAGATGAGTCCACGTCAGGTCCTTGACCACCTCGTCCACGGGACCGTCGTTCTGCTGGAGCTGCCACGACTTCCCTTCGAAGTTCGTCACCGTCCGGTTTTCCACCACGAGGGTGAGGTAGCCGAGCTGGTTGCTGCGCGACCCGGCGGCGGCGAGGATGACACCTTTCTCCTTTTTCGGCTCCGCCATGATATTGCCGCCGTGGCCGATCAGGACGACGTCGTAGCCGGAGAGGGAGTCGGCGAGAATCTCCCCTTTCCTTAGACCTGTATGGGCGATCAGCACGGTGAGATCGACCTTCTTCCGCCGGAGCTGCTCGAGCATCGCCCGACCTGTTTCGATCGGGTCCTCCACACGGATCCCTTCCCGCTCCTTGATCGTCCGCGCGATCACCGCGTCGCCGCCGATCACCGACGTGACACCCACCTTCAGATCACCCGCCCGGATGACCCGGTAAGGGGTGAACCGCGGCTCACCGGTGCTGTCCGAAACGATGTTCGCGTTCAACCCGATCAGGTTGTGCTGCTTGAGAAGGGTGTCGGTCCTCGCGAGCCCGAGGCTCACTTCCTTATCCCCGATGGCGAGGGCGTCGTACCCCATCCGTTCGAGACACTCCATGGTGACCGGCATGCTGTATCCGTAGGAGGGGTTCTTCCGCGTCGTCCAGTTGCCCAGATCGAGCACCACCACCGGATTCTCCGCACGCTTCGCATTGATCTCGCCTGCCCGCCGGGCCAGCCCGCCTTTGCCCTTGGAGTGTCACCCGCACGGTTTCAGTTCGCCGATCGTCTCGTTCGAGAAGAAAAGTGTAACCGTGCGCGGTCCCTTTGGACCGAAAAGGCCGAAGGCGCTGCAGCCGGCGAGGCCGAGGCCGAGCGCGCACGCGAGGGTGAAGAATGCCGTTATTTTTCTCATAGTGTCGTCCCGTTCCTCCAGGAGAATCATCGCGAAAAACGCCGAAAGTCACAATGCCGGCTAAAGTTAGCACACGTCCAACGCGACGTCAAGTGTGCCGCCGCCCGGCGGGGTTCTTTTTATCGCACTTTTACAAACACACTTGATTCGCCGACCGGGGCGATCGACCGGTCTCGCGGCGCACGCCCTAGAAACCGCCGAGTCGGCGCTCTCCTTGCTCGTAGAAGATCTCCTTGTGAGCCTTCACGCGGATGTTGAAGTAGTACTCCCACTCTCTGCCGGAGAAGCGACCCCGGAAGCTCGCCTCCCAGCAGTGGAGATCGCGGTGCACCTTGAACCCCTGGCTGACGATTTCGCGACTCTCGAGGTCGAAGCGGTTCTCGTAATCGAGATCCCAGTTCCGCGTGAGTCCGAGGCCCACCCGGGTGTTCAGCCATTGCTGGAAATTGCTGCTTCCCCTCGATCGCGAGAAGCTGTGGCTGAGGGAGAGATCCCAAGGAATGACGTCCGACGTCGTCCGCCCGGTGCGGCGCGACAGGTCGTCGCTCTTGTAGGGGTGGTCGGTCTCCCCCTCGAAAGGATCGCGATCCTCTTCCGCCACCGCCGCCGCATCGGTTTCGGTATCGCCGGGAACTTCGTCCCCTTCACTCTCCGTATCATCGCCGGAAGGCCGCTTCCCCAACTCACCACTCATGCGGAGGCTCGACTTCACCGAAAGCCTCTTGTTCACCCAGTCGTAAACGTCGTGGATGAGTGAAAGGTCTGAGCTGAAAGGCCGGACCGGTTGGAAGCGCACCGTGCTCGTCAGATCGGACCATTCCCTGTCGTCCTTCTCGAAGTTCCTCGAGATCCGGTTGGTCACCAGAATGAGCTGATCGTTTCGGACCACCGTCTCCCCCCGCTTCAGCTTCGTCTGTAGCTTGTTCGACAGCGACAGGTTGAGCGACCGGCTCGCCCGCTGCGACCGGCCGAACGTTCCGTTGAAACGATCCTGTTCATTGCCGTCGGCGTCTTTGTAAAAATGATTCGGATTCTTCGGGCGGATCGAGAAACTGACCGACGGGGTGATGATGTGGCGGATGCCGACGAGAGGGCCGATGCCGGGGAACCACGTCCCGTACACGTTCGTGTTGGAACTCATCGACGCCCCCCCCATCCCCCGCCTCACCCACTTCTGCCCGATTTCATCCCGGTCGTACCACGTCTCCTTCCAATCGGCGCGGCTGGTGAGGGTGAGCCACCCTTTCAGTTTCTGGGAAAACGTGAGCCCCAGATCGTGGTTCCAGCCGAAGTTCTTCTCCCACTCGCCTCCTTGCTTCTTCCGGCTGTTCAAAAGACGCGATGTGTACCGGTAATAGATATCGTTGAACCACCGCCGCTCCACCGTTTCCCCCCGGCGCGCCTCGCGGGGGGGAAAGACTTCCGTTTGGTTTTGACTGTAGTTGATGGAAGGAAGGTTCTCGGTGATCTTCTCCTGGTCGAGCTGCTCGGTCCGCTTCAGGTCCATGGTGAACGAGCGCGACTCCCACCTCTTCTTCAGCGTGAGGTCCGATTTCAGCGTCCGGTTCAAATCCTCGAGGGTGGTCGACTGCTCGACGCGGAAACGGGCGTCGCTGACGAAGTTCGCCCGCATGGTCAGGTCGGTTCTCTCGCCCAGTTCCTGGTTGTGCGCCGCGCTGATGCTCCATCGCCGGCTCCCCCCTTGCGATTTCTGGTACGACGTGCGCACACTTCCGTTGAGGAGGTAACGAATCCGGTATCGACCGTCGAGGTAGGCGATCCACCGGGAGTTCTCGTAGAAATCGCCCCGGAATGTCAGGTCGGTGTAGTCGTTGATCGCCCAGAAGTAGCCGCCGTTCCGCAGGAACCGTCCCTTCGATTCGGAGAACCCGAACTCCACCTGGGGGAGAATGAACCCGCTCGAGCGGTTTCCCTTCATCGGGAAGAGATAGAACGGAAGGGCGAGCACCGGGATGTTGACGATGTGAAGCACAATGGGACGGACGATCGATTTGTCGTCGAGAAAAATCTTCATCTGCCGCGCGCCGAAGTAGTAGTGGGGGTCGGCGAGGTCGCAGCTCGTGTAACGCCCGTGGTCGATGAGCAGCGTGTTCTGGCCGACCCGGAGGATTCTCTCCCCCCGGCACGTGCCCGACTCGTACGCCGTCACGCCGTTGTAGATGATCCCCTTTCCCTCCGCGACGTTGTACACCATCCGGTCGCCCTCGACGACCTCGCCCGCGTCCTGGAGGCTCGGCTTCCCAAGAGCGGTGATCAGGTCTCTCGTGAGATCGTAGCGGATGAAATCGGCGTCGAGTCCGGTCTGTCCCTTTTCCACGTGCGCCTTCTCCGACAGGGAGAGCCTGTCGGCGTCGAGGCGGAAGACGACCCGGGAACCGCGGTAGCGCACCCGCTCCTCTTCGAACTGCTCCTCCGTCGCGTCGAGGGGGGCGGTGACGTTCTCTCCCGACGCGCCGCCCGCCACCTGCACCTCTTTCAGTTCGTTTTCATCGAGAAAGAAACGGATCGTATCGCCCTTTGCGCTGCTTTCGCTCCGCTCGTTCGCCGTCGAATCGGCGCGAGTGCGGAAGCTCGTGGCGGAACCGGCGGCTTCCATCTCGTAAAGATCACCCTCGCGGAAGCGGAGCACCATCGTGTCGCCCATCGCCTCGGAGCTTTCCACCACTCCCGAATCGGAAGACGTGCTCGTCACGCGCGCATCGCCGGCGATCCGCACCTCCTCGATCTGGTCGCCCCCCTCGGCGAAGCGGATGCGCATCGACTCCCCCTCGAGAGTCTCCCCTTTCCGGTCGAGCCGGGGGTGGCCGAGAAGGGTCACCGTGTTCTCGTTTCCCTCGAGCACGGTCCGTCCCGCCTCGGTGACGACATCCCTGTAGTCCCCCGAACTGCTCCCCACGGCGGCGACACGCTTCTCGCCGGGATAGATGAACACCGTGTCCCCCTCGAGAACGCCGGTACGCGCGCCCGTCGAGTCGAGTTCCTCGAGAAAGGGCGCGCCCGTGACCACGATCGACGTGGAATCGAATACGGCGCGGCTCCCGGTGACCTTGTAGCGTTCGGCGAAAAGCTCGATCGATACCCCCCCCCGGGCCACCGCCTCGCCCCGGTCGGCGTACAGGTCGAGCGAGTCGGCGGTGATCACCCCCGACGTGTCGATCACCATCACCTCGCCGCTGAACTGCGCGCGTTCTCCTCCCTCGTCATCGCCGGCGATATGGAGCACCGCCTTGTCGGCGGCGATCGTCCTGAGGGAAGAGACGAGCAATGCGCCGCGGGGGAAGGTCATCCGCTCCACGCCGGTGTCGACAATGCCGACGGGACCGTACATCCACTCGCCGTTGCGTAAGAAGGCGACTCTTCCCGAGAGACGGAGCCGCGAGACGAGCTCCCGCCAGTTGCCCCTGTCACCGGAGGCGAAGATCTTCCTTTTCCTATCGAAGAAGCGCACGTCCCCCTCGAGGTCGAGAACCGTCTCTCCCGTGCTGAGAGACCGACCGATCAGGGAATCGCCGGTCACGAGGACGTCGGGTTTTTCGCCGTTCCCATGGCCGGCGGCGCCGGCGGAAACGGCAAGGAGAACGGAGGCGGCGAGGATCATTTCGATCGAGCGGGACAGCTTCAACCGTAAATCGATTCCGATCACCGCTCCCGCGCGTCCCCTGGCGCGTCGTCGCCCGAGAGTGTCGGATGCGGGCCGGGGAAGAACGAAAGGATGGACGACACGGTCGCCTTCAGATCGCGCCGGGAGACGATCTTGTCGACCATGCCGTGGTCGAGAAGGAACTCCGACCGCTGGAAGCCTTCGGGAAGCTCCTGGCCGATCGTCTGCTGGATCACGCGCGGCCCGGCGAAGCCGATCAGCGCCTTCGGTTCGGCGAGAATCACGTCTCCCTGGAAAGCGAACGAGGCGCTCACCCCTCCGGTGGTCGGGTGGGTCAATATGGAAAGGAAGGGAATCTTCGCCTCGTGGAGCCGGGCGATCATGACGCTCGTCTTCGCCATCTGCATGAGCGAAAGGATCCCCTCTTGCATCCTCGCGCCGCCGGAACTGCACACGATGAGGAAAGGAGCGCCCGTTCCGAGGGAGCGCCGGATCGCCCGCACGATCTTCTCGCCCATCACCGAGCCGAGGCTCCCGCCGCCGAAACTGAACTCGAGCGCCGCGAGAGTCACCCTCCTCCCGTCGATATCGCCCGTCCCGCAGAGGATCGCCTCCTTCATGCCGGTCTTCTTCTGATACGCCTTCAACCGGTCGACGTACTTCTTCGAATCCCGGAAACGGAGAGGATCCTCCGGCTCGAGCGCCGCGTCGATCTCCTCGAACGTTCCCTCGTCGATCAGGATTTTCACGTAGTCGCCGGAGCGGATCCGGAAATGAAACCCGCAGGCGCCGCACGTCCACAGGCTCCTCTCCAGTTCCTTCCGGTAGAGAATCTCCTCGCAGAACTCGCACCGGACCCACAGCCCGTCGGTAAGGTTCTTTTTCTTCTCGGCGCGAACGCCGCGGTTCTTCTTACTGAACCAGGCCATTCGATTCTCCCCGCTCCTGCGCGAGATCACGGATCATGATGATCGCGTCTTCACCATTATCGGCATAATACCCTTTTCGGATGGCGATGGCCCGAAAATCTCGGCTCTCGTAGAGGCGGATCGCCGTTTCATTCGACACGCGCACCTCGAGCGTCGCGAGACGACATCCGCTTTTTCTCGCCTCGTCGAGGGCGAGATCGATGAGCCGCCCGCCGACGCCGCGGCGCTGACACTCGCGCCGCACGGCGAAATTGGCGATGTGGAACTCCCTTTCCACGTACCACGCCACGGCGTAGCAGACGATGATCCCCTCCTCTTCCGACACGACCGTCCACGACCGTTCCCGATCCCCGATCTCCCGGATGAAAATACACCGCGGCCACGGCTCGCTGAAAAGATCGTTTTCCAGCTCGACGATCTGGTCGAGATCGTCGAGCCTCATCGGGCGGAGAACAAGATCGGTCATCCCGTTCCCCGTCCCGCCGGCGGGGCGGGGAGTTTCGCGTCCGCGTGGCGTAGGTAGATCGGTTCGAGGTCGTCGAGGTCGTCCTGCTCGCCGGAAAGAAGCCTGTGGCGGCCGGCGAGGGCGACGTCCGCGGCGGACGGTTCATTCCCGCAGCCGTCGAGAAAGAGCGCCGCATCGCCGAGACGGTTTTCGATCTCTTCGCGGTAGCGCACCGCGCCGCTCCCGACGAAAAGGACTTCGTCCCCGTTCGCCGCCTCTTCGAGAAACCGTTCGAACGGTGCCGTTCCCGGCGATGGACGACCGGCGGCGGCGCCGTGATGAAAGGCGCCGTAAACCTCTCCCCTGCCCGCGTCGATCCAGGCGGCCACCGTCCCGTTCCACGGGCCAGCGCGCGCCACGAGCAGCGGGAGAAGGGGAACGCCGACGATCGGAGCGCCGCTCGCCAGGCAGAATCCCTTCGCCGCCCCGAGCCCGATACGCAGCCCGGTGAACGATCCCGGCCCGGTGGAGACCGCCACGCCGGCGATATTCGCGTGTACCACCCCGGCGTCGGCGAAGAGCGCCGTCATCAGGCGGTGGAGATGTTCCGTCCGCCCGCCGTGCTGAAGCTCGAAGGCGCCGATCACCCCCTCCTCGCCGGCAAGGGCGACCCCCGACCAGCGCGCCGATGTTTCGATGCCTAGAACGATCATGTCGTCTCCCCGAGACGTTCGAGGCGCTCGTCATCCCAGGCGAGGTGGAGAACCCGATCGGTCTCGCCCGCGCCCTCGCGCAGCGTCAGTTCGAGCGAACCGCCGGGGAACGCCCCCCCGATCCGGTCCCCCCACTCGACGAGGGCGATCCCCTCCTCGAGCCTGTCATCCACGCCGAGAGTGCGCCACTCCCGCGCGTCGGCGAGCCGGTAGAGATCGATGTGGAACACGGGGAACTTTCCCTCGTATTCCCTCACGAGGATGAACGAAGGGCTCTTCACATCCTCGGCGCAGCCGAGGGCGGCGCAGATCCCCCGGACGAGCACCGTCTTCCCGCTTCCCAGGTCGCCGCGAAGCGACACCATATCCCCCGGCGCGAGGAGCGAGCCGATACGCCGCCCGAACGCCTCGGTCTCGTCGGGGGAACTCGATCGCCATGTCAATTCCCGGTTCATTCCGATCGCCGCCGTCAGCGCCGCGGGGTGAGCGTCACGAGGGGAAGGATGATCTCCTCCAGCGATACACCGCCATGCTGGAACGTGTTCCTGTACTGCTTCTCGTACTGGTGATAGCGGGTGGGGTAGACGAAATAAGTGTTCTCCTTGGCGAAGATGTAGTTCTTGCTGATCGATTCGACCGGGAGGCGGTATTCCGCCGGGTCGCTCACCTTGATCACCTGCTTGGTGCTTTCACAGTTCAGGTTGTTGCCGTACTTATAACGCAGGTTCGTCGATGCCTCCTTGTTGCCGTACACGGTGGTCGCCTTCCGGCAGAGGATCGACCCGTGATCGGTAGTGATGAACACCTTCGCGTCCTGCAAGGCGATCGACCGGAGAATATCGAAGAGCGCCGAGTGCTTGAACCACGACTCCATGACCGACCGGAACGCCGCCTCGTCGGGCGCCAGCTCCTTGAGGATTTCCGACTCCGAGCGGCCGTGGGCGAACATGTCGACGAAGTTGATCACCAGCGCCACGAGAGGGACGGAGAAGTACGACGAAATCTGCCGCCGCATCTGGTTCCCTTCCTCGATGTTGAAGATCTTCACATACTTCAGACCCCGCGCGAGGTTCACCTTGTGCCGCTTCAGCTGCGCCTCGAGAAGCTCCTTCTCGAAGCGGTTCCGGCTTCCGTCGTCGTCGCTCATCTCCATCCAGTACTCGGGGAATTGCGCGGCGATCTCCTCGGGGTAGAGACCGGAAAAGATCGCGTTGCGCGAATAGGGTGTCGCCGACGGGAGGATCGAATAGTGGTAGTCGGTGGTGACCTGGAAATAGGGATCGAGCAACTTCTCGAGAACCATCCACTGATCGAGGCGCATGCAGTCGATCACGATGAAGTAGATCTTCTCGCCCTTCGCGATCGACGGGATCACCTTGTCGCCGATCACGCCGGGCGAAAGGAGGGGACCGTCGCCGCCACGGATCCAGTCGGGGTAGTTCCGCTCGTAGTACCGGGCGAACTCGACATTCATCTCGCGACGCATATCCTCGTGGGTCTGCTTCAGCCCCAAATCGCGGAATCGCTCCAGTTCGAGATCCCATCGAACGATTTTCCGGTAGATGTCGATCCATCCACGCCAGTCGGCACTCGGCGCCGAGGCGCGCATCGAGTTGAACCCGGCGAGGTAGTCGTGGGTCAGCTGGTTCGATTCGATCTTTTCCCTGTCGAGTACCCTGCGCAACGCGGAGAGGATCTGCATCGGGTTGACCGGTTTGAGGAGGTAATCGTTGATCCGTTTGCGGATCGCCGTGTTGACGAGTTCCTCCTCTTCGCTCTTGGTGATCATGATCACCGGGAGGCTCTCGCTGATCTCCTTGATCCCCTCGAGGGTGGAAAGACCGTCCCTTCCCGGCATCATCTCGTCGAGGAGCACCGCGTCGAACACGCTTTCCCCCACCAGGCGGATCGCCTCGTCTCCCGAGGTGACGGCGACCACGTCGTAGCCCCTCTCCTCGAGGAAGATCACGTGGGGCCTTAGTAGAGCCACCTCGTCGTCGGCCCAGAGGATCCTCTGCTTGCGCTTTTCCATCGGCTCCCTGCTTTCCGGGCCCTTGCCGGCGTCAGGCGGGCAGTGTGATCGAAATCGTGGTTCCCTTCCCCACCTGACTCTTTTCGATCGCCAGTCTTCCGCCGTGATAATCTTCGATGATCCGGCGGGAAAGGGCGAGACCGAGTCCCCACCCGCGGCGCTTGGTGCTGAAGCCGGGATGGAACGCATTGTTCATGTCTGAAGGAGTCATTCCCCGCCCGTCGTCGATGAAGGTGATCTTCACCCCGCCCGCTGTACGGTTATACGACGTGCGCACCGTGATGGTTCCCCCCGTCTCGGAGAGGGCGTCGATCGAGTTGCGGAAGAGGTTCTCGATCACCCACTCGATCAGCTCGGCGTTCACGTTGCACGGCGCCACCTCGGAGAACTCGACGACGAGCCGGATATCCCTCCCCACTCGGTCGAACCTCTTGCGAAGGTAATCAAGCGCGCCCTCGAGGATCGGGTTCACCTCCTGCATCTTGAGTGTCGGGAGCGAGCCGATATTGGAGAAACGGTAGGCGATCTTGTTGAGCCGTGTGAGATCCTCCTCCATCTCACTGAGCACTTCCTTCAGTTCCACCGGGTGGATCTCCTGCGCCTCTTCGTAGTCGGCGGAGGTGCGGCTCCTCAGGAGGTGAAGCCAGCCGAGGAGCGACGAGATCGGCGTGCCGAGTTGGTGGGCGGTCTCCTTCGCCATGCCGATCCAGATCGACCGCTGCTCCCCTTCCTTCAGCCCTCGATAGCCGATATAGCCGAGGAGCACGAAGATGCCGAGTACCGCCGCCTGGATCGCCGGAAGAAAGCGAAGCTGCTCGGTAAGACGGGAATTTCCGTAGTGGACGTTTCCGAAAAGCGCGGTGCTTTTCGGATCGTAGAAGGGGATCGGGTCGTGCCTTTCGTCCATCTTCTTCGCCAGGGCGAGCACCTCGCGCATCGGACCGGGCGGGGGATTTTCCGGATCGGTGACGGCGAAATCCTCGTACGACACATCCTCGATGCGCACCGATACGCCGCCGAGTTCGTCGGGGATGCCGTGCCATGTCCACGGCACCCCCCGGTGGTCGGTGACGATCACCGGGAACGGAATCGACTCGATCACGCTGCTGAACACGCCGGAAATCGTTTCGCTTCTCGTGGCGGGCACGATCGTGCCGGCGCAGAACTGCGCGAAGATGTGGCTGAGCACCTCGGTTTCCTTCTCCAGCCGATCGATCAGGTGGTTCGTGTAAAAGAAGAGCGTAAGGATCAGGAAACCGCTTCCCAGGAAGATGTACGCCCTGAGCATGGTCGAGGTGATCGCGCCTGTCGCCGCCGGCGTTCGTTTCGCCATCAACATCCCCCCGGTTTCATGCCCGGCCGCCGATCGAAACGGCGCCGCCCATGTACGGCCGGAGCGGCTCGGGAAGGGTCACCGTGCCGTCGGCGCACTGGTACCGCTCGAGAAGAGCGATCGTCAGCCTCGGAAGCGCCAATCCTGAACCGTTCAGCGTGTGAACGAAGCGGACCTTCTTCGTTTCCGCATCACGATACCTGATTTTCGCACGGCGCGCCTGAAAGTCGACGAAATTCGAACACGACGACACCTCGAGCCAGTTCTTCTGCCCGGCGGCCCACACCTCGATGTCGTACGTCTTCGCCGACGCGAACGACAGGTCGCCGGTGGCGAGAATCACGACTCGGTAGGCGAGATCGAGCCGCCTGAGCACCTCCTCGGCATGGCCGAGAAGCTCCTCGAGGGCGTCCCACGAGTCTTCCGGCTTTTCGAAACGGACGAGTTCGACCTTGTCGAATTGGTGGAGCCGGTTGAGACCGCGTGTATCCTTCCCGGCGGCGCCCGCCTCCCGGCGAAAACAGGCGGTGAAGCCGGCGTAGCGCAAAGGCAAACGGCTCTCGTCGAGAATCTCGCCGGCGTGGGCGTTGGTGATCGGCACCTCGGCGGTCGGGATGAGGAAGAGGTCGTCCCCTTCGCACAGGTACATGTCGCTTTCGAGCTTCGGCAGCTGTCCGGTGCCGAACATCGAGGTGCGGTTCACGAGGAAGGGGGCGTAGATCTCCTCGTAGCCGTGCTCGCTTGTGTGAAGGTCGAGCATGAACTGCACGAGCGCCCTTTGCAGACGGGCGCCCTCGCGAAGGAAGAGAGGAAAGCCCGCCCCGGAGATGCGCGCCCCTCGCGGGAAATCGATGATGCCGAGCCGTTCGGTGAGATCGAAGTGCGGCTTCGCCTCGAAGTGATGGCGCACCGGCTCCCCCCACGTTCGGACGAGTTCGTTGCACGACTCGTCGCCAACCGGCACCGTCTCGTGCGGGATGTTCGGGATAAGCGACGCGATCGATCCGAGTTCCGCCTCCACCTCGCGCAGCGCGCCGTCCGCATCCTTGATGGCGACTCCCGTCTTCTTCATCTCGGCGATCTTCGCGCCGGCGTCTTTCTTCTCTTTCTTCATGCGGCCGATCTCTTCGCTCACCCGGTTCCGGAGCGCCTTGAGCTTCTCCGTTTCGGCGAGAAGCGCGCGGCGGCGCGCGTCGAGTTCGAGCCACCGGTCGACGTCGGCCTGGTCCCCCTTGCGGAGGATCGCTTCCTTCACCTCGTCGGGATGATTGCGGATGTACGCGGCGTCGAGCAAGGCGAACGACTCCTTCCGGTTATGCGCCCGCCGCGCCGGCGAGCGATTCGAACACCTCTTGTGCGATACGGAGCGTCTTCTCGACCATCGCGACGTCGTGATCGATGGAAAGAAAATACGCCTCGAACTGCGACGGGGGAAGATAGATCCCCCTCTCGAGCATGGCGGCGTGGTAGCGACCGAAGAGCACTTGGTCCGCCCCTTTCGAGTCGGCGTAGTTCTTCACCGGCCCGTCATGGAAGAAGAGGGAAAAGACCGTTCCCGACCGCTGCGCCACGGCGGGCAAGTCGGCGGCGCGGGCACGCTCCTCGAGCCCTTCGGCGAGGCGCTTCGCCACGCTTTCGAGATGTTCGTAGGGCGGCTCTTCCTCGAGAACGTCGATCGTGGCGATCCCCGCGGCCACCGCCACCGGATTCCCCGACAGGGTCCCCGCCTGGTAGACCGGTCCCTTCGGGGCGAGAATATCCATGATCTCCTTCCTCCCGCCGTAAGCGCCGAGGGGGAGCCCCCCGCCAATCACCTTGCCGAGGGTGGTAAGATCGGGCGTGATACCGAGCTTCTCCTGCGCGCCGCCGAGGCCGACGCGGAAGCCGCTGATCACCTCGTCGAAGAGGAGGAGCATTCCCTTCTCTAGGGTGACCTCCCGGAGGAGTTCGAGGAAACCCGGCTCGGGAGGGACGACGCCCATGTTCCCGGGAACCGGTTCGACCACGACGAGTCCCGCCTCGTCCCCCTTCTCCTCGATGAGACGGAGGAAGGCGTCGCGGTCGTTGAACGGGATCGACCACGTCTTCGCCACCATCTCCTTCGGAACGCCGCTCGACCCGGGGATCGAAAGGGTCGCCGCGCCCGAACCGGCCTCGACGAGGAGGGTGTCGGCGTGGCCGTGGTAGCAGCCGTCGAACTTGACGATGCCGTCCCGCCCGGTGAACGCCCGCGCCAGGCGAAGAGCGCTCATCACCGCCTCGGTGCCCGACGAGACGAGGCGCACCGATTCGAGCGACGGCACGTGCTGCACGAGCCGCTCGGCGAGATCGGTCTCCTCCTTCGTCGGCGCACCGAACGTGGTCCCTCGATCGAGGACGCCGCGGATCGCGCCGATCACGTCGGGATGCCGGTGACCGAGGATAAGCGGCCCCCACGACATGACGTAGTCGATATATTCGTTGCCGTCGACGTCGAAGAGATTGCACCCCTTCCCCGATTCGATGAAAGGGGGATTCCCCCCGACGGCGGCGTAGCTTCGAACGGGGCTGTTCACCCCGCCGGGCAGTACGTTCTGCGCCCGTTCCCATTCCCTTTCCGATCGTTCGCGCTTCAAATGCAGGACTCCCTTTGTGAATTCAGCGATTTCGTTGGGTTGACGATTGATGGCGGACCGCCCCGGTTCGCCCGGCGCCGGGCGGTGCTGTGGAAACGGGACGGATCACCGGCCGACGGTAGCACGCGCTCCTTGCCGGCGTCAATCCCGCAGCACCCCCTGGACCGGCACACGGGAAAGGAGCGCGCCGCACGAGAGGGAAACGCCCGCCGAGAGGAAGAGCGCCGCCATGTAGATCGACAGCTCCCGGGTGAACGAGAGGCTGATCCCCACCAAGGCGAGAAGGAGGCAGATCGCGTAGACCACCGCCGCCGTGCCGCGAACATTCGTTAAAAGCGTGCCGAGCCTGTGCGTCGAGTGATCCTTCCCCGGCTGGGCGATGCTCGAACCGCGGGCGATCCGCGTGAACACGACGAAGCTGACGTCGAAGATCGGGTAGCCGAGGATGAGCACCGGCACGAGGAGGTAGAGGTACGAATCCTGGTGCCACGTCGACATGATGCCGAGCGTGGCGAGCACGTAACCGAAGAGGAGCGATCCCGCGTCACCGAGAAAGATCGACGCGGGGTGGAAATTGAAAAGGAGGAACGCGAGAGAACTTCCGGCCAGACCGATGGCGATCATCGCCGGCATGACCTGTCCGTGGAGCACGAAGAGGGTGAAGAACGCCATCGACGCCACGAAGGTGATCCCCGTGGCGAGGCCGTCCATGTTGTCGAGGAAATTGACGGCGTTCATCAACCCCACCACCCACACGAAAGAGAAGAACAGATCGAGAGGGGCGCTCGTGATCAGCCCGTTGGTGTTTCCCGAGAAGAAGAGGAAGACGCATGCCACCAACTGCCCGCCGAGCTTCGCGTACGGTCCGATGCTGATCTTGTCGTCGAGAAGGCCGAGGAGGAAGATCCAGACCGCGCCGGAAAGGAACCCGAGGAGGGGAAAGGTGAATTTCAATTCGTGAAGCTTGGCGCCGATCAGGAAGGCGGCGAGGAAACCGGCGAGGATGGCGAGCCCCCCGAGGAGGGGCGTCGGGCGCTCGTGGATCTTCCGGATATCGGGAAGATCGAGGAAGTCCCACCGGTAGGCGATCTGCCGGACGAGGGGCGTCAGCGACACGACGAGCGCGGCGGCGACGAAGAAGAGAACCGCATAGAACATAAGGAGATCCCCCGAATCAGCCAAAACAATCGCTCTACCTTAGGTCGACGATTTGCGGAGTGTCAAGGAGGATCTCGAGGGGAGGCGGGAATCGTCTGAAAACCGGGGGGGCCCTTCCGGCACGCCCGGCGCTCAGCCGGTCCTACTTCTTGAAGTAGTGAATCACCGAGGAGATCAGCGAATCGAGATCGACCTTCGGCTCGTAGCCGATCGTATCGTGGATGCGGCTCAGGTCGGGGACGCGGCGTCGCATGTCCTCGAAACCCTCTTCGTACGCCTTTTCGTAGGGAAGAAATTCGATTTCCGACGACGAGCCGGAGAGCTCGATCACCCGCTTGGCGAGATCGTGGATCGAGATCTCGTGGTCCGAGCCGATGTTGAAGATACTCCCCACCGCCTTCTCCTCCTCCCCGAGGGCAATCACCGCGTCGACGACGTCGAACACCGATGTGAAGCAGCGCGTCTGCTTCCCATCGCCGTAGACCATGACCGGATGACCGAGGAGCGCCTGGCGGACGAAGCGGGGGAGTACCATGCCGTACTGGCCGGTCTGGCGCGGCCCACAGGTGTTGAAGCAGCGGACGATCACGACCGGGAGCTTCTTTTCCCTGTGGTAGGCGAGGGCGAGGATCTCGTCGAGCGCCTTGGTGACCGCGTACCCCCAGCGATGGATGATCGTCGGTCCCATCAAGCGGTCCTGGTCCTCCTTGAACGGAAGGGCGTTCGATTTTCCGTACACTTCGGACGTGGAAAAGAGAATCACCTTCTTCTTCCCCACGTTCGCCTGTTCGAGAACGATCTCCGTGCCCCGTATGTTGATCTGGAGCGATTTAAGGATGTTGTCGATCACGTATTCCACGCCGACCGCCGCCGCGAGATGGTAGACCTTGTCACACTCCCCCACCAGGTCGGCCATGGCGTTCTCGTTGAGAATCGTGTCGATCACGTAGCGGAAACGGGCGTGTCCCTCGAGGTGGGCGATATTCTGGAACGAGCCGGTCGACAGATCGTCGATCACGGTGACTTCGTCTCCCTTCTCCAGCAGCTTCTCCGCCAGGTGGGATCCGATGAAACCGGCGCCGCCCGTGATCAGTGCTTTCGTCATCTCGATTTCCGCCTCCGGTATTCAGCGTAGCCGTTCGCTTCGCACCAGCTCTCCACCCCCTCGGCGACGCGGATTGCGTCGTCTTCGCCCATCGCCGGGTCGATGGGGAGCGATAATACTTCGGCGCATGCCTGTTCGGCAACCGGATAAGATCCGCCGAGACCGGCATCGACGCACGCCCCCTGCTGGTGGAGGCACTTCGGGTAGTGGATCGCCGAGGCGATTCCCTCCGCGGCGAGATGCTCCCGCAAACGATCGCGACGGCGGACGCGAATGGTGAACAGGTGGAACACCGGCGTCACCCCTTCCTCTTCCCCCGGCGGCAGGCCGATATCGAGGGGACCGAGCCGTTCGCGGTAGAGCGAGGCGATCCGCCGGCGCGCGCCGTTCCAACGGTCGAGATATTTCAGCTTGATCGAAAGGATCGCCGCCTGGAACGCGTCGAGCCGGCAGTTCCACCCGAAGCGGCCGTGCTCGTACTTCCCCGTCTGGCCATGATCACGCAGGCTCCGGACGATCCCGGCGAAAGCGTCGTCGCCGGTGGTGACGAGACCGCCGTCGCCGCACGCGCCGAGGTTCTTCGTCGGGTAGAAAGAGAACGCCGCGGCGTCGCCGAGCGCGCCGCAGCGCGTCCCGCCCACCGCAGCACCGATCGCCTGGGCGGCATCTTCGATGACGGCGATCCCTCTCCCGTCGGCGATCTTTGCGAGTTCGGCCATCGGCGCCGGGTATCCGTAAAGGTGGACCGGAACGATCGCCTTCGTCGCAGGCGAGAGCGCGCCGCGCACCTTCTCCGGATCGATCGAAAGCGTCGCGGCATCGACGTCGACGAAGACTGTCTTCGCGCCGGTCTTCTCGATCGCCTCGACGATGGCGAAGAAGGAGAACGCCGGGGTGATCACCTCATCGCCCGGTCCCACCCCGGCGGCGTCAAGGGCGAGATAGATGGCGTCCGTTCCCGACGACACGCCGATGGCGTGCTTCACGCCGAGATAACGAGCGATCTCTTCCTCGAAGCGCTCCACCGCCGCGCCGAGGATGAAGTTCCCTTCCCGGAGAAGTCGATCGAGTGCGGTGAGAATCTCGCTCCGGAAAGGGACGTGCTGGCCCTTGAGGTCGAGCATCGGTATGGGGGAGCCTTCATTCACGACGAACCCTTCCCGGTTCCGCGATGCCGGATGAGCGACGGACGCGCCCCCGAAAACGGCGGGCGCACGGTGACGATTATTTCGGATCCTTGAGATTCCTGAAATATTCGATCGTCTTCGCGAGTCCTTCCCGGAGGGGCACTTTCGGCTCCCAGTCGAGGATTTCGCGGGCTCGGCGGATATTCGGCTGGCGCACCTTCGGATCATCCTGGGGGAGATCCTTGTAGATGATCGTCGAATCACTCCCCGTCAACTCGAGCACCTCCCGCGCGAAGAGGGAGATCGTCATTTCCGTCGGGTTCCCCACGTTCACCGGGTCGGTTTCGTCCGAATTGAGCAGGTTGTAGATTCCCCGGACGAGGTCGGTGACGAAACAGAACGAGCGTGTCTGGGAACCGTCGCCGAACACCGTCAGGTCTTCCCCGGCGAGTGCCTGGACGATAAACGTCGGCACGACGCGCCCGTCGATCGCCCGCATGCGCGGTCCGTAGGTGTTGAAGATCCGCGCGATCCTCGTGTTCACGCCGTGGAAACGGTGGTACGCCATGACGATCGCCTCGGCGAACCGCTTCGCCTCGTCGTAGACTCCTCTCGGACCGATCGGGTTGACGTTCCCCCAGTACGATTCCTCCTGCGGATGGATCAGCGGATCGCCGTATACCTCCGACGAGGAGGCGAGAACGAAACGGGCGTTCTTCTTTTTCGCGAGTCCGAGCACCTTGTGGGTGCCCATCGCGCCCACCTTGAGAGTCTGGATCGGCAACTCGAGATAGTCGATCGGGCTGGCGGGGGACGCGAAGTGGAGGATCGCGTCGAGAGGGCCTTCGACGTAGACGAAGTCGGTCACGTCATGCTGGATGAAACGAAACCGTTTATTTCCGAAGTGATGTTGGATGTTGTCGGGATTCCCCGTGATCAGGTTGTCCATGGCGATCACATCGTGCCCCTCCTCGAGGAGGAGGTCGCACAGATGCGAGCCGAGGAATCCCGCACCCCCGGTAACGAGGACGCGCATATCAGTACCTCCCGGAACACCGCGCGGGCGTTCCTCAGGTGGCGGTCATTCCCTGCCGACGGAGTGGTATTCGAACCCGGCGTCTCTCAGCTTTCTGGATTCGTAAACATTTCGGCAGTCAACAAACACCGGCTTGTTCATCCGTTCCCTGATCCCGGCGAGGTCGAGATCGCGAAATTCATTCCATTCGGTCATGAGCACGAGAACATCGGCGCCCTTCGCCGCATCGAGAATCGAATCGACGACGGTCAGCTCCGACATCGCTTCCGCGGCGATCGAGCCGCTCACCGGGTCGAAGGCACGTACCGCCGCGCCCCGGTCGATCAGTATGGAGGCGATCTCCAAGGCGGGCGCCTCCCGGATGTCGTCTGTGTTCGGTTTGAACGAAATGCCGAGCATGCCGACGGTCCTTCCCTTCAATTCGCCGCCCGCGGCATTCTCGATCTTGGCGGCCATCTCCTCGCGGCGGCGGACATTCACGTCGATGGCGGCCTTCACGATCCGCGGAAGATACCCAGCCTTTTCGCCGAAATAGACGAGCGCCCTCGTATCTTTCGGGAAGCACGACCCGCCGTAACCGGCGCCGGCGTGGAGGAACTTCGGACCGATCCGCTTGTCGAGCCCCATGCCGTACGATACGACGCTCACATCGGCGCCCACACGCTCGCAGATATTCGAAATCTCATTCACATATGAAATCTTCGTGGCGAGGAAGGCGTTCGATGCATACTTGATCATCTCCGCGGTGGCGACGTTCGTCTTGACGATCGGCGTCTCGAGGAGGTAGAGCGGCTCGTAGACTTCGGAGATGATCTCCATCGCCCGGGGGGAGTCGGTACCGATGATGATCCGGTCGGGGCGCATGAAATCCTCGATGGCGCTCCCCTCGCGGAGGAACTCCGGGTTCGACACGATGTCGAACTCGTGAGATTCCGCCCGGTTCTCCCCGATCAGCTTCTCGACGAGGGCGCCCGTCCCGGTGGGGACGGTGCTCTTCGTGACGATCACCTTGTAGCCGTTCATGGCGAGGGCGATCTCCTTCGCCACATTCTTGACGAACTTCAAATCGGCGTGGCCCGTCTCGTCGCTCGGCGTGCCGACGGCGATGAAGATCACCTCCGACTCGCCCACCCCCTCCTTCAGGGAAGTGGAGAACCGGAGCCGCCCGACGGAAGCGTTCCGCTTGACCATCTCCTCGAGGCCCGGTTCGTAGAACGGGACCCGCCCATCCTCCAGGGAAGCGATCTTCTTCTCGTCTACGTCTACACAGATCACCCGGTTTCCGAAGTCGGCGAGACACGTGCCGGTGACCAGGCCGACATAGCCCGTACCGACCACACAGATACTCCTCATGCTTCCCTCTCCTCGAACGATTCAAGCGGTTGAAAATAGAATTGTTACAGAGGGTGCGGCCGAAAGTCAATGCCGAAAGCGCACCGCCGTGCTACGATTCGCCGTCGAGATGTCCCCTTTCTACCGCCACCTGGTAAGACCGCTCCTCTTCCGGCTCGACCCCGAAAGGGCCCACGCGCTGGCGCTCCGGTGCGTCCGCTTCCTGCCGGTCGCGAAGATCGAAGCGGCGCCGTCGCTCCGAACGGCGATCGGACCGATCTCCCTCGCCCACCCGGTCGGTCTCGCCGCCGGATTCGACAAGGACGGAATCGCCGCCGGAACGCTCGTCCGGCTCGGTTTCTCGTTCATCGAACTCGGTACGGTGACGGCCCTCCCCCAGGAGGGGAACCCCCGCCCGAGGCTCTTTCGTTTCCCGGCGGAGGAGGCGCTCGTCAACCGAATGGGTTTCAACAACGAAGGCGCGGAAGAACTCGTCCGGCGGATCGGCGCGCCGGAAGACCGACCTGTCCCGTTCGGCGTCAACGTCGGGAGACAGCGAAGCACCGAGCCGGGCGGCGAGGCGGACGACTACCGCCGTGTCCTCGCGACGGTGCTGCCGGCGGCGGACTACGTGGTGGCGAACATCAGCTCGCCGAATACCCCCGGCCTGCGCGATCTCGAAAAGAGGGAACGTCTCGCCGATCTGGTCGGCGCCCTCGTCGAGGCGGTGCGAGCCGGCGGAGCCGGGAGACGCCCTCCCCTTTTCGTGAAGCTTTCGCCCGACAGGAGCGCCGGCGAGCTCGAGGCGGCGGCGGCGACCGCGGCGAAGGCGGGCGTGGACGGGTTGATCGTGACGAACACCACCACCGACCTCGCCCCCCTCGGCGAAGGCGCTCCGCCGGGAGGCGGCGGGTTGTCGGGCGCGCCCCTCGCCCCCCGGGCTTTCGAAGCGCTCCGGGCGGCGCGGCGCGCCACGGGGGGCGAACTGCCGCTCATCGCATCGGGCGGGGTGTTCGACGCGGACGATGTGCTTCGCCGGATCCGGGCGGGAGCATCGGCGGTGCAGATTTTCACCGCCCTCGTCTACGAGGGGCCATCGGTGGTGCGCCGGATCGTCCGCCGTCTGCCGTCCCTCCTCGCGAGAGAAGGCTTCCGGTCGGTGACCGAGGCGGTCGGCGCGGACGATTGACCTCGACGGCCGGGAGAAGGGATTCCTACACGAACGGCGCTTGGGCTGTTATCTTCCGCTCATGGATCTTCACACGGTTCTCCTCTTCCTGGCCGGCCTCGCGCTCCTGATCGGAGGCGCCGATCTTCTCGTGCGCGGCGCCGTGCACATTTCGGCCGCCCTCGGTGTGCCGCCTCTGGTGATCGGCCTGACGGTGGTCGCCCTCGGCACGGCGTCTCCGGAACTGGCGGTGAGCATCAACGCCGCCCGGGCGGGACACGCCGACGTGAGCATCGGCAACATCGTGGGGAGCAATATCCTGAACGTCCTCCTCATCCTCGGCCTCTCGGCGCTGGTCCGTCCGCTCGTCGTGGCACAACAGCTGATCCGTCACGAGGTGCCGATCATGATCGGCGCCTCCGTGCTCCTCTTCCTCGCCGCCCTCGACGGGCGGATCGGCATGGCGGACGGTATTCTCATGGTCGGCGCCCTCGCGTTCTACCTCGTCGTGGTCGGCCGCGGCGCGGGGAAGGAGAGTCGCACGGTGAAGGATGAATACGCCCGCGAATACGCCCACCCACCACCCCGCTCCCCGTTGCGCATCATCCTCCCCTTTCTCATGGTCGGCGCGGGCCTGGGGGCGCTCTTCGTCGGCACCCCTTGGTTCACCGGCGGCGCCGTGGCGTTCGCCCGCGCCCTGGGGGTGAGCGAACTGGTGATTTCGCTCACCATCGTCTCGCTCGGCACCTCCCTCCCCGAGGCGGCGACATCGGTGATCGCCTCCGCCCGCGGGGAGAGGGATATCGCCGTGGGGAACGTGGTGGGGAGCAATATCTTCAACATCCTCGCCGTGCTCGGTATCGCCTCGCTGGCGGCGGGAGGGATCGGCGTGAACCGCGCCGCGATCCGGTTCGACATGCCGGTGATGATCGCCGTGGCGTTCCTATGCCTCCCGGTGTTTTTCACCAACCACACGATCTCCCGTAAAGAGGGCGCCCTCTTCCTGGCGTACTACGGGGCGTACACCACGTATCTCGTGCTGCACGCCGGGGCCGATCGCTCGGCCGATCTCTTCGGAAGGATCGCCTTCGCGCTGGTGGTGCTCACGGTGATCCCGGTGCTGATCGGGGTCTGGCGCGCCTTGAGGGCGAAAGGGACTCCGGCGGCGACGCGATGAGACGCCACAAGTGTCCGGGCCGGGCCTCTAGCGGGAGTTCGCGCCGGCGCTTCCCGGTCGGCGGACCGGCTTTCCTTCGCGGCAGAGGGGGCATCGTTCCGCCGGCCAGACGGGAAAGGCGATTTTCGCCAGCGCCTGGAAGGGAACGGGGAATGAAACCCGGCCGTCCGAACGGTCGATGAGTGCGCCGACGGCGACCGGTCGTCCCCCCACCGCCCCCACCAGGTCGAGCACCTCGCGCACCGAGCCTCCCGTGGTGACCACGTCCTCCACCACCACCACCCGCTCCCCCGGCTCGATACGGAATCCCCGGCGAAGAACGAAGCGACCGCCGGCGCGCTCCGCGAAGAACGCGCGTTTCCCGAGCGCCCGGGCGGTCTCCTGGCCCGCCACGATCCCCCCCACGGCGGGAGAGACGACGAGATCGGGCTTGAACGGCGCAAGGAGCGCTCCGAGTGTGGTGAGCGCCGCTTCCGCCTCTTCCGGCCGAGCGAGGAAGAGCGCCGACTGGAGATACCATTCGCTGTGCATCCCGGAGCTGAGAATGAAGTGGCCCCGGAGGAGCGCCCCTTCCTTCTTATACCGTTCGATCAGTTTATCGCTGCGCACCGGCGATCTCCTTCCGGATCTTCTCGACGACGGCGACCGGTTCGTCCGACAATGTGACCGGTCTCCCGACGACGATGTGATCCGATCCCGCCCGCGCCGCCTCGGCGGGTGTCGCCACGCGCGATTGGTCGTCTCGCCGCACCGTCGCCGGCCGAATACCGGGGGTCACGATCAGGAACGACTCCCCGCACGCCCGGCGGATCCGCCCCACATCGCTCACCGACGCCACCACGCCGTCGGCGCCCCCTTTGCGCGCCTCCAGGGCGAGCCGCGCGACCTCGTCCGCCACCCCCGCCCCCCCGAGGCTCGTCAGCACCGTCACCGCGAGGAGCTTCGTGCCGCTCCCCTCGAGTGCGCCAGCGGCGGCCGCGATCATCTTCCTCCCCCCGGAAGCGTGCACGTCGAGGAAGGCCACGTCGAGGAGCGCCCCCGCCCGGGCGGCCTTTTCCACGGTGGCCGGAATATCGTGGAGCTTCAGGTCGAGGAAGACCTCCTTCCCCTTCTCACGGAGACGGCGCACCACCGCCGGTCCCGCGCGGGTAAACAGCTCGAGACCGACCTTGTAGAAACGCACCCCCTCGCCGAGCCGATCGACGAGGGCGAGCGCCCCCCCTTCGTCCATCCCGTCGAGAGCGACGATCAACGCGGGGCGGATCGTTTCGATCCCTCTCTTCTCATCCGTTTCCATAACCCGTTTCTACCACACCGACCGCCGGCGACGCCAGCGGCGCGACGCCCCGCGCATGGAGCCGCGACGTCCGACGGAACGATCGGTACGGCGATCCGGGGGATGCCGAACGAAGGTTTCTCCCACGAGATTCCAGTATAATTACAATTTTCCACTTTTTTCGCCCTTTCGGCATCATTTTCTTGACACTCGCTGCAAAATTGGATAAATACTAAAAGACGCATAAATGGTGAATACTTGAATCGCCGTATGCTATATTGATTCGTGGAAGTCTTGGCGATCGACCCGAACCGAAGGAAGGAAGAAATGGCTAGCAAGAGAACGACCGTTGGAGCATGGTCCCGCCTCTCCCAGTGCTACCAGGTGGCTCAGAAGCAGTGCCGCGACGCGCTTAGAAAGACCGGACTCACCCAACCCCAATACGAAGTTCTCTCCCAGATCAGCGACGAAGAGGGCATCCCTCTCACGCGGATCGGTGAGAACATGAATGTTACGGGCGGGAACATCACCGGTATCGTCGACCGACTCGAGCGGGACGGCCTGGTGAAGCGGAAAAGGGACAAGGAAGACCGCCGCATCATCCGCGCGTTCTTCACGTCGAAGGGACGCAACCTCTACTCCAAGGCGACGCCGTCGTACGACCGGTTCCTCAAGAACACCTTCGGCGATGCGAGCGACGCGGAGCTGAAGCGGCTGCAGAAGAGCCTCGACAACCTGGCGCGGACGGCCGGCAAGTAGAGACTTCGCAAGAGTTCGACCGGAATCAGGGGCGGAAGCGGAATCGGAGAGTGGCGCGACGGTTCTCTTCCGCCCCGTCTTCTTTATAGCGGCTGAGATACGCCGCCGCGAGGGCCGGTCCCTCGTACTCGGGGGAATCGCTCTCCACGATCCACGCTTCGCGGACCCTCCCGAGGCCGTCCACCTCCACTTCCACGTCGACGACCACCTCCTTCTTCATGTCCGCCGCACCGACGAGAGGCCGATCGGGCACGGCCTGTTCGAGGAGCCGCAGGGGGCCGGGCGGACCGAAGAGCACCGGCGGCTTCCCCGGCACCGTCACCTCCCCTTCGCCGGGGAAGACACGTACCCTTCCGATCACCTGCACCACGGCCGGCTTGTCCGCCTGCGCCGGTGCGCCGTAGATCTCGTCGTACTCGGCGATCCAAGCGGCGAGGGAATCGTCCGGCACGGAGATCTCCCCCCTGTCGAGGAACTCCGCCGCCTGGTCGCTCCTCGGGTAGCGACGGACGATCGTCTCGAGCACCGAGTCCCGCGCGGCCCCGGTCTCTCCCCGCAGTTCCATGATATACGCCTTCGCGGCGAGCGCACGCGGCGCGTATTCCGACTCGGTGAAGCGATTCGCCACCAGGTCGTACCGCCTCCAGGCGGAATCGACCTCGCCGAAACGGAAAAACTCGTTCTCCGCCAGGAGGAACTGGATCCGGGCGGTGTCCGCCCCGTCGGCGACGTACTCCTCCCGCAGCCGGATGTAGTCGTTCAACGCCTTCGATGTCCGCGCCGCGTCCTCCCGGATCTCTTCTCTCGCCGGCAGCGTGGTGACGATCCGAAAGGCGGCGGCGGCGGAGTCGCGCTGCCCATACTGATCGAGGTAGATCCCGCCGAGGGTGTACGCCATGTCGGCCGTCACTTCGCTCTTCGGTGCATCTTTCAGGGACGTCCGGAAGAGCTCCGCCGCTTCATCGATTCGCCCCTCGGCGAGGTATCCCTTGCCGATGCGGTAGTCGATCTTCAACGAATCCTCGCGGGCGACCACGTCGCGACGGATATCCTCCAGTTCACGGTACGCGTCGTCGAAGCGCTCCTCCTCGATCAACACTTCGGTCAGGTCGAGGGAGGTTTGGAGACGCTCTTCCCGGGGAAGAAGGACATCGTCGAGCCGTCTTTCGTAGGCGGTGTAGGCCTTCGCGTAGTCTCCGCTCTCCCGGTACGAGTCGCCGAGAAGATACAGGGCGTTCCTCTTCCGCTCCACGTCTCCCCCGAGGTCGAGATACTGTTCGAGCGCCTTCGCCGCTTCATCGTAGCGTTTCTCCTCGTACGCCACCGTCCCGTACAGGTAGACCGCCTCGGCGCGGCGCTTCTTCTCCCCCCCTTCGAGAAACCGGTTCAGGATGTCGACCGCCTCATCCCGCCGGCCGAGCTTGATCAGCGCCTTGGCCCGGTAGAACTCAGCCTCTTCCACGATGTCCGATTCTCCGTAATAGCGGGCCACCTCGTCGAACTTCCCCAGGGCGGCGAGGTAGTCCCCCTTGGCGTACATGCACTTCCCCATGAGGAGAATCGCGTCGTCGACCCACTTCGACCCGGGATACAGAACGATCACCTTGGCGCATTTTTTCATCGCCTTTTCGTACAGATCGAGTCCGATGGAGGAGCGCCTGTCGAGGGGAAGCCCGGCGCGCTGCCTCTCGGCGTCTTCGTAATACTTCCGCGCATGATAGTAGGTGTTGTAGTAGGCGCACCCCGACGCGAGGAGAAGGGCGAGGAGAAGGGCGATGGAGCCGGAGCGTCTCACGACGAAAGAGGCGCGGGGAAGTCCGGATTGTCGCCGCAGCGCGGCCCGACGGCGATCACTCTCCCGCCGATCACCACGGTGCGAACCTCACCTCGAAGCCTTTCACCCGCGAAGGGGGTGTTTCTCGAGGGGGAACGGAAACGGTTCGGGTCGACCACCCAGCTCGCCTCCGGGTCGAAGACGGTGAGCCGCGCCTCCGCTCCCTCGACGATTCTTCCGCCGGCGACGCCGATCACCGACGCGGGCCCGCACGTCATCCTCTCCACCAGCGTTTCGAGGGAGAGATGGCCCGGGCGGACGAGATGGGTGATCAACACGGCGAGGGCGGTCTCGAGACCGAGAACACCGAACGGGGCGGCATCGAATTCCCGGTCCTTCTCGTGCGGGGCGTGGGGGGCGTGATCGGTGGCGACCGCATCGAGCACCCCTTCCCGGAGGGCTTCGCGGAGGGCATCCCGGTCCGCCGCCGGCCGGAGGGGAGGGTTCATCTTCCGGTTCGTGTCGTAGCCGGCGAGCGACTCGTCGGTGAGCGCCAGGTAGTGGGGCGCCGTCTCGGCGGTGACGCGCAGCCCCTTCTCCTTGGCGTGACGGACGAGTTGCGCTCCGCGCGCCGTGGAGACGTGCTGCACGTGGAGCCTTCCGCCCGTCAGTTCGGCGAGGCGGATATCCCGGGCGATCCCGATCTCCTCGGCGGCGGCGGGGATCCCCTTGAGGCCGAGGCGCGTGCTCACGACGCCCTCGTGGATCACCCCGCCTCGCGAGAGATTCTTGTCTTCGGGGTGGGTGAACACGGGGAGATCGAACTGCCTGGCGTACTCGAGGGCGCGGCGCATGAGGCCCGAATCGGCCACCGTATCGCCGTCGTCGGTCACCGCCACCGCCCCCCCGTCGACGAGGTCGCCGAACTCGGCGAGCTTCTCGCCCGAACGGCCCTTCGTGATCGCCCCGGCGGGCATCACGTCGACCGGGGAGCAGCGTCGCGCCTCCTCCACGACGAAGCGGACCGAGGCGTTCGTGTCGAGCGGCGGCGTGGTATTCGGCATGCACACGAGACCGCCGAAGCCCCCGGCCAGCGCTCCGAGGACGCCCGACTCGATCGTTTCGGCGTACTCCTTGCCCGGCTCGCGCAGATGGACGTGCAAATCGAGAAACGAGGGCGTCACCACGAGCCCCTTCCCCGCCACCTCCTCCACCTCGCCGTCCACCCGGATCTCGCCGCCGATACGCGCGATCACGCCCTCCTCGACGAGGAGATCGCCGGTCCGGTCGAGCCCGCTTCCGGGATCGAGGAGGTGCGCCCCCCTAATGAGCCATCGCATCGTCGATTTCGCCTCCCGAGAGAAGATAGAGCACCGCCATGCGCAGGGCGACACCGTTGGTCACCTGGTCGAGGATCACCGAGCGGGGTCCATCGGCCACTTCCGGCGCGATTTCGACACCCCGGTTCATCGGACCGGGATGCATGATGAAGCCGGTCTTCTTGAGCCGAGCCGCTCTTTTTCCGTTCAATCCGAATAGGCGGGCATACTCTCGGAACGACGGAAGAAGGTGTTCCCCCTGGCGCTCCTTCTGGATTCTGAGCACCATCGCCACGTCGGCGCCGTCGATCGCGTCGTCGAGATCGGTCGACACCTCGGCGCCGAGATTTTCGATGCCGGGCGGAAGAAAAGTGGGCGGCGCGCAGATCGTCACATTCGCGCCGAGAGCCTTCAGCCCCCAAAGATTCGATCGCGCGACACGACTGTGTGCGATATCCCCGATGATCACCACCTTCAACCCATCGAGTCCGCCGAACCGTTGCCTCATGGTGAACAGGTCGAGAAGCGCCTGGGTCGGATGTTCGTGACAACCGTCCCCCGCGTTGATCACCGACACGTCGATGCGGGACGCGAGAAAATGAGCCGCCCCCGCCGCCTCGTGCCGGACGATGAGAAAATCGATCTTCATCGCCTCGAGGTTCTTCACCGTGTCGATGAGCGACTCCCCCTTGACGCTGCTCGACGTCTTCGCCGCCACCGATATCGAGTCGGCGGAGAGCCTCTTCTCCGCCAGTTCGAAGGAGACCCGCGTCCTCGTGCTCGGCTCGAAAAAGAGGTTCACCGCGGTCTTCCCTCTCAAGGTGGGCACCTTCGGGATCTTCCTGTCGAGGATCTCCTTGAACGACTCCGCCGCGTTCAGAATCGTCTCGATCTCGCTCCTCGACACACCCTCGAGACCGAGCAGGTGCTTGCGGGCGAGTTTCAACTCTCCCTCCTCCTGACGGTGACACCGTCCTCCTCGTTCATCTCGGAAAGATGCACCTCCACCACCTCGTCGTCGGCGGTGGCGATCGTCTCCCCGACGAAGTCGGCGGCGATCGGCAGCTCCCGGTGCCCCCTGTCGACGAGCACCGAGAGATAGATCCGTTTCGGCCTGCCGAAATCGATGAGCGCGTCGAGCGCCGCGCGGACGGTCCGCCCCGTGTAGAGGACGTCGTCGACGAGGAGCACCACGCTCTCTTCCACGTCGAAGAGGATCTCGGTGCCCTTTACGATCGGCTGCTTCGCCACGCTCTGCAGATCATCCCTGTAGAGGGTGATGTCGAGAAGACCGAGCGGCGGGGCGCTCCCCTCGATCCGGGCGATTTCGTCTACCATCCGCCGGGCGAGAAACTCCCCCCGCGTACGGATCCCGACGACGGCGAGGTTCTCGAGTCCCCGGTTCGCCTCGAGAATCTGGTGGGCGAGCCGGGCAATCGCCCAGCGGATCTCCCTCGGGCCGAGCACGGCGCGTGGTCGACTCATCTCAATCCTCCCCCCCGTCGCGGCAGACCGCCTCCCACACTTCGCGAATCGACAGTCCCTTTTCCTTCGCGATGGCGGCGCAGTCGTCGTACTCGGGCGCGACGCGGCTCTTTCCCCCCGGGAAGATTCCTTTCTTGAACCGTACGGTACCGTAGCGCGTCCGCTTCTTCACTTCCACCCTTTCCACGGCGATCCGGTCGACCTCGCCGAGGCGGACGCCGAGGCTCCCCGTCTCGACGAGCAGGAGCGACGCGAGGCGGGCGCCGTCATGCGGGCGCGCGAGCACGGTTATCCTCAGCCCCGGCCGGTTCTTCTTCATCATCACCGGGGCGGCGCTCACGTCGAGCGCACCGGAGGAGAGGAGTTTTTCGTATAAACCTCCGACGATCTCGGGGGGGAGATGGTCGATGTCGGTTTCCAGAAGGGCGATCCGCTCGGTGACGGGCGTCCCTTCGCTCTCGCCGATCATCACGCGCAGCACATTCGGCAGGGAAGGGAAGTCGGCGCTCCCCGCGCCGTAGCCGATCGAGTCGAGACGCATGGCGGGGTGCGCCCTGAACGAATCGGTGAGCCCCGCCAGGAGGAGGGCGCCGGTGGGCGTGAGCAGTTCACCCCGGATCTCCTTCCTCCGGAAGACCCGTCCCTGGAGAAGGCGCGCCGTGGCGGGCGAGGGAACGGGCATGATCCCGTGGGCCGTCTTCACCTCTCCCGTTCCCGTCGAGGGTGGAGTCGCGTACACCTTCTCGACGCCGAGAAGATCGAGCGCCGTTACCGCGCCGACGATATCGAGAATCGAGTCGAGAGCGCCCACCTCGTGGAAGTGGACCTCCTCCACACCGACGCCGTGCACGTGCGCTTCCGCCTCGGCGAGCCGCCGGAAGAGGGCGGTCGATCTCTCCTTCACCCCTTCCGGCAGGCCGGACGATTCGAGGATCGCCACGATCTCCTTCAGATGGCGATGACTTTTCTCTTCTTCCAGCACGAAACGGAACGTCGTGGCGCGGATTCCGTTCTTGAGGCACCGGGAAGTCTCGATTCCGAAAGGGGGGACCGAAAGAGAAAGGAGGGCTTCCCGAAGCGGTTCCACGGGAAGTCCCGCATCGACGAGGGAGGCGAGGATCATGTCTCCCGCCGCCCCCGACGGAGAGTCGAAGCAGGCGATCTTCATTCACCCTCCCGGAGGGGTGCGAGGATCCGGTGAGCGGCGCACGCGGCGCCGAAGCCGTTGTCGATGTTTACCACGGTCACGCCCGAAGCGCAACTGTTGAGCATGCCGAAAAGCGCGGTCATCCCTCCGAGGGCGGTACCGTAACCGATGCTCGTCGGAACGCCGATCACCGGGACGGCGCTGATCCCTCCCACCACCGACAGGAGCGCCCCTTCCATGCCGGCGAAGACGAGGAGCGCCTCGGCGTCGCGGATCCTCTCCCCCTCGGCGAAGAGGCGATGGATGCCGGCGACTCCGACGTCGTAGATCCTCTCGGCGGCGTGGCCGAGAGCGCCGAGGGTCTCCGCCGCCTCCTCGGCGACGGGAATATCGGACGTACCCGCCGTGAGGAGGGTCACCTTTCCACCGGGAGGCGGCGCGTCTTGAATCGCGACGGCGATCCGGCCTTCCCGGTTGTAACGGACCGAGGGGATCTTCCCTTCGAGGAGGGCGTATTTTTCGGCGTCGAGGCGCGTGGCGAGAAGGTTCGAACCCGATCCGACGATCGCCTCGGCGATGGCGAGCACCTGTTCGGCGCTCTTCCCCTCGCAGAAGATCGCCTCCGGCCAACCCTGCCTCAGCGCGCGGTGGTGATCGACACGGGCGAAGGGGAGCTGTTCGAACGAAAGGTTCCGGAGCTTCTCGAGGGCGGCGGCGGGGTCGAGGGCGCCGCGACCGACCTTCTCGAGCAATTCCTTCAGGAGATCAGGCCGCATTCTCCCTCTCCCTCCGTGCCGCGGCGCCGTAGAACTCTTTCAAGAGCGCCTCGAGCGCCCCCCTCTTTTCGATCCGGTTCGCCCTGTCGCGGAAGGCGGCGCTCCCCGGGAGGCCGCGGCTGTAGGCGGAGAGGTGGCGGCGGAACTCGCGGATTCCCTTCAGTTCCCCCCGGTCGGCGAGTTGGAGGTCGAGATGTTCGAGGCAGACGGCAAGCCGCTCCGACGCCGACGGCGGGCCGGTTTCCTTTCCGGTCGCCAGGAGGGCGGCGACGGAGCGGAAGATCCATGGATTGCCGATCGCCCCGCGGCCGATCATGACGGCGGCGCAGCCGCTCTCTTCCATCCGCCGCACGGCGTCGGCGCCGCAGGACACGTCGCCGTTGCCGATGACGGGGATCGAAACGGCGCACGCCGCGTCGGCGATCCACTCCCAGTTCGCGCGGCCGGTGTACCCCTGAGAGCGCGTCCTCCCATGGACGGTCAGCGCGGCCGCCCCCTCCCCTTCGACGATGCGCGCCACCTCGCGCGCCACGATATTCCCCTCGTCCCAACCGGCGCGCATCTTCGCCGTCACCGGCAGCGAGACGCTCTTCACCACGGCGGCGACGATCTCCCCGATCCGGCCGGTATCCTTCAGCAGCGCGGCGCCCCGATCATGGCGGACGAACTTCGGCACGGGACATCCGAAATTGAGGTCGATCAGGTCGGGCCGGACGAGGTCCTCGACGATCCGCGCGGCGAGGGCGATCCTGTGCGGATCGGAACCGAAGATCTGGATCCCCATGGGGCGCTCTTCGGGATCGAATCGCACCAGTTCGAGGGTCTTCTCGTTCATCCGGCCGAGTCCCTCGGCGGAGATCGTCTCCGAGTAGACCACCGCCGCCCCCATCCGCCGGCAGATCTTCCGGAACGGGCGGGTGGTGACACCACACAGGGGCGCGAGGAGCGCCCCCTGTCTTACGGTCAGGTCGCCGATCTTCATGGGTTTCATTCTAGGATAGAATCGATCCGGGCGCCAGAGGGTCGAGTCGCCCGGACCGGTCGCCCGCGTCAGCGCGCCTCGCCGCCGGAGAGCGCATCCACCGCGAGACCGGCACCGGCGCTGTCCTTCTCGGCCGCGGCGGCGAGCGCCTCCCGTTCGGCGCGGTGGCGCTCGCTCACCGCCATCAGGTCGGATTCCGCCTTGTACTCCTTGAAGATGTCGAACGCCGCCTTCAGCTGATCGTCGACGTCGGTCATCACGATGTAGGCCGCCTGGTCGCCGAACGCCTTCCTGTAGATCTCCCGCTTGATGCCGTTGCGCAGGTAGTACTCCGCTTCGGCGATCTGTTCGTCATCCACATCGCGAGCCTCCTCGTGGACGAGCTTCAGGAAGTCGGCGTACACATCGTCCGTCACGTCCCAGCCGGGGGTCACCTCGTGGTAGGCGGCATAATCGACGGCGAACTTGAAGTAGAGCGACTTCCGCTCGGCCGTCTCCTCCACCTTGGAGATCACCCTCTGGTCGATCTCGATATCGGGAGTGATCCCGCCGCCGCCGAAGACCGGCCGTCCGGCGTTCGTGTGGAACACTTCCCTGTCGGCGCCGGCGGAGTCATCGGCAACCGCCTCGGCGGTCTTGATCGCCGTGTGACTGTCACGGTCATCGCGGTGGATACACCTGCCCGAGGGGGTGTAATACTTCGCCGTGGTCAGCTTCAACCCGCAATCCTGCGAAAGGGGGAGCACCGACTGCACCGATCCCTTCCCGAAGCTCTGCTTGCCCACCACAAGACCCCGGTCCCAGTCCTGGACCGCGCCCGACACGATCTCCGACGCGCTCGCCGACCCGCCGTCCACGAGCACGACGAGGGGATACCCCTTGAGGGGCGAGGGCCGTTCGTCGACGAACCGCTTGTTCGTATTTCGCTTCCGCCCCTTGGTGAATACGATCAGCTCCCCCTCGTCGAGAAAAAGGTCGGACACCGCCACTGCCTGGTCGAGGAGACCGCCCGGATTCCCTCGCAGATCGACGAGAAGACCGTTGATGCCCACCGTCTCGAGGCTGTCGATCGCCGAGGCGAGTTCTTCGCTGGTGCGCTTCGAGAACTGAGAGAGCCGGACATAGCCGATGCCGTCGCGGATGAACTTGTACGGCACCGACTTCAGCTTGATGATCGCCCTCGTGATGGTATACTCGAGAAGTCCTTCCACCCCCTCGCGCCGGATCTTGATGGTGACCTTCGTCCCCTCCGGCCCTCGAAGCCTCTTCACCGCGTCTTCCGACGTGAACCCCTTCGTCGGTTCGTCCTCGATGTAGAGGATCTGGTCACCACCCTGGATACCGAGGCGGGACGCGGGGGTTCCCTCGATGGGGGAGACGACCGTCAGGATGTTGTCCCGGATCGAGATCACGATTCCGAGCCCGCCGAAGCTCCCCTTGGTGCCGACCATCAGGTCGCGATACTGCTTCGTGTCGAGAAACTGCGTGTGGGGATCGAGGGTCTTGAGCATCCCGCGGATCCCGCCGACAATGAGTTCCCGCATCTCCACTTCGTCGACATAGTCCGACTCGACCCTCTGCAGCACCTCGCTGAAGAGGTTGAGGTCGCTGTAGATATTCTCTTTCTTCTTCCTCTTCCCGTCCGCCGAGGCGTCGGTCGGCGCGAAGACGAGCAGCGCGGCGAGCAAGGAGACGATGATCAGCTTTCCTGTGGTAACGGCATGAGAGAATCGCGGCATGATCATCCCCTTTCCGATGTTCCGCGCGCCCGGGCGGTTGTCGATGGTCCGGCGTCCCCTCCGGACGCCCCGATGAACGAATCACCCCGGAGCGGCCCGCCTGTTCCGGGATCGGGAAGACTCTGTTTCTTCTGTTTTAGCACAATCGGCCCGGCACGGCCAACGGTCCGACGGTTCTTCCACCGCTTATCGGCACTTCCATCACCGTGTTCGAGGGGCGTTCCTCCGGAGAAATTGAGCCTCAGAGCACCGAGCGGGCGTGGCGCATCCGCTGAAACGCCGTGAAATGGCTTCCCGCCGCCAGAACGACGAGGGCGGCGCTCAGGAGGGGGCCTCCCACGAGAAGCCCGAGAAAGAGGAGTACGATCCGCTCGGGACGTTCGAGCACGCCCACGGTGCACGACGCGCCGAGTCCCTCGATGCGGGCGCGGGTGTAGCTCACCATGAGCGAACCGGTGATCACCAGGTAGGGGAGGAGATAGAGATCGTCGAAGCGCATCGCGTGGGCGAGGCCGAGGTAGGGGATGATCTCGGCGTAGCGGTCGATGGTGGAGTCGAAGAAGGCGCCGAAACGGGAACCGTGCTCCCCCGCGCGGGCGACCTCGCCGTCGAGCATATCGAAAAGCCCGCCGGCGAGGAGGAGGATCGCGCCGAGGCGGAAACTGCCGAGCCACAGCGCCCGGCCGGCGAGAAGGGCGAAAACGAGGCCGGCGATGGTGAGCACGTTCGGGTGGATCCCGCTCCGGGCGAAGAACGTTGTGCACGGCGAAAGGACCGAACGAAACCTCATCTTTTGATCTTCGTTCAGCATCTTGGAGTACCTTTCGAATGAGTCGGCCGAAAAAACCGGTCCGCGCGAAACGGCGTGAGCACCACGGTGGCCGGGAGCGTATCAGCGGTGCGGGCGACTGTCAAGCGCACCGGAAAGAGAGCCGCTACCGCCTGACGAGCCGATACACCTCCTGTTCCTTCCACCGCCCGACGCGTGCCGCACTGCGCACCGCATCGCGGAGGGAGCGTCCCGAGGCGAGTTCGTCCCGGACGACACCGAGCACGCCCTTCTCGGAGAGCTTCGCACCGCCCCGCGCTCCCTCGACGATCACGACGTACTCCCCCCGGGGAGGATTCTCCGCCAGGTGGGCCGCCGCCTGCACGAGACTCCCCCGAAAGAACTCCTCGAACTTCTTCGTCACCTCCCGGGCCAGGACGACGTTCCGCTCCCCCCACGCCGACGCGAGTTCGCCGACGAGCCGCGCCACGCGACGGGGCGATTCGTGGAAGATCACCGTCGCCTCCTCCCCTTTCAGCTCGTCGAACAGGGAAAGCCGCTTCCCCTTCCTCGGCGGGGGGTACCCTTCGAACCGGAACCGGCCCGATGGGAGGCCCGATGCGATCAGCGCGGTGAGAAAGGCGCTCGGCCCCGGCACCGGCACGACGCGCAGCCCGGCGTCGATCGCCGCGCGGACGAGCCTCTCTGCCGGATCGGAGATGCCCGGGTTCCCGGCATCGGAGATGACCGCCACCGATTCGCCCGCGTCGAGACGGCGGAGGATCTCGCCCGTCCGGGACGATTCGTTGTGGGCGTGGAACGAGATCATCGGCGTCGTGCAGGCGACATGTTCGAGAAGGATCCTGCTGTGGCGGGTATCCTCCGCGGCGATCACCGTCACCGAGCGGAGCGTTTCCGCCCCACGCGGCGTGAGATCGCCGAGGTTCCCGATCGGCGTGCCGACGAGGTAGAGCGTACCGCTCACGGGATCAGCGTCTCCCGGATGATCGACGCCGCCTCCGCCGCCTGCTCCGATGTGACTTCGAGGCTGGTGACGGCGCGCAGGAGGCCTGTGTCGATGGCGAGGACGAGCACATCGCGGCGCTTCAGCGCATCGATGATCTTCGCCTCGCCGAAGGGGTGGTTCGATACGTCGGCGAGGACGATGTTCGTTTCGGTCCGGTCGAGATCGACATCGACGCCGGGAAGGGAGGCGAACGCATCGGCGATGAGCTTCGCATTGGCGTGATCGTCGGCGAGGCGGTCGACGTGGTGGTCGAGGGCGTACAGGCCGGCGGCGGCGAGGATTCCCGCCTGGCGCATCCCTCCGCCGAGCATCTTGCGGATCCGGTGCGCTTTACGGATGAACGACCTGCCCCCCGCCACGAGCGAGCCCGCCGGCGCGCCGAGGCCTTTCGAAAGACAGACCGACACCGAATCGGCCGCGGCGGCATAGCGCGAGAGGGGAATCCCGGTGGCCGCCGACGCATTCCACAGGCGCGCCCCGTCAAGGTGGACCTTGATGCCGCGCTCCTCCGCGTACCGGCCGATCCCCTCCATCGCTTCCACCGGAAAGAGCGTTCCACCCGCCTTGTTGTGGGTGTTCTCCATGGCGATCAACGCCGTGGGGGGAAGATGGACGTTGTCGTCTCTTACGAGGCGGTCGACATCGTCCGCGGTGAACGAACCGTCGCGGCTCGAGACGAGACGGAACTGGACACCGGAGAATCGAGCGGACGAACCGCTCTCGAAATTGTAGATATGGCAACCTTCTTCGAGAATCACCTCGGTTCCGGGAGAGGTCTGCGCCATGACGGAGACGACGTTCGCCATAGTGCCGCTCGGCAGGAAAAGCGCCTCTTCCTTGCCGAGCAGCGTCGCGACCCGCCGCTGCAGTTCGTTGATCGTCGGGTCTTCCCCGAAAACATCGTCCCCCACCTCCGCCGCGGCGATGGCGCGGCGCATCTCCTCCGTCGGTCTCGTCACCGTGTCGCTGCGAAGATCGATCATCAGTCTCTTTCCTCCGTCGAGGCGGCCGTGCGGCCCGGGAGTCTCCGGTCGCCTTCTCTTCGTGTAATCCCTTCACGGTCGAAGTATTCGAGGATGGGCACCGAGTATTTCCTCGACAGCCCCGTCAGTTCCCGGAATGCCGCGATATCGAGAAAGCCGTCCCGCGCGAGCCTCTGTCGCACCATTTCAGCCATTTCGGCGATCTCCTCTTTCCTGTAGACGAGAGAAGGCGTGATCTTCACCACCTTGCCGAGGCGGACGAGCAGGTCGATCGTCTTCGTCAGGCTCTTTCCCTCGATGCCGGAGACGGCGGCGATCTCCTCCATCGACGGGGCGACGAATCTCTTCTCCTCCAAGAGCGCGTCGATCGCGCCGGCCGCCTTTTCCGCTTCCGCCGGAAGTCCTCCCGCGCCGTGCAAGAGGAGATCGCCCTGCACCGATATCTCTCCGGCGGAGCTCATCATCCGGAGAAGCTCCGAGAAAAGGGAAAGATCGACCTCCCTCGAAAGCCCCTTGCGGACATCCTCCCGGGGGAGCCCCGGGTTGAGCGGATCCTCCCGAAGCGCCCGCTCGAGCCGCGCGCCCACTTCGGCCCGCAGCGCCGTCATTGTCTCGACGAGCACCGCCGACGACCCGATGAAGCGAAGCACGCCGTCGCTTTCCATCTCCTCGAGCAGGGCGCGCATCGCCCCGGGCGTCTCCTGCAATCTCTTCGCCAGGGCGACCACGTCGCTGCCGGCGGAGCGCGACGCGAGAAGCACCTCCTTCACCGCGTTGCGCCGATCCCCCTTTTCGAGAACCCCGAGGAAAGCGAGGTCCGACGGGCGGCGGCTCTTCCTTTTCGGCGGCAACGCGTCGATCACCCGTCCCCCGGCGATCGTACGCGCCGGGGAGTACGAGCGGACGATCAACCGGTCCCCGGCCGCCACGGCGACGGGTGATTCGAGACGGAACTGGACGAGCCCCTCCCCACCCGGTTCGATCTCGATCGTATCGAGAAGGACGACGCGGCCGAGGATCTCCGACGCGCCGTGATGAAAACGGATCCTCTTCCGGGGGGTGAGCGGCTTCGCGCTCCGGGAGAGGCGCAGCCTCGCGTCCACCATGTGGGTTGCGGTCAGGACGCCGGGCGTGGCGAGGAGGTTCCCCCGGGTCACCTCCTCGCACGAGACGCCGTGAAGGGCGAGGGCGGTGCGCTGCCCGCTCCCGGCGCTCGGCACTTCCTCGTGGAACACCTCGACCTTCCGCACGCGCACATCGCTCCCGCCGGGGAGAAGGGAGAGCCTGTCCCCCACCTTCACATCGCCCGACCAGACGGTGCCGGTCACCACCGTACCGAACCCGCGGGACGAGAAGACCCGGTCGACCGGCAGGCGGAACCAGTCGGCCGTCCGGCGGGGGGGTGCCTGCCGGAGGACCTTCTCGAGCGCCGCGAGAACGAGCGGAACGCCGTCGCCCGTTTCGCCGGAACAGGGAATCACGGGCGCGTCGCGCAGAGTCGTTTCGGCGAAGGCGGTGGTCACGTCGTCGGCGGCGAGTTCGAGCATCTCCTCGTCCACGAGATCCGACTTCGTCAAGGCGACCACACCCGTCTCCACACCGAGAAAGTTGAGGATCTCGAGATGCTCCGCCGTCTGGGGCATCACCCCCTCGTCGGCGGCGACGGTGAAAAGGACCGCGTCGATCCCCCCCACACCGGCGAGCATGTTCTTCACGAATCGTTCGTGGCCGGGCACGTCGACCACGGCGACGCGCATACCGGAAGGGAGTGTGAGCGGCGCGAAACCGAGATCGATCGAGATCTTCCTCTCCCGCTCTTCCTTCAGGCGATCGGTATCGTGGCCGGTGAGGGCACGGACGAGGGTCGTCTTCCCGTGGTCGATATGGCCCGCCGTGCCGATCACGTGGGAGATCATGAGCGACGGACCCTCCAGATCCGCCCGCCGAGGCCGGCGAGCTTCTCCTCGATCCGTTCGTATCCCCTGTCGATGTGGTAGACCCGACTGATCCGCGTGGTGCCCGAAGCGATGAGCCCGGCGAGCACGAGCGCGGCGCTCGCCCTCAAATCGCTCGCCATTACCGGCGCTCCGGTGAGCGCGCCGACGCCGCGGATGAACGCGCTCTTCCCTTCCACGCGGATCGAACCGCCCATCCGGTTCAGTTCGGGCACATGCTTGAACCGGTCGGGAAAGATGTTCTCCACGATCTCGCTCTTCCCCCGGCCGAAGAGAAGAAGCGTCATCAGTTGGGCCTGCATGTCGGTGGGAAAACCGGGATACGGCTCCGTTTCCACCCGCAAAGGGGAGATCTCCCCACCGCCGCGGACGACGATCTCGCCGCCGCGCTCCTCGAACTCGACGCCCGCGGAACGGAGCGCGGCGAGCGTCGCCTCGAGATGATCGCTCCGCGCTCCACGCACCGTCACATCTCCACCGGTGAGCGCGGCCGCCACGAGATACGTTCCCGCCTCGATCCTGTCGGGAATCACGACGGCGTCGGCGGGATGGAGTTCGGCGACGCCCTCGATCTCGAGAACGCCGCTCCCGATTCCATCGATGCGCGCACCCATGGCGACGAGGAATTCGCACAGCGACGAGATCTCCGGTTCCCGGGCGGCGTTGCCGAGGACCGTCTTTCCCTCGGCGAGCACCGCCGCCATGACGGCGTTCCCCGTCGCCCCGACCGAGGAGATCGGGAAGTCGATCCGCGTTCCGATGAGGGGCGCGCCCGAGGCGTCGATGGTGCCATGATCGAGCCGGACCGCGGCGCCGAGCGCCTCCATCGCCTTCAAGTGGAGGTCGATCGGCCTCGGTCCCCAAGCGCACCCCCCCGGGAGGGAGACGCGGGCGTGGCCGAACCGGGCGAGAAGCGGCCCGAGAACGTAGACCGACGCGCGCATGGTCCTCACGAGGTCGTAGTGCGCCTCGTTCGGCACGACGCCGGTCGAGTCGACGCGAAGCGTATGGCCTTCGCGATGGGTGCGGATCCCGAGGGTGCGCAGGAGCGACGAAAGGGTGGTCACGTCCCGCAGAAGAGGCACGTTCCCGAGGGTGTATTCGCCGGGAGCGAGAATGGTGGCGCAGAGCATCGGCAGGACGGCGTTCTTCGAACCTGAAATATCGACGGTGCCCGCCAGCCGGGCGCCCCCCTCCACTCGGAGCGAATCCATCCGGGTGCCTTACCCCTTTCTCGCGGAAACCACGCGACGGTGGCCCGCGTAATCGTTCCTCACTCCGACGTCGTTGAAGCCGCCGGTCCTCTCCGCGAGATCCTCCACCGCACCGGCGACGGTGTCGCTCACCTCGACGAAAAGCGCTCCTCCCCGCCGGAGCGCGCCGAGCGCCGCCGGGATCAGGCGCCTGTAGACGTCGATGCCGTCGTCGCCGCCGTGGAGGGCCCGCTCCGGATCGTGGAGACGCACCTCGTCGGCGAGGGCCTTCATTTCGGCGGTGGTGATGTAGGGCGGATTCGACACCACCAGGTCGTACTCTCCACCGGCGTGTTCGGCGAGGAACGCCGCGCAGTCCCCCTCGACCCACTCGATGACACCGTTCACGCCGTGGCGTTCGCCGTTCTCCCTTGCGCACGCCACCGCCGCCGGGTCGATATCGATCCCCGTGAACCGGATGCCCGGGGCGTTGCGCGCGATCGCGACCGCCAGCGCGCCGCTGCCGGTGCACGCGTCGCACGCCGTGAGCCCCTCCCCTCCACCCGACTTTGCGAGCCACTCGAGGGCGGCGTCCGCCACCTGTTCCGTCTCCGGTCTCGGAAGGAACACTCCGTCGGCCACAGCGAAGGGGAGGGAGTAGAATTCCGCCTTGCCGATGATCCGCTTCACAGGCTCCCGGTCGACACGCCGGCGGACACGTTCACGATAGCGATCGACCTCCTCCGGCGTGAGAACCTGATCGAACGACGCGTACAGTTCGATCCTCTTCTTTCCGAGAAGATCGGCGAGGAGCCACTCCGCGTCAAGACGACCGTTCGGAATCTCTTTGGCCGTAAAAAAACCGGCGGTGGTGTCGAGGAGATCGAGTATCTTCCAGCACCGCGGTGATGAAGTCATTTCCGGTCCATCTTTTCCCGGAGCAGCTCTTCCTGGTGCGCCAGGAGAAGGGCTTCCACCAGTTCGTTCAAGTCGCCGTTCAGGATCGCGTCGAGCTTGTGAAGCGTCAAACCGATCCGGTGATCGGTCACACGGCCCTGGGGGAAGTTGTACGTCCGGATCTTCGCGCTCCTGTCGCCCGAACCGATCTGCGATCGGCGCTCCTCGGCGACGCGGCTTTGTTCCTCCTCGAGTTTCTTCTCGTAGAGGCGGTAACGGAGGATTCTGAGCGCCTTGGCGCGGTTCTTATGCTGCGATTTCTCGTCTTGGCAGCGGACCACGATGCCGGTGGGAATGTGGGTGATCCGCACCGCGGAGTCGGTGGTATTCACGCTCTGCCCCCCCGGGCCGGAAGCGCGACAGACGTCAATCCTGAGCTCGGCGGGATCGAGTTCCACTTCCACTTCCTCCGCTTCGGGAAGGATCGCCACACTCGCCGCCGAGGTGTGGATCCTGCCGCTCGACTCGGTGGCGGGCACGCGCTGCACGCGGTGGACGCCGCTTTCGAACTTGAGACGACGAAAAACGTCGACCCCGTTCACACCGAACACGACTTCCTTGAACCCCCCTAGCTCGGTGGGACTCGAATCCATCATCTCCGTCTTCCATCCGCACAGCTCGGCATAGCGTGTGTACATGCGAAAGAGATCGCCCGCGAAGAGAGAAGCCTCGTCCCCCCCCGTACCGGCGCGGATCTCCACGATGGCGCTTCTGTGATCCCTCTCGTCGCGGGGGATCAGGAGAAGTCGCAGCTCTTCCTCGCAACCGGGAAGTTCCCCTTCCGCCTCCTCGAGATCGGCCCTGGCGAGTTCCACCAGCTCGGCGTCCGAACCGGCCGCGATGATCTCTTTCGCCTCGCTCACACGGTCGAGAAGCGCCTCGTATCGGTCGCCCACGCGCAGAATCGCCTCGAGCCTTCCCCGCCGCCTTCCGAGTTCGGCGAGCTTCCTGTGGTCCGATAGCGTTTCGGGGTCGGCGAGGAGTCGGTTCACTTCGTCGAATTCCTCCCGGTAGAGCGCCACCTTATCCCGCATCACGGAGAAGCTCCTCTCGCTTGTCGAGGGTGTCGCCCAGCGCCGCCTTGAGCGCCGCGAGGGCGACCTCGATCTGGGAATCGTCCGGCTCGCTCGTCGTCATCGTCTGAAGGAAAAGCCCCGGGGCGATCAGCGGCTTCATCACCGCGTGGTCCGCCCACTTCGAGGAGAAACGGAGAAACTCGTAGCTCAAGCCGCCCACCACCGGGAGGAAGGCGAGCCGGAGAAGCTTCAGCTCGATCGAATGCGGCCTGCCGAGGAAGAGGAAGACCAGGATGCTCGTCACCATGACGATGAGGAGAAAGCTGGTGCCGCACCTCGGGTGGAGCCTCGGAAAACCGCGGGCATTCTCCACGCTCAGTTCGGCGCCCGACTCGAGGTTGAAGATCGACTTGTGCTCGGCGCCGTGATAACCGAGGACGCGGCGCATCTCCCCCCAGAGGCTGATCGCCTTGATGTAGGCGAGAAGGAAAACGATCCGGATGGCGCCGTCGATGAGATTGTACGCGACGCTCCCCTTCACGCCGATCAGGTCGGTGAGAAGAAGGGGAAGGTAGAAGAAAAAGGCGATGCCGACGCCGAGGGAAAGAAAGAGCGTTCCCGCGAGGGCGAGATTCCCGGTTCCACCCTTTTTCGTTTCCCCGTCGCTCCTTTTCTCCCCCTCTTCCGCCATCGCCTCGTCGGCGGAATACATCAGCGCGCTCATGCCGATGCCGAGCGTCTCGATGAGCGCCACGGCGCCGCGGAGCACGGGGAGCCGGAAGAGGCGGAATCTCTCGGTCACCGAACGAAACGGCCTGTCCCGGACCGCGATCGTGCCGTCGGGCCGGCGAACCGCCGTGGCGATCCTTCCCGGAGCGCGCATCATCACCCCTTCGATGACCGCCTGGCCGCCGATCTTGTTGAACATCGTCTTGCCGAGGCGGTCGCTTCCGCCGCCGCCGGTTGCCGCCTCTTCGCGCCGCGCACCCATCGACTTCTCCCGGTTTCGCACAAAGCCGGCCGGGATGATCCTCCCCCGGCCGGCCGTTTCTCTCTTCGGCGTTACTTGTCCGACGACTCTTCCGTTTCCTTCTCCGTCTTCTTCCCCTCTTTCCCTTCGAGGCCGTACTTCCTCCGGAAACGCTCCACACGGCCCGCCGTATCGACGAGCTTCTGGCGTCCCGTGAAGAAGGGATGGCAGTTGGAACAGATTTCCACGTGAAGATCCTTCACCGTGGAACCGACCTCGATCACATTCCCGCAGACGCATGTCACCTTCGTCTGATGGTATTCCGGGTGGATGCCCTTTCGCACTTGATCTACCTCCCGCCGCCGCCCGGCGGCGCTCACGAATTCATCGATTCGAGGAACTTCTTGTTCGCCTTGGTTCTCCCCAAACGCTCGACGAGAAATTCCATCGCCTCGATGCTGTTCCTCTCGTTCAGGAATTTACGCAAGATCCAGACTCGGTTCAACACATCGGGCGGAAGGAGGAGTTCCTCTTTCCGGGTTCCCGACTTGTTGATGTCGATGGCGGGCCAGATTCTCCGATCGGCGAGCTTCCGATCGAGTACGAGTTCCATGTTGCCCGTCCCCTTGAACTCTTCGAAAATCACGTCGTCCATTCGGCTCCCCGTGTCGATCAGCGCCGTGGCGATAATGGTCAGGCTCCCGCCGTTCTCGATATTCCGCGCCGCTCCGAAGAAGCGCTTCGGCCGCTGGAGGGCGTTCGAGTCGACACCGCCGGAGAGGATCTTGCCGCTGTGGGGTACCACCGTGTTGTGCGCCCTCGCCAGGCGGGTGATCGAGTCGAGGAGAATCACCACGTCCTTGCCGTGCTCCACGAGACGCTTCGCCATTTCGATCACCATGTCGGCCACCTGGACGTGACGCTGGGCCGGCTCGTCGAAGGTGGAACTGATCACCTTGCCGTTCACCGAGCGCTGCATATCGGTGACCTCCTCGGGACGCTCGTCGATGAGGAGCACGATGAGAATCGCCTCGGGCATGTTCGTGGTGATCGCGTTGGCGATCTGTTGGAGGAGAACGGTTTTCCCGCTCTTGGGGGGCGACACGATCAATCCCCGCTGGCCCATGCCGATGGGGCAGAGGAGATCGACGATGCGCGTGGAGAGCTCTTCCGGGCTGTGCTCCAAGGGAAACTTGACATCCGGATAAAGAGGGGTGAGATTGTCGAAGTTCGTCTTCGACTTGATCGCCTCCGGATTCTCCATGTTCACCGCTTCCACCTTGAGGAGGGCAAAATATCGCTCGCTCTCCTTCGGCGGCCGAACCTGGCCGGAGACGGTGTCTCCCGTGCGCAGGTCGAAGCGCTTGATCTGGGAAGGGGAGACGTAGATATCGTCCGGTCCCGGGAGATAGTTGTATTCGGGAGAACGGAGAAAACCGTACCCCTCGGGAAGGATCTCCAGGACACCCTGGCCGAAGATCAACCCGTTCTTTTCCGTCTGGGCGCCGAGAATCCTGAAGATCAGGTCCTGTTTGCGCAGACCGCTCGTGCCGGCCAGCTTCAGGTCCTGGGCGACTTCGAGCAGTTCCGGCATCGTCTTGCTTTTCAGGGCTGCAAGGTCCACAAATTCACCTCACTGGTCTCTTGGGTACCCGGTCGATCTTGTCGAATCGTCCCGGATAAGGTTTCGAGTTCAATTCTTCTTCGTTATAAATCCAGGGAACTTACTCTTCTTAACCGCAGTTCCGGTACACAACGAAACGGTCAAGAAACCGCCGGCCGGAATACGGTGATCAGGAAGGTCGCGATCAATACCTGGGTGACGTTTCCCCGAAGATCCACCGGCAAGTTTACGAAACCGGAGAACCGATGTCAAGCGAAAAGGGCGCCGTCACTTACGCGATTCGAGCTCCTCCGATTTCTTGAACGCCTTGAGGGCGTCGTTGTTCCGTTTCACATTCTTGTAACAGTTGCCGAGCAGCCTCCAGTACCGGGGATCGTCGCCTTTCTCCGCCACGAGCGCCTCGCCCACCTCGAGGGCCTTTTCATAATCCCCGGCCTTGTAGAACGACGCCGCGCTGTAATAGAACGCGTCGAAGTAGTCGTCCGATCCCTTCTCGGCGATCATTTTCGCCTTCTCGTAGAGCTTGGCCGCCTGGTCGTACTCCTTGCCGTCATAGTAGACATACGCGTCGTTCATCAGCACCGACGCGTCTCCGAGGCGCTTGTAGATCTCGAGGGCCTTCTCTTCCTCGCCCGCCCGGTCGTACAGTTCGGCGAGATGCCTGGCGAGATTCTCATCGTCCTCCCTCTCCTCGAGAAGCTTTTCGAAAAGAGGGATAGCGTCCGCTTCCATCTTGTGCTCACCGAGAAACTTCGCGTAATTCGTCAGCGTCGTATCGTTGTCCGGATCGAGCTGAAGAGCTTTCTCGTACTTCTCGCGGGCTTTCTCCACGTCGCCCATCTGCCCGTAGAGATTCGCCACGTACCAGTAGGTGTTCAGGTCGTTCGGTTTGAGATAGAGCGCCTTCTCCATCAGTTCGGTCGCCTTGTCGAACTGGCTCGCCTCGGCGAACTCCTGCCCCTTGGCGGCGATATCCCCCCAATAAAAGTCGATCTTTTCGTCGCTCTTCGCGGCGAACTTGTCGGAAAGCTCCTTCGATCGGCCGAACGCCTCGCCCGCCTCCCGGTACTTGCCGTTTTCACAGTAAGCCCAACCGAGGTAGTACTGGATCTCCGCGTTCTTCGGGTCCTTGGCAGCGGCCAGCTTGAACGATTCCGCCGCCTTGTCCCAGACACCCTGCTGAACATAGTTCTTCCCGCCGGTGAACGCCGGATTGCCGGCGCACGAAAGCGCAAGCGCGGCCACCCACAGCCCCACTGCGGCGATCGCCAGTTTCCTTTTCATCTTCATCTCCTCAGACCTGGGTGGAACTGGAGTATGGATCTCCCGGGAGGTACTTTTCCGAGATCCACCATACCATAGGAGGCTCCCATCGGCGTGTCAAGAGGCTTTTCCCGGTGGCGTGGGCGGTCTCCAAGGCACTGCGAATAGGCGCGGGCTCCGCGGGCTCAGAGAAGATCGATCGCGTCGACATCGACGAGCACCTCCGCCCCTCCCCTCCCACCCGCGGCGCGGCGTCGCTCGAGCAACTCGTCGAGGCACCGGCGCATCGAACCCCAGCGGTCCGTCCTCCCTTTGATCAGAAGCCGCCACCGGTAACGGTCCCGGATCCGGGGGATCGGCGCGGGCGTCGGGCCGAGGATTTCGTGGATCCGGTCGCTCATCGGCCGGCTCCCGGCAACGAGGTCGCGGAACCGTTTCGCCGATCGTTGGGCGCGGACCGCGCTCTTCGAACGGAAGGTGATCGCCACGATCCGCGAGAACGGTGGATAGAGAAGCTCCTTCCTCTCCTCGAGTTCCCTCTCCACGAACGAAGCATAATCGTGCTCCGCCGCCGAGCGGATACAGTAATGGTCGGGCAGGAACGACTGCACCACCACTTCACCGGGCGCTTTTCCCCGGCCCGCACGGCCGGAAACCTGCACGAGAAGTTGAAAACTCCTCTCGGTCGCCCGGAAGTCGGGAAGATGGAGCGATGTATCGGCGTTGATGATCCCCACGAGCGATACACCCGGGAAGTGGTGTCCCTTGGCGATCATCTGCGTACCGAGGAGAATGTCGATTTGCCCTTCGGAAAAGAGCGTGAGGATCTCCTTCGCTTGGTCTCGCCTTCTCGTGGTATCGAGATCCATCCGGGCGATCCGGGCGAAGGGGAAGGCGGAGCCGAGATCCTCTTCGACTTTCTGGGTGCCGACGCCGCGATACTTCAGCCGGCCGCCGCCGCATTCGGGGCACGCCGACGGGGGCGTCTCCTCGGTGCCGCAGTAGTGGCAGCGGAGAATCAGTTCCTGTTTGTGGAACGTGTACGTCACGTCGCAGTGGTCGCACCGGGGGACGAAACCGCAATCGGCGCAGTTGAGGAAAGGGGAGAATCCCCGCCGGTTGAGGAAGATGATCGCCTGTTCTCCCCGCTGCAGCGTCGCGTCGAGGCGTTCCACGAGTACCGGTGTGAGAACGCCGCTTCTGCGCGAGTAGGGGACGGCGCCGATATTCACCACCTCGACCCTGGGGAGCGGCCTGTTCTCGATCCGCCGGTTGAGCGTTGAGAGGGCGTACTTGCCCGACCGGGCGTTGGCGAACGATTCGACACTCGGTGTGGCGCTCCCGAGAATCACGGGGATGCCGGCGAAACGGCCGCGCACCACCGCGACGTCGCGCGCGTGGTAACGAGGCGCTTCGCCCTGCTTGTAGCTCCCGTCGTGCTCTTCGTCGACGACGATCAGCCCGAGGTCGGGAAGCGGCGCGAAAACGGCGGAGCGGACGCCCACCACCACCGGGAAGGCGCCCCTGTGGATTTCGCGCCACGTGTCGTGGCGCTCCGCCGGAGTGAGGGCGCTGTGAAGGACCACCACATCGGCGCCGAAACGCGTGCGGAAACGTCCCACCGCCTGCGGGGTGAGTCCGATCTCCGGCACGAGTACGAGCACCGATTTCCCCATTTCCCGGGCGGCGGAAGCGGCGCGAAGATAGACTTCCGTCTTCCCCGAGCCTGTGATCCCGTGGAGAAGCCGCGTTTCGAAACGGCCCTCGCGGATCGCCGATACCACCGGGGCGAGGGCGGCCTCCTGCTCCAAAGTGAGGGGAGGATCGACCACGTCGTGATCGGCGAGCGCGCCGTCGGCGATCCGGCGCCTTCTTTCATATACGGTCCTCACCAGTCCCTTCGCCTCGAGCGCCGCCGGCGCACCGCTGAAACGGGCGTTCATTTCCGACCGCCTGGCACGCCGTTTCTCGCGAAGGTAGAGGAGACACTCGATCTGCCGCACCGCGTTGGCGCGAAGCGCCTTCTCCGCATCCTTGGCGCACCCCTGGGGAAGGATCTCGAGAAACGCCTCCCGCCTCTCCCCCCCCGGGCTCTCCTCGAGCACGGCACGGATCTCCGCGCGCCCGGCGCGCACGAGCTTCCGCACGGCGCTTTCTACGGTCGATCCCTTACCGAAACGCCGGGCGAGGGCGGTCATCGAGAGGCGTCCCGCCCCGGCGAGCGCCTGATCGATCGCCTCCTCGAGCCCTCCCGGCGCGGGCGCCTCGCCGGCGGCGAGATGGAACGCGTAGCGCCGGCTCTTCCGGCTCCCCCCCGCCGGGAGAGCGGTTCTCAACGCCTCGCCCCACGAGGAGAGATAGTAGTCCGCCACCCAGCGGGTGAGCTTCATCATGGCGTCGTCGAGCAGCGGTGTCTCATCGAGGAACTCGATAACCGGCTTCGCCGCCACCGGGGGCGCCTCGTCCGTGGCGGCCACCACCACGCCGGTGAGCTTCCTCGGTCCGAAGGGAACGACCACGCGCCGTCCGACGAGCGGTCCGCCGGCGAGGGAGGGGGGGAGGGCATAAGTGAAAAGTCTTCTCGCCGGTACCGGCAACGCCACGACGACGTACGGGGTGGACAACGCGATCTCCTGTGAAGGGAAACATCCGGCAGGCTCCGCGGGAGCCTGTCCGAGGGGGATCGTATCAGCGATCGATCGCCGGCGCCACGTTTTCCGACGCCGCGATCGATCAGGCGCACGGATCGGCTGAGAGTTCGCCCCGTTCGTGGATGCTGAGAAAAAGATCGGCGATGTCGGGATCGAACGCCTTGCCGCTCCCCTTTCGGATTTCGCCGAGCACGACCGAGGGATCGAGCGGTGCGCGGTAGGGGCGTTCCGTGGTGAGGGCATCGTAGAAATCGGGAACCGTTACGATCCGAGCGATCAGGGGAATCTCGCTCCCCGCGAGGTGATCGGGATAGCCGGAGCCGTCGAACATCTCATGGTGGTGGCGGATCGCCGGCACGGCGTCGCGCAGGAAATCGACGGTCTCCACGATACGGGCGCCGATGAGGGGATGCTCCCTCATCACTCCGTACTCCTCCTTCGTGAGCTTCCCCTTCTTGTTCAGGATTTCGTTGATGATCCCGATCTTCCCGATGTCGTGAAGCATGGCGCCGTACTGGAGAGCCCTCAGCTCCCTCGACGACATGTCGAGTTTCTCGCCGAGCACGGTGGCGTACTGGGTGACCCTCAACGAGTGGTACGACGTGTCCGAATCGCGCGCCTCGAGGGAACGGACGAGCGCCTGCACGGTGCTCAGGTAGTTCCGCCGCGACTCGTCGACGAGAAGGGAGTGGTCGATGGCGAGCGCCGCCGACTGCGCGAGCGCCGTCCCGAGATCCCGTTCGGCCGGGGAGAGGGAGCGGCTTTCGCCGAAGTAAACCGAAAGCGCGCCGAGGGTCTGCCCTCGCACGCCGAGGGGAAAACAGACGACCGAGCGGAACTCGTTTTCCCGGACCGACGAGGGGTAATAGTGAAGCGGATCGTGGGCGATGCTCCTCACGAAATGGGGCGTTCCCGACCGGAGCGCGTCGTGACCGAGACAGCCCGCGTGGATCATGGTGTCCCGGTTGTGCGTGGAACGGCTCGGCCGCCCGTCGGCGCGGCGGACGAGAAACTCCTGGTTCCACCGGGCGATCGAAATCGAGCACCCGTCGGCACCGAGCACACGCAGGAGCGTCTCGAGAGACTTCCCCACCACCGTCTCGGTGTCGGCCTCCTCGTCGTAGCGGCTGTCGGAATACAGCTTCGCCCACACGCCGACGTTCTCCTCGAACGAACGCAGAAGCCCTTCGGCGGGTTGACCGGCGGGCGGTTTTTTCCGGACGGCGCGTGTGAGTGTATCGCTCAGCAAGAGTCCGCTCCCCGCATCTATACGCTCAGGAAACTTTCGATCTTCTGGATCAGTTTGCTCGGACTGAACGGCTTCACCATGTAGTCATCCGCGCCCACCTCGATCCCCATTTTCCGATCGACTTCCCTCCCCTTGGCGGTGAGGAGAATCACGGGGAGCTCGCGGGTCTCTGGATCGTTCTTGAGCCTCCGGCACGCCTCGAACCCGTCCACTTTCGGCATCATCACATCGAGCACCACGAGGTCGGGTTTCTCCGTTCTCGCCTTCTCGAGCGCTTCCTCGCCGTCGGCCGCGGTGATCACCTCGAACCCTTCCGCGCCCAGGCTGAAATCGAGGATGTGAAGGATATACACCTCATCATCCACGATCAGAATTTTCCGGCTCATCCGGTCTACCTCCTTCCCTTTGCGGTTCCGGTCAGCTCACAGCATTGATTCACATTCCGTGTTTCCAGCGCTTCCTCGATCCGCTCGAGGAGAGCCTGCTCGTCCGAGCGGGTCAATTCCTTCCCCCGCTGCCGGGGGGCGTTGTAACCGATAATTGGTATGTGGCTCGTCGCGCGGTCCTTCCGGAGAAGTCGCGCGCAGGCGTACCCGTCGAGGATCGGCAGGACCATGTCCATGAGAATCACATCGACCGCGCCGCGCCGCGCGATGCGCACCACCTCCTCGCCGCTTCGGCCGAGAAGAACCGAGCAGCCGTGTCTCTCGAGAAGCGCGCGGATCCGGCCGATCACTTCCCGGTTCTCCCCGGCGAGAAGGACGGTCGACGGCGCCCCGGCGGCGCGGAACATCGGCAAGCGGCGGCCGTTTCGTCTAGACACTTTTCTCCTCCTTCCCGCCGGCGGCGATCTCCACGCCGGTCGAGCCGTCTCTTCGCCGGTCCCGGACGAGCACGCTACCGCGGATCGCCTTCCCCTGGCACTTCACTCCCGACGCCAAATCCCCCACGCGGGCGACGTGATCGATTTCGGTCCACTCGTTGGTGATCATCGCGAGGGTCACCGAAAGAACGGGGTAGCGCACGAGATCGCCGGTGCGCCCCCGCACGGCGATGTAGCCCTTCCTGAGATCGTCGGGACGGACGAGCTTCGGGAGACTCGCGGTGAACTGCTCGATCACGTGCCGGCCGATCTCTTCCGCCGTGTCGACGGGAGCGATGTAGAGGAAATCGTCCCCTCCGATGTGGCCGACGAATTCGCGTCCCGAACCGTGTTCGGCGACCGCGTCCATCAAGATCCGCGCCAGCTCCCGGATCGCCTTGTCCCCCTGGTTGTATCCGTAGTAGTCGTTGTACGCCTTGAAGTGGTCGAGATCGACGTAGACCACGGCGAACTTCTCCCCCGTGTCGATCACCTTTTCCAGTTCCTCTTCGATCGTCACGTTCCCGGGCAGACCGGTGAGAGGATTCGCCGAGCGCTGCTTCCGGCTCCAATCGAGAACATTCCGGATACGCATGAGCAGCTCGTTCATTTCGAACGGCTTCGTCAGGTAGTCGTTCACGCCGGCGCCCAGTCCGGCCATCCGGTCGGCGCGGGCGAATTTCGCCGTGAGGATGATGATCGGGATCTGGCTCGTCAGGTAGTCCGCCTTGAGCCTCTCCACCACCTGGTGGCCGTCGAGTTCGGGCATCATCAGGTCGCAAAGCACCAAGTCGGGCATGTGGGCACGGGCCATCTCCACCCCTTCCCGACCGTTCTTCGCGAGAAGCGGTTCGTATCCCGCCTTTTTCAACTGGAACTCGATGATTCTTCGAATGCTGTCCTCGTCGTCCACGACGAGGATGCGCTCGGATACTTTCGTCGGCAATGTCTCTCTCCTTGCGGGTCGCGGCTTACGCCGGAACGAACGGCAAGGAGCGTGCCGTGCACCCTCCCGGGAGGGTGCGCGGGGAGATCTCCCCGTAATCTGTTCGATCGAAACGTGTTACAGTCTGAGCGGCACCGTCGCGGCCGTCGCGAAACGCGAAAGACCGATCGGCCTCTCCTCGCACCTTGCGAATCGGCCGCGCACTTTGCGTCGTCGGCCTAGCCGATGAACGGCAGGGGAAGGTGGGCGGAGGCGCCTTGATCGGGTGGGGCGATCCGCCCGGCGCGCAGGGCGTACTCCCCGGCGGAAGCGATCATCGCGCCATTATCGGTGCACAGCCGCCGCGGGGGCACGAGGAAGCGCGCCCCCTCCTCGGCCGCCATGGATGCGAGGGCGGCGCGGAGCCTCGAATTGGCGGCCACGCCGCCGCACACGGCAATCGTATCCCGCCCGGTCCGGCGCAGCGCGCGGCGACTGTTCTCGACGAGAGCGCCCACAACCGACTCTTGGAAACCGGCGAGCAGGTCGGGGAGATTCCCGGGCGAGGCGAGGGAGGGATCGTCACGGAGACGATAGCGCACCGCGGTCTTGACGCCGCTGAAACTGAAGTCGCACGTCTCCTTCCCGAGGCGGGCCTTCGGAAAAGTGTGACGCCGGGGATCGCCTCGGGCGGCGACGCGGTCCACTTCCGGGCCTCCCGGGTAAGGAAGGTCCGTCATCTTCGCCACCTTGTCGAACACCTCGCCGGCGGCGTCATCCCGTGTCTGCCCGAGCCGCCGGTAACGCCCCTCGCCCTCCACGTCGAGGAGTTCGGTGTGGCCCCCCGACACGACGAGCGCCACGAAGCGGAACGGCTCGTCCGGATAGGCGAGCTTCACGGCGAAAAGATGCCCTTCGATATGATGAATCGGCAATAGCGGAATGTCGAGACACCATGCGAAGGAGCGGGCCGCCGAGAGGCCGACCACGAGGGCGCCCACCAGGCCGGGTCCCACGGTGACCGCCACCCCCTCAATGTCGCGGCGCTCCACCGCCGCGTCCTCGATCGCCCTGCGCATCACGGGGATCACCGTTCGGATATGCTCTCGCGACGCGAGCTCCGGCACCACACCGCCGTAGAGCGCGTGAACCTGCTGGGAAAGCACCACGTTCGAGAGGATCGCCGTGCCGTCCCGGACCATGGCGGCGGCGGTCTCGTCGCACGAGCTTTCCACGCCGAGAATCAGGGCCATCGTCAGTGACCGCCCCGTGTGATGCGCATCGCCTTCGGGACGAAGTCGACGAGCACAACCAGGTCGGGAAGGTTCTGCACCGAGCCTTCGAGATCGGGAAGCGCCGCGGCGGCCGAGTCGCTCTCCCCGTCGCGGAATGGATAGTAACGGATGCGGTTCCCCTCCGCCGGTTCGGCGAGATAGGCGTATTCACCCTTCGGGAGGGGACCGACGTTCAGGCTGAGTCGTATCCTCGACTCAGGGATCTGTTCGAGCATCGCCGCCGGGCCGCGCACCGTGATGTCGAGAGAATCGGGATCGACGGCGACCCCGTAGCGGGGGGAGGTCCGTACGGGGCAGTGCGCGAGGAGCCTCTCCTCGATCGGCTCGATATCGAAGAAGATCTCCACCCTTTCCGGCTCGGTGTGCACGTCTCCCAGGGCGCTCACGTCGAGCGGCTGGCTGCTCTGAATGTCCTCCTTCGCGCCGGTGAGGCTCACCGGAAGGGAGCGAACCACATCCACCCCTTCGACGAGCGACCGGGGACCGACGAGGTAGACCTTGTCGGGATCGACCTTCGGTTCGCCGAAGACGACATAGTTCTCCGCCGGAACACCGTCGATCTGCGGGAAGACCTTGACCCTCTTCCGTATTTTCTCCTCGAAGGTGAGAGCCACCCTTTTCGGCCTGACGATATCCACGACCTGCGCCTTCCGGTCGCGGGGAATGGTGACATCCTCGGGAAGGAGCGCGAACCGGTGGGTTCCACGGCGCGCCGAGGAGACGTCGATCGACGCCGAGAGGTTCCCCGGCCGGACCTGCCAGAACTTCCTGTTGAAGATCACCTGTACGTGAGCCTCGTGGGGGGCGTCGCCCATCCGAACGAGCGAGTCGGGCACGTTGACATACTCGAGCGGCACCCGGCACTCCACTTCCACCATCCGATCGGTTTCCGCGTTGAGGCAAAGGAAGATGGTGATCACGAAAGCGGCGCCCTTGATCCCGAGATTCCTACCGAAACGGATCATCACGCACCTCCCCCGCGCGACGCGCGGGCGGACCGGAAGAGGATTTCACGAAGACCGAGACCGAATTCCTCGAGAAGAAGCGTCACGTTCGAGCCCGGCCGGACGGAGGCGGCGATCCGCCGCGCGAGAAGGAACGCCCGGTCCGCCGCGCGAAAGGAAACGGGGCTTCCCTCCTCCGCCAGGCGGCGCGCCTTTTCCATGCACAAGTCGAGTCGCCGCCGCGCCACATCCGCCGGCGGACTCTCCCCTTCCTCCACGCCGGCGACCCAGGCGTGGAGACGGGTGAAGTAGTCGGGAAACGCCCCGGAAGACGCCGCTTCGATCAACTCCGCCACCTCTTCCCGCTCCTTTCTGTACTCGTCGAGGTCGACCTCCGCCGCCCTCCCGGGGATCCCCTCCCCGATGTCGATTCGTTCCTTCTCTTCCGCCGGCGTGAGACCGGTGAAGTACGCGGCCAGCGCCGACCGCATCGCCCCTTCGCCCAGCGTCGGGAAGCGGATCTGTTCGCACCGCGAACGGATCGTGTCGAAAAGTCTCTCCCGGCGCGCCGAGGTGAGGATCAGCAACGAGTCGGCGGGGGGCTCCTCGAGGGTCTTGAGAAGAGCGTTCTGCGCCTGCTCGGTCATCCCTTCCGCTTCCTCCACCACGACTACCTTCCGCCGCCGCGCCGCGGGTCTCTTCCCGAGAAAAGGAAGCACGCCGCGCTCCTTTCGTCCCCCCTCCCCCTCGCCGATGAGGTGCCCGATTCCGATGCCCGACGAATACCACTCGAGCGATTGCGACGCGGTGACGAGGTGGTGGAGGACTCTCTTCTCCCCGTCACCGAGGGAAGACGATTCGACGAGGCTTTCGAAACGTGTCCTGTCGGTGCGTGGAGAACCTCTTCCCTTCCTGAGAAGGGACGCCGGATTGAGCCGGAAGGGGACTTTCCTCCGCTTCTCCAGTGAGGGTGCGGGGGGGAGGAGGAACCTCGCGCCGATCAGCCGGTCGATCCCTTCGGCCGCTTCGCCGGGAAGAAATGATTCGAGCGTTTCCGCGTCGATCCAGACCGGACGGACCACGGGACGGAGAATCGCCAAGTCGAGATCGGAGAGTTTTTCGAAAGACCGGCAGCCGTCACACTCCCCGCACGGAGGCTCGTCCCGCTCGCACACCACTGCGCGACCGAGCCACAAGGCCGCCTCCCCCTTACCGATACCCCGAGGCCCGGTGAGGAGGAACGCGTGGGGCAACGTGCCCGCCTCCAGCCTGGCGCTCACGCGACTCTTCCACGCGCCCGCCGCACCCTTTCTCATGGCAGGCCGCCCGACGCCGCGGCGACCGCTGTGAACAGCACGGTCTGCTCCGATCCGGCACCCGTCTTGATCGCCCTGTCCGCTTTCGAAAGCGTACCGAGCAGGCGGAAAAGCTCTCCTTCTCGGAAACGGAGCGCCTGGTTCATGTGTAGATAGATCACGTATGGATGCTGCCGGAAGAGGTTCGTGCGCCTCGATCCGAATCGGTCGAGCCACTCCGAGGGAAAGTCCTTCCGGAAGAACGACTGGAATGACGGGTAGCTCCGCGCGACACCCCGCAGCGCCGGGTTCTCCCGGAGGAAGAGACGTCCCTGCATCAGGAAGCGTGCCTGCCTCGCGAGAAGCGCGAGAATCGCGCCGCCCGACGCCCCCTGGCGGAGCAACTCCGAAAGATCGGCGAGCGCCTTCCCCCGGTTCCTCCCGCTGATCCCCTCGGTGATTGCGAAGATCATCTTCTCCCTCGAGCGGCCGACCGCCTCTTCGATATGGGACGGCTCGATCCGCTTCGACGGGTAGACATAGAGGGAGAGTTTCTCCAGCTCCTGCCGGGCGGTCACGAGGTTAGTTCCCACGCGGTCGGCGAGGAGCCGGATCGCCTCGTCACCGATTTCGAGTCCCGCCCGTCCCGCCAGCTCGGCGATCCTGCCGGGCACTTCCCTCTCCTTCACCTCCTTGAACTCGTCGAGGGCGATCCCGACGCGCACGATCGCCTTGTACCAGCGGAGCCTTCGATCGATCCGGTCGACCTGGTCTCCCTCGACGCGGATCAGCAAAAGCGTGTCGGGCACCTCCTTCACGCGGCCCACGATCTTTTCGATGCCGTCCGCCTTCGACGGCAGCCCGTTCAAGCAGAAGAGACGGCGCTGCGCGAAGAGCGAGACCTGGGCGATCTCGTCGAGGAGATCGCCGACGCGCAGTCTTCTGCCGTCCACCGACTGGACGCTTCCTTCGAGGGAGCGGACCGCCCCGACGATCTCGTCGGCGGTCTTCTCCACCGAAAGAGCGTCCTTTCCGTAAAGGAGGATCACCGGCCGGTCCCACTTTCCCGACCGGACCGCCTCGATCATCGCTTTCGCCGAAGGTGACGCCATCTCAGTTGATCCGCAGTTTCTGGCCCACCAGCAGGACCGTGTTCCGTCCGAGATCGTTGAGCTTCAAGAGATCCTCCACGGGAACGCGGTAGCGGCTCGCGATGCTCCACGCGGTCTCCCCGCTCCGGACGATATGGTATCTCACCCCCCGGCCGTTCCCGCCCGCGCGGGAGGCGTACTCCCGGATCCCGTCGGCGAGGTATCCTGCGAGCCGGTCCCTGTACGATTCCTCCTTGAGGCGCGCCGCGTCGGTCCGGTTCGTCAGAAAACCGACTTCCACGAGCACGGCGGGCATCTGCATCGACTTGAGCACGGCGAAGCCCGCCTGCTTCACGTTTCGTGTGTTGATACTTCTGTCTTTTTCGAACCGCTTGTAGATTTGCTCCGCCAGCACGGCGCTCCGGCTCATCCCCTCTTCCTGGAGATAGTCGAACAGTATGGAGAGGACCTCGTCCTCGGTGGAGGGGGAGACCCCGCCGATCAGGTCGGCGGCGTTCTCCTTGTTCGCCAGGGCGCGGGCCATCTTGTCGGTGGCGCCGGAGAGGGATAGAAAGAAGATCTCGAATCCGGCGGCGCTCCGGGCGCGGGCGGAGTTCGCGTGGATGCTGACGAAGAGATCGCCCTTCTTTTCGCGGGCGATGCGCGACCGGTTCTTAAGAGAAATAAAGTAGTCGCCGTCGCGGGTGAACACCGCCTCGAAACCGGGGATCGCGTCGATCTTCTTCCCGAGACGCCGCGCGATGTCGAGGGTGAGGTCCTTCTCGCGGAGCCGGTGCAGGCCGATGGCGCCCGGATCCTCCCCACCATGTCCCGCATCGATCACCACCCGCCTGACTCCCTCCGGCCGTTCCCCCGGAGCGGGGAAGCGCGCGGCGTCGCGAAAGACATCGATCACGAGCCGCTCCGGCTTTTCTCCCACCGGATCGAGGGTGAACACCTGGTAGCGCGCCGAGCCGGTCAGGTCGAGAACCACCTGCGCCTTTCCACTTCGCAGCTCGTTCAGCCGTATCGCGCTGACGAGACCGTCCTCTACGCTGATCCTCCTCGTGCTCCCTTGGAACCGCGCCGACGCCACGTCGACGGCGATCCGGTCGGGGTGGGCGAGCACCCTGTGGGCGAAAGCCGGCTTTCCACTCGCATCGACCACCACGCGGGTGTGGTCGGGGGCGGTCCAGAAACGAATGTTCTTCAGGAGCAGGTCGGCCGAGGCCGGGAGAGAGAAGAGGGCGAGTCCGATGAAGACGAGCGAGAGCCTCTTGATGTGAGCCAGTGACACCTCTCGAATCCTCCGCCGCGTAACGGGCGGGGAGCGCCGGCGCCGGCCTTCCCCCCGGGCTGCAGAACCAGACCGGAGTGTGCCAGACCGGCGGGGTGACCGTCAAGGGGCGGTCGGGAGATCCGCGCCGCGCGGTTCGGGCGGAGCCGGTACGATCACTCAGGAGCGCCGGTGAAGATCGGCGGTGAGAATATAGTCGAGCGGGTTGACACAGCGATCGTCGATGCGCACTTCGTAGTGAAGGTGGGGAGCGGTCGCCCGTCCCGACATGCCGACGGTGGCGATCACCTGGCCGCGCACCACTTTCTGTCCCCTCTTGACGAAGAGCTGGTTCGCGTGACCGTAACGCGTCATCATGCCGTCGCCATGATCGATTTCCACCTCGAGACCGAAATTCCCCTTCCGCCCGGCGCTCTTCACGACGCCGTCGGCGGTCGCCACGATCGGTTCGCCGCGCCTTGCGGAGATATCGAGCCCGTAGTGCATCCGCCGCTTCCCGGTGAAAGGATCCTTCCTGTAACCGAAGCGGTCGGTGATCCACGAATTCTCCACCGGGAGGATCGACGGCGTACGGGCGAGCTGGTCCTTCTTCTCGCTCAACACACGATAGACGTCGTGAAAACTCTCATCGAGCAGGCGGGCCTGCCGGGCGAGGGTCTCCACGTCCTTGCGCGTATCTTCCAGTTCCCGAAACGTCCCTTCGGCGGGACGGTTCCACTCGATCACGTCGGCGGGACCGGAGATCACGGGACCGCCGATACCGACTTCCCGCGTATCGGGATCGATCTCCTCGAGGTCGGCCACGATCCGGATCTCCTCTTCGAAACGGAGCAGTTTCGCAAGGCTGGTCGCCGCCTCCTCCATCCTTCCACGCACCATCGTCAGTTCACCCTGGAGGTGCGTATTCTCGCGGTTCAACCTCGCCACTTCCTCTTTCTGCCGGCTCAGCTCGCCGGCGCGCATCACGGCGCTGCCCGAAGTGAAAAGGGTAACGAAGAAAACGAGGAAGACTCCGTAGATCACCCCGACCGGAATCCGATACGACCGGATTCCCCGGTTGGCGCGGGGCACCACCATGATCGTGATTCGGTCCGTGATGAATGTGTCGAGCCACTTCGCCGCCATAGGCGATCACTCCAATCGTTTCAGAGCCGTTCCACGATGAACCGAGCCAAAACTAACGAACCCTCCGCGCGGTGTCAAGGGATTTCCTCCCCCGTTCCTCCCACGCAACTCCTTGTATTCTAATTGGTTGACAAAACACCACGATCGGTGTGCCGCCGGGCTGATCCCCATATATGGTGATCGGACCCGATCGATACCGCATTGGGTGGTGGTGTCATGACGGCGGGCCCCCCTTCCGCACCCCTCATCCCCTTAGTCGAGGCGCACCGCGAGATAGCGGGTGTATCCCCGGTGCCTCACTAACATGATTATCGGCTTATTCCTGTCGGGATTGAGCCCCCGAATTCGCAAAAAATCGTCCATGCCGTTCACCGTTTCGTCGTCGATTTCCTGGATCAGGTCGCCCGCTTCGATGCCGGCGCGGTCGGCGGCGCTCCCCGGGATGACCGACAGAACGAGCACCCCCTCGAGACCGTCGAGTTCCAGGTTCGCCGAGATCTCCGGCTCGTCCGACGGCTCGCTCACATCGAGACCGAGCCACAGCTCCTTTTCTTCGCGCGGCGGCTCGGCGGCGGCGATGTCGGGTCGTTCGGCGAGAATCACCGAGAGGCTCATCCTCTCGCCGTCCCTGAGCAGATCGACATCGACGGCGCGCCCGACCTCCTGCTCGGCGACGTACATTCTGAATTCATTCACGTCGGACATGTTCTTTCCGTCGAACGCAAGGATCACGTCACCCCGCACGATCCCCCCCTCCTCGGCGGGGGTATCGGGGATCACTTGTCCCACGAGAATCCCATCGCTCACTTCGATCCCCTTCCCCTCGGCGAGGTCGGCGGTGAGCTGCTGGGGATAGATCCCCAGGTACGCGCGGGTCACCTTCCCGTTGTCGATCAGCTGGCGGGCGATGCGCAGCGCGAGGTTCATCGGGATGGCGAAACTGATCCCCTGGCCGGAAGGGTTCACCGCGGTGTTGATGCCGATCACCTCGCCGTGGATGTTCACCAGCGGGCCGCCCGAGTTGCCGAAGTTGATCGACGCGTCGGTTTGGATGAAGTTCTGGTACGCCGGCGCCCCACCCATGATGTCGAGATCCTTCCTGCCGAGGGCGCTGATCACCCCCACGGTGACGCTGCCGCCGAGATAACCGAACGGGTTCCCCACGGCGATCGCCCAGTCCCCTACCCGGATCGAATCGGAATCGCCCAGTTCGGCGGTGGGGAAGTCGCCCTTCCCCAGGATCCGGAGCACCGCGACGTCGGTACTCGGATCGATGCCCACTACTTCCGCGCCGTACTCGGAACCATCCATGAACTGGAGCTTGATCTCCTCGGCGTCGCGTACGACGTGGTTGTTGGTCATCACGTAGCCGGAACGGTCGAAGACGAAACCGGACGCCGACGAGGGGTACTGGAACTCGTCCCCCTCGCCTCGCGGGATGAGGTCGTGGAACGGATCTTTTCCTTCCACGGGAGGATGGTCGAACGTCTTGCGGGTGTTGACGTTCACCACGGCGGGACGCACCTTCTCCGCCACCGAAACGAAGGGGGACTCGAATGTGGAAGGCGCCGGTCGGGCATCGCCCGGCACGAAAAGGATCGGCAGCGCCGAAAGCACCGCGACGATCCGGACGGCGGCGCGACCCGTGATATGTCCCGTGTTCGTCTGTCCGTTCATCTTCCGCCCTTCCCCCTGTTCGACCGGTTCATTCCTTTTCGTCGACCCGGCGGCTCTCCTGCAGGATCTGCTCGATCTCCGCCTCCCGGGCGGTGAGGTCCTCCTCCAGGGCCCTGATCTTTCCGTACAGCTCCTTCACCGCGAGATCGTCCGCGAGGGCGCCTTCGCCGCCGGCGGCGAGGAGATTGTAGACCTTTTCGCCCAGTTCGTTGAAGCACCGTTCGATGTTCCGGTTGATTCCGATGATCGCGATCCGCCGTTTCCCGATCCTGGCGTAGACATCGGTCTTGTCGGCGGCGAAATGGTACCCCTCGGCCAGCCCCTTGCGAACCTTCGTCCAGATCGTCGGATCGTCGGGCGGCGGTACTTCGCGGGAGAACTCCCTCTCCGTCCCGGCGGGTTTCTCCTCCGGTCGCGGCTCATCGGCGGGCGGCGCGCTTTCGGCGGCTTCCATCTTCCCCGGCGCGCTTTCAGCGGCTTCCGTCTTCTCTTCCATCATCGTTCTCCTCCTCCCCCGCCCGCGGCGCGTCGGCCGCGAATCCCGTTGCGGCGGGGCGTGGGGCAATGCTACCATGCCCCGAACCATGACGGGCAGAAATTGACATCCCAGCGGAACAAACACGACACGGAGGGGCGGATCCTTTTCGTATCGGACGCCCACTTCGGCGACGAGGGCGAGGCTTCCGAACGGGACCGGGTCGACCGCTTCCTCCGCTTCCTCCGCTTCGCGCGCCGGCGCGCCCGAACGCTCTATATCGTGGGCGACCTGTTCGATTTCTGGTTCGAATACCGCCAGGTTCTCCCCAAGACCCACGTGCCGATTCTTGCCGAGGTGGCCGCCCTCGCCCGCGACGGCATGGACGTGTGGTACATCGCGGGGAACCACGACTACTGGATCGGCGACTTTTTCCGCCGAACCGTCGGCATCCGGGTGAGCCACGAGCCGGTGACCCTCGAGATGGAAGGGCGGCGGATCTACGTCACCCACGGAGACGAGATGACCGCCGGTCACGATTCGGGCTACCGGTTTCTCCGGCGCATGGTGCGCAGTCGTCTCGCCATCGGACTCTTCCATTGGATCCATCCCGATCTCGGGATCCCTCTCGCCCGGTGGGCGTCCCACGTCAGCCGCGGCTACTCGACGCAGAAGAAATTCGTGCTCAACCGGACGCTCGACGCGGCGATCCGCTCGCGCTTCCGGGAAGGGTACGACGCCGTCGTGATGGGACACATCCACTACGCCGACCACCTTCGCTACGGGAAGGAGGAATGCATCATGCTGGGCGACTGGATCGACGCGTTCACCTACGCCGAGTTCGAGGGGGGACGATTCCGTCTCGGTCGTTTCGAAGCGGAAGAAGAGTAGGGCGGCTCAGCGCCCGAACACGACGGCGAAGCGGTGGCTCGTTCCGAAGTCGGATGAGAAGGGAACGGCGGCGTACTGGATCGTATAGTATCCCTTCCGCGCGGCGAACCCGAACGACCAGCTCTCCAGTTCGTATCCCGCCTTGTAGCCGAAACGGAACGAGAAATCGTGGTGGATCCGGAGATCCCCGCCGAAATCTCCCCTCCCCTCCTCGCCGCGAATGTTGCGCAGCTGCGCGGAAAGAAGGAGGAAGACCCGGTCGGCCACAGGAAAGCGGTACGACGCGCCAACGCGAAACTCGGTGGGGAGGGAGAACGTTTCACTCAGGAAATAAGGATCGTTCCCGGGAAAATCCCCCTTCGAGGAGAGGTTCGCCAGCGCCGCGCCGAAGCGGAGGTTCTCCACCGGCGCGTGGTAGAGAACTCCCAGATCGAGACCGATCCCGTTGGCCGATTCCCTGTCGATCTTCGAGTACCACGGCTTGACGGCGATCCCGCCGGCCACCGGTCCGAAAGAACGGGCGTACGCGATCGGTACAACGATGTCGTAGTACCCGAAATCGCCGAGGGGCTCCGCGTCCGCCGTCGACTCGCGCCGTTCGATACCGCCGAGATAGAAACCGCTTATGCCGGCGGCGAAAGCGTCGCGCGAACGGCGGCGCACCGCCACGGCGTACTCCTGCCGAACATCGAGAAACCACTCGGTGTGAGCGAAGAGGAGTTCCTCGCCGGGAGTTCCCTGGACGAGTCCGGCGACGTTCCAGTAAAGCGCGCTCGGATCGTCGGCCACCGCGGTGTACGCGTTCCCCATGGCCGACGCCGTCACGCCCGGTTCGACGAGGAGCGACCGCATGCCGATCCGTTCCGCCGACACCGGCGACAGCGGAAGAAAGAGCGACACCGCGAGGAGGATCGCGGTTTTCGGAGAAATCATTCTGTTCCCTTCGCGGCGCACGTGGACCATTCTACCTTCCTTATCGTCCACCGGCAAGGGGCCTTCACCTCTCCACCGCGAGGGTGAGGAACCGGTGATCGCTCCTCCCGGCGGATGCCGCCTCGATCCGGGCGAAGTAGACGCCGCTCGCCAGGGAAGAGGTATCCCAGACCACCTCGGCACTCTCCGGCGGGGCGTCGATCGGCCCCGCCTCTCCCACGAGATTCCCGGCCACGTCGTAGAAGCGGACGGTCACCGTGGAGCGTCGCCTGACGCGGTAGTGCACGATGGCGCGGCCGGCGCGCGACTGGTTCGGATAGACGAACGTCTCCGCATCGTCGAGGAGTGATCCGCCGTCGCCGCCACTCCCTTCCACGGCGGGAAGGTACCGGCCGGGAAAACCGTTTCCGTTCTGGAAGCCCCTCCACTCGATCGGTGGATTCGATGAAACGCCCTGGAGCACAACGTCGAACCGCCCCTTTTCCGACGCCGTGAACAGGAATGTCGTGTCCCCCGCGGCGTACCTTCCGAGGAAGACACCGTACGGCGAGGCGCCCGCGGCGGGAACGGGAAAACCGGGCTCGACTCTCCCGATAGGATCGAACAGATAGAGCGACGAATGGGTGGTGACGACTACGATTTCCATTTCGCCGTCGTCGTCGAAATCGCCGATCCCCGCGCTCCCCGAGCCGGGATCGAAAGGCGCCTCGGAGATGCCGCTCGACAGGACGATCGGCCAGTTCACCGAAGAGGCGAGCGTCCCGTTCAGCAGGTGGATCGTCCCGTTTTCGGCGGCGATCACCATTTCGGGATTCCCGTCGAGATCGATGTCGCCGATGGCGACCGTGCCGGTGAGAGGCGCGCCGAGATCGGCGGGGCTCCCCGGCACGGGTACGCCGGTGCGCTCGTCGAGGAGGTGGATCGTCCCCTCCGCACACGGAATGACGAGGCCGTTGTCGAACCGGGACGGCTCCGATCCCGGCCGGTTCGTGACGGACATGCCGAGCACCGGGACGAGAGGGGTCCCTCCGGTGGCGAAGATCCAGTTCACATCGCCGTCGAAAGTGCAGTCGATCACGTCCCCCCCCCGACGGCGAAAATCACGTTCGGCCCGATCACGGCGGGCCCGACGGCGCGCCCGGCGAAACGGGCGATCTCCTCGCGGGTCGTCCCCGAAAGGCGATACACCGTGGTGCTCTCCTCGGTGGCCACCAGGGAGATGAGCCCCGAGAGGACCGAGCCCCCGGAACAGTAGTGCGCCGCCGTGCCGGGCAGCGCCGGGAGCGACCCGATCAGGGAGCCGTCGGTCCCGTACCAGACGAGCGACCCGTCGGCGAGGGGAAAGATCAGTTTCGCGGCGCCGCCTGTGCCGGGCCACGTCCCGTACACGGGGGAGAACGACGGCTTTCCGGGAAGAACGACGGGCCATCCGGGTGCTTCCGTGCCGTCGGCACCGACCAGGTCGCCCCGTCCTTCGCCGGCGCCGCTGTCATAGAACGCCGCGGCGAAGAAGATCGAACGGCCGGGCAATTCCACCGGCACGGCGGGTCCGGCGAGCCTCCCTTCCCCGTCGCGCTCCACCGGCCAGCCGGAAGCGTGGTCCGGGAAGTCGATCGTCACGGTCATCACGCTGTCGGGCCCGCTCTTCACTTCGATGGTGATCCCGGTAGACGCCCCGAAATTCGCGCTCGTCGACGGATTCGTCCCGGGGCCGAACCGCGCGCCGTCCTGGAGATACATGTTCGCCGTCGACCACGCGTCGTACGGTCCGCCGAAGTTGTCGAACGACGTGGCACGCACATCGAGATCCTGGATGCCGTCCGCCTCCTCGAGGTCGACCCCCTTCCAGGAGGCGTCGGCGTTCACCTCGTTCACTTCGCGAAAATCTCCCGATCGGGCGATTTTTTCCTCGTCGATATGCCAGATGAGCACTCCCGAGCCGTCGATACTCCCCTCGGCGGGAAGAGACCAGTCGAACTCGGCGCCGTCGTAGGAATCGTCATAGAGATCGAGCCGGTTGTCTCCGTTCGCATCGTCGAAGTTGAAGGCGCCGTCGCCGTTCTCGTCGGGGTAGCGGTTCTCGAGGAGGAAGTATTCCGATTCGTTGATCGGGATGAGGAGCGCCTTCACCGGCGAGTCGGCCCTTTCCACCAGAGGAAGAACGATGGTGGTGTCGCGGCGGATCACCAGAGGATCGATCCAGCCGAGGCGCATCTTCGTCCAGGCGCACGGGTGGGGCGGAAGGATGCCCCCCGAGTTCCAAAGCCCCGTCCCCATGATCCCGAAGTTGCCGATCCCCTGGGAATCGGAAAAGCCTGATGGCGTCGGGTCGAAGAGAGAGGGTGCGCCGAGGAGGCGGCCGGTCATGTGGGCGGCCACGCCGAGGAGCCACTGGGCGAAACCGTCCTGCGTCTCGGTCTCGGGGAGAAGCACCCCTTCCCGGACATGGAACGTGTCGCCCGTCGAATCGACGTCGTCGGTGGCGATGCCCGGGTAGTCGCCGGCCATGCCCGAATCGGCGAGCGCGCCGGCGAGGTCGCCCGGCGTGTAGTACGTCGTCCACAGATCGCCCGGCGAGTCGCCGAGAACGTCGGTCTCCTCGCCGACGCCGGCGTGGATCACGACCACCGCATCGTACGCCGAAAAATCGACGAGCGGATCGGCGAGGAGGACCGCCTCGCGGAAGAGGATCGGCTGGCGGGTCGCCACGCTGTCGTTATCGCCGTAATACGCCATCGTGCGGGAGGCGGTGAACACCGTGTCGATCACCGTCGCCTCGATCTCGAGACGGCCGTACGACACCGCCCGGTAGTACTGGGTAAGGTAGGCGAGTTGTTCGCGGAAATAGTCGGCGTCGTGGTCGGCGCGGTACGGGTCGGGATCCTCGACGCCGCCGAAGACGACCTCGTTGGCGTCTTTCACCGTGCCGAACGTACCGTCGCCCGACGTCGGCCCGTTCGAATCGGCGACGAATTCGATCATCACGCCGGCAATGCGGAACGTGTCGGTTCTTGCCGCGGCGCTCGCCGGTGATCGCCGGTCGCGTTGGGGGGCGCGGTTTCCACGGACGGTTCCGCCCGAAGGCCGGAAGGGAACGGGCGGCATCATCCCGGAAGGACCGGGTACGAAGGGGGGCACGGCGGTGCCGCTCCAGGCCGCGGAGGCGAACCCGAGGAACAGAACGGCTGCGATCCGGACGAGAATGCGCGCCAAGGAACCCCCCGCTCAATAAAAAACGCGCCACGGCGACTGCAGCGCAATAGTAGGAAACTCCCCGCCGAGCGTCAAGCATGCCGACCCGCCCGTTAAGGACAAAAAAAGCGGTGCCGGTCGATGCGAGGTACAGCCCCTTTTCTGCACCACGATCGCCCGGCACCTCGCGCAAGCCCAAACCCAGGGCTCACATCGTCTCTGCAGGAGGACAGAGCTCTAACTGTTTCGTTCGTCCGGGTTCCGGACTGTCAGGTCCATCACCCGAGGTTCCAGTCCTTTCTACCCGGCCGATCGCCGAGGGTTCCATTTTCTTCGCGGTCGAGTGATTTTTTTCAGCTGGAACCGTTCGATTTCGTCTTCGCTCGTCTGGTAGGCCCAGTCGATCACGATCCGGTTCGCCTCCCCCGCCGCCACGACCCGGATCTTGGCGAAGTGGTCGTCCCACGTCCAGAGAATGTACGTGTGCCCCTCGATGATCTCCACACCGAGCGGATCGAGGGCCCACCCTTCCGCGGGGGCGAAACCGATCTCGTCGAACCGGTCGGTGTAGCCGAAGTCCTGGATATCATTGTAGAACGTCTCCCCTTCGAATACATGCTCCGCCGGGATCAGCCGGAAGAGGCCGTCCACCACGACGAGGTAGTACTCGGCGTCCGGGTGGTCCCAGGGGAGCACCACGTCATCGCTCACACCGTCCTGGACGACGGTGAAATCGATCGCCGACCGGTCGGGATCGGCGTCGCGATGGTAAAGCGCTACGCCGGAACGCTCGGGACGGGGCGTATCCGCCACCTCCTCGTACGAGAGGGAACTCGAGGCGCTTTCGGTGTACGAGTCGACGGCGTAGAAGTAGGTCACCCCGTTTTCCAGGCCGCTGTCGAGGTAGAAGTCGCTGTTCTCGCCCGCCACGTCGGCGATACGGTTGTAGGCGCCGTCGGGATCGAGGGAGCGGTAGACGCCGTAACCGAGAACGCCCGCCTCGCGAACGGGCGCCCAGTAGACCTCGACCTGCCCGTCACCCGTGATGGTGAACACCCCGGAGGGAACTGGCGCGACCGTGGGATCGACGTGCGTCCCGGTGGGATGGTCGTCTCCACACCCGGCAAGGATGAGGAGAAGTGACACCGTGACGATCGTGGCGGCGGGCTTCGTGGTCGGTTTCATGATCAGTCTCCCCGGGGTCGTTCCCCATCGGTCTCCCCTGCTCCGTCCACTCCCGATACGGGCGCAAGAGTCGTGCCGGTCACGGGCGACGGTGCCCTGAACCGTTTCCTTTCCATATATGTAACGGTTACACCACCGGCGGCGCCATCCGGTTCTCACGCCGGCGGGCGGCGGGTGTGTCGCACCGCATCACTCGGCGTGTCGATCCTCCCCGGAAGAGGAGGGACGGCGGAGAGAGTATTTTTCGATCTTCTTGTAGATATTCGATCGCTGCATCCCCAGTTCGCGGGCGGTCCTGGCGATGCTCCAGTTGTTCGCGTCGAGTTTCCGCTGGAGGAAGATCTTCTCCGCGCGATCCTTGAAATCCTGGAACGAAGCGCTCTCCCCGGCGAGGGTGTCGGCGATCGGGTCGTCCCCCTCGCCGCCGAGGGGGGGGAGATCGTCCGGGCCGATCGTGTCGCCTTCGGTCAGGATGGCGATCCGCTCGATCGTGTTGCGAAGCTCACGCACGTTTCCAGGCCACCTGTAGCGCTCGAAACGCTCGAGCGCGCCCTGGGTGAGCGTTTTCGGCGTCATACCGCTCTCCGCGCAGTAGCGCTCCATGAAGAAGCGGGCGAGGACCGGGATATCCTCCCGCCTTTCGCGCAGCGGAGGAACCTCGATGGGCACTACGTTCAAACGGTAGTAGAGATCCTCACGAAAACGCCCTTCGCGCACCTCCTTGCGGATATCCTTGTTCGTCGCCGCGAGAACGCGCACATCGACGTGAATCGTGCGTGCGCCTCCCACGCGGGCGACCTCGCCGAGTTCGAGGGCGCGCAGCACTTTCGACTGTGCCGAAAGCGACATGTCGCCGATCTCGTCGAGAAAGAGAGTCCCCCCGTCGGCGAGTTCGAATTTCCCCAGACGCATCGAGGTGGCCCCCGTGAACGACCCCTTCTCATGGCCGAAAAGCTCCGACTCGATCAGCTCCTCCGGGATGGCGGCGCAGTTCACCTCCACGAAAGGACGCGCCGCCCTGGGCGAGAGCCTGTGGAGCGCGCGCGCCACCAGTTCCTTGCCGCTCCCGTTCTCCCCGGTGATCAACACCCGCCCCTGGGTGGGGCCGACCTTTTCGATGGCCCGCAGAATCCCGCGAATCGCCGGGCTGCTCCCGATGATCCTGTGTTTCTCATCCATCGATTCACGGAAGAGGAGATTCTCCACGGTGAGACGGCGCTGGGCGAGGCCGTTCCTTATGGTGAGAAGGAGACGGTCCCTGTCGAGGGGCTTTTCGAGGAAGTCGTACGCCCCCAGCTTGGTGGCGTCGACGGCGGTCTGCACCGTGCCGTGGCCCGAAATCATCACCACCACGAGGTCGGTGCGGATCCGCATCGCCTCGCGGAGAACCTCGATACCGTCCATGCCGGGCATCTTGATATCGAGCAGGACGAGTGCCGGGCCGCCGGTGCGGATCTTCTCGAGGCCCTCCTCGCCGTTCGAAGCGACGCTCACGCGGTAATCCTCGTACTCGAGGATCTGCTTCAGCGATGTACGGATCCCCTTTTCATCGTCCACCACCAGGATGTGATCCATCGGCCGCTCCCCCGATCCCGGGAAGGGATCTCCTCTCATTCGCAGAAAAGAATCGTCTCGTCGCCTTCGTCTTTTCGCACCATCGCGGACGGGGCGTCGCGCCGCTCCGATCCTCTCGTCGCCCGGTCGAGCCACCGCCGGGCGGCGAGGAGCACCCCCTCATCGAGGGAATACTCGACCCACTTCCCCCGCCGCTCAGGGAGGATCACGGCGCGATCGCGCAGCGCCTTGAGGTGGCGCGACACGTTCGGCTGCGGCACACCGACGAGATCGACGAGATCGCTCACGTTTTTCGGTCCGCTCATCAATGCCTCGACGATCCGGAACCGAACCGGATCGCCCAGGGCGCGAAAGACGCCGAAAAGATCCATACGCTCCTCCCCGCCGGACGGTTCGATCCGGCGATTCCTAATCTACGGAATTGCGCCGCCGATCACAAGCTTCGGGAAGAGTGCGCCGTCGAAACGCCCTTTTCCTCGCCCGGCGACGACACCGTGCGGTATGATCCGATCCGCGAGGTAGCGGATGAAACGGATCAGCCTGCACGGCCTGTTGCCGGAGGAAATCGAAGAGAAACTCCCGATCGGAACGGCGCCGTACCGTTCGGCGCAGCTTTTTCGCTGGGTGCAAAAACAGCGGGCCCTCTCGTTCGATGAGATGACGAACCTCCCCCTCGCCTTCCGCGCCCGGGCGGCGGAGATCTTCCATCTCGATCTTCCCGAACCGGCGAAGCGTTCCGAATCGCACCGTGGCGGCTCGGAAAAGACGCTTTTCCGCTTCGATGACGGCGCTTCCGCCGAAACGGTGGTGATCTCCGCCCCGGACGGCGACACCCTTTGCGTCTCCTCCCAGGCGGGATGTTGCTACGGCTGCCGCTTCTGCGCCACGGCGATCGGCGGCCTCATCCGTTCGCTCCGCACATCGGAAATCATCGCCCAGTTCTTCGCTCTCTCCAAGCCTCCGAAAAGAGTGGTCTACATGGGTATGGGCGAGCCCCTCGCCAACTTTGGGAACGTCGTCCGGAGCATCCGGATCATCACCCACACCGACGGTTTCGCCCTCGCACCGGGGAGGATCACCGTCTCCACCGTCGGCCTCGTTCCTCTCATCGACCGCCTCGCGAAGGAAAAACTCGGCGTCCGATTGGCGATCTCCCTCGCGTCGGCGGACGACGGGAAACGCTCCGACCTGATGCCGGTGAACCGGAAATATCCCGTCGCCGAGCTGCTCGGCGCGGCAGGCCGCTTCGCGCGGGCATCGGGAAAGCCGGTCACCTTCGAGTATCCCCTCCTCGCCGGGGTGAACGACGGCGACGACGACGCCCGTCTCCTCGCGCGAAAGCTCGGGCCGATCCCGTGCAAGGTGAATCTGATCCCGTGGAACCGCGTCGAGGAACTCCCCTTCGCCCCGCCCGACGAGAAGAGGATCGACCGTTTCCTGCGCGTCCTTTCGGGACGGCTTACCGTGACGGTTCGACGGAGCGCCGGCCGGTCGATCGACGCGGCGTGCGGCCAGCTCCGGGCGCGCGCGAACGAGAGGCGGCGGTGATGCGCCTTCCCCTGTGGAACCGCCTTCGTTTCGAAAAGAAGCTCCTCCTCGTTTTTCTCTTCCTCGCCTTGGCGCCGACCCTCTTCCTCGTGTTTCTCCAGATCGGCCGGCTCGAACGGTCGATCGACCTATGGGAAACACCCGGCGTGGAAGATGCACTCGAATCGTCGGTAGCGCTCCTGCTGAGAACGGAGAGGGAGAGGGAGGCGGAACGCGACCGCGCGGGGGCGGCGGTGCTGAAGGCGCTGGTGGAGGAGGCGTCGGCGGGCGGCCCACTGGACGCCGCCGATGCCGCCGAGCGGATCCGCCGCATGCCGGGCGGTGCCGACTTGGCGGCGGTCCGCGTGGTGCACCGCGACGGCGCTGATCGCGAGACGATATCGGAGTGGGGCGGGCCTTTCGGCGGGAATGAACCGCCGGGTACGGCCCACACCGCCGCGCTCGACGACGGCGGGAAGCTGACGCTCTTCCTCTTCTTCAAAGATCGGCAGAAGCTCACCGACGAGCGCCGGCGGATCACCGAGGGGTATCGCTTCTACCGGAAACTCGCGGTGTACGAGAAGCTCGAGCGGGGAAAAATCTGGCTTCGCACCGCTCTCGTGCTTTTCACGGCGACGGTAATCGCCCTTCTCGTCGCCCGCGGCCTTTCCCGCTCGCTCAGCCGGCCGATCTCCTCGCTCGTGGAAGGGACGACCCGGGTGCGCCGCGGAGATCTCGACGTACGGATCGACGGGGAAGGGAGCGACGAGATCGGCCGGCTCGTCCGGTCGTTCAACCGGATGGCGCGTGAATTGAAGGAGAGTCGAGAGAAGCTGATCCGCGCCGAGCGCGTCGCGGCGTGGGGGGAGGCGGCCCGGAGAATCGCCCACGAGATCCGAAACCCGCTGACGCCGATCACCCTCTCGTTGCACCGCCTCGGAAGGAGAACCGCCCATTTGTCGAACGACGACCGCGCCGTGGTGGAAGAGTGCCTCCGGTCGATCCTCGAAGAGGTGGAAGCGCTGAAAAAACTGGCGGAAGAATTCTCCCTCTTCGCGCGGCTGCCGGCGCCGAAGATTTCCCCTTTCGACGTGAACGATCTATTGCGGAGCGTCGTCCCTCTCTATACGGAAGGGACGGAAGTCGACGTCGAGTGGCGGCTCGACGGCGAGGATCTCGTTCTCCCGGGCGACCGGGAGCTTCTCAGGAGCGTCTTCTCCAATCTGGTGAAGAACGCCGTCGAGGCGATGGAGCGGAAAGGCCGCCTCGCCGCGACGAGCGGGCGGAAAGGGAAAAACGTTTTCGTCGCCATCGCCGACAGCGGTCCGGGGATCGCGCCGGAAGAGAGAGAGAGGGTGTTCCACCCCTACTACACGACGAAACGCGACGGCACCGGGCTCGGCCTCGCCCTCGCCGAGAGGATCGTCCACGACCAAGGGGGAAGCCTCTCGGTGGAGGAAAGCGCCTGGGGCGGGGCGCTTTTCCGGGTCGTCTTTCCCGGCGGCGCGCCGTTGCCTCCATCGGGAGGCGAATCTACAATGGACGAAGGAAAAGAAGGAGACCGCTCATGACGAAGAGAGGCCGCGTTCTCGTCATCGACGACGAGGAGAACATCCGCACGACGCTCATCGGCGTCCTCGCCGATGAAGGGTACGACGTCGAAGCGGTAGCCTCGGCGGAGGAGGGGATGAAGCGGATCGACGCCGGCGGCATCGACGTCCTTCTTCTCGACGTGCAGCTCCCCGGCATCGACGGGATCACCTTCTTCCGGAAGCTGGCGGAACGGAAAGGCGCCCCCGCCACGGTGATCGTGTCGGGCCACGCCACGGTGGACATGGCGGTCGAGGCGGTGCGCCTCGGGGCGTTCGACTTCCTCGAGAAGCCGATCGACCCGGAACGGCTCCTCCTTTCGATCGCCCACGCGAAGGAGATCCGCGCGCTGAAGGAAGAGAACCGCGCGCTCCGGGGAACCACCTCCGAGATGGTGGGCCGCTCGACCGCCATGGAAACGCTCCGCGCCGAGATCGCGAAGGCGGCCCCTTCCAACGGGAGGGTGCTGATCTCGGGCGAGAACGGCACGGGAAAGGAACTCGTCGCCCGGGCGATCCACGACGGAAGCGAGAGGAGCCGCGGGCCGTTCATCCGTGTGAACTGCGCCGCCATCCCGAACGACCTGATCGAATCGGAGCTTTTCGGCCACGAAAAGGGAGCGTTCACCGGGGCGACGGTGGCTCGAACCGGCAGGATCGAGCAGGCGGACGGCGGCACGCTCCTCCTAGACGAGGTGGGCGACATGTCGCTCGCGACGCAGGCGAAGATGCTGCGCGTTCTCGAGGCGAACGAACTCGAGCGCGTGGGAGGATCGAAGACGATTTCCTTCGACGTGAGGGTTCTCGCGGCGACGAACAAGGACCTCGCCGAGGAGATCCGCGAGGGACGCTTCCGGGAGGATCTCTTCTACCGCCTCGCCGTCATCCCGATCCACGTCCCTCCTCTTCGCGAACGAAAAGGGGATGTCGAGATCCTTCTCGATCATTTCGTCGCCCATTTCACCGAGGAGTGCGGCCGGCCGCCGAAACGATTCTCCGAGGGGGCGCGCGCCGCCCTCGATGCGTACCGGTGGCCCGGAAACGTGAGGGAATTGAAGAATCTCGTCGAACGGCTTCTCATCATGACCGACGGCGAACGGATCGGTCGCGAGGAAGTGGAGCGCGCCCTCCGGCCGGCGGGCGGGGGAAAGGCGGGAAACGTGGAAGAGGGCTCTTTCCGCGAGCGGGTCGAGCGTTTCGAGATCGACCTGATCCGCGCGGCGCTGCGAAGAAACGGCGGCAACGTGGCGGAAACCGCGCGGGAGCTGAGAACCGACCGGGCGAACCTCCACAGGAAGATGAAGCGCTACGGCATCGACGCGAAGAGCGACGGAAGATGATGTCGTCACGGCGACACGCCGGCGTGTCGTTTCTCCACCCCCACGCCGCCGAACCGGCCGTTCGAACCGGCTCCCGGGGTTCTTCGGGGCGGCACGGTTCTTGCGCTTCACCGGCAACGGACCTGCACGAAAGGAGTGTTGCCGTGAGTCGATCCGTGAAGTTCTCCCCCCCGATGGGCGTGCTGATCCTCGCCGCCTCCCTCCTCTTCCCCACCGCACCGGATGCGGGGGTGTGGAGATTCCACTGCGATTCCGACGGCCGACCGAGCGAAGACGAGACGGTCGGCCCCGTGGTCGTCGAGTGGACCGGTTCGGCGGTGCTCTTCCGCTTCCACGGCGTCGACGTGTCGGAGGCGAAGGTCCGCACCACCGATAAGGACGGAAAGAAGAGCATCCGGCCGATGACCCGATCCGGGGACGAGTGGACGTGCGAGATGAATCTGGGCGACGGGGAATACCTCTTCCGTGTGCTCTACCGCACCGGCGGCGGCGAAAAGGACGGTTCGCCCGAGGACCGGTTCAACGAAACCGACCACTACGGCCTCGACGTGTTCGACAACGGGGTCCGCCTCGAGCCGGATCCACTCAACAATGAACTGTCGACACATCTCGGGTTCGATTACAACCGGGTGGAGGGGGCCGACCTCTCCTACACCCTCGGATATAGGCAGCGAAGAGACCGCGTTCCACGATTCGAATGGATGCAAGGGTACTCGTTCGGACCCGAACGGTGGACGTGGAAAGCGGACGCCCGCCTCCCGGTGTGGGCGCGCGGCGGGCTTTCGATCGGCGCGGAAGGATACGACGAGACGAGAGACGACGACCGGTGGACCGTGTCGGCCAACGAGAACCTGGCGGCGGCCCTCCTTATCAAGGAAGATTTCCGCGACTACACTTGGCGGCGGGGATGGCGTGTCTTCCTCGACTGGGAAAAGGGAATCCACCGCGCGACGATCGGTTACAGGGAAGAGGATGCGCAGCCTCTGCGCACCACCGTCGACTGGTCGCTCTTCGGCGGGGCGAAGGAGTTCCGAGAGAACCTCTTCGCCGATTCGCTCCTCGTGGCGGGCGGGACAAGGAGCGTGGAAGGATCGCTCGAGATCGACACGCGAAACCGGAAGACGCGGCCCACCACCGGGTACCTCGCGAGGCTCGACGCCGAATACGCCGGGAGGAACCTCGGCGGCGACTACGACTATGCCCGTTACACCGCCGAGGTGAGTCGCTACATGAAACTCGCGAGGGACATGCATCTCGATTTCCGCCTCATCGCGGGGGCGATCGACGGTGAAGCGCCGCTTTACAGGAGGTTCTACATCGGAGGAGTGGGAACGATGCCGGCGTACCGGTTCAAGGAGTTTCACGGCGACCGCGTTCTTCTCGCCAACATCGAGTACCGCGTCGACGTCGGCGGCGACATGGCGGTGGCGTTCTTCGCCGACACCGGCGACGCGTGGCGAAGATCCGACCGGCGCGATGCCGACCTCTCCTCCGACATGGGGATCGGCCTCGAGAGTCTCGACGGATTCGCGAGGCTGAACCTCGCCCACGGCATCGGCGACGGCGGGAAGAACGACGCGGTGATCACGTTCCGCTTCAACCGCCTGTTCTGATTCGGCGCGAGCCGAACACGAGGAGGATCCCCTGAAACGGTGCCCCCCAGGTCCACCCCACCGCCGCCGCCCGGCGCACCTTTACGCCGGCGGTATTCGCGCCCCCGCCTTCCTCGCCGCGATCCTTCTTCTCGTCCCCGCCGCGACGAGGGCGGAGCGTTCGATCGAGATCACCGATATCCGCGCCCGCGACGGCGCGCTCGAGCTCGACTTCGCTTTCCATGACGGCCTGTCGGAAAAGGTGCTCGAGACGATCGAGAGGGGGCTTCCCGCCACGGTGAACTACGAGATCGAGCTGTGGCGTTCCCGTTCCTCCTGGTTCGACGCCCTCGAAGCGAGCCGCTTCCTCTCGTACCGGGTGAGCTACGACATCATCGAGGGCCGGTACGAGTGCGCCATCGGGGCGCGGGTGCGCCGGTTCGATTCGCTCGAAGCGCTGAAGAACTCGCTTCTCAAGCGAACGGGGATCCGCGTGGCCGACATGGCCGATCTCGACGGCGGGAAGTCGTACTATTTTTCGATCCGGGCGAAGGTGATCCTCGTCGAGCTGGAACAGGTGCGGGAAGTGGAAGCGTGGCTCGACGGGAAGATCCCGGGCGAAAAGGAAGAGGGGGGCGCCGGGGCGATTCTAGGCGTGCCCGAAAAACTGTTCGGCTTCCTTGCCGGGATCGCCGGGTTCGGCGACGAACAGATCGAGACGAGAAGCGTTTCCTTCGTGCCTGAAGGCCTCGAATAGATCCCCCTCTTCGCCGGGCGACCGGCCGCTCGGCGCTCCTCCCCGAGCCCCCTTCTCAGGCGCACGCCCATCGGCTCGAGGTCCCCCTTGGCGAGAAGGGGCATCCGAAACGTACTCTCTTCGTGAAGAAGAGGCGACCCATTCCGCCTTCCTCTCCTTCAGAACATCGATCAGCTTCTCGTAGTTTTCGGCGAATTCCGCACGGCGCTCCTCGCTCAACGCCGCGTATCTCTCCAGGGTGCGCGGCCAGAAATCGCCTTCCTGCAGATCGAGACCGAGGGCGCGACCCTCGAGACCGCTCTCCACCCCCGCCTCGTCGAGGAAACCGAGGACCTCCTCGACGCCCGGAGCGGGCGAGGTGATATCGATCCCGAAGATATGGACCTTTTGCGACATCTCCCGTCCTTCGTTGAATCGCCCGATCCATTCGACGAGATCGAGCATCTCCTCGGTGTCCCACAGGTACCAGCCCGCCAGACGATTCAGAAGCCGCCGTGGGTCTCCCTCGCCGGAGGGGACGTAACGATCGAGCGACTCGGCGGCCTTCGCCGGGAGGGGCGAATCGAAACTCTCGATCGCGATGAGATGTTCCGACACCCACTCGACGAACGCTTTCGACTCGGAAGGCTGCGCCGCCGCCCCCGTGCCGGCGATGCTACTCCGGCTCTTCCGCCGCCGGTTCGGGAAGCGCCTCCCCCGGTGCGGCCGGACCGCCGGTGTCGCGTCTTCCAAACCGCGTGAAAAGGATCCCGCCGAGACCGACGAATACGGCGATCATCATGATCAGCAGACCGATGATCATGATGCTCCAGCCGATCATGTGAAACACTCCGCCGGTGACGGTGATCAATCGCCCGAGCTGCTTCGGCAGCGAAAGGAGGAGCACGCCGATAATCGCGGTGGCCACCGACCCGGAAAGGCCGGGAAAGAGGCGCTTGCCGAGCCCCCTCCCCACCTCGAGGCCGGAGGCGACGATTCCCCAGAAGAGCGACGCGAGAAGCACACCGCCGTACACGGGGATCAGCGGGATGCCGATGATGCTGATCGCCAGGATAACGAATACGACCGGCGAAAGAACGATCACCAGGAAGCCGGCGAAGCCCGCCTTGAGCGGGTCGGCGGCAAGAGAGGCGGCCACCCTGTCGGTCGGTCCGCCGACGATCCCGACGAAGATGAATACGAGAAAGATGAGGACCACCCAGGTGATCGCCGTCTTCACCAGCGCGCCGCCGATCCTCGAAGAGGTGCTCCTCGTCTGGTCGGTGTACGTCCAGGGGAAGAGCGCCCCCACGCCCGGCACGATCGAGACGATTTCGCCGTTCACCTGCGCCCCGTCGTCTCGGATCACCCGCCCGCCGATCGCCACCGCGTCGCCGAGGATGACCACCCCGTCATAGAGGCGAACATTTCCGCCGATCGCCACCACGTCGCCGTTCACCATGCCGCGAACGGTGACGCTCCCGCCGATCGCCACCACGTCGCCCCTCACCTGCGTCTCCTCGTCGATTACCACCGAGCTGCCGAGACGGACGACATCTTCGGGGGAGTGTTTGATCTTCACCGCACCGCCGAGTTTTCGGATGGTGATCGTGGTCTCCGGCTCGCTCTCGCTTCGCCTCTCCTCCTTCACTCTCGCCTCGAGGGCGCGCGCCTCGGCCTCGAGGGATTCGGCAGTCGCCTCCTCCCCCGCGTCCACGGTGACGGCCACACGACCTTCGGAGAGCGCCGTCGGCGGTGCGAGAAGCGAAACGGCGAGAACGAAGGGAATTACCGGAACGAGCCTTTTCACGAAAGACGCGCGGATGAGAAGCGGTTCAGACGAACAGAACATTGTGACTTCCTCCCCTGGACCGGTTGAGGAGCAGGCGGCTGCCCCATCCGAGTGCGATCAGAGAGTATACCCCCGCCGAGGCGAGAATCATAAACCGGATCTCCGGCGCTTCCCAAAGGTGAAGGAGCGCGGTGAAGACCACGGGTGAGGCATCCCACAGCCGGCCGAGCCATGTCGAAACGATCGAAAGCCGGCTCAGCGCGTCCGCGGCGAGGCGAAGGGGGGCGATGAAGTAGTCGACACGGCCCTGGAGGGCCACCTCCACCACGGGACCGACCACGGCGCCGAGAACCCGAAGAATGCTGAGCGAGAGCGTCGTGGCGAGCGAGAGGAGGAGCACCGCCGCGGCGGGGACCCACGCGGGCATCCGGGAGGGAAGGCGGCCGGCGGAAGGCTCCCCGGCGGGGAAAAGCCGTTCGAAAACGGCGCGCTCCACCGACGCGGGGGCATCCGGCGGCGCCGCCCCGTCGAGAAGAGTGAAAAGCTCCCGGAAACGGAGGTGTCTCTCCCGGCACGAAAGGCATTTCTCGAGATGGCGCCCGAATGCGTCGTCCGCCTCAGGCGCCTCTTCGAGCCTCTCCTGGAGCTCATCGTCGCTCAGGTGCCCTTCCGCGTTCCCGTATGAAAGATCCCGGTCCATACACTCCCCTTCCTGACTCCCCTTACGAAAGGAGACCCCGTGAGGTTACATCTCGAAGTTTCATTTTTTCTCCTTCCCCAGACGACGGCCGAGCAGCCGGGCGAGCACCTGTCGCGCCCGGAAGATTCTCACCTTCACCGTACCGAGGGGTACGCCGAGGATTTGCGCGATCTCTTCGTACCGGAGGCCCTCCACATGGCGGAGGGTGATCGCCGAACGGAGTGTCGGGCCGAGTTTTCCGATCGCCTCTTCGATCAGTTCCTTCTCCTCGGCGGCCTGCGCCGCGTCGAGGGGATCGACGGCGTCCGGATCGGGAAGTTCCCATCCCGTCTCCTCCTCTCTTCCCGGCGCGGGGGCGTCGAGCGAAAGGAACGTCATCTTTCGCTTCCGGATATAGTCGATGCAACGGTTGTGGGCGATCCGGAAGATCCAGCTGCGGAACGGGTAACGGAAATCGTACTGGTGAAGCGCTCCGTGAACCTTGATGAATACATCCTGCGTCGCGTCCTCGGCATCCTCCCTGTCCCGGAGCATGCGAAGGGCGATGTGGAACACCGGTGTTTGGTACTCCCTCAAGAGAAGACGGAACGCCTCCCGATCGCCGTCTAGGGCGCGGGCGACGAGCGCTTTTTCTTCCCGAGAGTTGGCCATGCGCCTCCCCACAGTGCAGCGTCCCAATGTAGAGGTTCCGCCGATCGGCCGTCAAGGACGGCAAGGGACGATTTCCGTACCGGCGTCTTCCATTTTCCGTTGACCCGCTCCTGCGGCGGTAGTACGTTGACGGCGAATGATCCTTGCCGTGCCGCGACGAGCGCTCCGGAAGGCGCCTCACCGATCATCGAACGGAGGTGTTCTCCAGATGACAGAGATTACCGAGATTCTCGCCAGGGAAGTGCTCGACTCGAGGGGAAACCCGACGGTCGAGGTCGATTGCCACTTGAAATCAGGCGCCTTTGGAAGGGCGATCATCCCCTCCGGCGCTTCCACCGGGGAACATGAAGCGGTCGAACTGCGCGACGGCGACGAGTCGCGTTACGGCGGCAAGGGAGTGCTCCAGGCGGTGCGGAATGTGAACGAGGTGATCGCGCCGCAACTGCTCGAGTTGGAAATCGATGCGAGGGAGCAGGTCCTCATCGACCAGACGCTCATCGAACTGGACGGTACCGACAACAAGGGGAACCTCGGGGCGAACGCGCTGCTCGGTACGTCGCTCGCGGTGGCCCACGCCGCCGCCGACTATCTCGGCCTGTCGCTCTACCGCTACCTCGGCGGGGTGAACGCCCGGATCCTCCCCGTCCCGATGATGAACATCCTCAACGGCGGCGCCCACGCCGACAACAACGTCGACATCCAGGAATTCATGATCGTTCCCGCCGGGGCGTCCACCTTCCGGGAGGCGCTTCGAACCGGCGCCGAAGTGTTTCATAGATTAAAAACGATTCTGAAGGGGCGGGCACTTTCCGCATCGGTCGGCGACGAGGGGGGATTCGCCCCGAACCTCGGCTCCAACGAAGAGGCTCTCGAAATCATCGTCGAGGCGATCGAGAAGGCGGGCTACCAGCCGGGAGGCGACGTCTTCCTCGCCATCGACTCGGCGGCGAGCGGCTTCTACGCGGACGGCGTGTACACCCTTCAGGCGGAAGACGAGCCCCGGAAAGATGTGGAGGCGATGACCGCCTACTACAGGGATCTCCTCAGCCGCTACCCGATCATCTCGATCGAGGACGGTCTCGACGAGAATGACTGGGACGGCTGGGAGTCGCAAACCGAGGCGCTCGGCGACGACGTGCAGCTCGTGGGCGACGATATTTTCGTCACCAACGTGACCCGTCTCGCCGACGGCATCGACAGGGGCGTGGCGAACTCGATTCTCATCAAGCTGAACCAGATCGGCACGCTCACCGAGACGCTCCAGACGATCGAGATGGCCCGCGGCGCCGGCTACAGCTGCGTGATCTCCCACCGTTCGGGGGAGACCGAGGACAGCACGATCGCCGACTTCGCCGTGGCCACCGGCGTGGGGCAGCTCAAGACCGGCTCGCTCTGCCGGAGCGAGAGGATCGCGAAGTACAACCAACTGCTCCGCATCGAGGAAGAACTGGGAGACACCGCCCGCTACGCAGGACTCGCGGCGTTTCCGCATATGACCACCTGATCTTGCGGCGGCGGGAGGCTTCATGGCGTCGGCGAAGAGATCCTCCGACAGGCTTCACTTCCTCCGGTTCGATCACCGGTCGTACTTCGACCGGAAGCGGCTCGTCCGGTTCAGCCTCCTGCTCGTCGCCCTTTGGCTCGGCAACACCTTCTTCCTCGGCGACCAGAGCGTCTTCACGCTGCTCCAGTTGAAACGGGAGAACAGCGCGCTGCGCGGCGCCATCGCCCATGCCGAGGCGACGGTCGACTCTCTCCGCACCATGGCGGAGCGGCTTCGGAGCGACCCATCGATGATCGAGAGGGTCGCCCGCGAGAGATACCGCATGGTGCGCGACGATGAGAAGCAGTACCTGTTCATCGACATCCCCGAATCGGAGAAGGAGCGTCTCGTCGAGGAGGTGCGCGCCGAAGAGGTCGCCGCGGCAAAGACAGAGCCGGAACCGGGGGTGCAAGGGGGCACATTTGCGGTTGACAGATAGCGCCGCCGCGGGTATCGTTTGGAGCCGGTTTTGAAAAGTTACGGGCGCGGGGTGGAGCAGTCTGGTAGCTCGTTGGGCTCATAACCCAAAGGTCACAGGTTCAAATCCTGTCCCCGCTACCAACTTTCAAGGCGCAACGGGCGAAAGCCTGTCGCGCCTTTCTTCGCCCCGTCACAGGAACACGATCTTCATCCCCGTTCCGGCCAATAGTCCACCCGGATTCGTTTTCTGCTTTACCGGTTTATCAACAATAGCGCGGGAACAGATGGGGGCGCGCTGGCGATGGGGGGGATCGGCTGGACCGATTCATGGATCGATCGCTGCTCGTTCGAAGGAAACACCGCGGGCGGTGACGGGGGAGCCGTATATTCGAATCTAAGCCGTACGCTGATTTATAATTCTTTGTTCGCAGGTAACCGTGCGAGTCAAAATGGTAATCGGCACGACGATTATCGCCGGCTCCACGTCCGGAAGCGCCGTGTTTTCCGGCGGCGTTGGCTTAACGATTCACGACGGTCGCGGGTCGCAAGGTTGCCACGGTCGTGGGCGGCAAAGTGATTGCGGGAGAACCGGGCGGAATAGGATCAGCGCCGCGCGCGGCCCCGATCACGACTTCGACCACGACGTCCGTTGCCCCGTGTGCCGCCTCTCTCGTTGCCCCTTCCCCTGCCGATCCCGCTGTCGCTCCCTCTTCCGCCTCCACCCCGGGCGGGACGGTTTCCACCGCCCCCGCCTCCACCGCTCTGTCTTTTCGGTGCGGGCTGGGTGGAGAGGAACGCCTCTTCGCTGTGGAAGACGTGCCCCCTGTCGGCGGGGACCGTCTTGCCGAGAAGACCCTCGATCTCTCTCAAGTAAGCGCGCTCCTCGGCGCAGCAGAAGGAGATCGAGCTTCCCCCCGCGCCGGCGCGCGCGGTCCGGCCGATGCGGTGAATATACGTCTCCGCCTCCACGGGAAGGTTGTAGTTGATCACGTGGGTGATGTCGTCCACGTCCAATCCGCGCGCCGCCACGTCCGTGGCGACGAGCACCCGGTAGCGACCTCTCTTGAATCCATCGAGCGCCCTTGTCCGCGCCGCCTGGCTCTTGTTGCCGTGAATGGCGACCCCCTTGACACCCGCGGCGCCGAGCTTCTTCACGACGCGGTTCGCCACGTGCTTCATCTGGGTGAAGACGATCGCCTTGCGGATCCTCTCGTCGCCGAGTAGCGACGCGAGAAGCGCATCCTTATTTCCTTTACCTACAAAGAGAACTTTCTGGTCGATCTTCTCCACCGCCGGCTTGTCGGGAGCGATGCTCACACGCACCGGTTTTCGCACCATCGTCCGGGCCAGCTCCTCGATCTTCGGCGCCATGGTGGCTGAGAAGAAGAGGGTCTGCCGGTCGTCGGGGATGTGGGAAAGGATCCGCTTGATGTCGGGGATGAAGCCCATGTCGAGCATCCTGTCCACTTCGTCGAGAACGAACACTTCCACATCGTCGAGATGGATGATCCCCTGCTGCATCAGGTCGAGAAGCCGCCCCGGTGTGGCGACGAGAATATCGACCCCGCGATCGAGGGCCCTCACCTGTCGAAGCTGATTCACGCCGCCGAAGATCACCGTGTGACGGACGCGGAGGAACCGTCCGTACGTCCCGACGCTCGCCCCGATCTGCGCCGCCAGCTCCCGGGTGGGAGCGAGAATGAGAACCCTCGGCGTCCCCTTGCGCACGCGTCGCGGCTCTTCCTTCAACCGCTGAAGCACGGGCAACGTGAACGCCGCCGTCTTCCCCGTCCCGGTTTGTGCGGTACCGAGCAGATCCCTCCCCTCGAGGAGACGAGGAATGCACTCCTCCTGGATCGGCGTCGGGATCTCGTATCCCTCTTCCGCGAGGGAGCGCTGAATCGGGGGGATCAGCAGGCTGAAGACTCCGTCATGGAAGTGGGGCACCCGGTTCTGCGTGGAACTGTTCATATGCGCGCGATCGCCGCGCATCCGTGCGGTTGCGTGTTCTCTCATTATTTTCCCGGTCCGGCATTGTACAGATTCTCAACCCGCCGGACAGGTGAAAAGAAAGGACCGCAGAAACAGCGGCATGTAAAACAAGTCGCCCCGCAGGGCGGCCTCGAAGGGAGTGCGCGAACGTTTCACGCCGCCTCGCCTTCCCGGTAAGCATAATGAAAGACCGCGGGAATGCAAGGGGAAAGTGGAGCGCCCCTTCCCGCGGTGGCGTGAATCCTCACCGCGACCGTGAAGAAACACCACGACTTTTAAACGGGAAACGCGACTCGACTCGAAGAGGCATCGTCAATCGTATCAATGCATTATGGAGACATTCCTCCACGATTTCCCATCCGGCACGGTCTGTGCACTTCTCGCCGTCAAGAACGACAACGGCACGAACACGAAAGGAGCCGGAACAATGACGACGAATCGAAAGCACGCGGTTTTCACCACGGTACGCACCGCCATGGCGGCGACGCTTCTCCTCATCGCGGCGACCGGTTGCAACACCACGGCACCGACCGAACCGTCCGGCGGCGGTACGACAACCGATACGCCCGTGCTCCCGGCGCCGGAAAAACTCCACTTCGATTTCCGCTTCTTCGACGGCGCCGACAAGAGCGCGGAGCGCTCGAAGAAGAACTTCTTCAACGCCGCGATCCGCGTGGCGGTGATCGAGACCGCCGCGAAGTTGATCCTCACACCGCCCGTCGCCGCTTTCGCCGTGGCGCTGCACACGATTCCGAGCCCTCAGGACGACGGGTCGTACATCTGGATCTACACGTGGGTCGACGGTGACGAGGAAGCGCAGATCCGCCTGCGCGGGAAGGAGAGGGGATCGAAAACGGAGTGGGAGATGCGCGTCACCGCCCTTTCGGAAAACCCGCCGATCGACAACCTCGTCTGGTTCGAGGGGGAGACATGGAATGACGGCGAAAACGGCACGTGGTACTTCCACGACGTCGAATCGGAGGAGAACGGCCGCGTGGCTCGCCTCGACTGGTCGAACGGATCGGATACAGAGGAACTCACGTTCACCGATCTCGATGAGAATCCGGGTGACATGCTCGGCTACCGCCGCGACGGCGACGTCGGCTCGATCGAGTACACCGACGCTTCCGAAGGAGGGGTTTCCTTCATCCGCTTCGACGAATCGGATGGAACCGGTTCCCTCAAGGTGCCCGATTACAATGACGGCGAGGAGGCGTGCTGGGACGAGAACCAGAACGATGTGGAGTGCTCACCCGCGTCGTGAAACACGCGGGTACGTCGGCAAACGAACGGAAGAAGCGCCGGAGATCACCTCCGGCGCTTTTCTTTTCACCTGCTCAACTGCGCGCGCCTTGCGGTGATTGCACGGCCTTTCAGAACCGGAAACCGCCCATCACATACGTTCCGCGATTCTTGACATCGACAGCACCGTTCGCGTCGATATCCTCCTGGGTTTGCTTTACCGTGTTCTTCAGGCCGAGATAGTAGCGCGCTTCGAGAAAGAAATCGGACGAGCCGGACGTCGGGAAGTTCATTCCGCCGCCGAAGGAGAGTGAAAAATCGGTTCTCTCCGTCTTGTCGGTCACATCCTTCTCCCCCCGGCTCCCGCCTGGATTCATGGACAGCTCATCGCTGGCCTTGACGAGATAGCCGAACTCGACACCGGCGAGGAGATAGGGCGACGTGCCACCCGGCCGGAAGGTGGTGCGGATCAGAGGGCTCACGGTAACATAGTCCGCGACAATCCTCTCGCTGACATCGACCGTTCCTCCTTGCTCGTTGTCGTATTCCGACCCGGTGAACTCGGTTCCCTTTCGGACATAAAGAACATCCGTATCGAAAGAAACGGCCGACGAGAGATTGAAGCCGAGAGTGGCGCCTCCCCCGAAACCGAGAACCCGGCCTTCATTCCAGCCGGGATTGGGATCGAGCGTCTGGGATGACGGGTTGACGCCTCCCTTAAGTGCGAAACTGACGTGACTCGTCGGGGCGAGAGGTCCGCTCCCATGGGCCAGCCCCGCCAACATCGCCACCGCGATGCCGATAATCATCATTCTCACGGATCACCTCCTCGTTCCGGTTCGTATTCGAAGCGGGCGCCGGGTCGGAACGGCCGGTCCGACCACCGGTTACGATCGGAAGGATCGGCAGTCCGCTTCCCCGTCTTTACCCGAATCTTCCCGGATAGGTTGGATCTGCGGAGAATCCCTATGTCCGTCCTGTACGGGAAAGCCCGTAGAGGGCGATCGCCGCGGCGGCGTTCACCGAGTACGAATCGATGTTCGACGCCATCGGGATCGTCACGAGGGTGTCGAGCGACGATGCGGTCTTCCCGGCAAGGCCGAACGCTTCGCGGCCGACGAAGAGGGCGAACGGCACGGCGGCGGGCAGCTCGACTTCGGGAAGAGGAATCCCTCCTCTCGCCACGGCGCCGACGGTGTGAAAGCCGTGCGACTTCAGCTCTTCGATCGCGGCGGCGGGCGACGGACGGCGGGCCACGGCGATCCGAAAGAGACTCCCCATCGAGGTGCGCACCGCCCTGGGGTGATATGGATCGCTGATCCCCACGGCGATGAAGAGCGCGGCACCCGAAGCGAGCGAGGTCCGGACGAGGGCGCCGACGTTGCCCGGATCCTCCACGTCGCATGCCACGAGAAGGGATGCGCCGGCGACCGCCCGTCGCGCCGGGTCCTCTTCCTCTCCCATGGAGACGAGGCCGAGAAGCGGTCCGTTTCCCCGCCCGCCGGTGAGATGCGCGACGAGATCGTCGGCGGCGACGAAGCGGTCGCACGGCGCGCTCTCGATCGCCTCGCGTAGGAGCGAAGCGCGGCGGGAGCGATCGCCGAGGAATGACGATGACGCCACCACCGTGTGGAGCGGCGCGCGCGAACGGAGCGCCCGTTCGTGGAGACGGTATCCTTCGATGAGATACGAGTCGAGGAGTGCCCGCCCCCCCGGGGCGGCGGCGCGTTCCACGTCGGTGATCGCGCGGCGCACGGCGCGTCCTTCGCCGATCCATCTTCCGCTCAACGCCCGGCCCGTTCGCCCCGGACGAGGCGGAAGTAGAGCACGCCGAGCGGAGGAAGGGTGAGACCGAGGGAAAACGGACGCCCGTTCGCGCCGGTCTCCTCCGCCTGCACGACGCCGGCGACGCCGACATCACTCCCGCCGTAGATCTCGCGGTCCGTGTCGAGAAGCTGTTCGTACAAGCCCCCCTCCGGCACGCCCACACGGTACTCCTCGCGCACCACGGGGGTGAAGTTCGCCACCACCAGAACGATCCCCACCCCCCGATCGCGACGGAGAAACGAGACCACCGTGTTCTCGCGGTCGGAAAAATCGACCCATTCGAAACCTTCCGGCGTGAAATCGATCTCGTGCAGGGGCGGCGTCTCCCTTTCGATCCGGTTCAGATCGGCGACGAGCCGCTTCATCTGGGCGTGCCCCGCGCTCTCGAGGAGTTCCCACTCGAGACCGGTGTCGTGATTCCACTCCCCGCGCTGGGCGAGTTCCCCTCCCATGAAGAGTGTCGTCTTTCCGGGATGGGCGTACATGTAGGCATAAAGCATTCTCAAGTTGGCGAACATCTGCCACGAATCGCCCGGCATCTTGAAAAGGAGCGATCGCTTCCCGTGAACCACCTCGTCGTGGGAAAGGGGAAGGATGAACCGCTCGCTGAACGCGTAGAGAAGAGAGAAGGTCAGCTTATCGAGATGGTGTCCCCTGTAGAGGGGGTCGAGGGAGATGAACTCGAGCATGTCGTTCATCCAGCCCATGTTCCACTTGTAATCGAAACCGAGTCCTCCCTCCTCCACCGGTCCGGTCACGCGGGGCCACGACGTCGACTCCTCGGCGATGGTGATCACCCCCGGAAAGACGCGGTGCACCTCCGCGTTGAATTCCTTCACGAACTCCACCGCTTCGAGGTTCTCCCGCCCCCCGTAACGGTTCGGGATCCACTCCCCTTCCTTGCGGGAGTAGTCGAGATAGAGCATCGACGCCACCGCATCGACCCTCAGCCCGTCGATATGGTATTGGTCGAGCCAGAAGAGGGCATTCGCCAGGAGGAAGGCGCGCACTTCCGTGCGGCCGTAGTTATAGATGAACGTGTCCCAGTCGGGGTGGTGGCCCATGCGGGGATCGGCGTGTTCGTACAGGTGGGTTCCGTCGAAAAAGGCGAGACCGTGGGCGTCTTTGGGGAAGTGGGCGGGAACCCAGTCGAGGAGCACGCCGATCCCCGCCCGGTGCGCCCGATCGACGAAGAAACGGAAATCGTCGGGCGTTCCGAACCGTGAAGTCGGGGCGAAGTAACCGACCGTCTGGTATCCCCACGATCCGTCGAAGGGATGTTCGCACACCGGCATCAGCTGGATGTGCGTGAAATCCATCTCGGCGACGTACGGGATCAGCCGCTCGGCGAGTTCCCTGTAGGTGAGCCACCCGTCCTCGCCCTTTCCCCCACGGCGCCACGATCCGGGGTGAACCTCGTAGATCGAAAGAGGCCGGTCGGTGGACTGCGCTTCGAGGCGCGACTCCATCCACTTCGCGTCGCGCCACCGGTACCGCCTCAAGCCCCAGACGATCGAAGCCGTGCGGGGCCTCTTCTCCATGGCGAAGCCGAACGGATCGGCCTTCACCGAGGCGGCGCCCGAGCGTGTCAGGATGTGGTACTTGTAGATCGCCCCCTTCCCGAGGCCGGGCAGGAAGATCTCCCAGATACCCGAATCGCCCAGTGGCCGCATCGGGTGGCACCGTTCGTCCCACCGATTGAAATCGCCGATCACGCTCACCCGGCGGGCGTTGGGAGCCCACACGGCGAACGAGACCCCCCGCACGCCGTGCATTCTCAGCCGGTGGGCGCCGAGCTTCGTGTAGAGCTGGAAGTGCTTCCCCTCGCGGAAGAGGTGAAGATCGTAGTCGGTGAGCACGCGGCCGAAACGGTACGGATCGTGAACCGTCGTGACCACCCCGTCGTCGCCGGTTACGAACAGTTGGTACACGAACGGTTTTCGCGCCTCCGGGAAAGCGCATTCGAAGAACCCCTCCGCGTGGAGGCGCTCCATCGGATAAAGCTTGCCACGCCGCCCTACCGCCGCGCCGGCCGCATGGGGAAGAAAGGCGCTCACACGAAAGCCGCCCTCTTCCATCGGGTGAATGCCGAGGATGCCGAAGGGATCGGCCGAGCATCCCTCGACGATCGCCTCGACGGCGCGCCGGTACGATGGGGAATCATGACGCATAAAGTTGAAGGTCCGTGCCGATCCGGTCGACGATCTCCAGGGTTCTCGCCAGATCGGGATGTCTCGCGATGATCATGCCGTCCGAGATGAGCGTCTTGTGCCAATCCCGCCGCGGCGCGCCGAGGGGGAGGAGGTCGACGCAGACGATCTCCTCGCCGTATTCCGCGAGGAGGCGGCCGAGCCCGTCGATCCTCGAGATTCTTCCCTCACCCACCGCCCGCTTGAAGATCGACGCGGCGTTGTATTTCCTTTCGATTTTCTGGGAGATTCTCCCGTGACAGACCGCCTCCGCCCAGCCGGTGAAAATATCGATGTCGTTCGCCCAGTTCATCAAGTCGACCGTCCGTCCGCCGGGAGAGCGCGCGGCGATTTCGCCGAATACCACCTCGCCGTCTTCTTTCCTGTACCACTCCATGTGGGTGAATCCGGTTCGAAAGCCGAGTGCCTTCAGAACGTCGACGCCCATCTTCTTCCCGCCGGCGAGTTCGTCCGCCTCCACGTCCCGCAGGGCGATCGTCTGCTGGCTGATCCACTCGTGCTTTCGGGAGTCGAGCGGCCGCGGCCTGTACCAGCACATATTATAGAAAAGAATCTCGCCGTCGGCGCAGACCGTATCGAAGGTGTGCTCTTCCGCTTCGACGAACTCCTCCACGCTCACCTCCGGAACGTGACGCACCCGGCCGATCACCTTCTCCAGTTCCCCCGCACCATCGACGCGATACGTGTCGGCCGAACCGGCACCGGCGATCGGCTTGACGATCACCGGAAAGCCGATCCTTTCGGCCGCCTCGCGACATTCGCCGGCCGTGCGGCAGCGGTAGTGGCCCGGCGTCCGGATCCCCGCCGCGTCGAGAGTCGCTTTCATCACCTCCTTGTCGCGGAAAGGAAGCGTTTCGGCCACCGTCATTCCCGTGAGAGAGAGCCTCTCGCGGATCTTCGCGGCGAGAATCATCTGCGGCTCCCAGAGGGTTTCCACAAGATCGATGCGCATGCGGCCGTGGATGGCGCGGACCTTCTCGAGCACGGCGCCGTCATCGCCGAACGACGGCACGCGGACGTACGCCGAAAGGTAACGGCGCAGGTCGTCGGAGAGCGCCTCCTCCCCCTGGTCGCCCAGGCCGATCACCTTCGCGCCCACCTCGGCGAGACCCCGGGTGAAATACTCCATCTCGGGCGGGTAGCCCGGCGAGATCATCAGTACATTCATTGCTTCTCTCCGCTGGAGACGATCATCCCAGTTCGACCCTCACGCATGTCACGATCTCCCGGAGGGCGCGCTCCACGACGGCGGTCTGGGGGTGTCTCACGATGACGTACCCCTCCCCCTCGTATCCCCCCGACGGCGATTGGCCCTTCACGGGGAGCTTCGCTTCCACCACGAGGTCGGACACGCCCCGCGCGACGCGGTCGATCCCGTGGATCGCCTTCACCGTGCCGCGCCCTTGGCCCCTCAGGTAGGCGGCGCCGGCGGCGAACTTCCGTGCGGGCGGGTCGAAGCGATCGAGGATCATCACTTCCGCCCAGCCGCGGTAGAGGTCGGCGGCGTGGGCGCACGAGAGGAGCGTCGTGAACTGCGCCCCCGGCGGACGGGCCGCCACTTCCGAAATGGCGATCGTCCCGTCGTTTCGGCGAAACCATTCCATGTGCGTTAGGCCGCTCTCGAGCCCGAGGGCGGAGAGCGCCTCGGCGGCGGCGGCACGAATGGGGTCGAATTCGGGAACATCGACTTCCCTCGGCAAGAGGACGGCCCACTGGATCCACGGCGTGCGGAGCACTTCGAGAGGTGTGGGAAGGTAGCGCGACACGGAATACCAAACCGGTTTCTTGTCGATTAGGATACTGTCGAAAGAATGTTCCTCGCCGGTGATGAACTCCTCGAGAAGAGCGGGCGTTTCCGCCGACGGCGGGATCGTATCGAGATAGTCCTCGAACGCCGCCGCGCCGTCGATCCGAAAAGTGCTCCGTGCCCCCGACCCGGCGGGGGGTTTCACCACCAGGGGAAAACCGGAGCGGTCTGCGAACGCCTCCGCCGCCGCGCGGTTCGTCGCCACCGCGTGGCGGGCGCACGGGATCCCGGCGGAGCGGAAAACGTCCTTCATCCGCCCCTTGTCGCGGAAGTTCTTCGCCACATCGACCGTCATACCGGCCACGCCGAGGGAGGCGCGCACCTCGGCCATCGGAAGCTGCAGTTCCTCCATGGCGCCGACGATCGCGTCGACTCCACCGAGCTGTTCCGCCGCGCGGCGCACCGCCCTTTCGAGAGAGATGGAGTCGAGGGCGTTTTCGGTCCTCACGTATGCGCCGAGCCGCCCCGCCACGTCGCCTGGGATCTTCCCCGTCGATTCGTGGCTCACCAGGGCGAGGCGCACCCCGTCGAGGGAGAGCGCGGCGCGGATGAAGCGGAGCGTTGTGGTTGCAAAATAAGGTGCGATGAATACGGCGCGTCTCATGATTCCCAGTTTAACCTCGTCGGTGGGAAAAATCCCTTTCAAATCAACCGATCCACATCGAAGGCCCTCCCGGCTTCACGTGGAACCGAAGGAGCCGTTCTGCTAGACTCCCTTGGGAGTATCGTCCGGGGACGCCACTCGAGTTTCATCCTTATTCCAGGAGAGATCTTTCCGATGAACGTCGTCTTCGTGGAACCTTCCTTCCCCTCGAACCAGAGGAACTTCCCCCGCGCCCTCGCCGAGGTGGGCGCCACAGTGATCGGCATCGGCGAGACGCCGAAGGACGATCTCACCGACGATCTGAAGCGCACGATGGCACACTACGAGCAGGTGGGCAACGTGTGCGACGAAGAGGCGCTGCTTCGTACGGTGCGCCGGATCCAGGAGATGGCCCGCGTCGACCGGATCGAGGCGACCGTCGAGGCGCACATCCTCCCGGCGGCGAGGGTGCGCGAGGCGTGCGGCATACCGGGAACGTCGGTGCGTACCGCCTGGCTCTGCCGGGACAAGCCGTCGATGAAGGAAGCGCTCCGGGCGGGGGGCGTTCCGTGCGGCGCGTCGGCCGGCGCGGAATCGGGCGACGACGCGCGACACTTCGCCGCCGAGACCGGCTACCCGATCATCCTCAAGCCCCGCGACGGCGCCGGCGCGGCCGGGACATACCGGATCGACAGCGACGGCGAACTCGAAGAGGCGATCCGCGCGTCCGACCTCGACGGCGCGGGGAGCGCCGCGGTGGAGGAGTTCGTGGAAGGCCACGAGGCGTTCTACGACACGATCACCATCGACGGCGTCGTGGCGCACGACTTCATCTCCCACTACTATCCGAACGTGCTCGAGGCGATGCGCAGTCGCTGGATCTCGCCGCGCTTCGTCGCCACCAACCGGATCGACACGGCGGTCGATTACGACGAGGTGCGGGAAATGGGGCGGAAGGTGATCGAAATCCTCGGCATCGAAACGTCGGCCACCCACATGGAATGGTTCTACGGTCCGAAGGGACTCCGGTTCGCCGAAATCGGCTGCCGCCCGCCCGGCGTGGGCGCGTGGGATCTCTACTGCGCCGCCAACGAGTTCGACATCTACCGGGAATGGGCGATGGCGATCGTGCACCGGCGGATCGACCGGAGACCGTCCCGCCGGTACGCGGCCGGGATTATCGCGCTTAGGCCCGACCACGACGGGATAATCCGCGCCTACGAGGGACTCGACGAGGTGCGATCGCGCCACGGGAGGGAGATGATCGATTGCCACCTTCCGGCGGCGGGCACGCCGACCCAGGGCGTCGAGGCAGGGTACATGGCGAACGCGTGGATGCGTTTCCGTCACACCGACTATGACGCCCTGCTGAAGCTTCTCGACGACGTCGGGGAGACGGTCCGGGTGAGGGCCGAATGAGCCGCGTCGTTTTTCTCGGTCCCCAGCGCCGCCGGCCTTCGGTCGCCCGGGCGATCGACTCGATCGCCCCGGAAGGACCGGTGGCGCTCATCACCGCCGGATGGCAGGAGGACGAGAGGAACGACGCCGAGCTGAAGGACCACCTCGGCCGGGAAGGGGTGAACCTCGAACTGTACGCCGCCGCGGAGAGGGTCTTCCGGAAAGACACGGAGCTTCGATCGGCGTGGCGCCGCCGCCAGGCGGAGCTGATCGAGCGCCAGGAGCTGTACAACATCCGGTTGTCGAGCGCCATGGAGGCCGCCCGCGCGATTCTGAAGCGAACGAACCGCGACCGCGCCCTTCTCGACGAGGCATTCGAGGAAGCGATCGAGGCGGTTCGCGCCCTCGACGGTTCCCACATGAAACACCTTGCCGAGGTCCACGGCCGTTTCATCGAACGGTACGCGCCCGCGCGCCGCGACGCCGCTCGAAAGGAGAGGCGCCGCATCGACGGCATCCTCAAGCGAAGCGGCGCCGTCGCCGTGGCGGGAGGACACGTGGCGGTGCTCCTCAACCGCCTCGACCTGTTCGACCTCGGCGGAGCGCTCCGAGAGATCCCGATCGTCGCCTGGTCGGCGGGCGCCATGGCGCTTTCGGAAAAGGTCGTTCTCTTCCACGATCACCCCCCTCAGGGAGCGGGGAACGCGGAACTTCTCGAATCGGGACTCGCCGTCTGCCGCGGCGTCGTTCCCCTCCCCCACGCCGCGAAGCGACTCGCCCTCGACGACCGGGAACGGGTGCTCCTTCTTGCGCGGCGGTTCGCGCCCGATGTCTGCATTCCCCTCGACGGAGGAAGCCGCATCGATTTCGACGGCGGACGGCTTCTCTCATCCGAAAATGCGCCGCGTCTCTTCGTCGATGGGACGGTCCGTTCCGGAGCGGCGGCATGAGCCCGACCGACGTCGCGGCCGGCCGCCGTCCCCTGGCGATCCAGCGCTTCCTCGACGGCGCCGGCCGTGACCGGCGCGCCGTTGACGACTTTCTCGCCCGGCACGACGTGCCGATCGTTGAAGGGTCGAGCTGCACGTTCCTCTACAGGGGCGAGGCGGAGGAAGTCTATCTCCGACAGTTCATCTACGGCCTCCCGTCGAGACAGCCACTGCGACGGATCGACCGGTCCGACCTTTGGTACGTCGTTGTCGAGATCCCCCCCGGTTCGCGCTGCGAGTACAAGCTCGAAGTGCTCCGCGGCGGCGAGAGCCGCTGGATCGAGGATCCTCTCAACCCGGTGAGGGCGCGCGACCCGTTCGGCGCGAACTCGGTCTGCCGCGGCGAGGGATATGTCGTGCCCGAGTGGACACAACCCGATCCGGACGCACGCAACGGCACGCTCGAAGAGATCCGCATCCGCAGCCGCGCCCTCCGGCGCGACTGCCCCGTGACGCTCTATCTCCCGGCGCGCTACCGGAAGAGCCGCCGCTATGCCCTTCTCGTGGCGCACGACGGCGGCGATCTCCTCGAATACGCCGCCCTTCGGACGGTGCTCGACAACCTGATCCACCGCCTCGAGATCCCCGCCGTCGTCGTCGCCCTCCTCCACCCCGGCGAGCGCCTGCTCGAGTACGGCGACAGCGACGCGCACGGCCGCTTCCTCACCACCGAGCTGGTCCCCCGGCTCGAAAAGCGCTTCGCCCTGGCGGGGACCCCCCGATCACGCTGCATCATGGGGGCGAGCTTCGGCGCGGCCGCCTCCTTTTCGGCGGCGTGGCGCAACCCGGGCTTCTTCGGAAACGTCTTCCTTCTGTCCGGCTCATTCGCCTTCACCGACATCGGTTTCCAGGAGCGTGGCGGCGCCTACCGGAGGGTGACGGAGATGATGAACGCCTACCGCGCCGCGCCCGTCCCTTTCGCGAGGAATGTTTTCGTCACGTGCGGCGTCTACGAGTCGCTCATCTATGAGAACCGCTCCCTCGTGCCTCTCCTCCAGGAGACGGGTATGAATGTGCGCTACGTCGAGGCGAGGGACGGCCATAATTGGGAGAATTGGCGCGATAGGATGCGCGAGGGGCTTTCGTGGCTCATGCCCGGTCCCTTGTGGATGATATACGAATAAAGAACTCCTCCCGCACGGGGAAAGGACCGCCATGGCACGGATCAGAAAGAGGATCGGGCTCTCGCTCGCGTCCGACATCTGCTGGCCGATCTGCTACGAGGCGATCATGAAGCGCCTCGATCTCGCGCTTCCCATCGGCGGCAACGAGATCGGGTTCGACGTGGAGAGGGTGACCATCGAGCCGTTCGCCCTCGACCAGCCGGTGCGCTACGACGTGGTGATCGACCGGCTGACCCACTGGTATCGCACGAGCCGCGAGTGGATCAAGAAAGCGATCCTCCTGAACGATATTTATGTGTTTAACAATCCATGGTCGATCCAGTCCCACGAGAAACACAGCTCGTACTGCGCCATGATGAAGCTCGGCCTTCACGTGCCGGATACGTGGATGATCCCGCCGAAGGGATACGATCCAAGCCCCGATCTCGAAGAGACGCTCAGCCGCTACGCGCGCCTCTTCGACATGGAGGAACTCGGCGGGAAGGTGACCTACCCGTTCTACATGAAGCCGTACGACGGGGGAGGATGGGCCGGGGTGAGCCGGATCGAGGACGCCCAGTCGTTCCGCGCGGCGTACGACGGGAGCGGCAAGCGGGTGATGCACCTCCAAAAGGCGGTCGAGCCGTACGACTGCTTCGTCCGTTGCATCGCCCTCGGCCCCCAGATCCGTTTCGTCCGTTACGATCCCGCCGCACCCCTCCACGACCGCTACACCCTCGATCGCGACTTCCTCGACCGCGCCGCGAAGGAGGAACTCCGCGACATCACGCTGACGATCAACTCCTTCTTCGGCTGGGATTTCAATTCGTGCGAAATGCTCCGAAAAGAAGGGACATGGTACCCGATCGACTTCGCGAACCCGTGTCCCGACTCGCAGGTCACCTCGCTCCACTATCATTTCCCCTGGCTGATCAAGGCGAATATCCGTTGGTCGGTTTTCTGCGCCGCCACGAACAGGAAGATGAACCCGACGCTCGACTGGAAGCCGTACTTCCGGGTGCTCCGCAAGGATCTTTCGTACCGGGAACGGCTCGGCGCGTACGGCGCAATCGCGAACCAGCGCTTCTCCACCGCGCGGTTCGAGGAGTTCTGCGCGAAACATCTCCAACGCCTCGACGAGGTGGCCGACGAGTTTTTCCGCTCCGATGAGGCGACCGAGGCGATCCGCCGGAAGGTGGAGGCGCTCTACCCGGAAGAGGAAGTCGAGCGGTTCACGGCGCTCTTTAGGAAGCGGATCGACCTTTGGCTCGACGAGAGGGAGGAACGCTCATCGTGAAGGCGCGCGAAAGATGGTACTCGGAAAGACTCGAACAGGAGGTCGCACTCGTCCGCTGGGGCGCCGTCGGCACACCGATCCTTCTATTCCCGACAGCGGGAGGCGACGCCGAGGAAGTGGAACGTTTTCATCTCGTCGATTCCCTTTCGGCGCAGCTCGCCGACGGAAAGGTGAAGATCTATTCGTGCGACAGCGTGGCGGGAAGAGCATGGGTCGCCGGCGACGGAGACGACCACTACCGCGCCCTCCTGCAGGATCGTTTCCATGAGTATATCCGTCATGAAGTGGTACCGGCCGTTCATAAGGATTGCGGTGAAGCTGAAATCGAGATCGTCGCCGCCGGCGCGTCGATCGGTGCGTACAACGCTCTCGCCGTGACGTGCCGCTACCCGGAAATCTTCGGCGGAGCGATCTGCATGAGCGGCACCTACGACCTGGGCCGGTTCATGGACGGTGAAGCGAACGACGCGTTCCGGCGCGCCTCGCCCCTTCACTTTCTCGGCGACCTCGAAGGGGGGCCGCTCGAAACGCTGCAACGCCGCTTCATCCTCCTCGCGTCGGGCGAGGGGAATGCGGAAGACATTTCCGAGTCGTGGCGCATGGCGAACCTGCTCGGCTTGAAGGGGATCCCGAACCGCGTCGATTCGTGGGGACCGGCATGGGATCACGACTGGCCGACGTGGCGCGAGATGCTTCCCCGATACGTGGATGAGCTGGTATAATGAATCTCGTGGAGGCATCATGACTTGCACCGTTCGGCTCGACCGCTCCTTTGCGCTGTTCTCCCTTCTTTCTGTTCTGTTCCTCCCTACCGTGACGAAGATCGCGGCCGATCCGATTCCCGTCGACCCGAACGGTCTCCCTCTGTGGGAGGTTCGCGTGTTCCGCGATTTCCCGGTGCGTATCGAGTTGAACGACCCGGCCGAGCTCCAGCGCCTTCTCCGGGACGTTCCGATCGCTTCGTTCAACCGGGAGCAGATCCGCCCCGGCGGAAGCGCCGGCGCGGTTCTTTTCGAGCCGAGGATCACCGCCCGCGAAGCGGATGCCCTTCGCGCGGCGCACTGGTCGTTCACCCTTCTGCCCGACCGGGAACGATCCGCCCGGCAAGAGATGGAAATGATCTGGGCGAAGCAGGCGCGGCGCGGCGAGAGCGAGGCGGCGAAGCGCGTAGGCACGGCGACGTATCACACCCACGCGCAGATCGGCGCGCTCCTTCTGCAGATCGAAACCGATTTCCCGGCCATTGCGAAACGATTCGTGTTCGGCACGTCGGTCGAGGGGCGAGAGCTTTGGGGAATCCGGATCTCCGACCAGGTGGATATCGAGGAAGCGGAACCGGAAGTTCGCATGGCGAGTACGATGCACGGGAACGAACCGGTGGGCATGGAGATGCTCCTTTACCTCGCCGACTACCTCACGTCCAACTATGCCACGGACAGCACGGCGGCGAACCTGGTCGATCGGTACGAGATCGACATCCTTCCCCTCCTCAACCCGGACGGCTACGCGGCGGGAACGCGCTACAACGCGAACGGCGTCGACCTGAACCGGAACTACCCGGTGCCGGACGGCTCGATCGGCGGAGACGGGACGTGGACGGAAGAGGTGGAGACCGCCGCTTTCCGGAGCTACGGAGCGTCGCGGAACTTCGTGATCAGCGAGAACGGTCACGGAGGAGCGCTCGTGGTGAACTACCCGTGGGACTTTCAGTACCCGCTCACAGTCGACCACGACGCGTTCGTCGATCTTTCGATCGAATACTCGAAGTACAACACGCCGATGTACAACGGCGCCTTCCCTCAGGGAATCACCAATGGAGCTCAATGGTATATCGTAAAAGGGAGTCTCCAAGACTGGTCGTACGACGAAACGAACTGCATGGATGTGACCATCGAATATGAAAACAACAAATGGCCGGCGGCGTCGCAGCTCCCGTCGATCTGGAACGATAATCGGGAAAGCTTCCTTCACTGGATCGCCGCGGCGCGCTACGGCGTGAACGGCGTGGTGACCGACGCCGTGACGGGCGATCCTCTCGATGCCGTCGTGACGGTGACGGACGGCGGCAAGGCGGTGCGCACCGATCCCGACAGGGGGGACTATTACAAGCTCCTCGCGGACGGAACGTATGACCTGATCTTCACCGCCTCCGGCTATGTGAGCGACACGGTCGGCGCCGTGACCGTCACATGGGGCGCATCCACCGTGATCGACGCGGCGCTCCTGCCCGATACCCCCACCGAAGTGGCCGTCGCCCCGCCGGGCGATCCACCCTTACGCCTTTCCAATTCGCCCGATCCGTTCAACCCGAACACGACGATCCGCTGCTCGCTCCGGCGACGTGGGAAGATCACGCTGCGGATCTTCGATCCGGCGGGAAGGCTCGTCCGTTCGCTCGCCGAGCGGCTCGACAGCACGCCCGGCGAACATCTCTTCCCCTGGGACGGCACGACCGATGCCGGCGTCGCCGCTCGGTCGGGGGTTTACTTTTCCGTTCTCGACGCGGCGGGGGGCAGGGCGACCGACCGGATGCTCCTCATCCGCTGAGACGCAGCCCGCCGCTCCCCGTCCACCCCGGTCAGAACCACCACGTCCCGCCGAAAGCGAAGTGCACCGCCGAACCATCCTCGTCGATCGGGGTCTCCACCACCACCTCATTGCCGCCGCCGAGATCGATCCGGGCGGTGTTGGTGTCCCAGTTCACCAAGTCGGCGCGCAGCTCGAAGTCGAGGGCGAAGTCGCGCGAGAGGAAGTACGCGATCCCCCCACCGAACACCGCACCCCCACCGGTGGTCTTGTAGTCGTATCCGCCGTCTCTCGATTCGACGGAGAACCCTCCCAAACCACCGAAGATCTCGGGACGAAGCGGTTCCCCCTCACGGAAATAGTAGACCGCCTCGATGGTGCCGCTCGAGTAGATCACGTCGATGTCCGGATCGCTGGTGGCGTGGCTCGCCCCGCTCACCATCAGGCGAAGCCCGAACCGGGGGGTGAATCCCCAGCCGAGTTTCATGATTGCCCCGCCGCCGTTGCGGTCGATGAAGACGGTTCCCGCCGGGGCGTCGGACGACGGTTCGTCCGCCCCGATCCGGCTGGTGTGGAGATCGAGCCCGAGGGAGAACCCTTTGGTTCCCACCGATCCGAAGGCGGCGGCGGGAGAAAGCAGAATCACGAGAAGCGCAAACGTTTTATACCCCATTGTCTTTCTCCATTTCGATGCCGTAAGACTGGATTTTCTTGTGAAGATTCGTTCTGTCGATCCCCAGGAGTCTCGCCGCCCGGGAAACGTTTCCTTCCGCCTCCCGAACCGCCCGGCGGATGCACGCCTCCTCGAAACGGCGACGCGCCTCGACGAGACCGCCGAGGCGGAGGACCTCTCCCGGCGAAAGAGGAGCGATGCCCATCGGGCGTCGCAGACCGGCGGCGCTCTCTTCCGCCGCCGTCACTCCGGCGGCGGCGAGATCGTCCGGGCCGATGTCGCCGCCCCTTCCGAGGATGACGATTCTCTCGACCACATTGATCAGCTCCCTCACGTTCCCCGGCCACCGGAGCGCGCGGAGAATCTCGAGCGCCGCCGGGAAGAAGCGCGTCGGTGGTCGGTTGTTCTCCAGGCGGCACCGTTCGAGGAAACAGGTCGCCAGGAGAGTGATATCCTCCCCCCTCTCGCGGAGAGGGGGCACCTCGATCGGCACCACGGCGAGCCTGTAGTAGAGATCCTCCCTGAAAGCGCCCGACGCGGCGAGTTTCTTCAGGTCCCGGTTCGTCGCCGCGATCACCCGCGCGTCGACGCGGATCGGTCCGCTCCCCCCCACCTTTTCGATCTCCCCCTCCTGCAGCGCGCGAAGAACCTTCGCCTGCGCCCGCGCACTCATGTCGCCGACCTCGTCGAGAAAGAGCGTCCCCCCGTCGGCCTGTTCGAACTTCCCCTTCCTGTCGGCCACCGATCCCGTGTACGCCCCCTTCACCGCACCGAACAGCTCCCCCTCGATCAGTTCCTCGGGGATGGCGGCGCAGTTCACCTTGACGAAGGGACCGTCCGACCGGCCGCTCGCATCGTGTATCGCCCTCGCCACCAACTCCTTCCCCGTGCCGCTTTCGCCGAGGATGAGAATCCGCGCGTCGGAAGGCCCCGCCTGCGCGATCCGTTCCCGCACCGCGCCGATCGCTTCCGACCGCCCGAGCATCTCGTAGCGCGTCGCGGCGCGCGCCTTCAGGTCGTTCACTTCCCGATCGATCTTGGCGAACCGGAGGGCGTTCCTCAACGCCACGAGAACCCGCTCCTTGCCGAGCGGCTTCTCGAGAAAATCGAACGCCCCTTCCCGAGTCGCCTCGACGGCGATCTCCACGGTGGCGTGGCCCGAGATGAGAATGACGATCTGCTCCTTCCGGAGCGAACGGATTTTCCGGAGTGTCTCCACACCGTCCATGCCGGGAAGCTTCACGTCTAGAAGGACGATATCGGGTGGATCTTTTTCCACGGCGACAACCGCCTCCTCGCCGCTCGCCGCTTGGGCGGTCCGGTACCCCTCCCCCTTCAGGATCATTCCCAGGGTGCGCCGTATGTTTCTCTCGTCATCCACGATCAGAATCGTTTCGTTCATCGCGAATCTCCGACCGGCCCCGCCGGCAGTGTGATCGAAAAAACCGTCCCCTTCCCGGCTTGGCTTTCCACGACGATCGACCCTCCGTGGGAGCGAACGATCCCTTCCACAATGGGAAGACCGAGGCCCATGCCGTCGGCGCCGGTGGTGAAGTGCGGTTCGAAAATCCGTTTCCTGTCGGATTCGACGATCCCGCATCCCTCGTCGGCTACATCGATCCGAACGGCGTCCGCCGACGGCCGGGCATCGAGGCGGACCCTCTCCGGGCGGCCGGCGGCCCGACATGCCGTCAGGCCGTTGTCCACCAGGTTGATCAGCGCCCTTCGGATCTGGTCCCGGTCGATCACGGCGAACAGAGGGGACCGGCTTTCGGGAAGAGCGACTTTCTTTTCGCCATAGAGACGGCCGATCTCGAGCAGGAGAGCGATGATATCGGTCCTCTCGGCGTGAAGCTCCGGGAAACGGGCGAACTCGGAAAACTCGCGCACCAGCTTTCGAAGCGCCTCGATCTCCTCGTCCACGATGCCGACGCACTCCCGGAGGAGCCCGGCGTATCGCTCGTCCCCCCCTCCGTACCGGTCGCTCATCTCCCCGACGGCGAGGCGGATCGGCGTCAGGGGGTTCTTGATCTCGTGGGCGAGGGCGCGCGCCATTTCACGCCACGCCGCGAGCCGCTCGAGGCGGGCGAGTTCATCTCGCTGCACCGCAAGCCGGCCGACCATCTCGTTGAATGCCTCCGCGAGGTCGCCGACCTCGCCCCCGGAGCGCATCTCCACGCGGACCGACAAGTCGCCGTCCCCCACGCGGCGCGCCGCCGTCGCGAGCTGCTCGAGGGGGGCGCTGAGCCGTCCCGCGAGGAGCGCCGCGGCGGTCGCGGCGAGGAGGAGAAGAAACAAATACACGAGAATGAAAGGGATCGCGTAACTTCGAATCACGGCGCCCCGCGCGAGGCGGAGCGCGCCGGCGAGAGCGATCCCGTCGGCGAGCACCGCGGCGCGTCGTTCGACCTCGCCATCGATCGCCTTTCGGAAGAGATACGTCTTTTCCCCTTCCCGCCGGGCGAGAAACAGGAACGAGTCGACCCGCTCCGGCCCGACCCAGCCGTCATTCCCTTCGATCCGACCTCGGGTCGCACCGAGCCTTCGCAGCGCCTCTTCGTCGCCCGTCGCCGCACCGTTCGCGTCGGGTGAAACGAGACGCACAAAGAGACCTTCCCCCTCGTCGAGGGGGAGAAATCGCGGCTCCACCGGGATCTCTCCGCCGGCGATGCGAGGAGCCCACACGCGGCGCACTTCTCCCTCGAACCGTTCCTTGGCGGCGCGAAGCGTCTCGCGCGATTCCTCCATGCCGGCCCGGAGCGCGGCGGCGATCGTCCCCTCGCCGCGAAAAGCGAAACTCCTGTCGAGAAGGTTCCACATCACCAGGGAAAGGGGAATGGCCGGAAGGAGCGCCACGAGAAGGAACGCGGCGATCATTCGATTTCTAAGGCGACCCATCGCCCACCTCCTCCGGCCGAAAAGGATCGGAACGGGCCACGCGAACATCCTTCCCGTCATGCCTTTCCCGGTTGAAGAAAAAGCGGATCATCCGGCCGAGACCGAACGAGACCTCCCGTTCGTCCGGATCGCCCGTCACGCCCGAGCGGTCGCCCGCGATCCACTCGCCGAGCCTGGCCGCCTGCGCGGGCGCGATCGTATGGCGGACCATCTCCACTTCGATCGTATAGGGAACGCCCCTTTCGAGGATGTTCCAAGGTGCCACCGGGAGGGGACCGACGGCGCCGAAGTAGCTGCGCACCTCGTCGAGAGTGGCGAAGCGGTCGGCCGAAGTCGGGCCGTCCACGCGGAAGACCTCTTCCCAAAGATCGAAGGCGACACGGAAGGTGAACTCCTTCGTCGAGAGGGCACGCTGCTTGTCATCGAGGAGGAGGAGCCGGAAATCGATGGAGGAAGGAAGTCCTCCCTCCATCGATCGCGCGGCGGCGCTGTCGGGAACACCGGTGGTCCCGACGAGGCAGACCAGCTCTTCGCCGCGTCGGTGCGGCACGGCGGACGTCACCGACGAGAGGCGCTCGCACCGGCCCGAGGCGGGCAGCAGGGCGAAGAGGAGGACCACAGCGCCGGCCGGCCGGAGCGCCCGGCGTTTTCCCGGGACGGTCAAAACGTCCACCCGAGGGAAAGGTGAGCATGGAACGACTCGCCCAGCGGCGAGCGGCTCAATGGGACACCGACGTCGAGCCCGGTCCAGCCGACCCACGGCAGGCGGAGGCGGAGGCCGTACCCGGCGGCGAGCGCCGCGTCGGTGAAACCGGCGGCCTTCCCGTTCCAACCGTCGCCCGCGTCGATGAAGAGGAGCCCCGCCAAGCGGGGACGCTCCCGTCCGCCGACGAGGGGGGCGCGCATTTCCACCGAAGCCGCCCAGAACCGCGTCGACCCGCCCGGCGCGGAGAGCGACCGGTTGGGGAACCCGCGCACCGTGTAGATTCCCCCTACGTAGAAGCGATCGTAGAAGGGCGCTTCCTCTCCCGATACACCACCGCGAAGACGCCCGGAAAAGGAGATCGGTCCGAGCGACCGGTAAACGCGTCCATCGACGGAAAGAACGGCGTACGCCGCCCTGTTGCCGAGCACCTCCTCCCACGTCGCCCTTCCCCATACGCCGGCGGCGGGCGTACCGGCGACCATGCGCGGCGAGCGGGAATCCCATTTCAGCCGTAAACTGAATTTCACCCGCCTGTCATCGCCCACGCCCGACGCCACGTCGGAGGGGAGTTCCCCGAAGGAACGCTCCTCGCCCGCGCCGATCCCCGCCGCATCGTTTCCCTCCTTCGCGACGGCGACCGAGCCGGTGCTCACCCCTTCGATGCCGGCCGACGCGGTGAGCGACCACCGCCCGCCGGCGCGCCACTCCACGTGACTCTCCACCGCAGAACGGCCGACGGGGAGGGTGAACTCGGTCTTCTCATCGAAGTAGATCCTGTCGTGACGGAACACGGAGAGGGAGAAACCCCAGCCGAAGGGGCCGGCGCCGATCTGTCGATCGTCGAGAAGGAACTCCGCTCCCGCCACGCGGTAGCCGATCTTCAGCCGGAGCCGTGTTCTCTCCCCCCTGCCGAGGCGGTTGTCGAATCGCAGCTCCGCCGGGATCAGGTACCAGCTGTCGAGATCCTGATACCCGGCGCCGACGCCGAACTCAACACCCCTCTCGCGCACGCTGAAGGCGACACGGATATGGCCCCGTTCGCTCCCCCGGCGCGTCGCGAAATCGACCGACCGGAATAGGCCCGACCGTCGGAGACGGTCTGCGGCGAGAAGAATCCCGTTCGGTGTGGTCCGCCCGCCCGGAGAGATGCCCGCAATGGCGAAAACCACCTCTACCGACGTCCGCTCGTTCCCCGTTACTGTGACCGAATCGATGAGAAGCGCACCGCCGTCCCCCGGTGAAGCGCCGGCGAACGCCGCGCCGCACGAGAGGACGATCGCCACGGCGACGGAAAGGACTCCCGCGCCGCAAGAAGGGCGGCTGATTCTTCTTCGTGGGAACTCTTTCATGATTCTCTTGGCTTCGCAACTCCCGTTCCCAGAACGCCGTCATGGAGACAGGGAATAGCATTATTCCCGCAACGGATTATACGACAATCGGTTGCGAGGCTTTTCCCTCGCGCTCTCCCGTCGGTCTTCCCTTCGATTATCGGCCCGGGTGTGAAGAATCGCAACAATTCGTTCGATCAGGAGAGGCGGATTGTTTCAGACACCGGACAACGGTCGTTCCGTGATCGGGCTCTTCGCCCGGGAAAGGTTACATTCCGCGTCGGGCGGAACCCGATATGGTATAATAACCATCGAACCGTTCGATCTCCCGCGAACGGATGCTCCTCTCGAACTGAATGAAAAGGAGATTCTCTTGAACGGCAAATTGTCGCGTCTCGTTCTCGTTGCCACGCTTCTTCTCGTTCCCGCCCTCTTCCTCGTCGGAACGAGACGCCCGGTGCCGGCGCCGACGGAGCATCTCCTCGACGAAGACGCCGAGGAGCGGAACAAGGACGGACGGAAGGAGTGGATCGAATCGATGCACCGTACCGCCCCCGGCGTCGACTGGCGATCGGTGGAGCGGGAGAACGGGCGACGGCTCCAGGAGCGGAGGAACCGGGAAGTCGGGCAATCGAAGACGGCCGCTTCGCAATGGATCGAACTGGGGAGCCGGAATCTCGCGGGGAGGATGCACTGCGTGGCGCTTTCGCCGTCGGCCGACAGCCTCTACGCCGGATCATCGAGAGGGGGCGTCTGGAAGGGCGATCTCAACGGCCTCGGATGGCGGCCGCTGAGCGACAACCTGTTCGGAGGTTCCCACGGTCTCGCCGTGGCGGACTACCCGGTGGAGACGGTCACATCGATCACCGATAACGGGTTGATCCATTACACCACCGACGGGGGAGCGACCTGGCTGCGGCCGACGGGGATCTACCCCGAGGCGACCGAAGGGAAGCGGATCGTCCGCGACCTTGCCGCCCCGGGACGGGTCTACCTCCTCCTGAGGAACGGCACGACTTCCGCGAAGGTGTACCGTTCCGACGACGGCGGCGCGACGTATACGCGGATCATGCGCCTCGGCCCCGAGATCAGCGACATGTGGATCGACAGGGTGACCGGCGGAGATCTTTTCGTTCAGAAAGGGCTGCAGACCTTTCGCACCACCGACCAGGGGGCGTCGTGGGACACGCTCGGCGTGATCCCGGCCTCCGGCGCGGCCGGCATGGTGCTCACCGGTTCGGAGGCGGGATCGCCCACGCTCTACGCCGCCGTCGATGTCGGCTCCACGTGGGAACTTTACCGCTCCGTCGACGCCGGATCGACATGGATGTTCCGCTACACGATCACCGACTTCTGGGAGACACTTGACGCATCGATCACCGACGCGAACACGGTGCTCTTCGGCGGCGTCGAGTGCTGGAGAAGCATCGACGGCGGGGCGACCTTCGCGAAGGTGAACGGCTGGGGGGAGTACTACGGCGACCCGCTTCACAAGCTGCACGCCGACCTTCCCGGCATGAACACCGTCTGGACGGCCGGCGGCGAAATCCTTTATATCGCGACCGACGGCGGGCTTTTTCGAAGCGATGACCGGGGAGGTACGGTGACGAATATCTCGCTCTCCGCGCTCGGCGTGAGCCAGTATTACTCCACGCTGACGAGCGCCGCCGATCCCGCGCGTGTCGCCGCCGGCGCCCAGGACCAAGGCTTCCAAGTGACGAACGGCACCTCCGGGGGAACGCTTCTCGATTTCGATCAGCTGATCAGCGGCGATTACGGACACCTCACGTCGGGCGACGGCACCCACGGCACGGTATACTCGGTCTATCCCGACTTCATCCTCGTCACCAAGGGGGAGACGGACCATCACTACGTCACGCAGATCGACTTCCCTCCCGGAGAGACGTACCCATACGCGCCGTGGCTCCCCTTCATCCGGGGCACGTACGAAAGCAACGACGTCTTCTATTTCTGCGGCACCCATCTCTACCGCTATCGCAGGACATACGGGGCGAACTGGACGTACGATCAGCTGCCGCAGAGCTTCTCCGGAGGCACGGGAGCGTTCCTCACGGCGTTCACCATCTCCCCCGCCGACAACATGAAGCGCTACGCCGTCACCAACAACGGCGCGCCCTGGTACACGGCGGACGCCGGATCGACATGGACGAAGTCGACGGGAACGGCCCCCGACTACCAGTATCTCTACGGCACGGCGATCGCCCCCTCCCCGCTCGATCCCGACGTCGTCTATATCGGCGGCAGCGGCTACAGCAATCCGGGAGTGGTGAAGAGCACCGACGGCGGCGTCACATGGAGCGATGCGTCGGACAGCCTCCCCGCGACGATGGTCTACGATCTCGCCTTCGAGGGGACGGGCACCGGTGCGCTCTACGCCGCCACCGACGCCGGACCGTACCGCCGCGACCCGGCCGACGGAGTGTGGAGCTACATCGGCAATGCCGCGGCGCCGCTGACGACGTACTGGTCCGTCGAGGCGGTCAACGCCGCCGGCGTGATCCGTTTCGGCACGTACGGCCGCGGAATCTGGGACTACGATTACGCCGTGGCAACCGGTGTGGCATCCGCCGGAGGAGGCGAACCGGTCATCGCGGCGCCGCGGCTGATGAACTTCCCGAACCCATTCAATCCGTCGACGAAGGTGCGCTATCGCCTCGACGAGGAAACGCGATTCTCCCTGGTCGTCTATGACGCTTCCGGGCGCAAGGTGCGCACCCTCGCATCGGGCCGTGCAAATGCCGGCGATTACGAAACGACCTGGGACGGACGAAGCGACGGCGGGAACGACGTGGCGAGCGGCGTCTACCTGGCGCTCCTCGAAACCGACGCGGGCGCGAGCACGAGGCGGATGACCCTTATTCGGTGACAAGACCGATACCGCGCCACCGGCCGCTCCTGTATCTCATGAAGATGCCGATCGCCATGAGGATGTAGCTGAACGCCCCGCCGAGCCACGCCACGGTCATCCCGGCATCGCGTACCTCGACGACGTACCACGTGAGCGGAATGAAAACGCCGAAGAGAACGATGAAGGCGAGAACCGTCGGGTAGCGCGTGTCCCCCGCGCCCTGGAGCACCCCCGTGCCGAGCATCCTCAGTCCGTCCGCCATTTGGAAGAGGGCGGCGCAGAGGGTCAATCCTCCCGCGAGAACGAGCACTTTCGGATCGCCCGTGAAGATGCGAAAGAGGGCCTCGCCGAATCCGGCAATCGCCACGGCGAGAAGGATCATGTAATAAAGAACGATCCTATACGTCTCCTTCCCGTACCGGTCGGCGCGATCGAGGTCGCCCCTTCCGATTTCATTCCCCACGAGCACGGTGGCCGCCGTGGTGATTCCCCACGTCGGCATGAACGAGAACGAGAGGATCTGTATGGTGATCTGGTTCGCCGCGAGCGCCTCCGCGCCGTAGCGTCCCACGAGAATGGTGAACACCGAAAAGGAGATCATGTCGATCAATTCCCCCAGGGAGAGGGGAAAACCGATGGTCACAAGCCTTTTCAGAAGGGGGAACGACGGAACGCGCGGCATGTGGAGGGCGAATCGCCGGCGATGCTTCGGCGCGAGGGTCGCCGCGATGAGGATCGCCGCGTTCAAGAAGACGGCCGCCGAAGTGGCGATCGCCGCGCCCGCAACTCCCATCGGTTCGACGGCGAAAAACCTCTTTCCCGCGAAGAGGAATCCGTCGGATCCGAAGATGAGGAGCATGTCGAGGACGAGGTTCGCCACATTCGAGATGATGCCGGCGACCATCGGCGTCTTCACGTCCTTCCTCCCTTGGAAGAAACCGGAGAGCGCCATCACGAGTTGGGTCGCCACGGCGCTGATCGTGCGGAGGCGGATATACGTGTACGTCGCCTCCTGGATCTCCCCCGAATGCCCCGTGAGGCGGAGGATCCTCCAACTTTCGTGACCGATCCAGGTGAGGAGCGCTCCCGCGATGAGCGCGATGTAGACTCCCTGCCAAGTGAAATCCCCGATCGCCCGGTCGTCGCGGCGGCCGTTCGCCTGGGAGACGAAGGTCGACGTGATCCGGCTGAGGCCGTTGAAGAGGGTGTACATCGTCCACGTGATCATCCCGCCGAGCCCCGCCGCGCCGAGGGCGAGGCTCGACACGCGACCGAGCATCGCGCTGTCGACGTTCCACATCAGCGTGTGGGAGAGCATGGTGATCACCGTCGGCGTGGCGAGACCCGCGATTTCCCGCCCGTGACGGATACCGAGTGTCCGTGCGATCCTTCCCATGCTTCCTTCCTCTGGCCTTTTCGGGTGAAGAGGGCATTGTACCGTAATCGGCGGCCGTTCCGGGACGTCTTCACGCCGGAACGAGCGCGGCCGCACGGTGGACGCGAAACGGACGCCGTTGCTATAATGCCGCCGAAAGGGAGGTTTTCATGAAGCGATACGAACAGACGTGGGACCTGGAACCGATTTTTTCAGGAGGGAGTTCCTCCGAAGCACTCCGCCGGTGGATGGACGCCATCGAAACGGATATGGAAAAACTGGGCGGCGACATCGGCCGCCTCGGCCCGACACCCGACTCCGCCTGGAAGGGCGCCGTGCTGGCACTCCAGAAAACGAACGCCGCCTTGAACGAAGCGGCCAATTTCGCCGAATGCCTCGAGGCGCAGGACACGGCCGACGCCGGGGCGACGAGGCTGACCGGCCTTCTCGACGGTCTCAGGGCGAAGCTGAAGACCCTCGAAGTGCGTCTGGAAACATTCTTCCTCGGCGCCGACGACGAGGCATGGGAGGCGTTTCTCGGGGAAGAAGAAATCGCTCCGGTGGCGTTCACCCTCCGGAACCGCCGCGATCTGGCGTCGAAGAAGATGGAGCCGGAGCGGGAGATTCTCGTCGGCGAGCTGGCGAAGGACGGCTACCACGCATGGGGCCGCCTCTACGACAAGCTCGCCGGAAGCCTCCGCGCCGACTTCGACGGGAAAGAAGGCGCCAAATCGCTCTCCATGGGGCAACTCCACAACAGGATGGAGAGCCCCGACCGCGCCGTACGGCGCCGGGCGTTCGAGAAGCTGGAAGAGGCGTGGGGATCGGTCGCCGATCTCGCCGCCATGGCGCTCAACAACCAGGCCGGTTTCCGCCTCACCACGTACGCGCAGCGCCGCTGGGACTCGGTGCTCTTCGAGCCGCTGAGACTCAACCGGATGAAGCGGGAGACCCTCGACGCGATGTGGAGCGTGGTGGCCGAAAGGAGCGGGCGCCTCGTGCCGTATCTCGACGAGAAGGCGCGCCTCATGGGGAGCGAGAAGATCACCTGGTACGATAAGTCGGCGCCCGTGGCGATGGAGGAAAAATCGTACAGTTATGACGAGGCGGCGGCGTACATTCTCGACCAGTTCGATCGGTTCAGCCCGTCGCTCGTCGACTTCGCCCGCATGGCGTTCGAGAAACGTTGGATCGAGGTGGAGGACCGTTCCGGCAAGGCGGCCGGGGGCTTTTGCACCGACTTTCCCGTGAGCGGCGCCACGCGGATCTTCATGACCTTCGGCGGAACTTTCGGAGGTGTGTCGACGCTCGCCCACGAACTCGGCCACGCCCACCACACGTGGGTTCTCCGGGAGAAACCGCTCTGGGCGACCGATTACCCGATGACCCTCGCCGAGTCGGCGAGCACTTTCTGCGAGACGCTCATCCTCGACGCCGCCCTGGCGGGCGCATCATCGGACGAGGAGCGCCTCACCCTTCTCGACAAGAAGCTCGATGAAGCATCCACGATGATGATGAATCTCCGGTGCCGGTTCCTTTTCGAAACATCGTTTTTCGACGAACGCGCATCGGGACCACTCACCGTGGCGGCACTGAACGAGCTGATGTTGAGCGCCCAGCGGGAGGCGTATCGCGGCGCCCTTGACGACGGAGCGTACCATCCGCTTTTCTGGGCGTCGAAACTTCACTTTTATATCACGGGGTATCCGTTCTACAACTTCCCGTATGTCTTCGGCTTCCTCTTCAGCAACGGCCTCTACGACCGCGCGCTGAAAGAGGGGAGCGCCTTCGCGTCGAAGTACGAGGCGCTTCTCGCCGACACGGGTGTGATGACATGCGAGGATCTCGCCCGGAAGCACTTGGGCGTCGATTTAACGAGGCCGGAGTTCTGGGAAGCGTCGGTGGACCGGGCGATCGCCCACGTCGACGATTTCGTCGAACTCGCCCGGAAGAAGAGATGACCCGCCACGCCGCGGCGACCCTGGGATGAGCCGGCGGAGCCTCGAGCCTGTGATGGTCACCGGGGCGACCGGACTGCTCGGCGGCCACCTGGTGAAACTGCTGAACGACGAGGGGATCGTCCCGCGGGTTCTTCTTCGCCGTCGGATCCCCGAGAAAGCGTGGGGCGATCTTCGCGTCGAGCCGGTGTATGGAGATATCGCCCCCGGCGGCGGAGAGAACCTGTCCGAACTCACCCACGCCCTCGGCAAAACGCGCACGCTCTTTCACCTCGCCGCCCTCGTGCACGTCGGCGGGAAGAAACGCGAGGCCCATACCGCCGTCAATCTCGACGGTACGGTGCGCCTCTACGACGCGGCATCGATCGCCGGGGTCGAGCGGTTCGTTCATGTAAGCAGCGTCGTCGCGGTGGGCGCCTCCGAGGACGGCGAACCGATCGACGAGAGCGCCGCGTGGAATCTCGCCCCTTTCCGGATCCCCTATTTCGACACGAAGCGCGCCGCCGAGGTGTTCCTCCTCTCCCCCCGCGAAAAGCTCGAGAAGCTCGATCTTCCCGATCGCCGCGACGGCCCCGAGGTGGTAGTGGTAAACCCATCGATCATTCTCGGGGAGCGCCGGGCGGTGCGAAGCAGGGCGGCGATGATCGCCTCGGGTTGCGCCCCGTCGAATCGCACGGTGGAAACGATCCCCCGCTGGGCCGCCTTCCTGAGACTCTTCCTCTTTCGCCTCCCCCTGGCGATCAACGTCGTCGACGCGGACGACGTCTGTCGCGGCCTCCTCGCCGCGGCGGCGCTCGGACGGCCCGGGGAACGCTATCTCCTCACGGGACACAACATCGACTGGACCGCCCTGCGCGATGCGGTACGTCCCTTCCTCCCCATCGGGCCGCCGATCCTCCACGTACCCCGGGCCGCGCTGACGTGGAGCGGTCGCGCTTTCGAATTCATCGCCCGCGCGACAAGACGAAAGACGAAGTGGACGCTCAGACGTGCCCGGCTGGCGACGCTTCGCCTGTGGTACAATCCGGCGAAGGCGGAGCG
>JAJRWB010000081.1 GCA_024276995.1 Candidatus Eiseniibacteriota bacterium | reverse complement strand
TTTCACCGTCAGCGCACTGAGATCCTTCACGATCCCAATACGATGCGCGAGATCCATCAAGAGCTTGAGCCCGGAAAACGAGGTCATCTTGTCAGCGGCGGAAATATACTGGACTCGGTGGGGACGTTGTGGGATCTTCACCTTGTAAGCGCTCCTTTGATGGAAGACTGGTTGTTGTCGCTAACTCCTTTCTACCTGACTGGGAGCGCTTTTTCTCTCATATTTTATGATCAAATCGATGTTTTCGCCGCCCTTACCCGTGGATCTGGGCTTATCATGTCCGGCGGTCGATTATCCCAACTGAAAGAAGCTATCGAGGAACCCTTCGATGCCGCCGTATTTCTGCATCAGGTCGCGAAATTCGTCTATCCAGGACGCTTCCGCGCGCGCGACCTTCAGGAGCGGTCCGTCCGGACCGGGATTCCAGTTCGGGACGAGGGGGACGGCCGTCAGGAATACCGTCACCAGCAAAGTGCACGTCGTCTTCTTCATCGTGTTCCTCCCGGGTTCGTCAGCGTAAGAACGATTCTTTCGCCGTTAAGGAAATCGTTCACGACCCGGTCCAGGCTCTCCTCGCCCGGGTCATAGGTCAGGATCGTCAGCGTTTCGCGATCTCTCTTCACGTCTTTCCATTTCTCTCCTTCCCTGGACCGCCCGGCGGTCAGTCCCAACAATGTCACGACGTACAGATCCGGCCGGGGCCGGTTCACGTCGTCTTCGATGATATTCCCATCGGAATCCGGATCGACGATGCGGCGACGGACCCAATTCTGGTACGGGTAGTTCCGGGACATGCACGGCTGATCGTCGAGCCGGGCGTCGAAAGAGCCGGAATCCTCGGGGCGTACCGCCTGAGGAAACGGCTTGATGACCACGTCCTTGTAAAGCCCCAGCGGCACCTCACGGCTCGTGAATCGATCGTCGTGCTCCTGTTCGTAGCGCACGAACCAGATCGCTTCGAACGGCCATATCTGTCGGTTCCCGTCCGGATCCTGTCGAATGAGAACCCACTTTTGCGACGCCGGAAAGAGCCATCTCTTATCATCTGTCGTGAGGCCGGCGTACATACGATGAAAGATCTTTCCCTCCCGCCCCGAACTCGCCATTTGGAGAAGCGAATTACGCCTGAAATAATCCTGTGCCGGCACGGGATAGCCTTTGCTCTCATACTTCCGGCGAATATCGGTTATCGCATCGAGAGCCTCTCCATAGAGGTCGTCGTAGGAGTACGATCTTTCGTAGAAGAGTTGCGCCCCCGCGATCCCCTCATCGGCCCACATCTCGATGGGCCGCTTCTTCTGAAGAATCGCGATCATGCCCCTTTTCTTGAGCATCGAGAAGAGCGATTCGGAGTCGGCTGTCGCGACGGCCGGCGGGGTTAGAACGAAGGAGAGTATGATGAGAAGAGGAAGGGGGAGAAGAAACACACGGGAATGAAACGCCGGACCCGGAGGGAAGAGACGACTACGATGCCGGTCGCTCCCGCGGGCCTCGGGCGGGCTACGCCATGCCACGCCGACCTCCTTGGCTTTCTCTTGATTCCGGCACACAGGCCGAGTGACGACAAGGCGCCGGCGCGCTCCTCGCGAAGAGAATGCACGAAATATGCTCCAAGCGGTATTCATGCCGTGATCGACTCACGGGTCAAACACCGAGCGAAGGCTCGGTCATCAAAAGGCGGTTGTCAAGGAGAAAATCCAGATGCGCTTTATCGCCTCTGGCCCTGCGGCGACGGGCGGTCCTCATTTCGGAACACGGCCCCGCCGCTGGAGCCACCATCTCATGCATTTATGCACGATGTCGACCGGTTCACGGAACATGAGAGGACAGCCGCCGACGATAGGTTCCATCCCGAGTCTCCGGCACTCCCGGACCGCTTCGTCCGAAACACTGCCGCCTCCGAAGGAACGATGAAACCAGACGCGCTTCACTCCGCACTCGTTGCACTGGCGAACGATCGAAGCGGAGACATCGGGATGGGTGGCGATCACAACACCGTCCAGCGTGCCCGGAATCGAGGCGACGTCCTGGAAGCACCGCGTACCTTCGACCTCCTCTGCGACGGGGTTCACGGGGAGCACCTCGTACCCGCAATCCCGCAGCTTCCTGAAAACGGAGTTGGCGGCAACGTCCCCATGCCGTGAGACGCCCGCCACGGCGATGCGTCTTCCCCGAAGAAATTTCGCAATCGGTTCCGGGACTCTTTTCAAGAAAACCTCCATCGCAACTCGAAAACCGAGATATTCGTCTGATGCGGAGTACGGCGACCCGTCGCGAGACCTCTCGGCCAAGTGCACACCAGCCCGAAGGGCCGTGATGTATCCTGATCCATTCAGATATGATCGCGGAGTCGGCTTATCCATTCAAGCGGATCGTCGCTGATCATGTCTTGTTGCATTCCACCCGAAACCGCCTCACCGGAGGAGGACCGCTATTGATGAAATCATCAAGAGTGGAAATGCGAAGCCTGAAAGATTCGAAGGAGCGGAGTTCTTCCCTTGTCAGGGGCCAGGGAATATCGCCTTCCGGATCATCCGCGTCTCTTCCCATGCAAATAAGCAGGAGTGTTCCCTGGTCGGAAACAAAAGAGGAGATCGCCTCGATTGCACGGCATCGCTCGGGATACGGCAAGGATTGGAGCGTGTAGGACTCGAAAACGAGGTCGTAGGCCCCGATCCATTCTTCGGGCGCTTGCAGCAGATTCGCTGTCCGATAATCGGTTTCCGAGCCGGGGAAACGTTCCTTGCACCAGGCGATGGCCGTATCGGACAGATCAAAAGCAGTCACTTTCATTCCGAGGGCGGAAAGGTATTCGGCGTCATCCCCCAGACCGCATCCGATTACCAGTGCACTCTTACCCTCCCAATGACGATCAGAATCCTCGACCCACCTCACCATGTGGGGATTCGGTTTCATACCCGCCCAGGGAATACTCCCCTGTCCGGCTCTTGCCTCGGAATACAACGTCTCGAACCAGGAGAGCGGATCGCCTTCGAGCATGGCTTTCCTTGCAAGATCCTTCGCCCTCGCCTTCATGGAGTCATCATTCATGTCATCCTTCCGTGCGACCCGCCGCCGCTACTCGTCCCGTCCGGAGATGATCCATTCGACCACCTCGTTGAGGATGTCGCCGGGGGGGAGTTGATGCCCACCCTCGAATGTCCGCAATACCACATCGTATCCACTTCGCCTGAGCACGGCCAGTGATTCCTCGGCAAGAGATAGCGGAACCTCAGGGTCCGATCGCCCGTGGGCCAGGAAGACCCGTAGGGTTGCGCCGTGCTCGACCTGGTTTCGCGAAATCCACGGCGAAGGCGACGGCTCCTTGGTGAACGGGGATTCTAGCGGCGATTCGAGGCCGGGCCCGCCGAAGATGACGAGACCTTCCAGCTGCTCCGGAATGTGCATCCCGACGACGTAGGAGTAGATGGCGCCCTGGGAGAATCCGACGAGGTAGACGCGATCGACATTGTAGTTTCCCCGTACCTCTTCGATCGCGTTAGAGACGTACGCCGGCAGCAGCTCCGCCGCCCTCTCCATGAGAGCAGGATCGCCCTTCGGCCATAAGGCCCAGTCGAACGATGGATCGGGCGCTCCCGAGACGGAGTAGGGCGCCTGGAGAGCGAGGTAGATGAACCGGGAGTTGTGCGTATCGTCCCATAGCCGGATGAATACGCTCGGATTGGAACCGCCCCCGTGAAGCCCGATCACCAGCGGGACCGGAGTCGCAGGATCGAGATCGTCCGGTATCCTGATCGGCGCCTCGAGCAAGACCGGTGCGCGCATGTACAGCTTATCCTGTAGCGCGCCCTGACCCCATGCAGCGTGGGCCGCCGCGGACAAGAGGACGAGTGTGATCCAGAAGCTCCTTCTCACCTTTCTCCTTTCACGACGTTTCCAGGCTGAGGCGCCCTGAGTTTTGAGTTTATATCTGAATCTGTCGGCGTCGACCAGCCAAAGCCAATCCAAGCAAGAGAACTGTAACCGCCAGGTAGCAAAGCGGAATACCCATAGTAACAGCATCGGGCGTGGCTCCCATGAAGTCCAGGAACGCGACCTGGCCACTGGGAAGTTGGGCCAAGGAACAAAACCGGTGGACGAGGGGGTCGCCGCGAAGAAAACCCACATGCCAAAGCCGTCGGCCTCCCACGAAAAGGAGTCCCAGAAGAAGCCGAACCATCGGAACCATGCCGAAATC
>JAJRWB010000080.1 GCA_024276995.1 Candidatus Eiseniibacteriota bacterium | reverse complement strand
TGGGCGCGCCGATCGCGATCTGCCTGGTGCTCATCGGGATCCACGTTCAACTCGGGTTGCACGTCGTCCGGCGGGGAGTGATCTTCGTCGACATCGCCCTCGCGCAGACCTCCGCACTCGGTGCGGCGCTCGGCGTGCTACTCGGAGTGGAGGTGGGTACTCCCCTCTCCGGGCTCTTCGGCCTTATCGCCGCGCTTCTCGCCGCGTGGGTGATCTCCCTCACCCGCGGGCAAAGCCGCACCGTTCCCCAGGAGGCATTCATCGGCATCGCCTACGTCGTGGCGGCGGCCGCATCGATGCTCGTACTCACCCGCGTCCCGCACGGCGCCGAGGAGACAGAGGCGCTCCTCGTCGGATCGATCCTCTGGGTAAAGTGGGCCGACGTCGTCCAGACGGCGATCCTTTACGCCGCCCTCGGCTTCTTCCTCTTCCGCTGCCACGAAAGGATCGCCCTCGTCACCGCCGACCCGGAAAAGGCGCGGAAAAGGGGAATCAACCTGAGGCTCTGGGACTTCCTCTTCTATGCTGTTCTCGGCCTTGTGGTGACCCGCTCGGTGCAGATCGCCGGCGTCTTCCTCGTGTTCACGTTCCTCGTGGTGCCTGCGGTGATGGCGAATCTCCTCCATGCGCGTCGGCCTCTCGCCACCGGCTGGACGCTCGGATCGGTGATCGCCGTGTCGGGAGCGATCGCCTCCTACCTGCTCGACTTGCCGACAGGCGCGACGATCGTCGTCGTCTTCGGCATTTGCCTATCGGCGCTCATGTTGGCACGCGGAGGAAAAGTCGGAGCCGTCGCGACAAGAAAGCCTTCGCAGGGATAATCATGGGCGCTATCCACCCCGCGGAGCAGGTTACGCTAACGAGCATCGAGCAGCCGGGCGTGTGGGCCGGAACAATTTCTTTCTTCCACTGCTTGTGGAAATCTTCCCTCCCCACGTGTCCGGCGCGGGGCTTTCTCGTCGTGCTGGAACACGAGAGCGACGGACACGACGAATCTTCAGCAAGCACCTATGTGGCAAGCACTTGACGGCCCTCCTCAACGGAGGGCTCTACACCGACTTCGAATGTTCGCCCGTGAGAAGGAGGGCGAACCACACCGCCGACCAGGCGAGGATCGATTCGATCCGCGCAGCCATCAGTTGCACGGTGCCCCTAGGGCAGGCGTTCACCGAATGGAATGTGGCGCCTTAACGACGCGCGCGGGCGGACCACCAGTACAATGGACGGTAACGCGATAAACCGTCGTGGTGAACGGAGATCGGGCAGGGGTACCCGCGGTGGTCACCTTCAGCAAATCGGTCCGACAACCGATCTATGGACCAGGGATTCCGAGGAAAGTCGTTCGCCGGCGGGGGACCTGATGGGTAACGACCTGTTGAATACTCCCGAGACCAGGGAGACGATGTGGCGGGAAGAATCGGCGCGCTTACGCGGCCGATGGACCGACGAGGATCCGGAAGGGGGCACAAGGGCCGAAGCGATCCTGCGCCGGTTACGGGAAGGGCGCCCGGACGATCGTGAGAACCCGAAGGATTTTCGTGGAATCCGTCTTGCCGGGGAGGATCTCTCCGGGCTCGACTTCTCCGGGTGCGACTTTTCGGAAGCCGACCTGACCGGAGCCGTGTTGAAGGGCTGCCGGTTTCCCTGGGCGCGGTTCGTCGACACAACGCTCTCGCGGGCAGACCTCAGCGAATGCGAATTCATGAGCGCGGACCTGACACGGGCGAACCTGAGCGAGTGCGTCGCGGAAAGGGTCGGCTTCGGCGGGTGCGACCTGACCGAGGCGAACCTGTTCGCAGTGAAGATGAACGGCGCCACGTTCACACGGTCGAAACTCATCCGTACGGATCTTCGCGTCGCCGATCTGAGGGAAGCGCGGATCCGCGATGCGGATCTGACCGGTGCGAATCTCGTCGGCGCCGACCTTCGCGGCGTCGATTTCACGGGGAGCGAAGTGTCGCACGCCGGGTTCGACGAGTCCGACATGCGCCGGGCGCACCTGAAAGGTATTCACGGCTATGCATCCGCCGGTTGGGTCGGGGCGGACATCCGCGATGTCGACTTCTGCGGAGCGTACCTCGTCCGACGCCATATTCTCGATGAGAACTATCTGCACGAGTTTCGAAATCGCGACGCCCGATCGGAGATCGTGTACAGGATCTGGCGGCTTTCGTCGGACTGCGGCCGCAGTGTCGGTCGGTGGAGCCTCTGGACGATGCTCATTACGGTGGTCTTCGCCTTCCTGTACGCATTTGTCGTCGACGTGGACTACGGAAATCACGAAACGGCACTTTCGCCGTTTTACTACAGTGTCGTGACCCTCACAACGCTCGGATACGGAGATGTACTGCCCGCATCGGGCCCCGCCCAGGTTGTCGCCATGATCGAGGTCGTACTCGGATATGTCGCGCTGGGCGGTCTCTTGAGCATATTCGCCAACAAGATGGCCCGGAGGGCGGACTGATGCTCTCAACCCGCAGGCGGGCGAACCGGCGATACTTTCCTTTTGCGGCAACACTTACTCGATTGGGGGCGAAGATAGACGATGTTCAGAATCTTGAAACGAAAGACCGGCGATCGGAAGCAACGGCTGAAGGATGTACTCGGAGAGTTCGTTCTTCCGACATTTCCGGCGGTCGTGATGAAAGCGATCGAGAAGATCCGGGATCCCTCATCCACCGCGACGGAGGTCGCGGAGATTCTCGCCACCGACCCCGGAGTTTCCGTGAAGATCATCAAGACAATCAACTCGGCGGCATTCGCATCGAGAGCGAAGGTGAACAACCTGTCCCAGGCGGTCGCCATGCTCGGCATGTCCTCAGTGGAATCGCTGGTGCTCTCCATCTCCGTGGGAAGCATTCTGCCGAAGAAAACGTCCTCCTGTTTCGATCACAACAGGTTCTGGAGGGCGAGCGTACGCCGCGCCACTCTCGCCAGGGGTCTCGCGGCGACCCTTCACCCGGCGTCCCAGCTCGAAAGCTTCACCGGCGGTCTTCTGCAAGACATGGCAATCCCTTATCTCGCCGGAGAACGGCCGGACGAGTATGCGCCGATTCTCGATAGGTGGCGGACCGGCAGCGAGGATCTCGCCTCGATCGAACGGGAACACCTGGAGTGGGATCACGCCGAGGTGGCGACGTGGCTGTGCGGCGAGTGGGAATTCTCGGAGAATCTCACGTCGGCGGTGGGAGAGCATCACGGCACGATGGAGATGAACGGCGGATGTCCTCCCGCGGTCCGGATCGTCTCGTGCATTCTCGACGACGACGAGAACACGGGGGTCGACCGGTTCGTGACCGGCGTCAGCGAACGGTTCGCCATCCCGACGGAGCGCATCGAGAAACTCGTGGAAGAGAGCTTCGAACGGGCGGGGGAGCTGGAGAAACTGATCAGCTGAGGGGCGCGGGGCAGACCCGCCGCTATTGCAGGGGCGAGAGGAGACGCGCAACCCGAGCGGCAAGGCGAAACCAGAACGGCTTGCCCTCGAAGTCGACCGCCGTGACGGCGCGGCAATTCGCGAAGTCCTTCAAGAGCATCTTCTCCACATCCCGCGTGAAAGATTCGTCGTACTGCACGACAAGAATCTCGAAGTTGAGATAGAAGGAGCGGTTATCGAGATTTGCCGTTCCCACCGCCGCGCGTTCGCGGTCGACGAGCAATACCTTCTCGTGGAGGAATCCCTTTTCGTACCGATACAGCTTTGCCCCCGCTTTGATCATGTCGGGGATGTATGTGAACGTGGAAAGATAGACCAGAAGATGGTCCGGTTTGTCGGGCAACATGATCCTGACGTCGACACCTCGAAGCGCCGCAAGCTGCAACTCCCGCGCCACCGGCAGGTCCGGCACGAAATACGGGCTGGTGATCCATATGCGCTCCTTGGCGGATTGGATCACTTCGAGATAGAAGAGTTCGCACGTCTGGAACTCATCCGCGGGACCACACGGCAGCACCAGCGTGATCTGGTCGTGCTCCGGCGCGGGATGCGCATCCCACGAGAGGTCCGGAACCGTTTGTCCGGCCCAGTACCAGTCTTCCAGGAACGCGAGTTGAATACCGAGAACGGCGGGTCCACCTAATTTCAGATGCGTGTCCCGCCAATGCCCGAACCGGCTGCTCCACCCCATGTACTCATCACCGATATTGAGCCCGCCGACAAAAGCGACCTCTCCGTCCACGATGGTGATTTTCCTATGGTTTCGGAAATTGATCTGGAAGCGGCCCCGCCATCCTCGGGATGAGCCGAAGGCCCGCGCCTGCACACCCGCGGCGTGCAGTTCCGAAACGTAGGAACGCGGAAGGCGGTTCGAGCCGATTTCATCATAGATGAAATAGATCCGGACTCCCTCGCGGGCCTTGGCGATAACGGCCTCCTTGAATGCGTTGCCCAGTTTATCGCCGTGGACGATGAAGAACTCGATTAGAACATACTTTCTTGCCGCGGCGATGGCGTCCAGCATCGCCCGAAAGGTGTCCGGCCCGTCGATCAGGAGATGGGCGGCGTTGCCGCGGGTGCACGGAAGCCCCACGATATGTTCGTAGAAATCCAGTCCGGCGGGCCGATCCGCGCCGCGGACGGAATGACGCGACATCGCCTCCCTGGCGCGAAGGGCGATCTCCCGGATCTTCCTGTTGCCCGCCCGGTGCGCTTCCACGTACCCGCTGAAGCGGCTCCGGCCGCAGATCCAGTAGAGCGGGATCGCGAGGTAGGGGAATGTCACCAGAGCGATCGCCCAGGCGATCGCCCCCCGGGAAGTGCGCACGTGCATGACGGCGTGAATCGAGTGAAAGAGTCCAAGGATGTGGAAGAGCGGCGCGATCAGGCCGGCGGCGGCGGGTATTTCCAAAGTCAAGTTACGCTCGTTTCTTCCCGGCCGGCCGGGGCCGGGTCCAGGAACCGATGCCGTACGCCCGACTCAGATGGCTCGGCGTTATCCTGCGCGACGGCCCATTGTCCATAATCCAGATCGACGATCCGATTATACTCCTGAGGAATACAAAGGGAACCTTCCCGAGGGGCGACGTCGTACTCCCCGTAGGCCTCCTCGACTTGTTTCGCGCCGGTGTCGAATTCGAAAGGACGGTCCCTTTCGGATTCTCGAGCTTCTCGGCACGGTCGGCACGCCCGCCTACATGAGTCCCGAGCAGGCGGAGATGACCGATCTCAACATCGACACGACAAGCGATGTCTACTCGCTCGGCGTGTTGCCCTACGAGCTGCTCGTGGGCATGCCGCCGTTCGACGCGGCGGAACTGTGCTCCGCGGGCATCGCCGAGATCCACCGCATCATTCGAGACGTGGAGCCGCCGAAGCCGAGCACCAGGATCACGTCTCTCGGAAAGGAAGCCGCCGACATCGCGGCCCGAAGAAGGATCGACCCCGGAAAATGGCGAAAGGAACTGCCCGGCGAACTCGACCGGATCACGATGCGGGCGATGGAGAAGGATCGCGTCCGGCGGTACCCGTCGGCATCGGAGTCCGCGTCCGATGTTGAACGGCACCTGGCGGGCCGGCCGGTGCAGGCGCACCGCCCGGGCACGGCTTATCAGCTGAAGAAACTGATCCTGAGACATAAGGCGCGGTCGGCCCTCGTCGCGCTTGTGGCCCTGACCCTGGCGGCGTCCACGGTGATCGTCTCCCTGCAAGCCGGGCGAAAACCGGGGGAACACGATCACCGCGAGGGAGATCCTCGACAAAGGCAAAGAGAAGATCGAAAAGGGGCTTCACGATCAGCCGGCGATCCGGGCGCAGCTGTTGCAGACCATAGGGAAGGTCTATTACAGCCCCGGTCTCTATGACCAGGCGAAGCCGCTCCTGGAAGAGTCGCCCGATATTCGCCGGCGGCGCCTGGGGGAGGAGGATCCGTCGGTGGCGGGCGCCCTGATCGATCTCGGCCTCCTCCTTCGAAGAACGGGCGACTACGAGGGAGCGCGTCCGTACTACGAGCGGGCGCCGGCGATCGACGAGAAGATTCTCGGCGAGGACCCTTTATACCATGGCGTGCAATGCCGCCTCCTCGGGCGATCGAGACCGGGCGATCGAATACCTGAACCGGTTCGTCGATCTCGGTTTTCCCCTCTCCGCCACCACCATCTCGAAGGACCCCGACCCGGCTTCCCTCCACGGTGATCCCGCGTACGAGGCGATCATCGCCGAATGGGAAAAAGCGAAACCGGAATAGCCCTCCAGGGGTGGGCTTTCCGGGGGAGCGCTGCTACAATAGGATGATCATGTGTGCGTCGTCCCGGCGGGCGCGGAACCGACGGAATTCAAGGAGAACAGGATAGCCATGCGAGACTTTCTGACCCGACTGGGTATCGAGGAGATGAACCCGGGAGCGAGCGACGGCGAGTGGTTCGGTTCCGGCGGCGAGCTGGAGAGCTTCTGTCCGACCGCGGGCGAGCGGATCGCCGTGGTCCGTCAGGCGTCGGCCGACGATTACGACCGCGTGGTGAAGCGCGCCGGCAAGGCGTTCGAAACGTGGCGGATGACGCCCGCCCCGGCACGGGGCGAAGTGATCCGCCAGCTCGGCCTCGCCATGAGGGATCACAAGAAGGATCTCGGCATGCTCGTCTCGTACGAGATGGGGAAGATCCTCTCCGAGGGGGAAGGCGAGATCCAGGAGGCGATCGACATCGCCGATTTCGCCGTCGGGCTCTCCCGGCAGCTCTACGGGCTGACGATGCACTCCGAGCGGCCGGGTCACAGGATGTATGAGCAATGGCATCCTCTCGGCATTGTCGGCATCGTGACGGCGTTCAATTTCCCCGCCGCCGTCTGGGCGTGGAACGCGATGATCGCCGCCGTCTGCGGTGACACGATGATCTGGAAACCATCCTCGAAGACACCGCTCACGGCGATCGCCATGCAGAAGATCGCCAACCGCGTCTTCGCCGACAACGGTCACGAAGGGGTGATGAACCTCGTCGTCGGCCGCGGCTCCGAGGTGGGCGAGCGGATGCTCCACGACAGGAACATCCCGCTTATATCGGCCACCGGCTCTTGCCGCATGGGCCGGCGGATCGGCGAGGTCGTCGCCGGCAGGCTCGCCCGTTCGATCCTCGAGCTGGGCGGCAACAACGCGATCATCGTCACCGCCGACGCCGACCCGGCGCTCGTCCTTCCCGCCGTGGTGTTCGGCGCCGTCGGCACCGCCGGGCAGCGATGCACTTCCACGCGCCGCCTCTTCGTGGAGCGATCCGTATTCGATCGCACGGCGGAAAGTCTCATCAAGGCGTACAAGTCGCTCACCATCGGCGATCCTCTCGACGAGAAGACCCACGTCGGTCCCCTCATCGATGAAGGCGCCGTGAAGGAGATGGAAGAGGCGATCGCGAAGGCGGTGGAAGAGGGGGGCGAGGTGCTCGTCGGCGGGAAGCGGTGCGACCGTCCCGGCAACTTCGTGGAACCGACGATCATCAAGGCTCACAAGGATATGAAGATCGTGCGCGACGAGACGTTCGCCCCGATTCTCTATCTCTTCGAATATGGAGATCTCGACGAGGCGATCGCCATGCAGAACGGTGTCGACCAGGGACTTTCGTCAGCGATCTTCACGACCAACCTTCTCAGCGCCGAGACATTCCTCTCCCACCGCGGCTCCGACTGTGGCATCGCGAACGTGAATATCGGCACGAGCGGCGCGGAGATCGGCGGCGCCTTCGGCGGCGAGAAGGACACAGGCGGCGGACGCGAGGCGGGAAGCGACTCGTGGAAGGCGTACATGCGCCGCCAGACGTGCACGCTCAACTGGAGCCGCGAGCTTCCTCTCGCCCAGGGAGTTCATTTCGACCTGTAGCATTCCGGGAGGGCGGTCCTCATCCGGACCGCCCTCTTTTCGTCCCGTAACGTACCGTCCCGCCATGCTTTCTCGACGCATTCCTCCATCTCGACGCGGCCGGTCCCGCCTTGCAAGGCAGTTCGGACGTGTATCCCACGTCCCCCCGACCCCTTCCCCCAGATGCGCCCTGCGAAGCGTTTTCTTATAAAATACTCTGATAATCTATTGAAAATCTGTCGAAGTGAGTGAAACCCACTTGCCATCTTGTCAGGTCGTGGGCGCCTCGCGCGACCGAATCGTTGCGATTCGAGATTCTATTTCTTAACCCCATTTATTACAACTTCTTACGATACACAAAAATATATCAGTTTTGGGCCCATCTGGCATCGATCCTGCATTAGGATTCCATGTCTGCAAAGAATGGAATAGGGGGAGAAGCAAGTCTGTTGGATCTTCTCTCTGGACCAAATCTCTCTGCCGGGGGAGGGTCGGTCACTACAGAGTAGAGCTGACTCCATACGGAGGCGCTTCTTCCCCTCGTAAAATAGAATACGGAACCGGAAAATCGTCGGCCCGAAGTGGTAACCCGCCTCGCCCGTCCCTTGCGCCGACACCCGGTTCCGTTTCTTTTTTTGTCTTTTTCGGTGTGTCGAGCGCTCAACGGCGGTAGAGATTCTTCCCCAGGATCCCCCGCACGATCTTCGGCGTCATCCCCGGCTCCTCGGAAAGGCGGTCGAGGAACTCGATCACCCCCGCAACACCTTCTTCCGTGAGCCACGGCATGATATCGAGGTGAACACGCGACCATTCGAGTGAAGTGATCAGCCGACCGACCTCCTTCGCGTCGATCGGGCGATCGAGGGAAACGATGAAGCGCGTCGATTTCCGGGGATAGGCGGAAATGTCGGCGATCGAATCGCCCCTGGAGGGGAAGATCCGGACGAGACGGAGTCCCCCTTCCGGCAGGCGATCGTTCCAGATCGGATCGGGACCCACCAGGAAAGCGACGCCCCGCTCGGAGAGACGCTCGAAGAACTCCTTCTCCTCGCGGATGCGCGCGCTGTCGCCGCCGGCCGGGGCGGGTTCGAAGCCGGGCCAGCGGGCGAGGCAGATGCCGAACACGTCGAGCAGGGGGACACGGTCCTCGGCGAGTTCTTCGAGTGCATCGCCCTCGACGCCGAGAATGAGCGACCGCTTCCCGTCGCCGGCGGCGGAAGAGACGTCGTCGAGGGTGGCCGCCAGGGCGAATGAATCTCCCTCCGCCGCGGCGGCGCGGTCGTCCGCCACGTCGAGCACGAAACCGTGCTTGCCGATCCGGTCCGCCGTGTACCAGCGCACCGAGGCGACCGGCCGGAAGGGCGATTCCTTCCCCGATGTGCCGTCGAAATCGATCTGCTTCGACCCGTTCAGCAGCGCCGCGCCCGACCTGTGCGCGGGGATGAGCGGCCGATCCCAGTCGGCGGCGAAACCGATCAGCTTCTCCCCGATCGCTCCCACCGAACCGATCACCTCCTCGTCGATCCAGTCGGCGTCGTCTTCGAAGCCGTGATAGAAGAGATGATCCCCTTCCGCCCACACGTTGAAAACGGGAACCCCCTTGTTCCGGAACGGCGCGTGGTCGCTCGATTCCCCGCTCCACGCCCGGCCGGTCTTGAGCTTCTTCGAACTCTCTTCGTCGAGAGACCGCCGAAAGGCGTTCCACATTTCCGGAAAGTACTCCCCGCCGCCGACGCCGACATCGCCGTTTCCCTGGCCCACCATGTCGAAATTGAACATCGCCGCCATGTCCCCCACGGCGATGATCGGGTTCTCGGTTAAGAATGTCGACCCGAGGAGCCCCTGCTCCTCTCCCGCGAAGCCGGCGAAGAGGATCGTACGCCTCGATCGCTCTCGGTGCGCCGCGAAGGAACGGGCCATTTCGAGCAGGAGCGACGCGCCCGAACCGTTGTCGTTCGCACCGTTGTAGATGAAACCGTTGCCGTTGATCCCGATATGATCGATGTGCGCGCCTACGACGATCACTTCGCTGGCAAGGACCGGATCGGTCCCTGGAAGGAGGGCGAGAACATTCCGCGCCGTTTTCTCGCCGAGGAGTTTCACGTCGGCGCGGAAGTGGAGCCTCTTCCCCGTGGGGAAAGGCCGGGGGGCGTCTTTCAGCTTCTTCTTGTACTGCTCGAGGTTGGTTCCCGAGTTGTAAAGGATATGGTCGACCACCCTTTCGCCGACGTATGCGAGGGGGACGTCGGGGTCGTACACCCCTTCGTGGATCGCCGCGCCGTTCACCGCGCGGTCGCCGCGAATCCACAGCACCGCCGCCGCGCCCCTGTCGAGCGCCTCGTTCAGCGTCGAATCACGGCCGGTTTTCTCCGACCAGTCGTACCCGTTCTCGGGAGCGCCGCGAACGATGAGGACAATCTTTCCTTCCACGTCGATGTCGCCGTAATCGTCCCACCCCTTCTTTCGATCGGAAAGACCGTGCCCGACGATCACCACCTCGGCGGTCACGTCGCCGCTGCCCGAGTTGGTGATCAGCGTGAAGTCGTCGCCCAGGAGGAACTTGACCGCGCCGAACGGATCGTCGAGGAGTTCCATGCTCCCCCCCCGCTCTTCGGTGACGAGGAGAGGGAACTCTTGAAAAAACGATCCATCCGGGCCGGCCGGCTCGAGACCGTACTCCTCGAAACGCTCCGCCACGAACTGCTCGATTTTCGTCCCCCCGGCGAGGCCGCTCTTCCTCCCTTCAAACCGATCGGACGAGATCTCGGCGTCGAGCGCCTTCGCCCGGTCGCCGTCGAAGGCGCGCGCCGCACGCAAAGGTATCGCCTGCAGCACCGCCGTCGCGAACACGATCGCAGCGATGCCCTGAATTCGCCTCATCGAAACGGCCTCCTTCTTCCGGTGCATCGGGGGGGGGCGGATTGACGGTTTCCAACGATCTTACCGCCCGGTACGGTCATGTAAAGCCCTTTCACCCCCCCCGGACCACCCACTATACTCAACGGATGACGGGGAGAAGACATATCCTCGAGGGGCCCGTGGTCCTCTCGGTGGCGCGGCTCGGCTGGCCGGTGGTGGCGTCTTTCTTTCTCTACACCGGTTTCAGCATTATCGACGCCGTCTGGATCGGCCGGCTCGGGCCGGACGCCCTCGCCGCGAGCGGACCGGCCCAGTTCGCTTCGTGGTCGCTCATGGCGATCGGCGAGATCATCGGTATCGGCTCGACGGCGCTCATCGCCCGACGCATCGGTGCGGGGCGTCCCGATCTCGCAGGACGCGTCGTCGTCCAGGCCGCCATCCTGGTGGCGGGGGCCGGGGCGGTGACCCTCCTCTCGGGAGCAACGGTGGTGCGCCTCCTCTTCCGCCTTCTCGGCACGACGCCCGCGGTGAGCGATCTCGGCTTCGCCTATCTCTCGATGCTCTTCTATGGCGGCGTTCTCCTCTTCGCGGCGTTCTTCCTCGAATCGGTGCTTCGCGCGGCGGGCGACACGAAGACACCGCTCTTCATCACCGGAAGCGGACTGGTGTTCAACACCCTGCTCGATCCGCTTCTGATTTTCGGTGTCGGCCCTTTTCCGGAAATGGGAATCCGCGGCGCGGCGGTCGCCACGCTGATCAGTCAGGGAGCGATCGTGACGGTCTACTTGGCGCACTTTCGCGGCGGCGGGGCGGCCATCCCGATCGACGCGCGGGAAGCGAAGCGATTCGACCCGGCGACATGGTGGACTATCATCCGCATCGGCGCCCCCGCATCGGCGATCACCGTCCTCTTCACGGTGGTCTATCTCTTCCTGACGTCGTTTCTCGCGCGTTTCGGCACGGTGCCGGTGGCGGTGCTCGGCGTCGGAAACCGGCTCGAAGGGATCACGTACCTGGTGGCACACGGGCTTTCGATTGCCGCTTCCACGCTGGTGGGACAGAACCTGGGGGCGAAGCAACCGGGCAGGGCGGCGGAGGCGGCATGGACCGCTTCCCTCATGGGCGTCGCCTTCGGCGCCCTCGTATCGATCGCCTTCATCGCATTCCCGGAGTGGATCTTCGCGCGCTTCACCACCGACGCCGAGGTGATCGCCGAAGGGGCCGTCTTCCTCAGGATCCTGGCGACGTGCCAGTGTCTCATGGCGGTGGAGGTGGTTCTGTATGGGGCGTTTTCCGGGGCGGGAGACACTCTTCCCCCCACGGTGATTTCGACCCTTCTCAACGCGCTCCGGATCCCGGCGGCATGGCTGATCGCCCTTCCCCTCGGGTTCGGTCCCGTCGGAATCTGGTGGATGATCGCCCTGAGCTGCATGCTCAGAGCGATCACGCTCGCGGCGTGGTTCCGCCGCGGCAGGTGGGCGCTGCGGGCATTGTGACGTTAGATTTCTTCGATCTTCCCCGCCCGGAGACGGTACTTCTTCCCGCAGCGGCAATCCTCGCCCGGCTCCATCGGCCGTCCACACTCACAAACCCAGCCGTGCTGGCGCGCCGGATTGCCGTAGACGAGGGCGTGATCGGAAACGTCGTGGGTGACCACCGATCCCGCGCCGACCATCGCGTTTTTCCCCACGGTGACTCCACAGACGATGGTGGCGTTCGCCCCGACGGTCGATCCCTCGCGAAAGAGGGTAGGCGCGAACTCATCCGCCTCTTTCTTCACGCGGCAACGCGGGAGAAGGTCGTTGGTGAGCACCGCGTTCGGACCGAGGAAGACGTAGTCCTCCAGCGTAACCCGGTCCCACACCGACACACCGTTCTTCAATGTGCAATGACTGCCCACGACGGCGCCGGTCTCGACGAAGGAGCACTCCCCGATGTTGCAGTGAGACCCGACTTTCGCCCCCTTCATCACGTGGGCGAACGCCCAAATCCTCGTCTCCTCCCCCACGTCGTCCGAGTCGCAGATTCCCTTTTCGTGCACGAAGAACGGCCGTTCCATCGTCTCGTTTTCCCTCCCGCTTCCGGTGGATAGAGTGCGGATTCCTGATCGAGAGTGTAGAACGGAGCGGCCCGGGATGCCAAGGGGCAATTGGTCCTCGGACGACGGAAATACGCCGGTTCCTAACGCCCGGCGGCACCTTTTCCGACCAGCCTCCTCGCCGTGGAAAGATCCGTTCGGGCTGCGTCGAGCAGGAGGCCGGCGAACTCCACGTTGTGGGCGCCCCGGCTCTTGTCGTTTACCACCTGCTCGAGGCGCGCCCGGGCGATATTGATCTGCTTCTGCGCGGCGCGGATCGAGTCTGCGGGGATGCCGCGTGAGCGCGCGGAGACGATAAGCGGGCGGAGATCATCGAGAGACGATCGGATTTCGTCAACAACCGGCTCCGTCTCGGACTGCCAGTCGGCTACCATCTCCTCGTACCCTTCTTCGTGACAGTCGGCGCACGCGGCGAGCGTCGCTTTGCGGTTGTTTCCGCCGTGCAGGTCGGTATGGCAATCCTCGCACGCCACGTCTTCCATCAGCGAAGGTGTCTCCTCGATGCCGAACCCCCCGGTTCCGGCGAGCATCCGTTCCTGCTGGGCGTGGCAGGTTATGCACTCCACGTTCTCCTGGCTGTGGTGGCAACCGAGGCAATTCTCGCGGGTGAGCTTGACGGCGCCGTGGGTGAGCGAATTGTCGTGGCAATAGGTGCACTCCATGTTGTGCTTATACACATGGTCGTTGTGGGTCATCTTCATCCCGGCGAACTCGACGATCGTCGTCTTTCTCAGGTTCGCGTGACAGCTCTTCGTGCAGTTTCCGCGAAGATCGTCCTCCCGAAACGCCAGCATCTCTTCCTTTTTGCGACCCGGCGAGAGCGTATCGAGCATGGCGTTCAGATCGTCCTGCACCTGGAGAAGGATCAGCTTCGTATAGACCAGGTTGTGCTCGCCGTGCCCCCGGCGCAGGAAGTCGAGATTGTACTCCGCCTGCTCGTACCGCTCGCGTGCCTTCTCCTTCCGTGCCGACGATGCCCTTTTCCATGCGGCGCGCCCCTCCCGCTCGAGCGGCGCGATGCGGGCCATGTAGTCGTCCACCGTCTCCTTCCAGTCGTCGAGCATCTTGTCGAAGCCCCGGCCGTGGCAAAGGACGCACGACTCCCCCGCCACCGTGGCGACCTTCCCGCCTCCCGGTCGTCCGCTCTGCGAACCTCTGTGGCAGCCGTCGCACCCCACCTGGGCCTTGAACATGATGCTCGGGTACGGCTCCACCCCACGGGCGCCGATCCCCATGAACAGGTCGCGCTGCGTGTCGTGCGACCCGGTATGGCACGATGTGCACGTCGTCTCGAGCGACCGGACGAGTTTCATGTCTCCATGTTCGATCGCCTCGTGACAGTCGGAACAGTTGACGTCATGCTCCGCCACATGCTTCCTGTGAAGGAACGCCTTGTCGTCGTACGCATCGAGGCGTGCATTGTGACACGTCATGCACGTCCGTTTCGGCACGTTCCCCTCGCCCGACGTGACGCTCACATGGCACTCCTCGCACACCACGCCGAGGCCGAGATACTGGGTGTGCTTGAACCGGAATCCCTCGTGAACGACCGTGTCGGCCGGCGCGTCATGGCAGCTGCACCCGGCGATCGCCTCCCCCTCGGGCAGATTCTTGAAGTGGCAGAGAAAACAGGTCTCCCGGGTCACTTCCATGTGGGACCCCTGCACGATCTGGGAGTGGCACGACGTGCAATGGAGCGTCATTCCCCGGATATCCTTCCCCATGTGCCCCGCATGGTCGAAAAGGATCCCCTTGACGAACTCCACCGGCCCCTCGATGAGCCGGGCGTCGTGGCACCCTTCCTGGAGGCACGTCCGGTCGTCGATTTCGGCGCGGGGAATCTTCGTGTGGAGTCCCCAGGCATACCGCCACGCCGCGTCGATCGCCTTCATGCTCCGATCGACCTTGGCGCCGAACGTCGGGGGAAGATGACACGTGTGGCATTCGACGTCGGAATGGGCCGACTCCTTCCAGCTTTGGACGAACGATTCCTCGTAGTGACAGTTGTCGCAGAACTCCGAGTTCGTCGACAGGCGGTACGAGGTAAAAAGGAGAACGCAGTAGACGCCGAAAAGAACGGTCACGGTGATGAACAGCCCGCGCCGGTACCTCCCGATGAGGCGGAAGAAGTCACGGAAGAACCGGCTCATGATTCCCCTCCTTGACGGCCCGCCGCTTCCCGGCGGTCCGCCCGCGCCCTCGGATGGAGCGCGGCCCACTCCGGGTAGTCCTTCACCGCATCGAAGGGGATTTCCCCCCGATAGACGCGCTCCTCCAACTCGGCCGGATGCTCCTCGATCATCTCTTCGACGCTCATCGTTCCCGTGAGGAACGTCCGGTTCATCGGGAACTTGTCGGGGTTGAGGTGGGCCCAGTACATGTGCCAGATCAGAAGCGCCAGGGAAGCGAGCAACGCCTCGTCGGAATGGATCAGCGTCGCGATCCTCATGGAGTACGAACCGATCTGGTTCATGAAGTACGTGTTGAACGCGAGAAGGGTGCCCGTCCCGAGCATGATCACCACGCCCCAGTAGACCGCCCAGTAGTCGAACTTCTCGATGAAGTTGAATCTTCCGAAACGGGGGCGTTCTCGGCTCACGCCGAGGAGGAACTTCAGCATGCCGATAAGATCGAACAGATCCTTCGGACGGGGAATCAGATCGAGGAAAGTGCGCCATCCGTTCCGGGTGAAAATGATCCAAAGGATGTGAAGCAGACTTCCCAGCGCCATGACGGCGGCGGCGATCCTGTGCGTGATCCCCATGGCGTGGACGATTCCGAGCGAAGCGGCGACCGCACCGATCGGCGTGTTGTGGAACTTGATCGGCACGCCGGTGACGATCAGCGTGAGCACACTCGCGGCGATCATCACATGTTGGATCCGGAAGTAGAGGCTGAAGCGGGGAATCGCGCGGACCCGCGCCTTCCTCCGCTCCGCTTCACGGGCGAGTCTCTTCTGGTTCCTCTTCGCACGCTTCACCAGGCGACGAAGGTTGTACTCGATCTCCTCCTCCCCCGCCTGGTAGACCTCTTCCACGATGGCGCGCCGCGCGTACTCGGGGAACGGCGGCTGGGGTTTCAGCGCCTCATCGAGAGCCTGCTCCGTGCGCCGGCGGATGTATTCTCTCAGCTCGTGGTGTTCGTGGTCAGCCATGATCCCTGTTTCTCATCCTCCGTGGAGTTTCCCGATGAACGAGAGCACCACCTTCCAGACGATCCAGAATGTCAAAGCGAGAGGGGCGGTGGTCACCGAAAGGAAGAGGATCCACCTCCTCTTCCGCCGCACCCACTTATCGTATAGATCGAGAGCCATGTAGAGAATCATTCCGAATATGACGCTCGTCGTCAGACTGATAAAGGCCAGCTCCACAATGTGAAACACTTTCGCGAAAGTCCGGTCACGCCCCTCGCGGGCGTATTTCTCGGGAGTCTTCTCGAAACTCACATGAACCTTCCCCTTCGCGAATCCCGGCCCCGCGCCTTTGTGGCAGTTCTTCTGGCCGCACGTTTTCGGGATGTTCGCCTCGTTCACGGGCGAGGCGGGATTCTCCGGGGCGAGGATCTTGTGATGGCCATGGCACTCGATGCACGTGGCCGTCGCGTCGGACCCGAACTTGTACGCCACACCGTGATAGCTTTCACGATACGACTCGACCGTCGCGGTGGTCAGCCCGAACATCTTCATCTTCACGATATCCTCGTGGCAGACGGCGCACGTGTTCACCACCTGGTCGCGCGAGACGGAGGAACCTTCCTCCCCAGGCCTGAGAATATCGTGCTCGCCGTGGCAATCGGTGCACACCGGCGCCGCGAGATTCCCCTCGATCAGCGTCTTGCCGTGAATGCTCGCCTCATAGGCTTTCTCGACCTCGAAGTGACACTGGCCGCACGTGGAGGCGATGTGCAACTTGTTCACGTGGGACGCCGACTCCGCCGGTTTCAGAATATCGTGATCGCCATGGCAGTTCTGGCACCTCGGCGCCCTCGGATCGCCTTCCGCCACGAGCCTGCCGTGAACCGACTGTTCGTACTCCCTGTAACTTCGCAGCTTCGGCGCCCCCACGGTGTTGTCCACACGGTGGCAGTCGGTGCAGCTCACCGGCGGGAGATCTTTCTCGTGGGGAAGGGAGATCACCGATCGATGGCAGTTCTCGCACCGCTGGCTACCGTGAACGGACGCCTTGAAGACGCTCTCGTCAATCAGCGGGCCTCGATCGGTCCCTTGTGGCGGCGAGGGATTGAGGTGGCAATCGTAGCAGCGCGACCGGATCTCCACGGCGCGCTCCCGGGCATCGAGGCCGGAGACCCACACCAGGATCGCGAGAAGAAGGACCGGCCCGCGGCGTATGTCCGGGAACCGTTTCATGGTCAGATCGTTCCGCCCTCTTGCCCATCGCCCCTCTTTTCGTCGAGCGTCGCGGCGTCGCCGGGGTGTTCGTGAGCATACATCTCCACCGGCATCCGCCCCGTGAGCCACGAGGGGTTGCCCGGGAACACCGCCGGGTTGAAGATCACCGAGTACATATGCCATACGAGGATGGCGAGCGTGGCGAGCCACGCCTCGTAATGATGCACCACGAGCATCACATCGAGAAATCCCTTCGGAAGGAACCGGATGAACAGGTAATCGAACCAGAGGAGGATGCCGGTGATAGCCATGATCACCGCCCCCCAGACGAGAGCCCAGTATTCCGCCTTCTCCACGTAGCTGAAGCGGCCGAACCGGGCCCGTTCCTTCCTTCTCCCGAGGTTGAACGCCATCATTTCGCCGAATTCACGGAAATCCCGCAGGCCTGGAGCGATATCCTTGAGGAACCGGCTTCCCGAACGGGTCACCAGGTAAAGGAGGTGCCACGCACAGCTGAAGAGGAAGAAGACGGCGGCGCTCCTGTGGAGGGTTCCCCTGAAATGCGAGCCGCCGTCCCAGCCGAAGAGCGTACTGAACGGACCGAATTCCGGATACCGCAAGGCGAAACCGGAAAAGGCGAGCACGGTAAAGGAGATGAGAAGGATCCAATGCTGCGCCACGGCGCCGGGTGTCATCCTTTTCACCTGCGGGAGGTTCATCCTCAACCGGACGTGCTTTTGAAAATCGATCGCCACGTAGAGCACCATTCCGCCGATAATCAGCCAGATCGCCACGATGTAAATGCGCGACACCACGCGGGTCCATCCCGTGTTCCGCCCCACCCCTCCCCCATGGATCTTCGTCGACGCGAGCGACTCGGTCACCCCGGGATGGCAATGGCCGCACGTCTTCTCGAGGTTCGCCGGATTGACCGACGACTCGGGATCGCTGCTCGGCAGGATCCTGTGCGAGCCGTGGCAGCTCGCACAGTTCGCCACCTCCTTGTCTCCCGCGCGACTTTTCAGGCCGTGATACGAATCGACGAACGACACGAGTGTCCCGGCGGGAATGCCGTACTTCTCGTTGAGGAACGCCGACTCGTGGCACGGGACGCACGTCGCCTCGGCGATGCGCGCCGGACTCACGCCCGCTCGTGGATCGTCCGCGCGGAGGATGCCGTGCTCTCCGTGGCAGTGGGTACACACCGGCGCGTCGGTGTCGCCGCGCAGCACGAGCTGACCGTGAACCCCCTCCCAGTAGTCCTGTTCGATGCTGCCGTGACACTTGCCGCACGTGAAGGGAATGCGGAAATGATTCACGCTCGACTCGGTGTCGCCCTGGGGCCAGATATCGTGGCCCGAACCGGTGCGGGAGTGGCAGTCGGTGCACGTCGCCGCAACGTGGATTCCCATGTGGGTCGTCTTCCCGTGGACGCTCGCCTCGTACGTTTCGACCGGCCGCTTCACACGGATATCGTGCTTCTTCGCGAGATCGAGGTCGGCGTGGCACTTCCCGCACGTTTCCGGGAGGTTGATCGAATGGGTCGGCGACTCCTTGTCCGTTGAATGGAGGATATGGTGGGTGCCGTGACAATCGGTACACTTCGGAAGATCCTCCGTCTTCCCCACGGTCCCCCTGCCGTGACGCGTGTATTCCAGTTTTTCATCTTCGTGACAGTCGCCGCATTCCACCGGCGAAACCTCCTCGTGAGGAAGTTCCTCGATGCCGGCGTGGCATTCGACGCACTCGAGATCGGCGTGCACCGACGACGTGAGCATCGAGTCGGCGACAAAGGGGATATCCTCATCGCCGGAAACGCCGTGGCATTCGAGGCATTCCGCCGACGAGATCGTCTCCGCCAGCCCCTTGGCGGGCAAGGCGAAAAGGGAAACGACCGATAAGAGAAGACCGGCTAAAGCAATAGAAGACAAGCGGGACATTCGCCACTCTCATCCGACCCGCCGGGAGGTCCGATATATTAGATATTCTTAACCGCGCAGCCAAACTCATTAACCTGCACGAATACTACAACAAAATAACGGCGGCAACTATTCAAGGCAAGGGGAAACAGGCCGCCGGAGAAGAAATCTCACATCCTCCGGGTGAACCCCTCCTCCTTGATCACGAACCGATCTTCCCATCCACCGCGATGCCGCGCACGAAAATCGGCACATTATTCGAAATCGAGTTCTCCTTGTTGAAGTCGCCGAAACCGAAACGCTCGTAAAGATTGCAGTTCAGAACGCAGTCGTTCACCAGGCCGATGAACGCCCTGGCCGTGAGCACCGGGTCGACGGGCCGCACCTCGCCCTGATCGATCCCCCGTCGAATCCGTTTTTCGAGAAAATCGGTAAACGGCTGCCGCCAGCTGAGATAGAGCTTCTGCGCCTCCGGGCTGCCGGCGATCGTCGCCGCGAGGAGGAGTTTTTGGATCAACGGGTCGCCGAGTCCGATATCAAGGATCCGGCCCGCCACCGCCCGGAACGCGTCGAGAAGGGAGATGTCGGAAGGGAGGGACTCGAGATACGGCGAGACATCCACCTCCGCCATCTTCTGCCGGAGAACAGTTTCGAAAAGCTCCTCCTTGCCGCTGAAATGCTTGTAGATCACCGCCTCACTCACACCGCACGCGGCGGCGAGCTCTCTCGTGGTGGTGGCGACAAACCCCTTCTCGGCGAAGAGAGAAGCCGCGACCCGCACGATTTGGCGCCGGCGCTCACTACCGGTGAGTCTGCCGGCTCTTCCCGGTCCGCCCATCCTGCCCACCTCTATTTTCGTCCCCTTCATGATCGCCCCCGCCTCGCGAATGAGTAAGCAATTACTAACTACAATCTCGCGATTCCCGTGTCGCTGTCAAGGCGCCGGCGATCCTTTCCGTCGAGTAACTCGGGGAAAGCGCCGGAGACGCCCGTAGCGGGTCCCCGGCGCTTTCCTGAAGGTGAGAAACCGGCCGGGCGGCGGATCGCGCCGCCCGGGCCGGATCGGTCCGAATCAGTCATGCATTCCCTTCGCATAGGAAGAGAGCGAATCGATATCCATCGAGTGCCCGAGGGTGCCGCCCACGCTGTTCTCGTCGCTGTGACAGCCGTAACACGCGAAATCGAGGGTGATGAAACCTTTCGCGAAGGTCTTGCCGTCCTCCTCGTACCACATGCTGTCCTTCGTGACCGGGTCCGTGTTGATCTTCCACATGTGGCCCGAGATGTCACCCTTGTACTCGGTGTACGCCGCGCCCGATTTCGTCGTGTTCGCCATGTGACAATCGACACATTCCGGGACGGCATTGTGCTTGATCGTCGCGGCCTCTTCCGAATGACAGCTTTCACACGTCTTGGTCACGCCATCTCCCTTGGCGATATCGTCATTCGTCGAGCTGGCGTGGGGGCTGTGGCACGTGAGACACGTGTGCCCTTCCTCCCTGTGCTTCGTCGTCAGGTACTCGTCATACTGCTCGTGGTGACGGACGTATCCGCCGCTCGCCTCAATCCGCCGCTGGGAATCGCGGGTATGGCACCGGCCGCACAATTCGGCGGAATCATCGATCTGGATGTCCGCGGCTTTCTGGGTGTATGCGTGAACCGCTCCCATGCCGTGGCACTCCTCGCACGTGATCCCGGGCTCGGAGAAGGTGCCCGCCATGCCGGGAAGAGAATCCTGGTGTACGCCGCCGTTTTCGTCGAGTGTCTGCCAGCCGGTGGTATGGCACTTGCCGCAGTCGTACGGCTTGGTGCCGAGCGAGTCGGAAGCGTGGTAGTCGACCCAACCTCCCCCATCGGGAACGAGGAAGTTCCACTGCACGTCCGTGCCGGTGATAATGTAGCCTTACGAGTCGAGCCAGCGCGCTTTCCAGTGATAGCCGCCGATAACGTATGTCACGTCCTCCCAGCTGAAGCCGGCGGGCGGGTTGAAATCAGGAGTGAACGGATAGTCGGGCTGCTGGCCGTCGACCACCTTGTTCAGCTTGTACGGGTGCCCCGATTCCAGATACGCTTCCACAAGATCCGGATCGAGATCCTTGTGGCAGTCGATGCAGACCGCGGACCCGACATATGCTGGATCGGGAGTCTGATCCGTGTCCGCCGGGTTGTCCCCGTCGTCGCCGCATCCCGACACGAATCCCACAAGAAGGACCGCAGCCAGGAATGCCAACCATTTCTTCATGACTCAACCTCCGTCTGTTTCGCCCCCTCGACCGGACGACCCGGCGTCGAGGGCAGCTATCATTCGGCCCAGATCCGAAACCCTGTACGGTTTCCGCACGACCAAGTCGGCGAACGCCGTAGAATCCCCATCCCAAACCTTCCCCTCCGGGGTGGCCAGGTAGGTGAGAACCACTTTCAGCCGGGGATGATCCTCTCTCACTTTTCCGATCCGCTCCGCGTCTCTTTCCGGTTCGGCGGAAAGATCGGCGAGGAGAACGTCGGCGCCCTCCCGCTCGATGAGAGAGAGTGCGTCGACGAGCGACTTGCTGCGGACCACTTCGAATCGGTCGTGAAAGTACCGGATTACACAATCCGATACTCCGCTATCCGACTCTACTAAGATCATCTTCGGCACTTTCCCGTCTCTACCTCAGGTAAATCTGTTACCCACTCCAATACTTGCGTCTCCACACAACTGCACGGGAGTGCAATAGCAGGATCCGGACCGGAAACAGAAGAATCCCGGAAATCGTATTAGATTGAAATACGTCGAGTTATGACATTCCGGATCGTTCGAATTCCAAAGTTCTGGAAAAAGGGGCTTCCACGATTCCAGCGCCTTGGAACAATGGGCGGCCTCGCCGCTCGCCGGGTCACTCCTTCAGCTTCGCGTAGAGCGAAGCGAGGCTGATGCCGAGAGCCTCGGCGGCGGAAGGCTTGTCGCCGCCCATCTCCTCGAGTACGCGGCGGATGTGAGCCGATTCGTACTGCCGGATCGCCTTTCTCAGGTCTCTGGGGGGGGCGTCGGCGCCGCCGAGGAGCGAGCCGATCAGCGCCGAATCGATCACCGGCCGCGTCGAGGTGATCAGCGCCCTCTGGAGAACGTTCTGCAACTCCCTCACGTTGCCGCGCCATTCATACGACTGCAGGAGGCGCATCGCCGCGGGCGAAATACCGGTGGCGGCGGAGCGGATCTCCTTCCCGAACAGCTCGATGAAGTGATTCACGAGCACCGGGATGTCCGCCACCCTCTCCCGCAAGGGAGGAACGAAGATATGAAGAACATTCAAACGGAAATAGAGGTCCTCCCGGAACCGTCCCTCGTCCACCTCGCTTTTCAGATTGCGGTTCGTGGCCGCCACGATGCGCGCGTCAACCGGCATTTCGCGGGTCGCCCCGAGGGGGCGCACCGCCTTCGTCTCGATCGCCCGTAAGAGTTTCGACTGCACCGCCAAGGGAAGCTCCGCCACTTCATCGAGAAAGAGCGTCCCCCCCCTCGCCTCATGGAAGAGACCCGGCTTGTCGGCGGACGCGTCGGTGAACGCCCCTTTCGTATGGCCGAACAGTTCCGACTCGAGAAGGGTGTCGGGGATCGAACCGCAATTCACCGGCAGGAAGGCCCCCGAGCGGTGCGCCGACGCGCGGTGGATCGCTCGGGCGACCAGTTCCTTGCCACTTCCGCTCTCCCCCTCGATCAGCACGTTTCCCGCCGCCCCACCAAACCGCCCCGCCGCCACGCGAACTTCCTCGATGGCGCCGCTCTCCCCGAGAATCTCCGGAGGACGCCTTACGCGGCGGCTCTCGAGACGGAGAACCCGGTTCTCCCATTCCAGATCCCTCAACTTGAGAAGGCTCCTCACACGGATGACGACGCTTTCGAAACGGATCGGCTTCGAGAGGTAGTCGCTCGCTCCCTCGCGCACCGCCTCGATCGCCGTCTCGAGCGACGCGTGCGCGGTGATGAGCAGCACGATCGTATCCGCCGCCTTCTCTCTCACGTGACGCATCACCTCGATCCCGGTGGCGCCCGGCATGCGGATATCGGTGATCACGATGTCGAACGGATCTTCGTCGAATAGGGCGATCGCCTCGTCGCCCGTTGCGGCCGTGCGGCAGGCGTACCCTTCTCTCGATAGGAACGCGCAAAGCGACTCCCGGATCACCTGCTCGTCGTCGGCCACGAGAATCGTCGCACCCTTCGGCTCAACCATGCCTCTCTCCTCTCGCCTTCCCCTCTTCCGCCGCCCGCTCCACCTGGGGAATGATCACGCGGAACGTCGCCCCCTCGCCGTGAATACTTTCCACCTCCACATCGCCGCCGATGTCGCGGAGCGCGGTGCGGCACACCGACAGTCCGAGGCCGGTCCCTCTTCCCGGTTCCTTGGTGGTGAAGAACGGATCGAAGATCTTCTTGAGGTTCTCCGGGGGGATCCCCACTCCGCTGTCGCGAAAGAGAACGACGATCGCATCGGCCTCGGCGGTAGTGCGGATATCGAGCACACCACCGTCCGGCATGGCGTCGGCCGCGTTCAGCGCGAGGTTGAGAAAGACGCAGAAAAGGCGGTCCTCGACCGTTTCCACCACGGGGAGTTTCTCGTCGAGGTCGGTTCGCACTTCGATCGGCTTGAACCGCGCGTCGTAGCGCGCCAGGCCGAGCATCGAACGGAGCACCCGGTTCACGCTGACCGGCCTTTTTTCCAGCGACAGGGGGCGCGAGAGGTCCGCCATTCCGTGTACGATCTCCGAAATCCGCGACACCTGGCCCTGGATGGTCTCCACCTTCTCGAGAACCTTCGGGTCGTCGGTCTCCACGGCGATCAGCTGCGCCAGCGAGTCGATGGCGGTGAGCGGGTTCCCGATTTCGTGCGCCACGCCGGCGGCGAGTTGGCCGATCCCGACGAGTTTCTCCTGGTGGATCACCTGCGCCTGTGTTTCATAGAGCGAATGGGTGCGGCTTCGGATCGTCCTTTCCATGCCCGCGTACACCTCCCGCAGTTTTCCCACCATGTTCCGGAACGCCACCTCGAGATAGCGGAACTCGTTGTCCGCGCTGATCGGGATCTCCACCGCGAGGTCGCCCGATTCGATCCGATTCATCTTCCCCACGAGCCGGGCGACGGGCCGCCCGACGAAATGGTGGACCGTGTACGCCACGCCGACGAGAAGAACGAGGAGGAGTGCGCCGCCGCTCACCATCAGCCGGCGGTCGGCCCGGAGCATGGCGTAGTCGACGTCGGTGAGGCTGATCTCCACGAGAAGGTTGCCGATCACCGGCCCGTCATCCGCGTGACAGCCGGCGCACTCCTTCCTGTTCAGCAGGAGGTGGTCGACGGCGAATATGCGGCCCACGCCCGTCTCGTTAAAGACGAGGCGGGGCGGAGGCCCGCCGGCGAGGGCGTGGCACCTCACGCACGGGTCGTCGCTCATCCGGTCGACCACCTTGCCGCGCCGCGAGGATTCGGTTGAGAAATGAACTTTACTGTCGGAGGCGCTGATGATCTCCACCCTGTGGATTCCGCTCTCCCCCGAGAGCCTCTCCAGATGGATCTGCACATTGTCCAAGGCCCCGCTCATCATTTCCGTGACCAGGTGCGACTCGATCACCCGGGCGAGACGCTCCGATTCGAGCGACTTCTGCTCATAGAATCGCTTCTCGGGACTCACGAGGTAGATGTGAAACGAGACGATCGCACAGATCACCAGGGTGAGCCAGAAGGTGATCCGGAAAGAGATGGAATTGGTGTAGCGATGAAAAACGCCGGGCAAAGGGCGCCCCCCTGCAGCTCCACCCTGTGCCGGCCTTCAGAACCCCGGGTGGCAATCTCCGCAACCGACGCCGCTCGTTCCGCCGGCGAGGGTCGATCCGTGGCATCTCGTACAGTCGTCGATCCCGCCGCCTTCGACCTCGATGCCGTGAAACGCCGGAGAATTCACGTCGACCCAGCCGTCGGGATGACCGCTCGGACCGGAGCCGTGACACGTATCGCAAGACACGCCGCTCCAACCGCCCCTGAAGTCGTCGCCATGACATGCGGCGCAGGGCGACGGACCGCTCTGTTCGACCGCCTTGCCGTGGAACCTGGTGGACGATTCGTCCATCCACCGGCTCGGATGTCCGCCCGGTCCTTCGTGGCACTCGTAACAGCTCGGTGCCTCGCCACGCCCGCGCCAGTCGCCACCGTGACACGCCTCGCACCCATCCGGCCCGAAGAGAACGACCCGGTTCCCGTGAAAATCGGACGAGGAGATCTTGTTCCAGTCACTGCCGTGACTCTCCACTTCGGTGGGGAGATTCCTCTCGGAGCAACCGGCGAGCGCGAGGAGAAGAAAGATTGCCGCGCCCGCCCAGGATCCCCCGGAGATCGGCGTAAACGACCGAGAGACGGATACGGTTCGCTTCCTCATCATTCCCCTTCCCCGTGACACCGGGCGCAGACCGGGATCGACCCATCGGTATCGTGACAGGCGATGCAGCTTTCGAGATCGAAACGCCCCTCTTCGGCGTGTCGACCGCCGTCACCCGGCACGAGCCAATCGCCGCGGGAGTGGTCCGACGGCAGCACGTTGTTCTCCAGGTGGCACGAGCGGCAAAACGAAGGCTCCCCATGACACGACGAGCACTCGAACTCGTTTCCCCTGGCGTCGAGGGCGTGATCCCATTCGTAGTTCAGCCTGTGGCTGCGGGGTCTCACGTTGTCGCCGGCGTGACAGTTCTGGCAATCGGACTGAGTGTGGCAGTTGTCACAGCTGCTCTGGTCGAAACGCGATTCCGCGCCGTGGTACCAGAGCCAGCCGGCGTCGTGGGTGCCGGGGACGAGTCGTTCCCCTTCCCCGTGGCACGACGAGCACCCTTCCAATCCCGAAACGGTGGCATGACACGAACGGCACGCGGCCATCGACGGGATCGACGGCTCCGCACCGTCGGTGCCGCCGTGACATCCGGCACACGTCATTTCCCGGGCGACGTGCACGGCGTGGGGGAAGTTCACCGCGCTGGCGCTCTTCCCCTCGAGCGGCCGGGCCGGTGCGACACCCGAATGGCACATCGAGCATTCGCCGGTATCGTCCACGTCGTGACAGTCGGCGCAGACATCCTTTCGGGGAAGAAGTCGATCGACACCTGAAAGAGAGGTGAGCGCCCCTTCGTGGCATGTCTCGCACGACACTTCCATTTCGAAATGGATACCGTGAACCGGGGGAAGAGGGCCGGCGCCGTCCGTGTCGGCAAACGTCATCCCTGCAATGAGGAGGAACGGTACGATCGGGAGGGCGGGAAGTTTCCCGTTCATCGGGCCACACCTCCCCTCCGGTTCCAACCCGAGGGAAGATCGCCGCCCCCGGCGGTCAAGTCGAGACCGACGAGGAACCGGTAGTCCTCCGAGTAGGCCGGGTTTTCCACTCTCTGCGCCTCCACGGTGAGAGCGCTTCCCCGCGCGGGGACGAGTCGTACCCGTGCCCACGCGGTGGTCAGGTCCCGCTCCTCGTCGGACGGCGCGTCTTCGAAGAGGGCATACGTGCTGATCCTCGCCCCACCGGCCAGGCGAAGCCACCGGAGCGGATCGATCGAGAAATCGCCGTACACCGAGCTTTCTTCGCCGGCGTCGCCGAGCCTGGCGGAATAGCCGACCCTGCCGCCCGGCACGATGAGCGCCCCGCCGAGCCGCGTGGAGGTCCGTTCACCGACGAAGGCGCCGGAGTACTCGATCTCGCCCCCGAACCGGTCCTTCCGGTCGTAGCGCGCCGTCACCCTACCGAGGCGCGAGCGCTCCACGCCGGTGAAGCGAGAGAACCAGGAGGCGGCGTCGGCGCGATTGCTCCGGTCGACGTATTGCGCCGCCAGTGCGATGCCGGTGCGCACCGGCTTCCAGCGGACGCGGAACTCGGCGCGATCCCACACTTCACGGGCGAGATCGTAGGCGGCGCGCCCCGTCGCCCGTACGCTTTTCAAGGGGGTCCACCAGACACCCGCCCCGATAGGCCTCGACGACACGATGCCGTCGCGCTCCCGGTAGGCGTAACCGAGGGCGATTCTCGCCCCACGCCCACCCCGCGCGACGAGTCGGATCCCGACGGCGGGATCTTCACCGAAATCGCCCGTCCTGTCGCGGTATTCCGTAATGAGCGGGGCGCGCACACCTCCCCAGATCGAACCTTCCCATCGGCGGCCCTTGCGGACACCGAGGAAGAGGCCGTCCAGGGTGAGTCCGGTCGCCTCCTGCTGCACGAACTGCCTCCCGAGCCGCGCGCGGGTATGCCCGGGGAGGGCGGCATCGATGTAGGCCGAGTAGAGCCGGGCGCGATCGGTGATTCTTTCCGAAAGACGAAAATCATCGGCGAGCCTGCCGGAGACGCGAAGGGTGACCCGCCCCCGGGCGAGTCCCCTCACCCCCCCCTCCACGCCCTGGTACGCACCGAAGCGGTCTGTCCCGGAATTCGACGGGTCGACCGTCTGGAAGGCGTATCCCGTCGAGCGAAGCCGGAGCCACCACGACAGGTCGTTCGCGGGCGGGGCATCGGCCCGGCTCACGACCGGAACGAGGAGGGAAAGCACCGCCGGGAGGAAGAGCCGTCCGACCCTGTGCACCGGGCGGACTCCATTCGGGAGGGTGTTTCGCATTACCTTATCTCCCGGCGGCATCGAACCGCCGCGCCGAGCGCATCGCCTACTTCCCGTCGATGAGCATATAAGCCTTCGCCAGCTTCCCCGTGTCGAGAGACTCGATGCTCTGCTGCAGCAACTGTACGGCGTAGGTCGTGTTGTGGACGCCCTTCGACCCGTCGAACGCGACGAACGCCCAGTTGTAGCCTGCTTTGCGCTGGGCGAGGGTGCTGATCGCCGTGTCGCCGATCGCCCCTTCGAAATCCGCCTCGAAATCGGCCTGCGTGGAAGGATCGAGATCGGTGATCGTCTCCTCGAGCAGATCCATCAATCCCTGCACCTCGTCTTGCACTCCTTCCACATCGCCGTCGCCGTCGAAGTCCTCTTTGGCGACCACGTCGGTGAAATCGGTGAGCGTCCCATGGCACGGTTCGCACGCCTCCACCGTGGGGGCGAACGAGTGGCCGGTGAAGTTGGCGATCCCGTTCTCCAAGTCCCCTTCGTGGGGATGGGTATGGCACGTGACGCACGCATCTTCCACGAGAATATGCTTGCTCGAGGCGAAGGTGAACGTCGTGTCGATCTCTTCGTACGCGTTCACACCGGCGAGCATGTCGCCCTGCACACCGTGGTGAGGGCCGAAATGGGACGATCCGCCGGAGAGCTGTTCGGCCACATCCTCCTCGGTGCGACGCCCGTTATGGCACGCCATGCAGAGTCTCCCCGCGCCGGCCGATTCGACATACACGGCGTTGGGGAGAACCGCATCGTTGACCGATGCGTTTCGGAGCATGGCCGGGTTGTCGTTTCCATGGGGGTCGTGACAGACGACACACGTCACGGCGAGTTCTTCCGAGGGAACCTCTTCGGGGTCGGCGAAGTTGTCGGGATCGTCGGAGTCGAGATACTCCACCGATGTGTAGCCGTTGTGGCACTTGGCGCACGATGTCGATTGCTGGGCATATCCTTCCACCGTACCGCTGTGCGCCGACTGCTCCCATTCGTCGAAGGTGGGATGGTGTTCGCCGGTATGGCATGCGCCGCACAGATCCGCCGCAAAGCTGATTTCCACCGAGCCGAGCGCGCCGTCCGTTCCGGGATGATCGCTCGCAGGACCATGGCAGTTTTCACATTGAACACCGGCTAGGCGATCGACGGCGGTTTCATCGTAGCCGCCGTTGTCGGCGTTCGCATCCGCATTCAGCCCTTCCGATCCCACGGTATGGCAGCCGAGACAGTAACTATTCTCTTCCTGGCCGATCTCCTCGAGGGCGCCGATCGCGCCGGCATGGGCGCTTTGCGACCATGCGAGATACTGGTCCAAGTCGCCCTCGTCCTGGGAGTGGCACAGGGAACAGTACGACGCCCCCCTGTAGAACGGGCTGTCGGCGGGAACATATTCGCCCACCTGGATGTCCGCCGTGCCGATGCCCACCACCTCTCCATCGGTAACGGTTACACTTAATGTATAGAGAGAGCTGCTGTCCGGGGCGGTCCAGACGGTGCTGTCGACGTCGGCGTCGGCGAACGCCCCACCCGTGGCCACCCAGTGGTAGGCCAGGTTGTCCAGTTTCGATTCCGATCCGGTCACCGTGGCGACCGCCTGGACGGTCACTTTCACCCCGGTATCGATCGAATCGGAGGAGACGACCACGTCCACCTCGATCGGCGACGTGGCGGCGACCTCGACGATTTTCTTGTCGTCTCCGCACCCGGCGGCAAGAATGACGCACGCCGTCACAATCGGGATTACAGCCTGAAGGTGGCTCCGAGTCATGATCCTTCCTCCTTCTCCACCATCCCGGGATCGATCATCCCGCGGGATCGACGGTTCCGAACGAGTAACAAGCCGTGCCGGGGCGTTCCTCCGTCGGATTCTTGACCAAATCGTCGGGGACGTCAATGTTTTCCACGGTTCTGATAACCTTATCCGGTTATCGGATAATTTCTTACGGCTGCGTTCCCGTGTGGCACTCGAAACAGCCGATCTCCTTCCACGCGTCGTCGATATCCTCGGGGTGCTCGAAATCGAGACCCTCTTCATTGACGGCCATCTGCGCCCGGTCCCCCGTCCCCTGAGCGATGATCGCATGACACGCCCTGCAGTCGCGCGTCAGTTCGCGGCCGTCGCTGCTCCTGTGACTCCCGGTATGGCAGCGCATGCACCCCGGGGAGATGAAGTGGCCGATGTTGTCCGGATATTCGTCCCAGCGGACCTTCATTTCGGGGAAGAAGTTCTGGCTGTACTGGTACTGTGTCGCAGCCACCGCCTGGTCGATCAGCCCGATATTCTCGCGGTTGAAGTCGGGATAGTTGTTCAGATAGAACGTGAGAATCGTGTTGGCGATGCCGTGTTCCGCCTCTTCCCTTGTGGCATAGTCCCCGATGAGTGCCTGCTCGGCGACCCTCTTGATCTCGGGGATCGACCGGTCGATCGCCCCCGTGCTGATGGCATAGTCGACGGCGTAGGTGGGCGACCGGAACTTATGGCTCGGCCGGTTGTGGCAGTCCATGCAGTCCATCTTCCGCGGCACGGCCGCGGCGATCTCCTCGTCGGTGAGCGGATCGTCATCGTTCTGGTAGATCGTCACCCTGCCGGTCTGGCGATCCGTGATCCGGATCCACGGGATGTCCTGCCGCTTCTCGTCGCGGGCGATGTACTCCACTTCCGTCTGGATGTTCATGTGCCAGTGGATTCCCGACGTGTGGCCCGTGGTCGGGCTTCCACCGCCCGTCTTGATCAGCATGTTGATCGGCCAGTACGTGTTTTCCTTATCATACATGTAGTGGTCGAAAATCCTCTGTTGGGCGCCGAAGAACTTCTCCGGCCAGTGGCACTGTTCGCACGTTTCCTGCGCGGGTCGCAGATTGTCGATGGGCGTCGGAATCGGGCGGGGAAACTTGTCGGTCAACACCGCGTACACCTGGTACGCGCCCGAGAGCTTCGATTTCGCGTACCAGCCCGCGCCCGGTCCGACGTGACACGCGGTGCACGCCACCCGCGCGTGCGTCGAGTTGCGGTACGCCACACGCTCCGGTTCCATCACCACGTGGCACGTCTCGCCGCAAAACTCCACCGATTCGCTGTGATGGTAGGCACCGTAGCTCCCCACGACGCTGAGCACGATATAGAAGAGCACACCCGCAATGATCATGTACATCGTGTTCCGGTGAGCGCTCTTGCTCAGATCGATGCGCGGTCTTCTCGGTATCGCCTCGTCGCCGAGCCGCTTCACCTTCCGCCGGGTGAAGTACATGCCGATCAGAATCAGCCCCATTCCGATGAGAAGGAAGAAGGGAAGTACCATGTACACGAAAATCCCCATGTAGGGATTCGATTCGCCGATGATCGCCGCCAGGGCGAGGGCGACGACCATCGTTCCGGCGGTGAACAGGAGCATCACGAAACCGGCAAAACTCAGTTTGTTGATCGCGTAGCGGGGTACGACGAAGCGCTTCACTTTCTGTTCGTCACTCAAGATCACACCATTCCTTCAGCTGTTCGAGATCCGGGACCGGATTCGTCATGCCGGGTGAACGGCGACCCCGTAATCGATGGTGTCATCGTTTGCTTCCACGGCACGGATCGGTGCCGCGACCTCTCGCGCATACGATAAGGATCGACCGCTTCCCTGACAAGGAGCAAAGGTGACAAACATTGCCAACAGGTTGCCGTCAACCGGGTTACAAAATAAATCGGTGTTTAATGAAACGGGAAGAACACCGGCACCAGAACGACAAGGAGGGCGAGGAGGAGGATCGTCAGCGGCGTGCCGACACGGAGGTAGTCGGAAACGCGGTAGCCGCCGGCGCCCATGACGAGGAGATTCGCTTTGTGACTGAAGGGGGTCATGAACGCCGCCGACGCCGCCAGACTGACGCCCATCATCACCGATCGGTCGGAGATGCCCATCTCTTCCGCCACCTGGAGCGCCACCGGCGTGAGAAGCACCACCGCGGGGGCCCCGTCGAGCGCTTGGCTCAGGGCGCTCGCGAGGAGAACGAGCCCGGCGAGTACGGCGTACGGCCCGTACGGGCCGGCGATGTCGGTCACGGTGCGTGCGAGAAGGGCCGCCGCGCCGGTGCGCTCCATGGCGATCCCCACCGGCAGGATCGCCGCCACGAGGAAGACGGCGCGCCATTCGACGGCTCGGTAGGCCTCTTCCATGGTGATGGCGCCGAAAAGGACCACGAGCGTGGCGGCGGTGAAGGCGGCCACGTGAATCGGCTGCCAGCCGGCCACGACGAAAGCGACCATCAGGACGAGGGCGCCCACGGCGAAGGGCGCCTTCTTCGAGCGGCGCGGTTCCTGCGCCTGCGGCGAAAGGGTGACGAAATCGCCGCTCCTCCCGAACACGCGGATCCGACTCCACGGTCCCTGGATGAGGAGCGCGTCGCCGAAGCGGAGCCTCAGGCGCGAGAGGCCGGAATGGATCGGCTTCCCCTCGCGCCAGAGGGCGAGCACCTGCAGGCCGAAGCGTTCATGAAAATCGAGATCGACCAGCGTCTTGCCCGCCGCCATCGAACGGGGCGCCAGCGTCGCCTCGACGAGACCGATTTCATCGGAAAGGATGAGCGATTCGGTCACGTTCCGGTCGACCTCGATGCCGCCGAGGCTGAGAAGGGAGCGGATCCGCTCCGGCTTCCCCGTCACGAGAAGGCGATCCCCGGCGCGGAGTTTCTCCTCGGGCGCCACGGCGAGGCGTGTCTTTCCGTCGCGGCGGATCCCCGCGATGGTCAGCCCCATCAGTCGGGACATGCCGAGATTCGCGATGGTCTCCCCTTCCAGGGCGGAGTCTTCCGGAATGGCCATCTGGAAGAGATGCCCCCTCAAGTCCTCGAAGGTGGAGCGTCCCATGCGGGCCACTTCGAATCCTCCCTGGAGCGCCACCTCTTCGAGCTGGACGAGCGTTCCGATGGCGAGAAGCTCGTCCCCTTCTCTGAGCCGGACGTCGGCCGGTTCGGTATCGATCAACTCTCCGCCCCTGCGTATGGCGATCACCACGGCACCGAGTTTCTCGCGAAAACGGAGCTGTCTCAGCGTCTTCCCCTCGAACATCGAGTCGGCCCTCACCCGCGCCGTGATCCCGCTCACCCTTCCCTCGGCGCGGCTGAGATCGTCGGGCTCGGCGTCGGCGATCGCCACCCCTTGCACGCGGAAAAGATTCTGGACATCTGCGTATTTCCCCTGGACCACGAGGCGGTCGCCGCCGAGGAGGGTGGACGACCCGGAAGGGGCGAGCTCGCGTCTCCCTTCCCGGATGATGCTTACCACCTGCACGCCGAGCGCGGTACCGAGCTTCGTCTCGCGCAGCGTCATGCCGTCGAGGGCGGAACCGAACGGTATCCGGATGGAGAAGAGATTCTCCTCGAGCCTGTACGTGTGCGCGAGATCGCTTTCCGGCCCGGCGCTCTCACTGATATCCCTCCTCGGGAGGAGACGCTTTCCGAAAGTGATCATGAAAAGGACGCCGCCCAGCAGGAGCGTGAGACCGAGGGGGGCGAAATCGAAGAGAGAGAACGACTCGAGGCCCCTTTCACGGAGCATATCGGCCGCGAGAATGTTCGGCGGCGTGCCGACGAGCGTGGTGGTGCCGCCGAGAATCGCGCCGAACGACAGGGGGATGAAGAGGCGGGACGGGGAGACGCCCGTCTTCTTCGCGATGCTCGCCACCGCCGGGAGGAGCACCGCCGTGGCGGCGATATTGTTCATGAACGCCGACAGCCCGCCCGCGACGAGCATGATCGCCACGACGAGGAGCGTCTCGTTACCGCCGATCATCCTGTGCACCTGCCGCCCCACAAAGTCGGCCACTCCGGTGTAAAGGAGCGCGCCGCTCACGAAGAAGATGGAGAGCATGGTGATCACCGCGGGAGAGGCGAATCCGGTGAACGCCTCGCTCGGGGCGATGAACCGGGCGAGTACTAGAACGACGAGTCCTGCGAACGCGGTGAGATCGACGGGCAGCTTTTCGGTGAAAAAGAGCCAAGCCATTCCGGTGAGAATGGCGAAGAGAATGGCGATCTCGATCGTCATGAGGCGAAGTGTACAAGCCCTCACCGCCCGGCGCACCTGAAATATGGGAGGCGCTGTTGCCACCCACAGGCGAAGCTGGTACGCTTTCTCCGTTTCGATGGAACCCGCTCGGCCATCCGGGTGAAGGGGGCGGCTTGAACTTTTCAGACCCCGATTTTCTCGACCGTGTAAGGAAGAAGGACCCAGAAGCACTCACTGCCGTGGTGCACGCCTACGGGAAGCAGATCTTTCGCGCCGCCCTCGGGGCGGGACTCCGGGAAGACGAGGCCGAAGAGGCGGTCCAAGAGACGCTCACCGCGTTCGTCCAGAATATCGCCCGGTTCGAGGGGAGATCCCACATCCGGACGTGGCTCTTCGGTATTCTTTACAACAAGATCGCCGAATCGAGACGGAAGCGGAAGAAGAGCGAGGCCCACGATTCGATCGACGACGTGATCGAGTCGCGCTTCGATTCGAACGGTCACTGGATCCGCCCGCCGAGGGATGTCGAGGAGATCTTCAACGACGGCGAGCTTCGCGCCATGATCGGCGAATGTCTCGAAGGGCTGTCCGAAAAGCAGAAAAACGCTTTCGTTCTCAAGGAAGTGGAGGGGTTTCCCACGATGGAGATCTGCGAGATTCTCGACGTCACGGGAACGAATCTCGGCGTGCTCCTCTACCGCGCGCGAAACGGATTGCGCGAGTGCCTCGAATCGAAGGGAGTGGAGAGAGGGTGAGCGATGCTGTCGTGTCGTGATACGGCGAAAATGATCTCCGACGGATCGATGGAGACGACCGGGTTCTTCGGAAAGCTCTTCCTCCGGCTCCACCTGATGATGTGCTCGAACTGCCGTCGCTTACTGAAGCAGATCGGCCTCATCGGCCGGCTCGCCCGGGAGCAAGCCGCCGCCGAACGTGAGAATACGCCCGTTCCCGAAGGGATGGAGAAGCGAATCGTCGACCGGATCTGCGGCGGCGGAAAGGGAAAGGGCTGACCGTATGAAGAAAACCGCAGCCGCTTTCCTCCTTCTTCTCTTACCTGTTCCGCACGGCGCACCCCGCGCCGAGGGGGTCCGCGACACGGTGTTCGTCCGTGGTGATCCGATGTACACCGTGCTCGACTTCGACGCCATCCCCGCCATCGACAACCCCGTCTTCGTGACCGCCTCCGAGGCGGACAGTTTTCTCCGGCCCGATGAAATGGTGATCGGCGTCCACGCGGGCGGTGAAGCGAAAGCGTACTCCACCTGGCACCTCGACCGGCATGAGATCGTCAACGACGTGCTCGGGGGAACGGCGATCGCCGCGACTTGGTGACCTTTGTGCTACACCGCCATCGTGTATGAGCGGAAGCGGAAGGGCACCGTGCTTACCTTCGGCGTTTCAGGAAAACTCTGGAAAGATTCGCTCATCATGTTCGATCGGGAGAGTCGCTCGCTGTGGAGCCATGTGCTCGGCGAGTGCATCTCCGGTGATCGCGAAGGAGAGAAGCTCATCGTTTTCCCGAGCGTGCAGACCACGTGGCGGGAGTGGAAGAAGGCGTGGCCCGATACGAAGGTCCTGCTGAAGGACGGGGGACGCGAGGAGGGGTCGGCATACGAGAGGTACTTCACCGACGATTCGATGAACGGCATTTTCGGCCGGAAGAACGCCGACTCGAGGCTCGGCGGGAAAGATCTCGTCGTCGGTGTCCGGATCGGAGCGGGAAAGGCGGCGTTTCCCGCCGGCGCCCTCGACGATCATCCTGTGGTCAACACCGAGGTGGGGGGCGTGCCGGTGGTGGTCGCCTGGATCGCGACGGAAAAGACCGCTTTCGTGTATGATCGAACCTTCCAGGGCAACGTTCTCCGCTTCGAACCTTCGGTCGATGACGGCGTGCTGCGCATGAAGGATGACCGGACGGGGGCGCTCTGGAACGTGAGCCGCGGGGAATCGGCCGGAGGGCGGCTTAGGGAAATACCGGCCACCCAGGCGTTCTGGTTCGCCTGGAGCAGCTTCTTTCCTCAAACCGACCTGTGGAGCGCAAGGGAAAAATGAGCCAATCCCCCGGCCGGTCGTTCGTGCCGGCGACGAAGAGCCCCGCCGAAACCACCGTCATCGCCGTCGGCCTCGGCCTGATCATCGGCCTGGTGATGACCGCCGCGAACACGTATCTCGGGCTGTACGCCGGAATGACCGTTTCCGCTTCTATTCCTGCGGCGGTGATCTCCATGGGTATTCTCAGGGGAATCCTCCGCCGTGGAACTATTCTGGAGAATAATATCGTTCAAACGATCGCTTCTGCGGGTGAATCGGTGGCGGCGGGGATTATCTTCACCGTGCCGGCGCTCGTGCTGACGAAGGCGTGGCACAACTTCCACTACTGGCCGGTCACGTTGATCGGCGCCCTCGGCGGCACCCTCGGCGTCCTTTTCATGATTCCCCTCCGGCGGGCGTTGATCATCGAGGAGAAGGAGCTGATCTACCCTGAAGGGCGGGCATGCGCCGAAGTTCTCGAGGCGGGCGAGGAGGGGGGCACCGGGCTTGCCACGGTGTTCCAGGCGATGGGAGTCGGCGTCGTCTTCAAGGTACTCGTCGGCGGAATCGCCCTGATCAAGGGGACGGTCGCGTGGGCGGCGCGGGCCGGCAACACGGTGCTCTACTTCGGAAGCGATCTCTCCCCCGCCCTCCTCGGGGTCGGCTTCATCGTCGGGCCGAACGTGGCGATCCTCATCACCCTCGGCGGGGCGATCGCTTGGCTCGTCGCCATACCCTGGTATGTCGCCGTCACCGGGATGGGCGACGTGACCGATTACGTCGCCTTCGCCGAGGGGATCTGGAACGAACAGATCCGATTCATGGGGGTGGGCGCCATGGTGGTCGGTGGTCTCTGGTCGATCTGGAGCGTGCGGCACGGGATCCGCAAGGGTCTTGCCGGGGGGTTCGGCGGGAGACGCGGCCGCAAAGGCGACGAAGTGCCACGCACCGATAGAGATATGCCGATGAAGCAGCTCGGCATCTTCCTCCTTCTTCTTCTTCCCTTCATTTTCGGACTCTACATTCACCTCGCCCATACCGCGTGGGTCGGCATCGTGGCGGGACTGATCATGACGGTGGCCGGATTCTTCTTCGTCGCCGTGTCGAGCTATATCGTCGGCCTCGTGGGGAGCAGCAACAACCCGGTTTCAGGGATGACGATCTGCACGGTGCTTTTCGCCTCCGGGCTTCTCCTTCTCCTGGGCGCCAGCGGCCTCACGGGGATCGTCTCGGTGCTCGGCATCGCCGGCGTGGTCTGCTGCGCGGCATGCACGGCGGGCGACGTCTCCCAGGATCTGAAAACGGGCTATCTCGTGGGAGCGACGCCGGTGAAGCAACAGTGGGCGCAGGTGCTCGGCGTCGTGGTACCGGCGTTCATCATCGCCCCGATCCTGATCGTGCTCCACAGCGCGTACGGCATCGGCGATCAACTCCGCGCCCCCCAAGCGACACTCTTCGCAAGCCTCACACAGACCCTCTTCCAGGGAGGCACGCTCCCGTGGGGGATGATCCTCGCCGGGGCGCTCACCGGAATCGCCATCATCATCATCGACCGGGCGCTTCTCGCCCGGGGCTCATCGTTCCGTGCGCACGTCATGCCGGTGGCGGTGGGAATCTATCTCCCCCTGTCGCTTTCGGTGCCGATCTTGGTGGGCGGGCTACTGAGTCTTCTCGTCGGCCGCGCCGTGCGACGGCGCACCGGCGTCGACGAGGCGGAACGCGCCCAGAACAGGGGCGTCCTCGTATCGTCCGGCTTGGTGGCGGGCGAGGCGATCACCGGTGTGATCCTGGCGACACTCATTTTCTTCAAGGTTCAACTGCCGATCCGGCTGCTCGACTCCTCCCTCGTGTCGATCCTCTTCTTCGCGGCGGTCACCTGGTTCCTGGCGCGCAAGGCGCGGTCGGCGGCGTAGGGGGCCGGAGCATGGGCACGCCGCACCGTCGGGGGAAGAGCGGGGGAAACGTCTGGCTCGTCGTGGCGGGCATCGCGTTTCTCCTGGCGGGGATCCTCTCTCTCGCCGGCGCCGCCATGGGCGGCAACCGGGGCGGCTCGCTCTTTCGCGGTATCTCGCTCGGCGCGTTCGGTGCGATCCTTCTCGGCCGCGTCGTCCGGCGGCAACGGATCGCGCGGCGCCTTCTCGCGGCGCGGAGAAGCGACGACCGATCCGGGGAAGAGAGGTGAGCCGACCCTCCCGCCGGTTCGAGAAGTTCACCGCCTACGCCGCGCGATTCCTGCCGGGTGCGAAGCGGCCGCGCACACGGTTTCTCATCTTCGCCCAGGGAAGAAGCGGAAGCACGCTCCTCGTCAGCTTGTTGAACTGCCATCCGTCGCTCCTTTGCGACAGGGAGATCTTCAACCGGAGAATCTACGGACGGATCCTTTTCCCAGGAGCGTATGTCGAGGGGTGTTCCCGGCGCGCATCGCGCGGCGGGAAGAGCGCATACGGCTTCAAAGTGAAAGTCTATCAGCTCACCCGGGATCAGAAGATCCGCGATCATAAGAAGTTCCTTCACGGCCTTCATCGTTCGGGCTGGAAATTCATTCATCTACGAAGAAAAGATATTCTCAGGCAGAGCTTGAGCAACCAGATCTACGAAGCCCGCGGCTTCTCAAGCACCACCGACCGCTCGCACGTGAAACCGATCCGCATCGATATCGACTGCGACAGGCTGATCCGCGACATGAAACTCCGGATCGAGCACAACCGCGAGGAGGACGAAGTGCTCGAGGGGATCGAAGCGATCCGGGTGCGCTACGAAGACCATCTCCTGCACTCCGAAAACCACCAAGCGACGCTCGACGACGTCTTCGCCCATATCGGTCTTGAGAGCGTGCCGGTAAGAACACGCCTCGTGAAGCTCGCCTCCACGTCGATGGAAGACGATGTGGCGAATTTCGCCGCCCTATGCAACCGCCTCGAATCGGAGGGGCTCGATGAATTCCTCCCCCGCCGGCGCTGAGGCGGTTGCCCCCTTGTCCCGATTCGCCCCTTACCCTATGCTGTTCGAATGATCGCGAACGCGCGACCGCCCGAGGAGGAGGAAAGGTGAGACCGCTCCGCATCTTATCGATGATCGTGCTTCTCATTCTCGCGCCGTCCGGCGCGGCGGGGCGTTTTCTCGAGCCGGTCCGCGCGGGTCGGGCGGCGTTCGAGGCGACGCTTCGCGACAGCTCCCTCGACGCGCTCGAACGCGCCGAAACGCTGGTCCGTATCGGGCGCCTCGACGAAGCCCGCGCCCTCTTGGAGACGCTTCCCGATGGAGACGACATCGACCGCGAAAAGGCGGCGCTCCTTCGCATCGACATCCTCCTGATCCGTTACGATTTCGACAAGGCCGCCGCAATGCTCGATTCGACAATTTCGATATTCGGCGAGTCGGATCGTTCCTTCCGCCGCCGGGCGAAGATCCTCTCGGCCCGCGAAGATCTCGCCGCCCTCGACGAAGCCTCCGCGAAGCGGATCGACGAACAGGTCGCCTCCGCGGCGGGTCGCCTCGCCGGGGGCGCTCTTCTCTACAGGCTCCTTCGATACGAGGAGGCGAAGTCCTTCTACGAGGAGGCGCTCGCCCTGGCGGGCGACCCGGAGGAAGGCGTCGCGGCACTCGAAGGCCTCCTCCTTGTGGCGTACAAGCGGAACGATTTCGACGGCGCCGCCCTTCTCGGCGACCGCGCTCTCGAGGCGGGCCCCCCGACACCGCACCTGATCAACACGCTCGCGTCGTTGCAGATTCGTCTGGGGGAAACACGCGAAGCGATCGCCCTTTCGCGGGAGGCGCTCGAGTGGGATCCGTATAACGAGAGAGCCCATTACATGCTCGGCAATGGCTATTCCGATATGAACTACACGGAGTTGGAAGCGGCCTACCCGGCGGCGTTTCCCGACGACGCCGAGGACGAATCGACGGCGCCCACCCTTCACGAGGCGGCGCGGCTTATCGCGGGGGGGCGGCGCGGTGTGGCGAGGGCGCTGTTGATCAATATCCGGCGGGAACACCCCGACCTCGCCGACCCCGATCTCTACCTCGGCACGCTCTTCTGGGACGAGGGGGAGTCCGACTCCGCGATCACCCACTTTCGCGCGTCCCTCGATCGATGTCCCGACTACGGAAGGGCGCACAACGGCTTCGCGAAGGCGATGGAACAGAAGAAGCTCAGAGTCAACGTCCACCGCGCGGAATACGAGAAGGTGTTCGAAGAGACGCCGATGCCCGAAATCGAAGGGATCGAAGATTTCGTCGTGAACTACAACGCTCTCACACCGAGACACCGGAAGCGCGTGGCGCTTTCGATCGAACCGTGGGCGAGATTCATCCCGGTGCTCGTCGGTGCGGGGGCGACATATTACATCAAGCCGCTCTACGAGAAGCTCTCCGAAACGCCCCACCAGGAACTGATGGCCGACCTGAGAATCTCGTACGACTCCCGACTGTGGGACGACGTGCGCGGCTGCGGCGGTTTCCACACCGTGACCGGCGTGGAGGATGTGGAGCGGACGATTTTCGGCAGGTACAACACGGTGCTCCATGAGCTGACCCACCAGGTGCACAGTATCTTGACGCCCGAAGAGAAACGCCTGATCCGGGAACAGTACCGCAAGGCGAAAAAGAGAGAGGCGGAAGGGAAGAAGACATTCGTCACGCGGTACCAGGGATCGAGCGAGTGGGAGTACTTCGCCGAGGGGATGAACTCGATCTACAGTCCGAAGCGGGACGAGTATGACACGCGAGAAATCGTGAGAGAGAGGCTCGAGGAACTCGATCCGGAGCTGATCTCCCTGGTGGGCGGATTGGTGGCGGATACGTCGATCGCGAAGTACTACGCCCCGGCCTACGTGGCGGCGGCTTCGGACGAGATCGAGAACGGGAGGCTCGAGAGCGCCGTCGCGTTTCTCGAGAAAGCGCTCGACCGATCAGGCGAAGACGAGGAGGCGCTCTGCGCCCTCGCACGCACCCGGTCGATTCTCGGTGAGGACGGCGCCGCCGTCGAGGCGGGCGGTCTCGCCACGAAAAGTCATCCCACGGCCGCCGCGCCGTGGCGGGCAAGCTCGGAAGCGGTGTTTCATGCCACCGGCTCGCAATCGGATCGGATCGCGATCCTCCTCAAGGGGCGGGACGCGGTCGGGAGAGATCAGCGGTGGGAGATCGAACTCGCCTTGGGCGGCGCCTACCTCGGCAGGGGCGACCTGAGACTCGCCCGCGAATCGTTCCTGTGGGTCCTCGAATACCAGGACGATAACCCCGATGCGCTATGGGGACTCGCCGAGGCGTACGGTTTCAACGGGAGGCCGGAGAAGGCGGATGCCCTCTTCCGGAAGGCGCTCCTGCGGCGAAGCGGCATCGTCGAGCTGAGGGTGGACTACGCGAAATACCTCGCCCGGCGAGAGCGTCTCGAAGACGCGCGTGCGCAGCTCGAAGAAGCGACCGTTCTCGATCCGGTGAACACCGACGTCGAGGCGGCCGCGGGACTCGTCGAACTCTACAGCGGGAATATGGAAGAGGCGAAAAAGCATCTCGAAGAGGCGATCGCCCACGCGGAATGGAACGATTTCGCCGTCGCCCTGCTCGCCCACGTCGAAGCCGTTTCGGGAGAGACGGACGAGGCGGAGAAACTTCTGCGGCCCCTCCTCGAATCGGTGGAACGAAACGATCCTCCCCGGTACGTCTACGAGAAGAAGAGGGGGGAATATCGTTCGGTGCATGAACATCCGGCCGAAGAGCGCTGGATGGTCTTCCGTACCGCCGCGCTTCTCGCGTCCGCGCGGGGAGACGAGGAGAAGGCGAAAGAGTACGGGATCCTGGAGGAGCAGGCTTTCCGCTGACGCGGCGCGGCCCGGCGGGTAATCAATTCTCCATCGCCTCCCCCGTCATCGGCACGAAACGCACCGGGATGACATCCCTCCGGGTCAGCTTCCCTCCGTTCCGTTCGAACACCATGAGACTCTGGTACGCCCGCCCCACGGGGATCACCAGCCGTCCCCCATCCGCGAGTTGCTCGATAAGGGGAACGGGCACGTGGTCGGGCGCTGCGGTGACGATGATCCCGTCGAAAGGCGCCTTCTCCGGCCACCCCCGGTAGCCGTCCCCGGCCCGGACGACCACGTTCCCATAGCCATACTTGCGGAGCGTCTCTTACGCTCCGGCGGCGAGTTCGGGAATGATCTCGATGGTGAACACCGTATCGACGAGACCGGCGAGCACCGCCGCCTGGTAGCCGGAACCGGTGCCCACTTCGAGAATCTTCCCGCCCGGACCGGGCCGGAGCAGTTCGGTCATGAGCGCCACGATGTACGGCTGGGAAATCGTCTGGTCCTCCCCGATGGGGAGAGGCGAATCATCATACGCCCGGTCCCGGAGCGTTTCACCGACGAAGAGGTGGCGGGGAACGGCGCGCATGGCGGCGAGGACCGACTCGTCGGTGATTCCCCGGCGAACGATCTGACGCTCCACCATTTCGAGCCGCTCTTTCAACATCTCTCCATCGGCGATGGGAGGAGGACGGCCGGCACCGAACGCGAGGAGCGCCGGTGCGATCATCGCGACGACCGTCGCGCGGCGTAGCCGCCTCGACGATAAACGGCCGTGTGATCTTCCTTCCATGACACTTTTCAATATAGCCTCCCTGCCGCCTGCGCGCAGCTGAATCGGGAGGGTCGCTTCCTTTTGCCCTTGAAGGATTCGACGACATTCCCCATAATTCGCCCGACCGGCCTGTTCCCCGAAAGGATCCCCATGGCGTGCAGAATCCTCTTTATCGGCGACATGCACATCGGTAGGAGGCCGGGGGGGCTCCCCGCCGACATGGATGAGCGCCCTTTCCGCGCCGCCGATCTGACCCCCGCCGCGGCACTCAAACGAGCGGTGGCCGAGGCGATCGACAAAGAGGTTCACGCCGTGGTCTTCGCCGGGGATCTGGTCGATTCGATGGACGATCGGTTCGAGGCGTTCGGCCCGGTGGAAGAGGCGGTCACCCAACTCTTAGAGGCGAGGATCCCGGTGTACGCCGTGGCGGGAAACCACGACAGCGTCGCGCTCTCGCGGCTCGCCGATCGGATCGGCGCCTTCCATCTTCTCGGCGCCGGCGGGAGGTGGGAGAGCACCGTCATCGAGGGGGACGGCACGACGGTCCATCTCCACGGCTGGTCGTTCCCGGCGAAAAGCGCCGGCGGCAACCCCCTCGATCACTTCGAGCGGCCCCGCAGGGGAACGGGAGCTTCCCTCGGCGTACTCCACTGCGATCTCGACGGTTCCGACCGCCGATACGCGCCGGTTCCGCGAAGCGCACTCGCCGACGGGACCGACCTCGACGGTTGGTTCCTCGGTCATGTCCACAAGCCGTCGTTCGATGCGCTCGCCGCCGACCGTCCGATCGGCTATCTCGGCTCCCTCTCCGGGCTCGACGCGGGCGAGCCGGGCCCCCATGGGCCGTGGCTCGTGGAAACGGAGGGCGCCGGCGCCGTAAAGGCGACGCAGATTCCTCTCGCCCCGATCCGTTACGAACAGGAAGAACTTTCGGTGGAAAATATATCCGGCGACGACGAGGAGCTTCTCGACTCCCTGGTCGATCTCCTTCATGGCGCTCTCGGCGCGATCCAGCGTCGCGTGGGAGGTGTGGCATGCCCGCCCGTCGCCGTGGCGTGCCGGTTCACACTGACCGGAAGGACGGCGCACCGGCGGGCGATCCGCGCGTTCCTTGCGGAGAACCGCCGGCGAATCGATCGGCGCGGAGAGGTGTACTGCTTCGTCGAGAAGATCATCGACCGGAGCGAAAGCATCCTCGACATCGACGAAATCGCCCGCGGTTTCGACCTCCCCGCCCGGTTGGCGAAACAGATCACGGCGCTCGACTCCGGCGGCGCCGAATGCGAAGAACTATTGCGCGAAGGGGCGCGGGCATTGGACGCCGCCGTCGGCCACCGCCGCTGGGCCGGGGTGATCGCGCCGCCGGACGCGGGCGAGACCGGCCGGATTCGCGCGATCCTCCGCGCGGCCGCGATCGACGCCCTCGAGGAACTCCTCGCCCAGCGCGCCGACGATTCGGAGGCGCCCCCCTCATGAAGCTCCGATCGATCGAAATCCGCCGGCTGCCCGGCATCGAACATCCATTCGTCCTGAACGATCTCTCGGAAGAACTCAACCTGATCTCCGGCCCGAACGGATCGGGGAAATCGTCGCTCTGCCGCGCCATCCGGGCGATCCTCTGGCCCGGGGGGGGCCTCCCCCGCCCGGCGGACGTCGCGACATCCTGGAGCGACAACGGCGCGATCCTCCACGGGGAAATGGGAAGCGCCGTGACGTGGCAGAAAGACGGAATCCCCGTCCCGGCACCGTCCCTCCCTCCGCACCACATGGCGCGCTGCTATACCCTCGCCCTTGCCGATCTCTTCGATATCAAGGGGAGCACGGAGAAAGATCTTTCCGGAATGATCCGGAAACAGATGCAGGGCGGATACGATCTCGAAGCGCTCCTGGAGAAGCGGGAGAGGAGCAGCCGCTTCGGGAAGAGCGAGGCGGATGCTCTCGCCGCCGCGCGGCGCGAAGTGAACCGGATCGCCGACGCGCGGAGCCGCCTGGCCGATGACGAAAAGCGCCTCGCCGAGTTGGAGGCGTCCTGGGACCGCGCCGAAGAGGCGAAGAGGGAGATCACTCTCGTCGAGGCGGGGATCGAGCTGGCGGAGGTTCGCCGCGAGATGGTGGAGCTGAAACGCGCCCAGGATCGGTTTCCCGCCGGGCTCGACTGGATCGACGGGGAGCTTCCCGAACGGATCGGGAATCACCTGGACGACCTCGCCCGGGAGAAGGAGCGACTCGAAGAGAAACGGAAGATCATCGCCGAAACGGACAACCTTCTCGAGAGGACGCCCCTCCTTCACGGCGCCGTCGACGATGCGGAAATCGAAAGTCATGTCCAGCGCCTGGACAAGGCGAAAGAGGCGGCAAGAGAGATCGCTTCGCGCGAGGAGAAGGCGGCGGCTGCCGGGGCGGTGCTCGAGCGATGCGGAACGCTGCTCGCCGGATCGATCCCCCCCGAGCGGCTCGAAGAGGAGGCGACGGAACTGATCGACCGGACAGATCGGTGGATCGAGAAGATCAGCGGCCTCCGGGAAAGACGGTCGGCTCTCGAAACGGCCCTCAAGACACTCGCCGACGACGATTCGCCCGCCGGCGACGGGACGGACCGATCGGCCGCGACACTCGACGAGGCGATCCGTTCCCTTCTCGACTGGATCGCCTCGCCCGGCGATGCGCCGGCGAGCGGAAACTCCTTTTCCGCCACATCGATTCCGGCGTTCCTCCTTCTTGCGCTCGGTATCGCCGGCGCGTTCCTCCTCACCCCCTGGCTGATCGTTCTCGCCGGCGCGGGCGTCGCGCTTCTCGCCGCTCCTCTTTTCCGGCGGCGCCGCCGGGACGACGGCGGGCGGCGGCGCGCCGCTAGGGAGCGTTTCGATCGGACCGGCATCGAGCCGCCCGAACGGTGGAACGAGGCGGCGGTCCGGGAACGTGTCGCGTCTCTTTTGCGTGAAGTGGGCGAGATACAGGCCCTGAAAGAGCGCGCCCTCCTTCGTTCGGATGAAGAAAGGAAAGTCAGGGCACGGCTCGCCGGCCTGGAAAAAGAAGAAGCGGAGGCGGCGGAAGAAAGAGGGGCCATTCTCGGCGCCGCCGGGATGGAAGACGATCGCCGATCGACCGATCTTCGCGTCCACTACGTCGCCCGCCTCGTCGCCGACTGGTGCGACGCGGCGAGGAAGATGACCGAAGCGAAGAGTCTTCTCGAAACGGCGCGCACCGCGCATGCCGCCGAATTCGAGGCGGTGCGCCGCTTCGTGGAGCATCATCTCGGCGAGGCGCCCGACGACGAGGCCGCCTGCGACGCGGCGATCGGAAAGATCCGAAAGGAGAGCGCGATCCTCATCGCCGCCTCGGAGAGAAGAGACATGGCGAACCGGGAGATCCCGAGGCTGGTGGAGGAAATCGAAGAGCAGAACCGGAGCATCGATCTCCTCTACGAACGCGCGGCGATCGACCCGTCCGACCGGGAAGAGGCGGCCGCCGATCTTCGCGCGAAACTCGCGCTCCTGGAGGACTACCGGGAAACGGCGAAGCACAAGGGACGGGTCGAAACGAAGATCGCCGATCTTACCGATCGGTTGAAGGAGCGGCCCCGATACATCGACGCCGGGGCGGACGACCTCGAACGGCTCCTCGCGAAGGAGCGGACCGAGGCGGACGGGGCGAAGGATCTCGGCGAGACGATCGGACGAATCAAGGGCGAGATCGAAGCGGCCACCGCTTCCGCCGATCTCGAGGAGGCGGAGGCGAAAGCGGCCCGCGCGGAAGAGGCGCTCAGGGAGAAGGGGGATGATCTCCTTCTCGCGGCGGCGGGGCGATTCCTCCTCCGGCGGGCGGGTGATGAATACGACCGCGAGTCGCGCCCGGAAGTGCTGAAGCAGGCGTCCGCACGGTTCTCGGAATTCACCGGAGAGAAATACGAACTCGTCTTCCGCTCCTCCGGAGAACAGGGTGGGGAACTGCGCGCCGTCGAGAGCGGGAGCGGCCGGGGACTCGCCCTCGAGGAACTCTCCGACGCAACCCGTGCGCAGCTCCTTCTCGCTGCGCGTCTTTCGTACGCCATGACCCGGGAGACGGAGAGGAAAGTGCCGATCTTCCTCGACGAAGCGCTCTCTACGAGCGATCCCGAGCGGTTCCGGGCGGTGGCGAAGAGCGTGATCGCCCTGTGCCGCGGGGGAAGACAGGTGTTTTACCTGACAAGCGATCCGGTCGACTGCGAAGCCTGGAAACGCATCGCCGCGGACGCCGGGATCGCGGTGAAGGAGGTCGATCTCGCCGCCGCGCGCAACCTCGCCCGCGCGACGGTCCCTTCCGAAGCGCTCGTCCCGCCGGCGGCGATGGAACCGCCCGATCCGTCCGGCCTGTCGGAGGAGGAATACGCCGCACGGCTCGGCGTTCCCGCGCCCGACCGGTTCGCTCCCGTGGGGGAGATGCACATCTTCTTCCTCACCCGTGAACGGCTCGACCTCCTTTACAGACTTCTGCGCGCCCGGATCGGGACGATCGGCCAGTGGGAGGTGATGAGACGCAGAGGCGCCGCGCGCTCGATCGTGACGGGAGAGGAGGAAGTGTTCCTCGAAGGGCGGCGCGCCATCGCCGCCGCGTTCGCCCGTGCGTGGCGCGCCGGGAGGAACCGACCTCTCTCCCGGGCGGAACTCGCGCTAAGCGGTGTTCTCAGCGACAGGTGGATCGGCGCGGCGACCGATATCCTGGAGGAGTGTGGCGGCGACGCCGGGCGGCTCCTTTCGATTCTGCGCTTGAAGAGCGACGGCCGGATGAAGGGGTTTCAGCAGCGGATGGCCGACAGGCTGGAAGAGTGGCTCGAGGAGAACGGCTTCATCGACGCGGCGGCGACTCTCGACGACGGCGCGATCCGCGCCGAGGTTCTCGGGCGAATCGCCGCGCTGCCCAAGGAGCATCGGCCGCCGGCAGAGGAAGTCCATCGCGCCGTCGACGGATGGCTGAGGCTTTTCGCTCCGTAAGGCCTACCGCAGACGCCCCCATCGCCGTGAAATATCGGCATCCCGCGTCAGGCCGCGGTTGAACTCTTCAGCGGAAGCCTTCCGGAACGAGGGGTTCGGGCTTTGCGCCCGCGCCCGTTCCAGGTTCGATCCGTTCACCCAGCCGGCGATCGGCGCCACTCCCTCATACTCGGAAATCGGTTTCGTGTAGATCCAGCCGTCGCAGAAATCGGCCAGGCGGAAGTCGTCGTACCCGTGGCGATAGACGGCATTGCGCACCTTCAGTTCACCGAACGGTCCGCCGGCGACATCGAATCCGACGGGGCGTGGATTCTCGAGCATAAGTGCGTCGATGACGCCGTCCGCGGGATGAACCATGGGAGAGCCGTATCCGTCCGAACCTCTCCACGGCGCGTGAAGAAAAATGGTGACCACCCTCTTCCCGATGGCGTTGAAAACGTGATTGCCGCAGCGAAGATTCGGATCGAAGCGGACGAACTTCCCATTCGCTACGATCGGCTGGCGGTATCCGGTGAAGGCGTGGTGAATCCCGCAATAGACGAGCACCTTCTTGCCCGCATCCACCGCATCGAGGATCACGCCGGCCCACTTCTCCTCATCGCCGCCGCGCCACACCCTTCTCATCACTTCCGGGTCATTCCTGTCCGCGTCCTTGCGAACAAAACTCCAATCGGGAGAGTCGTTGATACCGAGAATCCGGAAAGGAGGCTCTCCGCCGGCGAGTGTGCGGTTCACGTCCCATGCCGCCCGGTAGAGATCAACGTACTCACGGTATCCCCACCACACATTTTGACGGAAGACGATTTCCCTCGCCAGATCCTCGTTCCAGGAGGATTGCGCGAGAAGAGAATCGACGAGCGGCTGATCTTCCCGTCTGCCGAACTCGGTGGCGAGGATCCGCACGCCGGCGCGACGAAGGGGCGCCACGAGCGACTGCACAAGCAGGGGATCGTGCCGTGCCCGGTGCTGCTCGCCGAGAAAGACGACGTCGTGGTCGTCGAAAAGGCGGATCACGTACTCCACCGGATCGGCGCCGTTCTCATCGATCCACGAGGATAGCCGGTCGCGCATCTCCTCACCGAGCGGAGGAGGATCGCGTGGCGGCTCGTTGCACGCGGATGAAAGGAGCACCAGAAAGACCGCGGCACCGGCGGCATCCATCGGAAGGGACAATCCCTTTCTTCCTCGTCGCGGCGATCCCACTGCTCACCCTCCGGCCGGAGCGATCCGCTTCGGTTTGCAGAGGTGATCCTTGTTCTTCGCGCTGCGCGCACACTTCCGGCAGACGTACTTCGGCTTCCGAACGAGGTCGCACACGGCGCTCCAGTTCTCCTCGATCTCTTCACGTTTCAGGTCGCAAAGAGTCCCTTTCATCTTGAATCCCACTATTCCTTCTCCACCGAGATCCGGAACTCGGGCGACGACGTGATCGCCTTCTTCACGCTGCACAGTCCCGCCGCACGACAGAGCGCCTTTTCGTATTTTTCGGGAAAGTCGGCGGGCACCACGATCCTCTGGATCACCTTTTCGAGGGCGCCGCTCTCCCGGTTCCGCTCGATTCTCTGCTCGAGCCGGATGTCGCCGGTGGGGATCTCCCTTGTGGCGCAGAAATCGGAGACATAGTATGCGGCGCACGCCGCCATGGAAGCGAGGAATAGATCGAACGGGCTCGGTGCGCTCCCTTCACCACCCGCCTTCACGGTCTGATCGGTGCGGATCGTGAAACCTCGATACTCGACGTCCACCTTCTTCCCGCCCGGAAAAGTCGCAACTTGAGGCACTGTTTCTTCCTCCCGGATCCTTGTCGTTCGTTTTGCCGTTGCCGGTCGCCGTGCGTGTGCTACTCTCGTGATCAATCATACCTTTCGAACGCGGAGTTGGGAAATGATCAAAGCGACTTCCCTGAAAAAGAGCTACGGGGAAACACTCGCTGTGGACGGCATTTCGTTCGAGATCGCCGCGGGGGAGATCTACGGACTCCTCGGGCCGAACGGCGCGGGCAAGACGACCACCCTCTCGATCCTCTCGGGCCTCCTGAAGCCCGACTCGGGATCAGTGACCCTTGCCGGCGTATCCCTCGAGGGGGAGGAACGCAAGGCGAAGGGTCTGCTCGGCGTGGTCCCACAGGAGATGACCCTCTACGAGGAACTGACGGCGAGGGAAACGCTCCTCTTCTGGGGACGGATCTACGGCCTCGGGGGAAAGCGGCTCGACGAGAGAATCGACTCTCTCCTCGAACGCGCCGGGCTCGCCGCCAAGGCGAAGAAACGTGTGCGAACCTTTTCGGGGGGCATGAAGCGGCGGCTCCATCTCCTCACGGGGCTGGTCCACGAACCGAAGGCGCTCCTTCTCGACGAGGTGACCGTGGGGATCGATCCCCAGGGGCGGATCGCCCTTCTCGAAATCGTGAAGGAAGTCGCCGCCTCGGGAACGGCGGTTCTCTACACGACGCACTACCTCGAAGAGGCTGAAGCGCTGTGTGACCGCCTATCGATCATTGATTTCGGAAAAGTGCTCGTCGAGGGAACGATCGACGAACTCGTTCGCTCCCTCGGCGAGGGAGAGGTCGTCTCCCTCACCGGTTCGTTTACCGGTGAATCGATCCGGCGCGCGCTGGAGGGACACGATGAAGCCGCGATCCTTTCGCTCGAAGACGGCGCCGGCCTTCTTTCGATCGACCTTTCCGGGCCCGACGTCTTCCGTCTCCTCGACTCCCTCTTCGGGAAGGTCACCGGCGTAGAGGAGGTTTCCATACGCAGACCCTCCCTCCAGTCGCTCTTTCTGAAACTCACCGGCAGGGAGATCCGCGATTGAGACGGCTCGACGCGCTGATCCGGAAAGACGTCGTCCGGAGGCTGCGCTCCCCGGCGAACCTGGTCCTCACGCTCCTTTTCCCGCTCGTCCTCGTGGGCGTGATCGGTATCACCTTACGCCCCGGCACGGCGGTCGATCTTCCGCCGGTGAAAATGCTCATCGAAAACCATGACGAGGGGATTCTCTCCAACTTCCTTGGAAGTGGTCTTAGAAGCGAGGAGCTGGCGAAGCGGTTCGACATGCGGCTCGCCGAGCCCGGCACGGCGGAGGAGAAGGTCGCCTCCGGCGACGCGTCGGCGGCGCTCATCATACCGGCGGGATTCACCGATTCGGTTTTCGCGGGAAAGCCGGTGACGTTAACGCTCCTGAAGAATCCGGGTGAAGTGATTCTTCCCGAGATCGCTGAAGGCTTCGCCGACATGCTCGCCCTCGTGCTCTCGGGCGCGTCGAAGCTGCTCCACGAACCGCTCGGCGAAATCCGGTCGATGATCGACGGCGATGCGCCGCCGCCCGACGAGCTCGTGGCGTCCACGGCGGTGATGTTCCGGCACGTATTCCGGTCGGCGGGCGACCTCTTCTTCCCTCCCGCCATCGGCGTGACCACGCGGACGATCGAGCCGGAGGAAGGAGAAAAAAACTCCGGCCCGATCAACCTGTTCGCCTTTCTTTTCCCGGGCATCGTCGCCCTCGGCCTTCTCTTCGTCGGACAAAACGCCATGCGCGAGCTGATCCAGGAGAAGGAGCGGGGACAGATCGACAGACTTCTTTCGAGTCCCACATCGATGGGAACGGTGATCGCCTCGAAGCTCCTTTCCACGCTCGCGATTCTCGTGGCGAGCCACGCGCTCCTCACGCTGGTGGGCGGTATCGTCTTTCGTATCCACATGGGCGATCCGGTCGCCTCGTTCCTCATGGTGGTGGCGGAAGGGATCTCCATCACGGGACTGATGGCGCTCATTTTCGCCGTGACCGGGACCGAGCGGCGGGCGAGCACGCTCTCCACCATCGTGATCTTCGGCATGTCGATCGTGGGGGGAAGCATGATTCCCAGGGAGGCCCTTCCCGGCATGGCGCAGCAGGCGAGTCCTTTCACGCTGAACTACTGGGCGATCGAGGGTTTCCGAAAGATCGCGATCCTCGGCGGGGGAACGATTGACGTGCTGCCCCACATCGCCGTGCTCACTCTCTCCGGCGCCACGGCGGCGATTATCGCGGCGTTCCTCTTTCCCCGGAGTCTGAGACGATGATCGTGCGACTTCTCCAGATTCTCGCTATCGCCCGTACCGATCTCACCCTCGTCCTGAGGGACCGGCAGAATCTTCTCTGGCTCTTCGTGATGCCGCTCATCTTCATCTACACCTTCGGCAGGGCGAACTTCGGCGACGACGCAAAGACAACGGAAAAGTCGGCCATCCCCGTGGCAATGGAGGACACCCTCTTTCTCGGCGAGGCCTTCACGAAGGAACTGGAAGACAGGACCTGGGTGGGGGAAACGCACGCCGAAGGCGATTCTCTTCTCGAAGCGCGGGGAAGCTGGATCGTCGTTCCGCGGGGACTGACGCGAACCGTTCTTTCGGGGGGACGCGATTCGGTGGAAGTCGTCTCGAAGCGGGGCGCCTCGGCGCGGCGCGCGGAGAGCTACGCGTGGAGCGCCCGGAAGGCGGCGATCCGCGTGCTCCTCAACCTTCAGGGCGTTCCCGATTCGCTCCGGGCGAACGGCGCCGACAGCGTGTTCATGGCGGCGTACGACTCGGTGGCCGCCCTCCCCCCGCTCGTCGAACTCGAAGTGCGCAGCGCGAGCCGCGCGCGGCCGATCCCGCGGGGATACCTCCTGTCGGTTCCGGGAAACCTGGTCATGTTCGTCCTCATCGTGGCGCTCACTGCGGGGGCGGCGGACATCGCCGTCGACGTGCGCCAGGGCCACATCAGGAGGCTCGGTGCTTGTCCGCTGTCGAAACTCGACATCTTCACCGGCAAATTGGCGGGGCGTCTTCTCACGTCGCTCGTTCAGATCCTCTTCCTCATGGCGGTGAGCACACTCCTCTTCGATATGCGGTGGGGAAACGATCCTACGGCACTCGCGCTTCTCTTTCTCGTCTACGCCATCACGGCGGCGACGATCGGCATCTTCATCGGCCTTGTCGTCGGAAAGGCGGACACCGCCGCCTCTCTCGGCGTGCTGGTAACGCTCACGTTATCCGCCCTCGGCGGGTGCTGGTGGCCCCTCGAAATCGTTCCCGACGGCATGAAGAAGCTGGCGCACATCTTCCCCACGGCGTGGGCGCTCGAAGGGCTCCACACGTTGATTTCCTACGGCGGAAGCCTCGGCGACGTCGCTTTGAACATCACGGTCCTCACGCTCTACGCCGCCGCGTTCGCGTATCTCGCATCGAGACTCCTCAGGTTCGACCGATGAACGTATTCGGTTCCATCTTTCGGACCGTCTTCCTCGCCGGCGTCCTTCTCTCTTTCTTCCCGGCATGCGCCCCGAACGACGGGCGCCCGAATGTTGTGCTCATCGTGATCGACACGCTCCGGCGCGATGCACTGAGCTGCTACGGTTCGCGCGAGGTCCGCACGCCATCGATCGATCGGCTCGCCGAGGAGGGGGCGCTCTTCGAGTCGGCCGTCACCGCCGCCACCGTCACATTCCCCTCGATCTGTTCGATCATGACCGGCCGCTATCCTTATGACCATCATGTGAGAAGCAACGAGACGTACTTGAACGATCGTTTCATCACGCTGGCGGAGATGTTCCGCGCCGCCGGCTACCGGACGGGGGCGGTGGTCGGGTCGGCCGTTCTCGCCGCCCAGGCGAACCTCGACCAGGGTTTCGAGCAGTATGATGACCGCTTCTCGGACGACTGGAAGGTGTACGATCCCGCTCTCCGAAACGAGGGGATCGGCGCCGGATCAGTGCTGCAGCGGCGGGCCGGCGAGGTGACCGACAGGGCGATCTCCTGGATGAAGAACGCCGGCGACGGGCCGTTCTTCCTTTTCGCCCATTATTTCGATCCCCATTCCAACTACGACCCTCCTCCTCCCTTTCGAAGCGAGTATGCGGGGAAGCCTTACTACGGCGAGGCGGCGTACACCGACCGCGAGGTCGGACGGCTTCTCGAGTGGATCGACCGGCGCGGCCTGTCGGACAGGACGGTCATCCTTCTCACCGCCGATCACGGCGAGGGATTCGGGGAGCACAACGAATACGAGCACGGATTCTTCGTGTATGAATCAACGTCGCACATCCCGATGATTCTCCGCTGGCCCGGAGAGGTGGCCGAGGGGGAGCGGATCACCGGTGTCGTCTCCACGATCGATATCGCCCCCACCCTCGCGGGCCTGGCGGGACTCGATATCCCGGAGGGGATGGAGGGGATCGACGCGGGGCCTCTCCTGCGCGGCATCATCGACCCGGGGCGGACGGCGTACACCGAGGCGTTTCGCGGCTACACATCATACGGATGGGCACCGACCCGATCGGTGCGCGACCGGGAGTGGAAATTTATCGAAGCCCCGTCGAAGGAGCTTTACCATCTCTCCGTCGATCCGACGGAAGGGGAGAATCTCTACGAAAGCCGCCCCGACGTCGCCGCGCGACTCGGCATGGTCATGGAGGAGCATCTCCGTTCGGAAAAAGAGGTCCGTGGCGAAGATCGCCTCGCCGGCACGATGGACAAAGCGCAGCGCGAGCGGCTCGAGGCGCTCGGATACGCCACGCGCGGCAAGAGTTCTCACCCTGACGGGCCGCTCGGCGGCGATCTCCCCGATCCCACCGAAGCGGTGCTCGAGTTCAACGCGCTCCAGCGGGCGAAGATCCTCTGCAGGAACGCACGCCTGGCGATCGATCAGGGCCGGCCCGGCGACGCGAAGCCGCTCCTCGAGGAAGCGGTAAAACTCGACGGCGACTACTTCCCCGCGCTCAGCCTTCTCGCCGAGGTGTATGTGGGCGAAGGTAGGAAGGAAGATGCCGAGCGGCTCTTCCTCGATGTTCTCGAAGGGGCTCCTTCCGGCGCGGAAGCGTATGCGAATGCATCGGCGGCGCTCGTCAACCTGGGGAGAACCGCGGACGCGGTGAAAGCGATGCGCGAAGCGGTCCGCCTCGATCCGGACAACACGCAGTACCGGCGGATGCTCGACGCCTTCGAGAAGGCCCTCGCCACCGGTGAGAAGATATCGGTGCGGGTGAATTTTCGCTGAGTCGCCGTACCGTCAGCCGAGGTAGGGAAGTGCTTTCAGATCCTTTCGCTGCTCGCGGATTTTCGCATCGGGCACCTTCCTTCGGATCGGCCGGTTCCCTTTCCGCAGCGGCGCCGCCTCTTCGAAAGAGGAATCGAACAGCCCCTCGATCATGTCGCCGTCCATATCGCGGGGCACCGTCTCGCCGAGAATACGCAGTATGGTGGGCGCGATATCGGCAAGATCGGGGGTGGGTCCGCCGCTCCCGGCGCGGATGTGCGGTCCCCGGGCCATCACGATTCCGCGCCGGTCGTGGTACGCGGAAAAGGTGAACTCGGGCAGGCCGAACACCGACCCGTCGGTCATCGGAGATCCCCGGGAGAAGAGGAAGTTCTTCCCCGGCACGAGGAGAAGGTCGGGCGCGTCGGCGAGAAACGGCCCCGAGTAGACCTCGTCGCTCCGGTAGACGGCGCCGACCACCGCCGAGCCGGTGAGCGGATCTTTCAGCGCACGCAGCTTTCCGCGCAACTCTTCGATGAGGCTGTCGTACTCCGCGCCCGGCGCGATGACGCCGTGTTCGAACCGGTCGCTCCGGTTCACCGTCATCCTCCCCCCGAGATGGGGGAAATAGAGCACCTTCGAGCGGGTCGGATCGACCGCACAATATCCTTCGTCCCAGAGCCATTTCAGCACGCGGAAATCACGGTTCACCGGCCGGAAACCGTGATCGGAAAGGACGAAGAGCACCGTGTTCGTGTCGGTATCGTCGAGAAACTCGCCCACCATCTCGTCGGTTCGGATCCAGAAATCGCGAATCGCGTTGCCGAACTTCTCCGTGAGGACGGGATCGACCTCTCTTCCCGAAGGATCCATGAACTGCCAGAAGAAGTGCTGCACCTTGTCGGTGCCCATGAAGACGATCCAGAAGAGATCCCACTCCTCGTTGCGGTAGAAATCGATGGCTGCGCGGAACCGTGCTTCGCGCGTGGCGACGAGATTCGCCAGGAACGCCTCCTCTCCGCCCGGTGGAAGGTACTCGCCGTACCGGTCGAGACGCCATGCGCCGAGACGATGCTCCACGTCGGCGGGCCACGTATAACCGGTCGGCTTCAGATAGGGGAAGCCCGAAACCATGATCCCGTCGATTTCGTCGGGAGGAGAGGTGACCGGAATCGTGAGGATCACCGATCGCCGTCTCGATTCGGTGAGGTATTCCCACACCGCTTTCGCCTTCCTGTCGAGCGACGTGGCGGGTACCGGGAGGAACCGCTCCCGGTCGACGAGCTCGAAATCGAAAATCCCGTGTTTCCCCGGGTTCACCCCGGTGGAAGCGGTGGTCCACGCGGGCGCGGAGAGCGCGGGCAGAACCGACTCCATCTCCGACGCGTAGCCTTCACGTCTCAGCCGGGAGAGATTCGGCAGAATCCCCTCTTTCATCCACGGATCGAGAAGGTCGAAGGTGGCGCCGTCGAGACCGATCACGGCGACGCGCATCCCCGTGGGGCGGGAATCGCCCCCGCACCCGGAAGAGAGCGCGAGGAAGGCGAGTCCCAGCGCGAAAACACACCGATACCGGCGAAGCGTCACGGTTCGGGCACCGGGCGGAGAACGAGCGTGGTTCCGCACTGCTCGCACTCGCCGTACGTCATCGACCAGACGTCATCGTGCACACTGCACTGGAATCTCACCTTCGTTTCCACCTTGTCGGCGCCGCCGCACTTCACGCATTTCCCCCGCCTCAGCGTGGTGATCTCCGGATGCTTCGGACAGCTGTAGCCGTAAAGAACGGTCATCCGAAAGGGGGCGGCGAATTCCACCGTCTTTTCCCGGTCCTCCTCCAGCCCCTTGATGTTGAACCGGACGTTCGCCGAGTAGCCGGCGATGGTGGGAAAGGCATACGGCACCAAGAGCCGTTCCACTTCCGCACGCAGGTCGGCCCAACGGGGTGGTTTTCCTTCCTGCTCCACCGTGGCGGAACCGACGACACCTTCGATCGGTACCGGTTTCGAACCGCGACTCACATAGATCTCCACGCCGAAATTGGAAAACACCGGCTCGAAACTGTACCCCGCGGCCTTCACGATCGTGCCGCCGTGTTCGCCCTTCTTCTCCTTCCGGCCGCAACCGGAAAGGAGAGCGATGAGTATCGAAAGGATTAGCACCGTTGAAAAGATTCTCTTCATGGTCGTACTCCTTTCTCTCAAGGAAGCCAGAGGCGGCTTCAGTCGACGTATCCGAGCGCCTTCAATTCCGCCTTCGTTTTCTGTTCGAGCGGGCGGGTTCGGGGCGTCTCGTTCCCCCAGAAACGCGCGCCCCTTTCCACACCCGCTTCCAGCTCTTCGATGATACGCATCTTGAGGGCGGCGGCCTCCGACGGTTTTCGGTCGACAAGGTTCACCAGTTCGTAGGGATCGGACTCCAGGTCGAAAAGCCGGTCGCCGCCGGTCACGTTGTAGACGTACTTCCACTTCTCCGTGGTGAGGGCGTACTCCCCGAAAGGTTCATTCGTCGACCGCCGCCGGGCGCTCGACTGGCTGAGAAGAGAGCGTTCGGACGTATCGAAAAGACGGTTCACGCCGGATGCCTGTTCCAGGAAGGACCCGGAGGGTATGTCGTCGATATAGGCGAACAGCGTGGGGATCACGTCGGTAATCGAGATCGGCTCCGGTATTCTCGCCGGCGGTTCGCCCGGCACGCGGAATAAGAGCGGAACATGGAGCTGCTCGTCCCAGACGAGTCCGTGGTGGAACTGCATGTGCTGGCCGAGCCCCTCGCCGTGATCCCCCACGAGGACGATGATCGTCTTCTTCCACGCCTTCATTCCGCGAAGGGCGTCGAGGAGTCTGCCGAGTTCACGGTCGGTCGAGCGGATCTCCTCGTCGTACAGTCCGACCACGTCGACGGTGGGAAACGACCTTCCGTCGAACTGCACCATGGTGTCGGGAAACCGTCTCGCCTTCATGTATTCATCCAGTTCCACGCCCGGTTTGAAGAAGCCGGCCAGGTCGGCGGGGGGCTCGTACGGCGCGTGGGGATCGTAGTAATGGACCCACAGGAAAAAGGGTTTCTTCTCGGCCGACGGGAGCCAACGGAGGACGGCGTCGGTGGTGGCGGCCGCGTCTCGCTCGGCTCCCGGAGGTTCATCGTACACGTCGAACCCTGCGGCGATTCCCGAGTGGCGTTTGAGCGGCGTGGCACTGATGAACGCCGCCGTCGCATACCCCGCCTCGGAGGCGAACTCGGCGAACGTCCGGATCGACGGAGAGGGCACGAACGCCTTCCCCCCGTCGCCGACGTTCGCCATCACGCCGTGCTCCACCGGGTACGTTCCGGTCATGAGCGACAGGTGGGACGGAAGGGTGGTCGCCATGGGGGCGAGACACCTTTCGAAGAGGACCGATTCGGAGGCGAGCGAATCGATCACGGGAGAGGTGTCGCGAAAGTAGCCGTAACAGCCGAGGTGGTCGGCCCGAAGAGTGTCGATGGAAATGAATACGATATTGTGGCGGTCCTTCACTCCACCGCCACACGAAAGGAGGAGCGCCGGCACGACGACCGCCGCGATGGACAGATGTTTCACGATGCTCTCCCCTATCGATCGAGTCCGATTCTCATCGGTGATTCGCCCGACGGCCACTCCCCCTTCGCCACATTCCGGTCACCATCGAAAACGAGGTAGCCGTACTTCCCGTAGTGCGGGATCTTCCGGCCGATGGCCGGGACCGCATCATCCGACGCCGGGAGGAAGAGGGTCCACGACAGCTCGCCGTTTTCGGGATGGGGCGCCGTGATCACCAGCGAAAGGGAAGCGCTATCGTATTCCTTTCCCCCGAGGGTCCACACCGTTCCATTCACCGAAACGCCGGCCGGGAGAGTTTCGACGAACCGGCCGCCATAGGCCGTTTCGCCCAGAAGCCAGACAGTGCGCCTGCGGAAGAGCGGATCCTCCACTTCCCCGTGAACCACCTCGGCGCCGCCCCCCTCGGCCCACTGTGCGGCGAGTGCGGCGAGCGGTCGATCTTCATCCTCCCGGGAGGAATCGCCGAGCACGATCAGCGTCGAGTCGGCACCGAGCGTCTGGGAGAGGGCGGGCGGTATTTCGGCGCGGTAGAGCTTCCGGAAAAGATCGAAATCAGGGTCGATGGAAAGCGACAGCGGGCGTCCCGCCCCCTTCCACCGGTAGTCCGCCCCGGGGCCGTCTAGGATGACGAATGTCTCCTCCGCACCGAGGTCCGTTTCGAGTCGCACAGGCACTTCGAGCTGGTAATACGGTTTCTCCTGGTGAAGAACCGTCTCTACCTCGTACCGATCCCCTTCCTTCTTCGTCTTCACGTCGGCGACGGAGAGAACGGGGGCCCCCTTGCGATTCACCCACTGATCGAAAAAGACGCCCAGATCCTTGAGCGTTTCCTCCTCGAACGCGGTGCGCAGGTCGTTCCACCCCGAGACGAGGAATTTCCTCTCCTTGAAGAACCGCTGGAGCGCCTTGTGGAAAGAGACGTCGCCCACCGATATGCGCAGCATGTGAAATACCATGGTGGCTTTCGAATAACCGACCGCCTGGGTGGACGAGGAAGAGCGGCTCGTGAACCGGGAGAGTGGAAAGTCTTCCGCCTCCTGCACATAGTTCCTGTACTTGCGAAGCTCCCCTCTCCGGTACGAAACCGCATCGGCGGCGCTCCGTTCCTCCTTGTTCGCGTGGTCCGCGCCGTAGCTGGTGAGGCCCTCGCACCAGTTTCCCGATTTCCAGTCGACATACACGCCGTTCCCCCACCAGTTGTGGAGAATCTCGTGACGGTACGATGTATAAGGTATGAAAGGAAGGCGAATCACCTTGTCACCCAACAGAGTGAACGACGGCATGCCGAAGCCGGTTTGCCAGAAGTTTTCCACCACGGCGAACTTGGGGAAAGGATAGGGCCCGATTACCGTACTATAAAGATCGAGATAGACACTGGTGCGTTCGAGATAAGTTCGCCAGAGATCCTCCCGGTCGTCCGCATCATAGAGGAAACCGTAGATCTTGATGTCTCCGTGGTTCGCCTCTTCGAAAACGTACGGCCCCGCCACGAGGTAGACTTCTTCCATCGGATCATCGCACACCCATCGCGTGACACGCGAAGCACCGGAGAGGGTTCGCGCCTCCATCCTTCCCTGGCTCACCGATTCCCACCGTCCGGGCACCGTGGCGAGCAGCCGGTATCGGAAGAGGGAACCGTCCACCGTCGGGATCCACGCAGTCGAACCGGAGAGAAACGCGCCGCGCTTGTCGATCAGCCCCGTGGTCTGCTCGAACGACCGGGCGTATGGCTCGTCGGGGGGCGTCAGCGAATCGTAGATCACCCCGGAACAAGTGATCCGAAGATCCGCCTCCTTCCGGTTCCCTCCGAGAAGATTCACCTCGACTACCACGGCGGCGCCTTCCATGTCTTGTGCCGGGCCGATCCGGCGCCACCGGAGGGCATTCCCCTCCTGGCTCAGGCTCGTGATCTCGAGCCCCCGGTTCAGCTTGAACCGGAAGGAACTCGATTCGAGGTCCTTCACGTGAAACCCGTCGGTCACTTCGATGAAGGAACGTCTCGGGTTGATGTCGGCGGTGATCACGTGATGCGTGATCGAAGGCGCCCCGGCCGCCGGATGCGGTAGGAATAGGCCGGCCGCCAAGAACCAGACGGCGATTCGCTTCATATCTCGATCCTCATTGTATATACCCCAGGGAACGCAGCTCCCTGCGCACCGCCTCGTCCGCCCCTTCCGTTTCCACCGGGCCGCCCCGGCCGCCGAAAGGAACATCGTCGTACGTGGAAATCGCTCGAACGGGATGGCTCTTCACGAAATCCCCGTCGATCGCCGAGAGAATCGGATCCCCCACCCAGTCGGCTGCCACGGGCAGACCGAGGAGATAGAAGAGCGTCGGCACGATATCGTAGATCGTGGCGCCCCGGATTCTCTTTCCCTTCCGGATGTCGCCTCCCGAAAGAACGAGTATACCCGAAATCCTGTGATTCCCGGATTTCGGCGACCGCGAAGCGATCTTGCTCACCGCGAGACTCCCTCCCTCCCCGGAGAGAACCCCACCCAGTGCGTCCGGATTGATTCGGGCGAGAAGATCGCCGCCACCGTTCTTCCTCCCGGCGCTTTTTCCCGGCGTCACCTCCAGGAAGAGGGGGATGCCGCTTTCCGTCCTGAGCGACCGGAGCGTCGACGCGGCATCGGCAAGGACGCGGTCGAGTTCGTCGGGCGTGATCACTCCTGTTTCCTCCCGGCCTCTCAGATTGGCATAGAACCGGATCACATCCGCTCTTTCCGGGTCCTTCACCCCGTAAATGCGGCTCCGGTTCATGTCGATCCCGTTTGCTCCCGGCACCGTCCAGCCGAGGCGCTCCAGCAGGGCGCCCGGACGGACGACGATCTGGCGATCATACCGATAACCGCTGTCGTGATCGGACAAAACGATCACCGTAGTGCCCGGATCGAGATTCTTCACGATCCGGCCGATCGATTCATCGATGAACCGGATATAGGAGTCGATCACCGGCCCGAGTTCGTCCTTCTCCCAATCCTTTATATCGTAAAGAAACGCCGCGAGCAGCGGATCGTGCACGGCGGCGTAGTACTTTCTGAACTTGTGCTGCATGGCGTCGCTGCCCCGGAAGTAGACCGCCATCACGTCGCTTTGCCCCTCTCGAAGCCTTCTCAGGGCGAAAGCGAGGGTGACCTTGTCGCGGATGCACGTCTGGTCGAGGATCTCCACCGCTGAACGGCGGAGATCGGCGCCGCCGGTGTCACGATCGGAAGATGGATCGTACGGAGTGAACCGCTTCCTGAGCGAGGCGATCCGCGGCCGAAGATCGGCGAGAAGAGAGTCGAGAAACGGTTCATACGAACCGGGGTAGACGCGGTCGGGAATGGTGAAGTACGTCGCCCTGTCGGTGAGCATCACGCCGGGAATCGAATCGGGCGGCCACGAGGGGTACCACTAGAGCACGTCCACGGGAATATCGTCGGCGGCGAGGATGTCCCAGTAGGCCGGTTTCCTTCGAATCCGGTTCGTGGTGGTCACCCACTTCCCCCGCTCGACCGAGTAGGAGAGGAAATCGTAGACCTTGTGGTCCGCCGGAAGGCGATCCGTCGCCACGCTGGTCCACACCTGCGGCGACTTGATCGGCGGCAGCGTGGAGCGAAGAATCCCGTGCGAACCGTTTTCGATGAGCGCGCCGAGAGCCGGGAGTTCCCCCGCTTTCAGGAGCGGTTCGATGACGCCCCACCCGAGACCGTCGAGACAGATGAGGACCACCTTCTTTCCCGTGAGGGCCATCCCTTCCTCGCCCCGACCGTGGGTGGCGACGGCGCCCCGGATGGAGAGGGTTTCCGCCAAGAGGAGAAGAATCAGAACGGCGGGGAGCACCCTGTGCCCGCGGACGGATTCGGCGGGCGGGACGAGGCGGCTTACGCCGAACGAGAGGGCCGCGGATATCGCCAGGGAAAGAAGGAAGAAGAACGCCGTGATGAGAATCCCCTGCCGGTCGGGAAGACGAAAGTGAAGAACGAAGAGCGTGGAGTATCCCGTCAAGATCAGCGTGGCGACAAGAGTGAAGAGTATGCCGACACGCCCGCGTCGAGAGGGCTTTCGTCCGGTGAGAGGAACCACGAGCGCCGCGAGACCGCCCGCCACGGCCCCGAAAGCGGCGCCGCCGAGAGCATAGAGGAGGAGGAACCGGAAGGGGGAGTCGACGGCCCGCGCCGCTTGGGGAGAGAGAAACCGCCTGAGAAGTTCCACGATCAATTCGTTGCCCACGAGGGTATAGTTCGGGAAGGGAAACTCGAAAACACAAACGAGCATGCCGACCAGGAAGCCGAGGGCGAGTCCCACGGCTCCGCCGGTGTTCAAGTACCGCTTCATCGTTTCCGTTCCTCCTGCCGGCCGCACCGAATATAGCGGAGCGACGCGGAACGTTCCATCCTCTTCTACGCGGACACGGCGCGGATGGCGGCGATTCTCCCGATCCGTTATAATGGTCGCATCATGAATCTCTTCGCCCGTTGTTCCCGCGGCACGTTCGCCGTGCTGTCGATCCTATTCCTCACCATCCCGGCGGCGGTCCTCTCCGCCGGCGAGCCGACTCTCGGCGCGACGACAGAAAGGATCGCCCCCCCAGGTCATCCACCGGCGGGACTACCGTTCGAGGTATACCGCCCCGCGGGAAAGGAGGGCGAAGAATCGGACTCGTCGGTGGCGGCGGCGGTCGAGCGGATCGACACCGACTCGCTCCATTCCATCGTCGGCCGCCTGGAGGCCTTCGGAACACGGTATGAATTCTCCACGCAGCAGGAGAGCGCGGCGGTCTATATCGCCGGTAGACTCGAGGCGCTCGGCTACGAACCGGACTTTCATCCGTTCGAACTTTCCACATGGAGATTGAACGGCCTGTCGTTCGTCGATTCGGCGAACGGCCGGTTCGTCGCACGATCGGGGGGAGATCTCGATTCGGCGATCATCGCGGTCACCACCGACGGGGGAGGATCGTGGACGGCGGAGATGACGGCTCCCACGGCGCTCTACGGGATCGTGGGGATCTCGCCGAACCTCGCGTGGGCGGTGGGGAACGGCGGGGCGGTTTACCGCCACGATGAAAACGGCTGGACCGCCCTCGAGCCGTTCAGCGAACAGAAACTGGTGTCCGTCGATTTCTCCGATTCCCTGCACGGCATGATCGCCGGGCGGAATGCGACGATCTACTCCACCGACGACGGCGGTGCTTCGTGGGACACGACCGCCCTGCTCGGCGGTCTGCTGAACGACGTGCGCCTTCTCGACGGCGGCGCGGCGTGGTGCTGCGGCACGAGCGGGAGAATCTGGCGCTACTCCGCCGGCGAATGGATGCTCCAGGAGACGCCGACATTCAGCACGGTGTACGAGCTCGATTTCTCGGACACCACGTTCGGGTGCGCCGCGTTCAGCGACAGCGCGCTCCTCGTGTGGGACGGCTCGTCGTGGGACCGTGTTCGCGCGCCGCTCCGTTTCGGCTATGCCACCGACATCGTGGGCGACTCCACCGTCTGGCTCGGCGGACCGGATGCGGTCGGCGTGAACCACGTATTCCGCTCCTTCGACAGGGGACTCTCTTTCGAGGAGGCGCCCCTTCCTCTCGGCGTCCTCTTCGCCACGCCCCTCGCGATCCACGCCGGCGACGGAGGCGAAGTGCTCCTCGCGGGAACCGAGGGCTTTCTCATGGGGAGCGGCGACGGGGGCGACACGTGGACGAAGGGCGTGCTTCCCGGACCGATGGTTCATCCTTCGCGCAATGTGTACGCCGATCACTACGGCGTGACGAAACCGGGGGAGATGGTGATCCTCTCGGGGCACTACGATTCGATCGTCCACTCGGGGGGCGATCCGATGATCGTCGCGCCCGGCGCGGACGACGACGGCACCGGCGCGGCGGCGGTCCTCGAGGCGGCGCGTGTCCTCGCCGATCTGTCCACCGAAAGGACGATCCGGTTCGTCTTCTTCTCGGGGGAGGAACTCGGTCTTCTCGGGAGCGCCGCCTACGCCATGGAAGAGCGGGAGAAGGGGCGAAAGATCGTCGCCGACGTGCAGGTCGACATGATCGGCATCCCGGACGACGGTCCCCTCAGGCTGATCGCCGACGAGAATTCGATCTCCATTCTCGACGAAGCGGCGCCGCTCAGGGAATTGTACGCGCCCGATCTCCACTGGTCGCTCCTCATCTCGCCGGCCGAGACATTCAGCGACCACGCATCGTTCTGGGCGAACGGTTACGAGGCGATCATGGTGGGTGAAACATTCGACTTCCGCACCCATCCCCTCCACACGCCCGGCGATACGCTCGGAAACATCGATTTCGATTTCGCTCTCTCGTCGACGCGGCTCGTCACCGCCCTCGCGGCGACCCTCGCACGGCCGGCGGCGGATGACGAACCGCAGGCACCGGCGACGTCCACCCTCGATCCCCCCTTCCCGAACCCGGGAAGCAGCCGCTTCACCATACCGGTGAGCGGCGCGCCCGGCGGCGTGACCGTGACGATTTACAACGCCGCCGGAAGAGAAGTGCGCCGGATCACGACGCTTCACGGCGGCGGCGACACCGCCTGGGTCGAGTGGGACGGCCTCGACGCCGGCGGCGACCAGGCGCGGGCGGGAGTCTATTTCGCGCGCATCGACGAGGGCGGCGCGAAGGTATCGAGGAAATTGGTGCTTGTGAGGTGAGAACGATCCCGCACCGGGTCGCTCCGGGGGGGCACGTGATGTAAGGAAGGCGCGCTGTTTCACACCCACTCTCGACCGGGTACTGAGCGAATGAAGAGAGAATCTCCGAACGCGGCGGCGTCCCCTCACGCACGTCGTCTCGCGGCGATCGCGATCTTCGCGTCGGCCCTTCTCGCCGTCGGTTTCTATCGCCACGCGGCGGGGGTGGGCTACCCGCTCGACGACAGCTGGATCCACATCGCCTTCGCCCGCCACCTCGCCGCCGGTGAGGGCTTCGGCGCCAACCCCGGCGAACCGGCGCCGGGCGCCACCTCGCCCCTTTGGATCGTCCTTCTCGCCTCCGGCTTCCTCCTCGGTCTGCCGCCGGAGATATGGCCATGGCTTCTCGATGCGATCGTCCTGGGCGTCGCCGGACTCCTCTGCGCTCGACTCGTCGAGGTGCTGTCGCCGACCGGCCGACCGGCGACGATCGGGACGTTCCCGTTCGCCGTAGCATGCGGCGTCGCCGTCGCGTCGACCGGGCCTCTCGTGTGGAGCGCCGCGGGCGCCATGGAAACGCCCCTTCTCGCCGCGCTGGCGGCGGCGACGTTCCTCGCCTTCGCCGGTCGCCCACCGGATGGAGGATGGAAGACGGGGCTCCGCTGGGGCGTTCTCGCCGGCCTCGCCGGCTTGGCGCGCCCCGAGGGCCTGCTGATCACGCCGATCCTCGCGCTGACCGCCCTCACGCGCGGCGGAAGAAAGGGCGCCCGCGAAGGGATCGCCGGTATCGCCGCCTCCGCCCTCGTCTACTCGCCGTCCATCCTCTTCTGCCTTTTCACGAGTGGACGGATCTTTCCGAACACGTTTTATGCAAAAACAACCGCTCTCGTCGCCGGCGCGCCCGACATCGGCTTTCTCGCCGGCACGGCCCGCTTTCTTCTCGCCGAGTCGCCGGCGGCGTTCGTTGCCCTTGCCGTCGGCCTGGCCGCCTTGGCGGTCGCCTTGGTCCGCCTCGATTCCGCGCGCTCCACGCGAACGGCGCTCGCGATCGGCGCTTTCACCATCGGCCTGCCGCTCGCCTACGCATCGATGGGCCGCACCTTCCTTTTCGCGGGACTCGCCGGGAACTTCGGACGCTACCTCTACCCGATCCTCCCCACCGCCCTCGTGCTCGGCTTCTGGGGGGCGTCGTACCTGGCCGGTTCATTTCGTTTAACCAAAAAGATTCTGCCCGCGGCATTCGCATTCCCGCTCCTTCTTCTGCTTGCGCTCTCCGCGGCGGGAACGATTCGAAGAGCGTCGCTCTACCGGCGAAACGTGGAAGATGTGAATTCCATGCAGGTCGCCATGGCGAATCGCCTGGCGACCCGGTTTGCGCCCGGCACGTACGTCGCCGCCAACGACGTGGGGGCGATCTGCGCTCTGACCCGTTTCCGGGTCCTCGATCTCGTCGGCATCATCAGCACGCCGACGCTCGACGCGCTCGAGAAGGCCGGATCGGCCCGCGCCGCGCGTCGACAGGCCCTCATCGATTTGATCCTCGACGAGCGCCCCGACGTGCTCGTCGTCTTTCCCGAATGGTACGAACCGCTTCTCGAACGGCTCGGCGACGGCCTCGAAGAGGTGGAGAATATCTACCGGCCGGAGAATATCACGAGCGGCGGAGCGCAGCTCGTGGCGTTCCGTGTCCATTGGAACCGCGTTCGGACAACGGGCGGTTGATCACGCGCCTCCCGCGCCCGGCCGTGAAGAGTCGCCGACGAGCAGACCGTCACGTATCCGCACCGTTCTGCCCGCGTGGCGGGCGATCTGTTCATCGTGAGTCACCAGGAGCACCGTCATCCGTCGCTCCCGGCACCGGCGCAGAATCGCTTCCATGATGAAGCCCGCGGTGCGCGAATCGACGCTCCCCGTCGGCTCGTCCGCCAGGAGGAGTCTGGGGTCGTTGATCAACGCGCGGGCGACCGCCGCCCGCTGTCTCTCGCCGCCCGATATCTGTGTGGGAAAGAAGGAAGCCCTGTGGGAAAGCTCCATTTCTTCGAGCAGCGCCATCGCCCTTTCCCTGCGCTCTCGCCGGCCTACCGAGCGATCGGGAAAGAGGGGAAGCTCCACGTTTTCCGCGAGCGTGAGGCTCGGGACCAGGTTGTGAAGCTGGAAAACGAACCCTACGTGGCGGCGGCGATACGTGCTGAGCGGGCGGTGGTCCCGGAGAGGGCGGCCGTCGATTCGGATCTCGCCGGACGTGGGAAGATCGAGCGCGCCGATCATGTGAAGGAGGGTGCTCTTCCCGCATCCGGAAGGGCCCATGACCGAACAGAACTCACCCGGCGGCACATGGAGCGATACGCCGTTCACCGCTTTCACGAGGCCGTTGTCATAGTGCTTCACGACGTTTTCGGTCACGATCATCGGCATTCGCTCCCCGGGGAAACCGGCCCGGCGGCCTTTTTCCGAAACGCCCGGTGAAAGACCCTCCTCGCGGTCACGTAGAATGTGACGCCCGTGAGATTGAAGATCAGGTCCTGCATGTTGTTGTCGTAATCCCCCACGCCGTTCACGGTGACCGTCAGCGTAACGAGATACTCGACGATCTCCACCACCGCACCGAGGCCGAGCACGAGTACGACGACGAGCAGATCGCAGAGCCAAGCCCGGCGAAGCGTCCGGATCCACGGAACGCGGTGAACGTAGCACCCGACCACCATGGCGTTGACCATGTGTACGTACTTATCGTAGCGGATGCCCAGGATGATCTTGTCGTACAGGCGGCTTTCGTGAAACATGGCGAGACCGCCCGAAAAGTGCATCGCTATTCCGATCTGGGTCATCACCAGAAGCCACGTGGGCACGGTGAAATCGCGAATCACGCGCCAGGCGAGGAGCATGACGAAGACGATCGCCACGGCATAGACGAAGAACTCCCAGATATATTCGCTCCCCCGGTAGTGGACGAACCGATCGTAGTACGCCTCGAAACACATCCAGAGGAAGAGAAGAATGTTGACCGCCACGAACACATCGACGTTGCGGATCGATCCTCGCGACGTTCCGGATTCCATTTTCAAATTCCATTCATCCATGAACTGTATCGACTTCTTTCTTCGGTTCACTCGAAACGGAGCGCCGCGGCGATCTGCAACCGGGTCGCGAAGAGCGCCGGATAAAGGGCGCTCAGCGCCGCGATGAGCCCCGAAAGAGCGACGGCGGAAAGAAAGAGCGACGGCGGCGGAAACGAGGGGATCAACCCGGCGCCCATTGCGGGAAGAAGCGCCATCAGCTTCAACGTCGGAATGGCGAGGCCGTAGCCGAGCACGCCGCCCGCGACGCCGAGCACGATCGCCTCGCAGATGATCAGCCGCATGATCATTCCCCGAGACCAGCCGACGGCCGCGAGAATGCCGATCTCCCTCGTCCGCTCCGAAATCGCCATGAGAAGGGTGTTCAGGATCAAGACACCGCTCAGCAGCAAAGAGACGACCGACACGGCGACGATGAACGAGTCTACCATGGTGACCGCCCGGATCCGGCTTCGCATCGATCCGGCGGGAATCGCCTCCACGTCGGGAATATGCTCCTCGATCACCCCGACGAGACGGGCCGTATCGCCCTTCTCACGACCTTCGACAAGGGCGATATTCACGAACCCCTTCCGTTTGAGCAGGACTTGAGAGGTGGAGATGTCGATCACCGCTCCCCCGTCGAGAATCCCCTGGCCGAGCCAGTAGACGCCGGTCACGCGGTACGGTTCTTTTCCGCCCACGAGGAGCGTATCGCCCACCGCCAGCTTCAGCCGGCGCGCCGCCAGCCGCCCGAGAACCACCTCTTTCCTTCCCGCTCGGAACATCGTCCCCTCGATCATTCCGGTGCCGAGCCATCCGGTGATCGAGACGAACGGCTCGCTTGAACCGACACCGAAGATAAAGAGATACGGGAGGCGGGGAAGACGGATCGATCCGACGGTGAGCGGCGAGATGGAGCGTACGCCGGGAAGACGGCGCAGATCATCGAGGAGGCGTTCCGGCACCCTCGATGCGACCGGCGTGGCCGCCCCTCTCTCCTGGACGATGACGTCGACCTTGCACCGGGCGATCGATTCGTCGAGCTGGCGCCGAAAACCGTCGCTGATCGCCGCCAGGGAAACGAAAAGAGCGACTCCCCCCGCGACCCCCACGAGGGTCAGGGCGCTTCGGGTTCCGGCACGCAGGATGTTGCGCAATGCGATCCGCAGCATGAGAAGGCGATTTTCTTGATTTCAGGCGTTGATGAGGCGCCAACGGGCGCGATTTCTTCCGTCGACCGTCGACGGTAGGGCCGCCGAGTCGGGGTGTCAATGCGTTTGTCCGGACGCGGCGCTACACTTCCACGCCGACCCATCCCTTGATGGCGAACCCGAAGGCGACGGAAACGACGAAGAAAACGAGGAGCCAGTGAAGACCGACACCGAAGAGTTTCATTTCGCGGTCGGGATAGGCGAGGCAGATCATCCGCACCGGTGAGTTCTTCGGCAGCGGCGCCTCGGCCGGGGACATCCAGACGCCGAGGATTCCCGCTTGGTCGCGCGCCTCGGAAAGGCGGGTCAGCTCATTGCCCACCACGACGCGCTTGGTGAATTTCGCGTCCCGGACGGCGACGGTTAGTTCGTACTCCCCCTCCCGGTCGGCGCGGATCCGCCAGTCCACTTCGGAAACGCTCGGCATGCGCATCGGCGGCGTTTCCACGGTGATACCGTCTGGCACCGTGAGCGTGACATCGCCCGGATCGACACCTTCGGCGACTTCCACCTTGAAGAGCGTCGTTTCGCCGGGCAGGAGCGGCCTGCGCTGGTAGCGCACGTCGAGTTGCACGAGAATGATCACCACCGGGATGAGGACGATGAGCATGGGGGGGACGGCGAGAGACATGTACTTCAGGTTCGCCCGAAACGCTTTCGCCTGGGCCGCGAACTGGAGTCCGAGGTCGGCCTGGAAGAGACGGATTTCGAGGATGTACGCGCCTATCTTCGTCTTCGCGTCGGCGATCGCCTCCTGGTTGGAGGTGAACTTCCAGACCACCAGCATGATCCCGCCGGTGATGACCGACACGACGGAGAGCCCGACGAGAGGGTTCATCGATCCGAAAAGCCCGATCAGCCCGTCGAAAAACGTCGTCACGCCATGGACGATTGTCCACATATCTCTTCAATCCCCTTCTTTACGAAATGTAACCGAGTCCCTGGAGCTTCTTCTTGATTTCCTCTTCCGACGCCCCCTCTTCCAGGGTGGAAAGCTCCTTCTCCAGGGCGTGAACGACGAACTCATCCGCTGAGGAGTAGCCGGCCAGTTCGGCATACTTCTTCACCCGGGCGAACAGTTCCTTCGTCAGCTTGACTTTCGTTCCTCCGAACATTCGATACCTCCTGTGCGCTGTCGTATCGTTCCGCTAGAAGACGGGGGTGCCGATCATCTCCGACGGCTTGTCGATGCCGAACTCGGCGAGAATCGTCGCCGTCAGGTCGTACAGCTTCGGGTCGTTGTAGCGGACCTTTCGGTTCGACACGAGAATGCCGGGCACCAGGTCCGCCGCGATGCAGTGGTCACCGCTCCATTTTCCCGTGTTATCGGAAAACCATTCCATCGGAAATTCGCCGAGCGCCGACTGGTTCGATCCCCTGAATTCCCTGTTGTAGCCGACGTTCAGATCGGGCGCGTTCTTCGCGTATTTCCCCGAATACACATCATCGGACTTATAGACTTCCTTGATCGCCAGCTTCCCCGATTTCGGATCCCTCAGCTCCTTGAGCTTTTGGACCAATTCGTTCTCGAGGGCCTCGCGCTCGGCGCCGGGGGCGACGGTTCCGTACTTCTCCCGCCCCCGAACATTAATATAGAGCCCGTTGATCCCCAGCGCGTACGCCTTCGTGCGGCGCCAGTCGACGTTCATGAAGAAGTCGGACTGCTCGCGCGCCTCGGGCGAAGGGTCCTTCAGGGCGATGTAGCCGTTGTCGTAGAGCCACGAGTTGAGATGAACCTCGCGGTACCACGGGGCGAAGCCGTGGTCCGACATGATGACGAGATCGACGTCGTCGGAAAGGTGCTCGCGGGCATACCCGACGGCGTAGTCGAGACGCTCGAAGATATGTCGGATCGCGTCGGGATAGTGGGCGGATTCCTCGTCCGCCGCCGGATGGCTCGGGTCGGTGCATCGCCACATCATATGGGTCTGCTGGTCGAGGCTCGAAAAATAGAAGAAGAGAAACCCCCAGTCCTGGGCGGCGAACTCGTCCACCTGTTTCTTGAACAGGCCGATCCGCTCCTCGAGAATCCGCGTCGCCTGGTCGAGGAACTCGCCGTCGTCGAAGACTCCCCCCTCGAGCGCCTTGGTATCCTCCGGCATCCCCTGCGTATAGAACCGGCCGCACTTCTCGGCGATCTCCTTCGACCAGTCGGGCGGTGTGGAGACGGGCTGCGCCGGATCGATCGGATCGATCTGCACGGGGGTGCAGTAGAGGCTGAATTCGGGAGAGACCGACTTGAGATAGAACTTGACGATGCCGCTGATGGCGAGCCCGGCGGGCGCAGCCGCGGGGCGCACGAAACCTCCGAAGCCGTCGTCGTCGAGCATGTAGAACTCCACCGGGATCCAACCGCTCCACTCACCTGTTTTCAAGAGCACCTCGTCGTCACCGTCGCCGACCACCACCTTCGCCACGCCGTTCTCCTCGTCCCGGAAAATAGTGATCGGACATTCGGAATCCTCGCCGCTCTTGTGGAACGGGTTGGCCGGACCGTGGATCGCCGACGTCGCCCTGCCGCGATCGAAATAGATGTCGTATACATGGCCGCCGGAGATGTCGTCGGCGTTCTCCATCGGGTGGGTGGTATAGTAGCTGAACATGCCGGGCGTACCCTGCATGTCGGGCGTGCCCATGCCGGAAATCGACCGGATCTTCTTCGATTCCCCGGGAGGATAGTTCGCGGGGATCTTGAAAATCGTCGTCGGCACGCCGTGTTTCTCGAGTTCCTCCCAGAACGCCTCCCCTTCCCTGAGGTTCAGCACCTCACCACCGCCGAGGGGGATCTGCCAGTCGCCCCACAACTTGAGAGACTTGTCGGAACTCACAGCCTCCGACGTGGAAAGATAGGGGATGTAGGTCTTCGGGTCACGGTGGATGAAGTCGAAAATGTTATGCCCCCCCGGGTTCTGCCCGGTGATGAAATTCGACCATGCCACGGGACTCTGGGGGGGGATGCTCGTTCCGAGGGTGCGGAAATCGCCCTCGGCGATGAGCCGCTTCATATTCGGCATCAGGCCCTCGTCGATCATCCGGCGTAACTGCTTCGGGTCCATACCGTCGAAACCGACGACGAGCATCTTCTTATGTTCCACCGCGCGCGCGGGTGCAGTGAAAGAGGTAACAAGCGCCCCGCCGGCTAGGAGCGCGGCAACAGCGGCGAACTTCTTCGTTGAGAGACGAAATCCCACCTTACCCATGTGCGACCTTCTCCTCCGCGGGGGAATCGTCGGCGGCGGCCCCGCTCTCGTCGGGCCGGAAGAACGACCGGCCGATCATATGGCGCGGCCGCGGCACACCGAACAGGTCGAGCACCGACGCGGCCATGTCGATGATTCCCGGGTTGCTTCTGGCCAGGGCCCGGCTCGAAACGAGCGTCCCCGACACGAGGCGCCAGTCGACGCAGTGATCGCCGCTCCACGGCTTCAGGTTGTCGGAGATCACCTCGCCGGTCGCTTTTCCCACCGCCGCGTCCCACGACTGGCGGTAATTGTGATCGAAGCCGGGGAGGACATCGGGAGCGTTCCCCCTGTACGGTCCCTTGTAGAGATCCTCCGCGAGGAAGACATCGGAGCAGACGCGCGCGCCGTTCGCCTGCGCGTCGCGAAGTTCCTTCAGCTTGTCGCGGATCTCCCGCCTCAGGGCGTCCGCCTCCTCGCCTTTCTTCACGATTCCCTGCCCCTCGCGCCCTTCGATATTGAGGTAGATTCCGGCGAGACCGAAACTGTACGCCTTCGTCTTCGACCAGTCGACGCCGTTGAACCAGTCGCCGCACGTCTTCTTGCCGTCCTTCATCGCCATGTACCCGTTCTCGACGAGCCACGAGTTGAGATTCACGCCGCGGGTGAACTGGGTGAAGCCGTGATCGGACATCACCATGAGGACCGTCTTCGGGTCGTCGAGGACCTTCTCCATCACCCTCCCGATCAGGTCGTCGATCCGTTCGTACAGGTCGTCTATGGCGTGCTTGTGGATTTCGGTGTCCTGGCCGCGGTTCGCGGGGTGGTCGGGAAGGAGGTAGCGATGGAACATGTGCTGCGTCCGGTCGGTTCCGTCGAAGACGCACACGACGAGCCCCTTCTTGCACTGGTCGAGGGAGTTGAAGAGCATCTTCTCCCTCTCCTCGTGGGTCGACCACATCTGCTCGAGGAACGCCGCCTCGTCGATCACCCTCTCGTTGAGCGCCCACGTGTCCTCGGCGAAGCCGATCGTCGCGAACGGACCCTGGAGCTTGGCGAGATAGGTGCTGTAGTAACCGGGATGGGAGATCGGCATCGCCGGCTTCTCCGGGTCGACCTGGACGGGCGAAACGTACAGCTTGAAGTGGGGCTCCATCTCCATGATGTAGAACCGCGTGAGGCCCCACACCTTGATGCCGAGACCCGGCTTGAACGCCGTGCGGATCCAGTGGGAGTACTGGCGCGGCTTCAGCGTGAACGTCTCGCCGTGGAACTCGAAATGCGCCTCCTTCGCGGCGCGGTCGAGGGTCACCTTGAAGGGAACTTCCAACTCCTCCTGCTCCTCGGTCATCGAGTTATCCGGACCGGGCACGCTCGACTCGACCACGTTGTCGACGACTTTCACCAGCTTCCTCACGCCCCCCGTCGCCTCCCCCGTCTCGCTCTCGTCGGTCGTATAATAGGTAAATGTTCCCTGCGAGCCCCTCAGGTCGGGCACGCACATCGCCGAGAGGAGCAACCCGTTGTGCTTCTCGGGCGGGAAGGTGATCGGCACGCGCAGGATGTGGGAGAAGATGCCGTAGTCGCCGAGGATCTTCCAGAAGGGAACCGACTTGCGGAGCATGGTGACCGCCTGCTTGCCGAGGGGGATCCTGTAGCGGCCGAGCTTCATCACTTTCGAAACGTTTCCGATCCGCACCGAGGCGAGATCGGGCAGGTACGTCTTCGGATCCCTCTGGAGGAAGTCGAACTGGTTGTGCCGGGAAGGATCGACACCGGTGGCGAACGACGACCACGCCACGGGCGACATGGCGGGCATCACCGTCTCGAGCTTCTGGAAGCCGCCCATCTCGGAGAGTTTCTGCATGTTCGGCATCTTGCCGGCGTCCATGTACCGCCGCGCATAGTGCGGGTTGAGACCGTCGAGGCCGATCACGATGACGCGGTCGACATCGGTCTTCGGCGGCTTCTTGCGGAAGATCAGCCTCCAGACGAAGCGGATCGGCCAGAGGAGCACCGAGAAGACGGCGAGAATGAAAGTGACGAAGATCACCGCGAACGAGGAGAGGAAGGCGAATCCCGCTCCGGGACCGATATAGGCGTCCGCCGGCCCGGCCGCCAGGCCGAGCGCCGCCACGCCGATGAGCAATGCCGTGAGAAAACCCGTTCTGCTTCTACTACCTTGTATCACCCTGTCCATCTCCATCGAGCAAGCGCCTCTCAATCACACCCGCCACGCCGGTGATATCGAACCGGTCCGGCATCGTTTCGGGAGTCCAAAGAAAAGCATCATCCCATGTGTGCATTCCCGTGAAATGGGAGCGCCCGAACGGTTCGCCCGTTCTCAGCCACCCCTTGCAATCATACCCGTCATTCGCCACGAGGACCAGATCGGGCGCCGAGGCGGCGGCGGGGCCGGAATAGAGTTCCTCCCCGAAGTGGGCCGCCTGGAAAACCTTCTCCCCCTCGAACTCCACGGCGAGCGCCTTCGCGCGAATCTCCTCGCAGAGCGTCCGCGCGTCCCGGGAATCGACACTCCCCCGGGGGAACCGGTCGTTCCGGTGGAGGTAGATCCTCGTCGGATCGAGACCGAGCGCCTTCGACCCGGAGGCGATCCGCTCGAACGAATCGGGCTCGTCCGTGGTGAACGACAGGTACCCTTCCCGGCAGAGCCACGCATTGAGGTAGAACTCCCGTCGGATCTTCGTGAACCCGTGATCGGAGAGCGCGAAGAACCCGGCGGCGGACTTCCCCCCGTTAATCTCATCGACATATCGATCGAAGACCTTGCCGAGAAAATGGTCTACCTTATTATAGTAATCGAGGCACCGCTGGTGGTAGCGATCGGCGCGATCGGCGAGCGCGTGCATCTGAAAATGCATCAACCTGTCCGTTCCGGTCACCACCAGTTCGAAGAGATCCCACTTCCCCCGCTCCCAGAGATACTCGAACGCCCTCTCGCGGCCGCGAAGCGTCGATTCGAGCTGTCGAAAAAGATGCTCCGGATCCTTCCCTCCCCTGGCGGAATCGATGTCGATCTCATAGTCGAGCTGCTCGAGCTTCTTGTGGAGAAACGCCGGGTAGACCGCCATGGCGAGGTTGATCGCTACGAATCCGGATACGAGAGATCCGGGGATTTCGCGCGCCGGGTAGGTCGACGGCTGGTTGATCACCACCGATCGCTTTCCCTTTTCGCCGAGACGATCCCAAAGGGTCGGCGTTTTCAATTCGGGGAACGCGGGAAAACGGATGTCGTACGTGCCGACACGAAAATCGGTGAAGCCGTAGACTCCGTGCGTCCCGGGAGCGGTGCCGGTCATAAAGCTCGTCCAGCTGACCGCCGAGATCTCCGGGAGGGTTACCTTCATCTTGTGAAGCGTACCGGAAGGGAAGATACCGGCGGCGCGGGGCATGACCCCCTCGTCGATCAGCCTCGTGATCAGGGTGAACGGCACGCCGTCCACCCCGAACACGAACGCTTTCTTTCCGCGGTCTTTTTTCCAGAACGCCAAACCGGATGCGCTCCCGGGAGATGCTAGATGTAGCCGAGATCGTGAAGGCGCTGCTTGATCTTCTCTTCCTCTTCGGGAGAGACCTCGTCGCTGTTGTCGGCGCCCGGAATGTAACCCATCAGTTCGAGAGTCCGGATGATCTTCTGGAAGCTCTCCTCTTCCGTTTCCTTCTCCGAATCGACGAGGATCTCCGGGTTCTTCGGCTCTTCGTACGGGTCGTCGACACCGGTGAATCCCTTGATCTCGCCGGCGAGGGCTTTCGCGTAGAGGCCTTTCACGTCGCGGCGCTTCAGCTCGTCGAGAGAGCATCGGACGTAGACTTCGACGTACCGCTCGATCATGTCGCGGTTCCGCCGGCGGATCTCTTCATACGGGCTGATCGCCGAGGCGATCGCCACCACGCCGTTCCGGCTGAGAAGGTGACTGACGAAACCGATCCGCTTGATATTCTCGTCCCGGTCTTCCTTCGAGAAACCGAGCCCCTTCGACAGGTTCGTGCGCACCACGTCGCCGTCGAGAACCTCCACTTTCATTCCGCGCTCGAGGAGGGCCTCCTCCACCTCGCGGGCCAGGGTGGTCTTTCCCGAACCGGAAAGACCGGTAAACCAGAGTGTAAAACCCTTCACTTTCCTTCTCCTTCTGGTGCCGCGCCGCTTTGTCGCGCCGCGACCTTGCTGCCCCCCCTCGCCGTTCCCCGAGAGTCCGCGCCGGACGCCCTACCCCTGGAAAAGCGATTCTCCGGCGATCCCCTCCGGCGCTTCGATGCCGAAGTACTCGAGGATGGTGGGGGCGATGTCATAAATCGAATAGGGATCCTTCGCTTTCGGCGTCACCTTCGCGGGATGATCCCATATGAAGATCCCGTCGGGCCCGTGATTCGATTCGTTGGGACCCATTTCGCTCCCTTCGAAGAAGAGCGATTCGTTCCCCACCGAGCCCGCGGCCTGCCAGTGATAATCATCGATCACGGCGATCAGGTCGGGAGCGATACGATTCACCTCGCGGTAAAGCTCCTCGGGCTTGTACACCTTCACGCCGAGACGTGTTCCATCCCGGCCGGCCACCGCTTCGAGCTTCCCCTTCAGCTCGTCGCGGAAACCCTCGTAGCTGTCGGCGGCGACGGCACCCTTCGACTCCCGGCCCTGCACGTTCAGGTAGATCCTCGCGATGAACCCCCCTTCCGCCCAGGCGCTCGTCCGCGGCCAACTGATCATCTTCGCATCGAGAGGCATCGGCTCCTCCGGCTTCTTCTTCAGCTTGAGGAGCTTCTCGCGCATCAGCCAGTCGTTGATTCGGAACGATCCCTTCATTCTTTTCGCGCCGTAACACGATGCCACCATCACCGAGGTGTCGATGGGAAGATCGTTCAGCAGCCTCCCCACTTCCTGGTCGAGGAAGACGTAATAATCGTGGATCGTCGTCTCGAGCCGACCTTCCTTTTCATAGCCGATGCACTCCGGATCCATGTACCGCCAGAATCCGTGCTGCACCCGGTCGGCGCCCGGTTCGACCATCATCATGAAATCGTGTTCCTTCTTCTCCACGAAGCGACGCACCACGGCGAATCGCCGGCGTGTCGCCTCGTACACCTGCTGGATGAGCCAGTCTTTATTTTCGGTGCGGAAATTCCGAACGTCGATTACGTAATCGCCGTCGGCGCCGCGGTCGACCTCCGCGGCGATCTCCCGGGGATGAGTCCAGTGCACTTCCTTGTTCGGCGTGAACGGTCCCGAGACGAGTTGGCCCTTGAGCGGCTTCGGAGGCCACGTCTGGGGCACGCCGAAGACGAATGACTGCAGCCTCAATCGGGAGAGATGGTTCCAGACGGTCCTCGGCCGCACCGAATACGAGTCGTTTTCCTGCAGGTCGTCGTAGTCGCGATCGTGCCGATCGGTGTGGCCGTACAAGCCGAGTTGCCCCGGATCGCGGGATGTCATCATGGCGGTCCATCCCGGCACCATGGCCGGCGGAACGGTCGATGCCAACCGTCCGTGAACCCCTTCATCCATCAACGATTTCAGATTCGGCAGATCGTCGATCCACCGGTTGAATACCAGGTCCGGGTCGAAACCATCGAGGCCGATCAACGCCAGACGACTCATCCGGGTTTACTCCTTCCCGCTTTGGTAGAACTTCATCAGCAGGTCCGCCACCTCGGGACGGGTGAACTCCGCCGGCGGCTTCGTTCCCTCGGCGAGCATCGCCCGCACTTTCGTCCCGCTCAGGAAGACATGGTCTTCCGATCCGTGGGGGCACGTCTTCTGGGATGCCATATTGCCACACTTTTTGCAGAAGAACGAGTGATCGAAGAACATCGGTGTGATGTCGATCTCGTACCGGTCGAACTCGCGGAAGATGTAATGGGCGTCGTACGTACCGTAGTAGTTCCCCACCCCGGCGTGGTCCCGGCCGACGATGAAGTGGGAACAGCCGTAATTCTTCCGCAGGAGGGCGTGAAACACCGCCTCGCGGGGCCCGGCGTAGCGCATCGCCGCCGGGAAGATGGAAAGCGCCGTCCGCGTGGAGGGGTAATAATTGTCGAAAAGGACCTTGTAACAGTCCATCCGGATCTCCGCCGGAATGTCGCCCTTCTGGGTCTCTCCGACGAGGGGATGCACCAGGAGGCCGTCCACCGTCTCGAGGGCGCACTTCTGCAGGTATTCGTGCGCACGATGAATCGGGTTCCTCGTCTGGAAGGCGACCACCGTGTCCCATCCCTTCGCCTTGAAGAGCACCCGCGTCTCCCGCGGATCGAGGCGGAAATTCTCGAACCGGTGGTGGCCCGGCCGCTTCAGCATGTGGATCGGACCGCCGAGGTAGCTGTCGGTGATCGTGTCGAGATAGCGAACCCCCGGGTGGGCGTCGTCCGTGGTGAGGAGCACTTTCGACGCCTCCTGCGACTTATCGACGGAGTACTTCTCCTCGATCTCCATGACGCCGAGGATCTCGTCGTCCGGCCCGAGGAGGGCGACTTTCTCCCCTTCGCCGATCTCCGCGCCCCCTTCTTTCCAGGAGAGCACCACCGGGATCGTCCAAGGAAGCCCCTTGGCGAGCCGTTTCAGGTCGAGCACCGAGAGATAATCCTCCCGGTTCATGAACCCTTCGAGGGGGCTCATCGCCCCGACGGCGATCATTTCGAAGTCGGAGAGCTCTCTCTCGTTGAGGCGGATCGTGGGGAGCGAAGGCGCGAGGGCCTCGAGTGTTTCACGTTCCTTCCCCTCGGGGATTCGGTTTACCAGTCTGCCACCATGTGCCTTGATCATCTTCCTCTTCCGTTCTCTGGTTGCAAGTGATTGTCAGTGCTAGAGATAGCCTAGGTTTTTCAGCTTCTGCCGGATTCCGTTCAATTCCTCGGCGCTGAACGTCTCCTGTGCCGGATCAGGAGCGGCGCCTCCGAGAATGTCGCGAAGTACGAAAACAATGAAGTCGGTCGGTGAGCTGAATCCCGATCCCTCGATGACCGTTCCGATCCGGTTGTAGAGAGGCCTCGGGATCTTGATCGTGACTCGACTCTCTTTCATGGCGCTTCCACACTCCGATTACAGTCCTGATTGGGCTACAACAAGGCTCAGATTATAGTCTCGTTGGAGTGTCGGGTCAAGAGAAAATCGGCGCGAATCGTGGAGTGGGAGACCGCGCCGCCGGATCAAATCGGCGGCGCATGGCGGCGAACCGTCTCCGGATCGGCGATCGCACCGCTCAGGAATTCGCCGTGTCCGTCTCTCGGGGATGCTGCGGAACGTGGCGCAACAGGCCCTTCGTCAGCTTCAGGAGGTGCACGATGAAAACGGCGAACAGGACGAGTAGCAGCCCGGCGATCACCCAGGTCGCGCCGTCGAGCGCGGGCACCGTGGCGTGCCCGAGCGCCTCCGCCCCTGCGCCGGCAACGCCCAGGCCGAGAAGCAGCGCCACGCCGATCTTCGCCGCCATGAAATAGCACATCTCCAAGGCGGCCAACCTCTCTCCGAACTCGAGGGCGAGTTCCGGCCGGTTGCGAAGCATGGCGAGACGGGAGGAGACGTTCGGGACGCCGATGCCGTAGCGGCGGGTGTACGCAAGGGCGCCGAATACGAATACCGCCTGCAGAATCTGCAGCGTCCACATTTCCGTCGAGATGCGTTCGAGCCGCCCCCCGACCTCGATGGTGAACACGGCCGTCGCGAGAACGATGGCGACCGGCAGGAGTTCCCATAACGAGCGATACCCGTGGGAGACCGCGCGCGGCTTGAGCGACGCGCGTCTCACGCCGGCCTCCGGAAGGGCGTCACGCATCGAGCACACGGCGCGCCGGTCGACCCGCCAGGCGTACGCGAAGGCGCCGCTCGAAGCGAGAGAGACGGCGGCGAGCAGGAGCTTCGCCGTGACCGAGGTCGCCGGGAAGACGAGTCGTGTCGCCAGCACGAGGAGGAGGAACACGCCGCCGAGCAGATAGCGGCGGCGACCGGCCTTTCGAAGATAAGCGGCGGTTTCGCGCGCGGGGGGATCGAGCGAATCCCCCAGCAGCACGGTGAACACGCTACGGGTGAAGGCGACGGAGGCGAACTGGAAGACGACCACCTGGCCGACAACCACCAGTGTGAGAACGGGAATGTTCATGTCGAACTCCTTTCGGAACGCCGATTTCTTCGATCTCGGCGCCGGCGTTGCAGGGCGTGCGCGAGTTCATCGAGATCGACCCCGAGGACGGCCGCTTCTTCGAAAAGCCGATCGATCGCGTCGTTCAGCCTCCCGGCCACCGTCCTGTCGGCGACGCTTCCGGCCGATGGCGCGATCACGGTTCCGCGCCGCCTTGCCGTTCGGACGAGTCCCTCCCGTTCGAGGAGGCTATACGCCCTCGCCACGGTGTTTGGGTTGACCTCGAGGTCGGCCGCGAGTTGGCGCACGGACGGAAGTGCCGTATCGGGCGGCAGTTTCCCCCCCCGGGCCAGGGCCCGGATCCGGTCCATGATTTGCGCGTAGATCGGAACGCGGCTTCGGGTGTCGATTTCGATGTAGATCGCCTACCTCCCTGGAAGCACTATTGTACTGTCTGTACTAGTACAATAATACCAAAGTTCCGACCTGTCAAGTCCCGGTCGTCTGTTTTTCATAAGGAGGGGGCGCGCCGGCCCCACCCGGCCGCATTCGATCGGGCGGGGCGGGCGGGAGAAACCAGTTTCGCGGGGTCGGCTAATCGCTCGACCGGCGGATCAGCACTTTCACCGTGTCCTTCCCGACACCTTCGAAGAGAAGATCGTAATCCCGCTCGACCGCCCCTTTCAGCTTCGTGCTCTTGAACCACGCGGCCTCGGTGCAGCCGTCGAGCACCACCATGGCGGGGGGCCTCTGGAGGTATGCGGCATAGAACTGGTCCGTTTCCGGGTCGTCCACTTCGAGATCGAAGAAGCTGAGAGGGTGATTGATTCCCATGAACGGGCGCCGATCGGCGAGATACGACCAGATCACCCCGCCCGAAAGAATCTCGTCGTTGGGAGCACTCTTCTCATCGATCAGCTTCGCCACGTGCCGGGTGAGGGGAACCGGCCACGGCCCGTGGAAATCGAGTCCCCCGAGCCGCGCCACGCCGGTGGCGGTAAGCGCCGCGGCGAAACACGTGGCGCCGAGGAGAAGTCGCGCCGGCCGCTCCGTGACGCCGGACGCTTTCAGCAGTGCGGCGGCGGCGAGAAGAGCGACGAGCGCCACGACGGCGAGCAGCCCGTCGGGTGCACCCGCGAGAGGGGCGCCGCTTCGTCGAAGGAAGAAAACGACGATCACGAAAAGCCCTCCCCCCACGAGAGGGAGGACGCCCCGTTTCAGTGGAACGCGCCCCGCCGAAAGGACGATCAGCGCGCCGAAACCGGCGCACAGCGCGAGGGTGAACTCCTCCACCCACACGGGGAAAAGCCCTTGATGGATCGCCACCGGTGCGAGCACGAGAAGCACGAGGAAGGGCAGGTCGCGCCGTCGCGCACGCACGACGTGGACGGCCTCCGTGAGGCCGATGGCGGCGAGAAGTGCAAGCGGCGGTTCGAACTCACGCATGTAACCGGGAAAGAAGCCTCGCTTCGCGAACCAGTAACCGTAGAGAAGAATGAGCGCGCCGATCCAGCAGACCGGGAACCAGAAGCCTGCGTCGATCCGGCGCTCCCGCATTGTCGCGATCTTCGCGGCCACCGTCCCGGCGGCGGCGATGATGGTGAAAGAGATGAACCGCATGCCTACGAGCAGGTAGCCGACACTCGGCGGGCGTCCGAGGGTCTTTTCCACACCACCTCCCGCCGCCGGCGCAAAGGCACCTTCGGCATTCCCGGTGAGTGCCAGAATCGCGTCGACGCCGAGGCGGAGAGGGTTGATTCGCGACATCCAGATCTGTCCCGCGTCGAGGAAGCGGAGGTAGAAGAGGACGACCAGGAAGACGACCGCCGCGAAACCGGCGAGAAGAGGGACCACCTCGCGCCGGATCGCCGACCGACCGCCGCGAAAAAGAACGATCCAAACGATCGCGGCGAGGAGAAGGGCCATCGACGATTCGCGGACGTAGTACGCACACCCGAGAAAAGCGCCGGCCGGTGCGAGGCGCCATCCCCGCCGGGTGAGGAGGATCAACACCGCGGCGCAGGAGAAGAGAATCACCACCGGTTGGGTCTGTACGACGGCGGCGTACTCGATGGTGAGCGGCGAGAAGAGGAAGAAGACCGAGGCGACCACCCCTTCCGCCGGCGTGCGGATCGCCCTCCCGATGAGGAGAATGAGCCAGCCGGCCGCGAGGGTGGCGAGGAGCGATACGATCCTTCCGGCGAAGAGAGTGTTGCCGAAAAAGAGCTGCGAGAAAGCGTGGATATAACAATAGAGAGGTTGGCGAGCGCCATAGTCGGCAAGAGGCACCTCGCCCGAAAGGATCCTCCAGGCGCTCATCATGTGGGCGCCCTCGTCGGGGGTCACCCAACGGACGGGGAGCATCCAGGCGTAGACGGCGCCCGCCAGGACGAACGCCGCGACCGGTATCGTCTTGCGCCCCATCGTCACCGATCCTGCATCCACCGGAACATGCGCCGCCCGGGGGACGGGCCAGATGCGTCTTTCGAACGGATGCGCTTCGCACGGAAGCGCGCGGTCAGATCCCTCACGTGGGCCGCCCCGTGGGACAGCCGCGGTTCCCGGTCGCGACGGCGGAGGATCCCCCCGCGGGGGCGGAGAACATGGAGAGAACACGCTTCGCGCCTGTTCTGGAACATGCGGGGCACTCCCGCGGTTCGTCACGCCTGTCGATGGACGAAAAATCCTCGAACTTCTTCCCGCAATGAGGACACCGGTATTCGAAGATGGCCATAACGATCCTCCTCCTCTTCGGAAGCATATATTGTATCATACCGGGTGGGATCTTCGTCCACCGTCGGGAGACGGGAATGGGCAGAGGTCGTTCCGATCCCCCCGCGAAAGGTGTCCGGAATCCGCGCACTCCCCGCGGGGCGGTGGTCAGTTGCTGCACACCGCCCATGAAGAAGGGGAAAGGGGTGCAAAACACTTTCTTGTCCGCTCCAGAATTCTCACGGCTCCCGGCGGCGCCGGACCGGGAATTGCATGGAAACGGTATGCGTCAAGCCGTTACCCGGAAGAGCCGAAAAGCTGTTGAGGTGGCCACTCCCCGGAGAAGAATGCGATGAAATCCGATACGACCTCTCTTATCCGACCGATCCTCGCGGCGCTGCTCGTTTCGCTGGGCACCGCCGCGCTCGCCGCCGCGGCCTACTCGATCCCTTCGACCCATCCGCGGATCTTTTTCACCCAAGCCGATCTACCCACCATCGCCGCGCGCTGCAAGGAAGGCGGCAGCCACAGGGAATACTACCTGAAACTGAAGGAGTTCGCCGACTGGGGTATTTCGAACAACAGCTCCTCGGCGAAGTATCTGCCCGACTACGCCCTTCTTTACAAGATTCACAAACAATGGAACGACGAGGGATACCAAGGGGGCAGCTTCAGCACGACGCCATACTGGACGTACGTGAGGGACGCACTTCTAGGGTCGGGCAACTGGCCGGCCGACGGCAGCGGGGCGGAACTCTCCATGGCTTGCGACTGGATCTGGGAGAATCTCACGCCGTCGGAGATCTCCACCGCCGCGGCTAAGTACGGCGCGCCCGACGTGAATATCTACGATGAGCAGACGTGGCGCGGCGGCACATCGTTCAAGGTGTGCACGAGCATGTTCCGCTCCCTCCTCTTCGCCGGATCGAACGCCGACGGCGGCTCGCACTCGACGGAGTACCAGGAGATCTGCAACTACATCGAATCGATCTACGCGAAGGCGCTCGACCTGACCGGCGGACCGGGTCCGAACGGCGCGGTCTACTCCACGCAGAACGTGGACGAAAGGATCTGGGCGCTCGAGGCGTTCACCGTGGCCACCGGCATAGACGGCTGGAGCCTCGCCGGTAAGTGGGGCCGTGAATACGCTGAGTGGCTCAAGTATTCGTTGCCTCCCCACCGGGGGATCATGGAGGGAAATCAGGACTACAACCTCGCCATCTGGGGCGACAGCTACAAGAACGTGGCGCTCATGGCGAAACGCGCCCGCGATCCGTTCAACCAGAACCACACCGATGCCCAGTGGAATAGGATCGTGGGACGGAGCATCAGCGACTACAGGAATTCCGCCATCTGGAGCTTCGTCCTCTTCTACGATCCTTCCGTCGCCGCGCAGGATATGAACAGCGCGCCGAAGGCTGTGCGCCTCGGCGCCGGCGGAATGGACCACATCTACATGACCAGCGGCTTCTCCGACGGGGCGAACGCCACGTGGGCGTGCTTCGAAGCGGGCCGCTACTTCTACGGCCACCAGCATGTCGACGCCGGCTCGTTCACCATCAACCGCAAGGGGGACCTGATTATCGACAGCGGTTACTACGGGCAGTACCGGGCCACGTCGGGCGGGAGCCACGCGAAACATTATTATCACCGATCGATCGCCCACAACTGCGTTTCCATCTACGATCCGGGTGAGGACTTCTACTGGGGGGCGGACGGGACGAGTGCCGGAACGATCTCCAACGACGGCGGCCAGGTCGTGCCGCCGAGCGGGCCCGGTTACAACGAGGTGATCGGCGATTCGACCTACAATCCGGGACGGATGCTCGCATGGGAGACGAACGACCTGTTCACCTACGCCCGAGCGAACCTGATGAACGCGTACGACTACGAATCGTTCGCCCAGACGCGGAGCCTGCCGTTCCATGCGAACAAGGTGAGCGCCATCACGCGGGAGTTCGTCTATCTCCGACCCGACTACTTCGTCGTCTTCGATCGGGTCACCTCGACGAACGCCTCGTTCGCGAAAACATGGAATCTCCATGTCGCCGCCGATCCGCAAATCTTCGGAGGCGCCGGCGTCCAGAGGATGGGAAACGCCACCGCGGGCATCTGGGACTACTCCGGCGCGAGCTTGGTGAAGATCACCGACACGAACCCGCTTTACCAGGGCGGCAGGATCTTCCTCAAGGTTCTCCTTCCGAAAAGCAGGGTCATCCGCAAGATCGGAGGGGACAACCGGTCGAGCAGCGGATACGCCTACTGGGTGGGCGGCTTCGACATGAACGGACGGTACGATCCCACGAAGGGACAGAATTACTACTGGGGCGACTGGAAGTCGGGGAACGAGTACAACGAGGACTTCCTCACGAGCCGTGCGACGCCGGGATGGGGTCGCATCGAGGTGGAGGCTTCGTCTCCGGCGCTCCACGATAACTTCCTGAACGTGCTCTACCCGGTCGACGGAAGCGTGGACAATATCCCCGAGACGAACTTGATCGAAACCGCCGACATGGCGGGGGCGGAGATCGTGAACGACAGGGTGATTCTCTTCGGAAGGACGGCGACCACCGGCATCGATTCGGTGACGTACCAAATCGCCGGCTACGACACGGCGGCGCTTCACATGATCTGCAACCTCGTCCCTTCCGCCACGTACCACGTGTACAGGCAGGGGACGACCCTTTCGATCCGCAAGGACGGGCTCGGCGCGCCGGGCGGGGCGACCGAGTTGGTCACGCCGGCGCCACTTTCGTCGTCGAGCGGCGTTCTCGCCTTCTATGACGACGGCACCGCGGTCGGTCCCCCTCCGTCGCCGATCACGATCAGCAACGTGACCGCCGTTTTCTCGGGTTACCAGGTGTTCGCCGTTTCCATCACATGGAGCACCGACGTGCCGGCCGACTCGAGGGTGGAGTACGGCACCACGTCGTCGTACGGGGCGACGAGCTACATCGACCCCGCGCTGGTGACGAACCATTCGATCACACTGACCGACCCGGAAGTGGTGAACGATCAATTGTATCATTTCCGCGTGATCTCGGAGGCTCCCGGGTCCGACCCGGCGACCTCCGGCGATTACCAGTTCACATTCGACGTCGAACCGCCCGGACGGGTGGGAGATCTGCGGGAGGGACCGTGACCGGGTCTCTCCTCCCCTGAACGAGTCGGTCGAGTGGCGCGGACCTGTTCGGGATGTTACCCTGTACCGGTCGGATGCAATTCAAAAAGGACCATCGAAACGGAGGATTCACGGTGAGGAAAGTCGTCGGCGCCGTCGGCAGGAATGGAACGGGTAAGGACACGGTTCTGGACATGATCGCCGACAAGTACGGCGTTCCGAGTATCTCGATGGGAGATATCGTCCGGGAAATCGCGAAGGAAAAAGGGATCGAGCCGACGCGCAGCAACCTGAACGGCATTTCCGCCGAGTACTTCGAAAAGCACGGCGACGACTACTTCATCCGGCAGGTGATCGAACGAATCGACGCCTCCGACGCCCCGCTCACCGTGGTTACCGGTATCCGGACCTACGTCGACGCGAAGACGCTGATCGACCACTACAAAAGCGATTTTTCTCTCATCAACGTGGTGGTGAGCGACGATCGCGCCCGGCTCGAGCGCGCCCTGGCGCGCGCCACGGCGAGAGATCCGAAGACCCTCGAGGAGATGGCGGCCCACGACGCGCGGGAAGAGAAGATCTTCGGCATCCACAAGGCCGCCGCTCTCGCGGAACACACGATCCGCAACGACGGCACCCTCGACGACCTCCGGGCGGAGGTGGACGCTTGGGTGGCGGAAAGATTCCCCTGGCTCGAGGAGCGGAGATAGCGGCGTATCGGCACCGTTTGTCGAAGGGAGGGAACGGTTGCCCCCTCGCCGGTCCGATGCTAGCCTGAACCGCGTCATGTCCGGTAAAAAAGCGCTCACACTGCTCTACACGGCGGCATTCGCCGCGAGGGTGATCTACCTCGCCGGCGTCCGTGCAGACCCGACGTTCTCCGTCCCCGTGGTGGACAGCGCCGCTTACCGCGCGGCGGCCGAATCGATCGTCGCGGGACATGGATTTCCTCCGGGGGCATTGACCTACGGGCCCCTTTACCCTCTCCTCCTCGCCCTCTTCCTGAAAATCACCGGCGGCGCGCCTTTCCTCCTTCACCTCGCCCAGGTGATGGTCGTCTCTCTCGCGGCGCCGATCCTCGCCGCCCTCGGGACGAGGCTCTTCGGGCGCACCGAGGGTTTCGTCGCCGGGGCGATCGCGGCGATCTACTGGCCGTGGATCTACTTCGACGGAGAGTTCCTCGTCGAGCCGGTGCTGATCCCCCTCCTGCTCCTTCTGGCATATCTCCTCGTTCGGCTCGAAGAGAAGAAGAATCGCCCCCGAGGGCCGCTACCCGTTCTCGCGGCCGGTCTTCTGCTCGGCCTGTGCGCCGTCACACGCCCGAACGCTCTTCTCTTCCTTCCCGTCTGGTTCGTTCTTTACGCTTTCCGCCGCCGATGGCGCGACGCGCTTCTCCTCGCCGCGGGATGCGCCGTTCCGATTCTCCCGGTGACGGCACGCAACATCGCCGCCACGGGGGAGTTCGTGCTCATCTCCTCGACGGGGGGGATCAACTTCTTCATCGGAAACAACGCCCGGGCGACGGGACGGGATTCCGCGTTTCCGGGACTGACGCAATGGACCTTCGAGAAGGTGCATCGCCTCGCCGAGGAGGAGAGCGGCGGACCGCTCGGCGACGCGGAGGTGTCCCGCTACTATTTCCGTCGGGGAATACGCTTCATCGGAAGGAATCCGGCGGCATGGATCAAGCTCACCGGACGGAAAGTGGTCCAACTCCTATCGGCGTACGAAATGCCGAACGTGAAGGATCCGAACTTCCAACGCACCCGGTCCCGCTTCCTCGACCTTCCGATCCTCCCATCGTTCGGAATCATCGCGCCGCTCGCATTCTTCGGATACTTCCGGCGGCGGCGGGGCCGCTCGCCGCGCGGCCCGGTGCTCCTTTTCGCAGGCGTTTACGCGATCTCGGTGATCCTCTTCTTCGTGAACGGCCGTTACCGCATCCCCCTGACGCCGTTTTTCATCCTCTTCGCCTCCACCGGCCTCGTCGACCTGGCGCAAAGGATGAGAAGACGGCGATGGAAAGGGGTGGGCGTCGCGCCGGTGGTCGCCTTCGCCACTGCGGTGATCGTGGTGAACGCGAACTTCCTCGGTAAGGTGCCCGACGATTCGCAGGCGCACTTCAACCAGGCGTGGGCGGCGCAGAAGGGCGGCGATTTCGAAACGGCGCTCACCGAGTACGAACAGGTACGGAAGGAGAACCGGTGGTATCCGATCGCGCTCAACAACAAGGCGCAGATCCTCCGCGACATGGGGAGGATCGACGATGCGGAACGTGCGCTCCGGGAAGCGGTGGAAATCGATCCGACGTACTACGAAGGATGGTTTTCCCTTGGAGGCATTCTTTTCCGGAAACATGACTTTGCCGGCGCCGAGACGGCTTACCGCCGGACGGTCGCCCTCTGGCCGAAGAAGGCGTCGTACCATGTGAACCTCGGCGTGGCCCTCAAGAATGAGAGGAAGTTCGAAGAGGCGCTCATCGCGTTCGACGACGCCCTCGCCATCGATCCGGATCTCGAGGAGGCGAGAAGCCACAGGACCGACATGCTCATCGCCCTCGGGCGGCTGGGCGAGGCGATGGGCGACCTCGAACAGATCGTCCGTGAATCCCCCGACAACATGGCGGCGCGCTATCATCTCGGCCTCGCCTATCGCCGGGAAGGCCGCGAGGAGGACGCGCGAAGGGAGTGGGAGACGATTCTGCGGGACGATCCGGGGTCGGCGGCGGCGAAGGAGTCGGCAAAACAGCTGGGCGACGATGATGAGCGGTGATCGCCCGGCGACGGGAGACGCCGGACGCGTCGACTTGCCCGCGGCGATCTCCTCCCGGAACATCCTGGTGATCCAGACCGGTTTCGTCGGCGACATGGTGCTCACCACGCCCCTTCTCCGGTCGCTCCGCAAGAACGCGCCCGGCGCGAGAATCACCCTCCTCCATTCGCCGCGGTGTGAAGGGATCGTCCGCTGCTCGCGGCGTATCGATCACAGGATCGTCTACCGGAAGAACGGCCCCGACCGGGGCATCGGTTCACTCCTCCGCCTCTGCGCCAGGCTGAAGCGGGGCGGCTATGACCTCGTGATCTCTCCGCACCGGTCGTTCCGGTCGGGCATGCTCGCCCTTTCGACGGGCGCAAGGCGACGGATCGGATTCGCCAGGCCGCCGAGCGGTCTCTTCTATACCGACACGGTGCCCTACAGCCGGTGGGAATCGACGTTCATCCGGCGGAAACTGACCCTCCTCGAGCCGCTCGGCATCGAAGAGGAAGACGAGACACCCGAGCTGACGTGGGACGACACCGAAGAGAAGAAGGCGCGGGAACTGCTCGGCACGGCGCCGAAAGGGGCACCGATCGCCCTGTTCGCCGTCGGCGCGGCGTGGCCCACGAAATGCTGGCCCGCCGAGTCGTTCCGCGATCTCGCGCGGCTTCTCGGCGAGAAGGGGTGGACCGCCGTCGCCGTCGGCGCCGGGGGAGACCGGAGCGCCGGGGCGCTCGCCGCCGAGGGCGGCGCCCTCGATTTCACCGGGAGGACATCCCTCGAGACGGTCGCGGCGCTTCTGGGCCGGGCGACCCTGTTCGTGGGAGGCGACTCCGGACTCCTTCATATGGCAAGGGCTCTCCGGGTCCCGTCGGTGGCGCTCTTCGGTCCGACCGGACCGGAGCAGTTCCGTTTCGAGCCGTTCGTACGGGTCATTCGCTCGGGCGCGCACTGCGCCCCCTGCTCCGACCACGGCGCGAGGGAATGTCCCGAACGGGACTGGATCTGCATGCCGGGCATCGAGGCGAAACGCGTCTTCGATGCGGCGATGGGGCTGCTCGAGCGGATCGGAGCGGCGACACGGTGAGAATCCCGAAGAGCATCGATGCGAAAAGGATTCTCGTGGTGAGAACCGACCGGCTCGGGGACATGATCCTCTCCACGCCGCTGATCCGCTCGATCGCCGAGGCGTCGCCCCGGGCCGAGATCGTTCTTCTTGCCCGGCGCTACGCGCTCGACGCTCTCCGCCTCGAGCACAGCGTGGGCGATACGATCGAGTGGACCGCCGACGGGGCGGGGCGAGCGACACTCTCCCCGGGCGAGCTCGCCCGGCACCGCTTCGATGCGGCCATCCTCCTCAACCCGGGCATGGCGGCGGGCCTGCTCGTTCTCCGGGCGGGCATCCCATTTCGCACCGGGCCGCTCGCACGTCCCTCGTCGTTCCTCTTCCTCAACCGGGGCATCCGCCAGCGCCGTTCGCGCTCCCATCTTCACCAGGCCCGGCTCGATGCGGCCTTAGCCCCCCTCGTCACCGGTGGGAGGGCGCGGGGAGTCCACCTCCCGCGGCTCATCCTCGATGAGGAAGAGCGGCGCGGCGGGCGGAAACTTCTCGAGTCGGCCCGCTTCACCCCCGGCCGACCGGTGGCGGGCATCCACGCCGGCTCGGGCGACTCCGTCCTCCGCTGGCCGGAAGAGTCTTTCGCCCGCATGGGAGAACTCTTCGTCCGCAACGGCTGGTCGGTGGCATACACGGGCGCCGGCAACGAGGTGGAACTCGCCGATCGCCTCGCACGGCGGACGGGAGAACATGCCCGCTCTCTCGCCGGCGATCGTCCGCTTCGTCTCTTTTTCGGCCTTCTCGCCGCGCTCGATCACTTCGTCGCTCCGAGCACCGGCCCGCTTCACGCAGCCTGCGCCCTCGGCGTTCCGGTCACCGCCCCATACCCGCCGCTCCCCTCGCAATGCGCCGAAAGGTGGGGACCGCTTGGCGGGGACGCCTCCACGGCGACACCGGCGGTGGAATGCCCCGCGCGAATTCGTTGCGCCCTGGAAAAATGCCGCTACCATCCGTGCATGGAACGACTCGAGCCGGAAGAACTTTTCCGCCTGGTTCCGCCCGCCGCCGGCGGAGAGGAACGATCATGAAAGAACCGCTCTCGGTTGTCATCATCACGAAGAACGAGGAAAGGGAAATCGAAGAGTGCCTCAAGAGCGTGGGGTGGGCCGACGAGATCGTGGTCGTCGATTCCGGGTCGGACGACGACACGGTCGAAATCGCCGGGCGCTTCGCCGGCGTAGTGGAATCGAGGCCGTTCCGTGGATTCACCGACCAGAAGCAGTATGCCACCGACCGCGCGAAGGGACCCTGGATTCTGAACATCGACGCCGACGAACGGGTCACTCCCGAGCTGCGCGACGAAATCGAGGCGGTGATCGCCTCGGATGAGACGTGCGACGGCTACACCGTGCCGAGACTCACGTGGTACGCGGGCGCCTTCGTCCGGCACGCCTGGTTTCCCGACCGGAAACTGCGTCTCTTCCGGAAGGACCGGGGAAGGTGGACGGGGCGCGCGGTTCACGAGGGGGTTCGCGTGACCGGCGCCGCGGGGGAGCTGCGGAACCCTCTTCTCCACTACTCGTTCCGCTCGATCTCGGACCATCTGCACACCATCGACCGCTTCACCGATTTCGGCGCGGACGATCTCGCGTCGAACGGCCGGGGCCGATCGTCGTGGAACCTGGTCATCAGGCCGCCCGCCACGTTCATCAAGATGTACGTGATCCGAAAGGGTTTCCTCGACGGGTGGCGCGGTCTCGTGATCGCGCTCCTCTCGTCGTGTCATACGATGGTGAAGTACGCCAAGGCGCGCCGATTGCTCGAGCAGCCGGGTCGGGACGAGGGAACTTCCGGATAGCGCGAAACGCGCCGATCGAATCGAGAAGCCGTACGCCCCGACAACGGGCGGATGAAAAGGAGGAATCGGTGAATCGGATCGTACACAACCGTCACGGCCTTGTCCGCGTCCCGTGGAGGGTATTTCTCTTCCTCCTTCTCACGGGGGCGGTCGTCCTCGCCGTCAACATCGCCGTATCGCCTCTGACGAGATCGATGATGGAGGAAGAGCGGGCGACGACTCTCGCCGCCATGAACCCATGGTTCATGGCGCTGCAAAACGCCATTCTCATCGTGGCGATTCTTCTTTCGAGCCGTCTCGTGGCGAGGAGGCTCGACCGCCGGCCGTTCGCCGGCGTCGGTCTCGGCTTCCACGAGAAGTGGCGGCGTGAGCTGCTGATCGGGCTTCTCACCGGCGCCGCCTTCATCACCGCCATCGTCTATATCCAGATGATCGCCGGCGTCGTACACCTGGCCACAGGCTCGATACCTCCCTCCGACACGGCGGCGGCGTTTCTCTCCTACGCGGCGCTTTTCATCTCGGTGGGCATTCTCGAGGAGCTTCTCTTCCGGGGTTACCTCCTCCAGTCGTTCGCCGAGGGGATCGGGAAGTTCGGCGCCGCGCTCTTTCTCTCCGTGCCCTTCGGCATCGCCCACTTCTTCAACGAAGGGGGAACGACCACCGGCGCGGTGGCCACCGGCATGGCGGGGCTTCTCCTTTGCATCGCCTACTTCCGCACGAGAAGTCTCTACCTTCCGATCGGCATTCACATCACGTGGAATTTCACCATGGCGTGGGTCTTCGGCCTTCCTGTGAGTGGGGAGAGGCTGCCGGAACCGTTGTGGAGAGGCGAAACCTTCGATCCCGCCTGGTTGAGCGGCGGGTCGTTCGGACCGGAAGGCTCGGTGCTCTGTTTCATCGGCATGGTCGGCATGGCGCTTTTCATCATGAGGGCGCGCGCCCTCGCCCCATCGCCGGAGGTGGTGGCGTGGTATCCTCCGCCCGAGGTGCGGGGTGCCGCCGTCACGTCGGTCGCAACGCCGGCGGCGCCGCCGGAATGATTCTTCCTTCGTCCGCCGCGACGAAGGAAGAGAGAAAGGAAACGGTTTCTTGAATCAAAAACCTCTCGGCCCGGAAGGGCCTCGCGTATCGGTGGTCGGTTTCGGGGGAATGCCTCTTTCGATCCGGGAGAGGCCGGACGAAGCCACGGCGATCGGCGTGATCCACGCGGCGCTCGAGGCGGGAATGACCCTCATCGATACCGCCGACGTCTACTGTCTGGATGAATCGGAATATGGGCACAACGAAAGACTCGTTCGAAAAGCGCTCGGCGAATACGGAGGGGCGAAGGGGGAGATCGTCGTGGCGACGAAGGGGGGAATGACGCGGTCGGGAAGCGACTGGGGACGCGACGGCCGGCCGGAACGGCTTCGCCGGTCATGCGAGCGATCGCTCCGGGCGCTCGGTGTCGATACGATCGACCTTTACCAGTTCCACGCCGTCGATCCGAACGTTCCTTTCGAAGAGAGCGTCGGCGCGCTCGCCGATCTCCGGAAGGAAGGGAAGATCCGCCTCGTCGGACTTTCCAACGTGTCGGTCGACCAGATCGAAACGGCGGAAGAGATCGTTCCGGTAGCCACCGTTCAGAATCGGCTCAACCCTTTCTTCCGCGAAGCGATCGACGATGGCGTGGTCGCGTGCTGCGACCGGAAGGGGATCGGTTTTCTCGCCTACAGTCCGGTGGGCGGCGGACGGTTGAATCGAAAGCTGCCGGGTCACCCGGTGGTGGCGGCGATCGCGGACGAAACCGGTGCGAAACCCCACGAGGTCGCACTCGCGTGGGTCCTCTCGCGGGGGAAGAGCGTGATCATCATTCCGGGGGCGCGCACGGCGGAACACGCCCGCAGCTCGGTGGCGGCGGAACGCCTCGAACTGACGGAGGATCAGAAGAAAGCGATCGAGGATGCGGAGTTCTCTATCGCGTAGCGAGCCAGGGGAAGTAGCCGGACGGCAGGCGGGTCACTTCGAAGAGCGTGGCGACCAGCTCGTTCTTTTTTCCCGTCCGGTGCGGGTTGTAGAATTCCCAGACGATCTCGCCGCCGCGCGTCACCTCGAGAGCCCTTCCGTTGTCGCTCTCGGTGATCAGCGTGTTCCCGTTCGCCAGGCGACGGCTCGTGCCGCACGTCTTCGACGAGAGCCCCGTCTCCCCCTTGCGGGGATACCGCCACACGATCTCGAATGTCCGCGGGTCGAACTCGATCACCCGCGAACGCACCCCGAGACTCCTGTTGTCGAAGAGAAGCATGTGACCGTCGGGAAGAACGGTCGGATCGTGCTGCCTCTTCCACAGACCGCCGGCGCCCCCGTCATGGGCCCATACCACCTTCTCCTCGTCGAGATTCACAATGGCGACGATATTCAGCTTGCGCGATGAAATGAGGACGTTCCCCTTTCGGTAGTACGGCCGGATCGACTCGAGAGACCCGTCGAACAGATGGATCGTGTTCGTGTGGAAGAGGTCTCCCTTCCGAGGCATGCGATCGAGAAGGCCGGCATACTCCGAGTTCTCGAAACACTTCAAAATGGAATATTCGGCGAGGAGCTTTCCGTCGGGGCTCAGCTGCGCGATGCCGTCGATGAGGACCGGATCGTCCGGGTTGAGGCGTGGGAGGATCATCGCCTCGCGGGTGAGAACGAAGATCGTCCCGTCGGCTGCGACGGTCGCTTCATGATGGCACCCACCCCGAAACGACCAGACGAGGCGCGATTCCCTGTCGAGACGGATCAGACCGATCCCCTCGAAAACGGCGAGCAGGCCGCCGTCTGGGTACGCGTGGACGCGCCGCCAGAAGGTGCTGTGAACGGTGTATGGAACGTCGGGCCAGACCTTGTCGAGCTTCATCTTCCACTCATGGAGTACGCGGCCCTCCATGTCGATGACATACGCCGCCGGCTCGTGACCCGACGTGTAGACATTGATACCGTCGCCGGCGCGATCGCGGTCAAAAACGGTGACGTTCTTCTTCGTCGTTGCCTTGTGGTATCCCTGCAGGTAGGGAAGGGAACCGAGCTTCTCGCGCTTTCTTTCTTGCTCACGGTTCGCCCGGGCGGCATCCCCACCACCCACCTGCCGCCCCCTCCCGACGCCGGCCCCTCGCGAGTCCTTCGCACCCGAAAGAATGGTGAGCAGTTCCAGTTCGCGCTCGAGTTCGGAATCGGAACCGGCATCCCCTTCATCCCGACCACACCCGAATGGAACCGACACGGCGATGAGCAGCATCACGGCAAGAAGATGCTTTCGGGTGGTCGCAATCCGTTTCATCCGATCGGTTCCTTCCCCGTTCGCAGGTTCGTGAAGAATAGGGAATCGGGAATGGCGATGCAAGAAGGGGTCGGGAGAAAACCCCGGGCGGAAACGGTTCCACCCGGGGTCGTTCGATTGCCGTCGTTTCCTTCAGGGAGAGCCGGCTTCGATCCGCCGGTGCCCCTTCTTCCTTATCTGCTACGCCTCCTCCGCGCTCCCCTTATCCTTGAACGCCTGTATCAGGAGCACCAGGATCATGATCACCGCCACGACGACGGAAGCCCTCCCGGCGGAAGGCGTCCCCGCCTGGATCAGGTAGTCGAACCGCCCGATGAGAAGCGAGATACGTCCCATCACGGCGAAGCCGAACGACGCGCCGAAGGAGATCATCAGGAAGAAGATGCCCACGCGCGAAACGACGCCGAACACCCCCTTGTGCTCCTTCGAGAAGAAGAAGTAGAGCAGCGCGGAGAGGACGCCGACCACGAGAAGGAAATTGTTGATCGAGTCGACCAGCGATCCGGGGACGATGATCGGCCTGAGCGTGTCGCGGGCCTGTTCCATGATGTTCGACTGGAGAAAGCCGTACATTCTCAACCCCGCGTAGAGGCCGACGATGAACGCCAGCGACCAGCGGCTGATCCAGCCGATCGACGGGATGAGGCGGCAGAGCATGAAGATCCCGAGAATGAGCGGAATGATGTAGAACCCGTTGAACTCATGCCCTCCCTGGGGGAACTGTTCCGGAAGGAGCCTTCCCCACAGGTTCCTGTCGATCTGCGTCCAGTAGGCTATGGCGATCCAGTACGCCGCCGAAACGCCGACGAACACATGTTCGGCGAATTTATAGAACGGGTTGTCCTTGTACAGGTAGGAAAAGATCCCCAGCGTGAGCACCGATCCGACCCAGAAGCCGAATCCCACCGAGTGGTTGCCGATGCCCCACGAGAGGAACATGACGGTGAGCGCCGTCAGAACGGCGATCATCCCGAGCGCAACGACTGTCCAAACGTCTCTAGACATGAGGATGACCCCCTTTCTATGCGGTTTGCTTCCGTCTCTGGACGAGATAGGAAATGTTGCCGAGTATGATGAACAAAACGATCAGGAAATGCGCCACCGATTGGGCGTCCATGAAACGGGTGGCGTCACCCGCCTTCACCAGGTTCTCGTATTCCGCCGCGCCCGACATCCCGGCGAGGATCCCCTTGATCTGGCCTCCCTTGACGTACGGGATCACTTCGTTCACCTGGATCGCCGTCACCCCCGTGGACATGGGAATGCCGTACGGATCGGCGGCGTAGAGAACCCACTCCACGGTTCCCGGATACCCGGCGGAAAGACTGAAGATGAAGTCGAAATCCTTCACCGTGTAGATCCCATCCATGATCGGAAGGTCTTCCACCGGGTTGTTCCGGACATCGCTGTTGTAGTTCGCCCGAAGATCCTTGGCGATCCCCTTGATCACCGCCTCCTGCCCGGGCCGGTAACCGAGGTTGACGTAGTCGACGCCCCACTTCAGCCCGTACTCCTTATCGGCGATCCTCTCGAGCACCCGGGTCGACATGAACTGTCCGTCGGGCCACAGCGCCATGGCGACCACCTTCTGCTTCTCATTGAAGAGCTGCCTGAGCAGGGTGATCGCCATCGGTTCGATCTCCGGTCTGGTGCTTGGCCCGTATTCGAATGATACGAGAACGGTGGATCCTTCGGGAATCGAGTCGACCGCGTTGAACACATCCTGCGTGGTCGGCGTGGTCACCACGGCAAGGCCGATGGGAAACTTGAGCGGCAGAAACACCGCGATGCCGATCACAACGAAAACGAGCCGCCGGTCGAGCTGCCCCATCTTCACGAGGAAGGAATTATTGCCGGCCATTATTCGTCCCCTCCCAGGAAGCTCTTCTCGATACCGAGAATGAAGCGGAGCGATGTGGAAACCATGCCGAGGCCGATGCCGATCATGATCGCCCTCGCCCCGGCGAGGTTCGGCACGGCGTAGATCCACTCCTGCACCGTGGGCAGCTGCATGAAGTGGGGGAGGAATGCGGTCATCTTCGCCCCGAGCGGAACGCGGCCGAGCATCAGGATGATCCCCGCCACGAGAAGAAGCGTCGCCTCGGCGTTACGAACACGAAAGGCGCGGTACGACGCCGACGCGACGAAAAACGCGAGGAGCGCGAACATCGTCGCCGACAGCGGCGTGAACACGTTGAAGAACATCCAACGGAAGTGGCTTCCGTTCGCCTGCAGGTGATCGCCGAGACGGATCCCCTCGGGCACGCCGACCGGCGAAAAGCCGTAGACCATCATGGCGAGGAAGCCGACGATGGTGACGAGCGCGTACGGCCAGTCGCGGCCGCGGCTGATCACCTTCTGGAGCTGCAGCTTCAGAAGGTTCAGCCCGCCGAGAATCACGGCGAACACCGCGATAATGTCGAACCACTGGGTCGTGTGGACCTGGATCTGGTCGAACGGCCAGTGGGGCACGAACCATTGAATCAGCGTGAGCATACCGACGGCAAAGACGATCGCCACCGGTATCTGTGTTTTCCAGAGCACCGTCGCCCCCCCCTATCCCGCCACCAGAAGCGGCTGCAGGCTGAACGGTAGGACGCCGAGAACGTGGAGGGTCTCCACGACGGCGCCCACACCGATGATGATCATAACGACTCCCTTCGCCCAATCCTGACCCTTCAGACTTCCGATCAGTTTCGGATCCTTCGAGAGGTAGGCACTGGCGGCGAAGAACTCTTCGCCGATCAGGGTGTAGTCACACGCGGTGATGAAGAAGGGGAGCTGCGAAGGCGACGCGGTTCCCGCGATCTGGATCGCGCCGATCGAGTTTCCCGTCTCCGCGAGGATGAGTGATTCGGCGTAGAACTTGCCCTGGTAGAAACAGGCGGCCGGCTTCTTCCGGAGCATGATCCCGTCGACGCCGGCGGCATAGGCGAACTGGTCGTCGGTGAGGTAGTGGACCATGTCGTCCTTGTACAGCTCGGGACGTCCTTCGGAGAGGTACGACGACCTGCAAACCTCCCGGGCGTTCGACATCACCAGCGAGCGGGAAACGGGAACCTCCAGTTCCGTCTCGTAGCGGGCGGTCATTTTCGACACGTAGCCGAGAATGATCACGCCGGCCACCGTCTCCACCTGGTCGAGGTCCATGATCCCCGGCACGTAGAGCACCGGCTTTCCCATCTCGGTGGCCCGCCCCACCGCTTCGTCGAAGGCTTTGAGCCCCGCCACCGGCCGGAGATAGATCTCCTCGCCCCGCTGCGCCTTCTTGATGAAATAGAGGATGAAGAACGAAATCATCAGCACGGAAAAGAGCATATTGAAGCGGCCGAGGGCGAACCATTGCCCCGACGTTCGCACCGTGCCGTCGAGCTTCGAATCACTCGAGCCCGACGCGTCCCGGGTGACCACCTTGTACGAATACTCGGTGCCGTTCACCAGACCGGGCATCTGGTCGTCGAAGGTGATCAACCGGAGGGTGTCTTTGTTCGAGACGGGTAGAACGCCGAGACTCGTTTCGATGCCCGCCGGATCGATCCGGAAGACTTCGTACGAAACGACGTCGGCGGCACCGGCGGCGTCGTCGGCGGAACGTTCGAACTCGAGGATGATATGTTTCCCCGCGTCGTCCGGGGCGTCCCTGGCGGTCAAGTGGGTCACCGCCGCTGGAGGCGGATCGTATGCCGCCGGTGCCTCTCCTCCATCCGGTCCGGCGTCCTGGGCGAACGCGAGGTACGGGACAAGGAGGAGAAACGCGGCGGAAAGGCGACTCGGTCCGAACCGTTTCCTTTTCACTGGCTCTCCTTTTCGATTACCCGGTCGATCATTCACGGTCCTCCCGGCGATCGTCCCGCCGGCCGAACCATCGGCGGCGGGGCCGGCCCTTCCGGGTGGTCCTCTCTTTCACTTGTCTTTCGTCCTCAAGCCGTTCGATCTCCTGCATGAGAAGCTCCACATTGTCGCGATGCTCGAACAGCCGGGCGAGACGGTTGTAGCCGTCGCCGGGGAAAAGCGCCGTCGCGATGGGCGCGAAAAAAACCATCGTCTGACTGCCGATGTAGGAAAGGGGCTTCCCCATCTCGAGGAAGAGGATCGCCGGGACGGAAAGGCCGAGGCGGATCACACGTTTCGCAAGGCCGGCGATCAGTTCGTCGTCCCTGCCGTCGAACGGCGCCTCGACGCCGGTGGTCTCGATAGGGTCGGCCATATCACTCTTCCCCGTCCGCCGCGCCGACGCCGATCCGCTCACGCAGAAAAGCGAGGACGGCCTGCCTGTTTTCCGCGAACCGTAGCAGCACGCCGCGATACGAATCGAGCCGGGACGGAACGCTCAGGGGGCAGAGCCTCACATGCTCCCGGTCGTACTGGAAACTGCGGAACGAATCCCAGCTCCGGAACCGGCGGCCCCAGAGAGAGCGGACGGTGACCCCTTTCCCGTCGAAAACCACCTTGGTGGGATAAAAGTAGCTCGCCAGGGGGAGTGCTAGGAGGAGGAAGCTGAGAAACACGAGAAGGGGATCATGCAAGATCATCTGCACCGCCACGGGAACGAGCACGATCAGTGCGAGAACCGCCGCAGCGCTGGGCGGGTTCGAACGGGCCGGGTGGACGGTCCACGACAGGCCCCCTTCCCGTTCTCCGGGAAGGTCCGCATCACGCATCGCCGAGGCGCTGCCGGCGCTTTCCAGTTTCAGGCTGGTCTGCGGATTCATGACTGAACATGGTACCTTCGCTCCTGCGGGGGGTCAAGCAAAAGTCGCCCCTTGCCGGAGCCGGCTTGCCGTTGCTATCTTCTGAAAAATCCGATAATTCCACCGGGGGAACCACCGTGTCTACGCCCGCGATCGAGTACCTTCGCTGGGTCCGTTTTCTGGAGCCCGGCGCCGAATTCGACCTCACCTGGAGCGGCATGCCCGAACGATCTCTCGCGCCGCTCGGCGTCACTATCGAAGAGTTGCTCGTCGACGAGCCGCCCGAATGGGGCAGCCCTCTCCTGGCAGAGAAGATCGCGTCCGCCTTCGGACTATCCGAACGGAACGTTCTTCCCGTCAACGGCGCCACGTTCGGCATTTATCTCTCCTGCGCCGCCGCTATCGAACGGGGAGAGAAGGTTCTCGTCGAGGAGCCGGCGTACGAGCCGCTCCGGCGTATTCCCGCGCGGCTCGGCGCGGAAGTGATCCGTTTTCCCCGGCGGAGGGCCGAGGATTATCGCCTCTCAAGGGAACGCTTTTTCGAAGAAGCGGCCGCGGGAATCGGTCTCGCCATCGTATCGGACCCTCACAACCCGAGCGGCGTGCGGCTTACCCTCGACGACAGGGAATGGCTCGCCCGGACGGCGGAGGAACTCGACTTCGATATCCTGATCGATGAAGTTTACCTTGATTTCCGCGAAGAGGAGGAGCCTCTCTTCGCGCTCCGGCACGGGCACCGGATGATCTCCGTGTCGAGTCTTACGAAGGTGTACGGTTTTCCGCGTCTCCGCGCCGGATGGATCCTCGCCCGGGAGGAGTTCATCGCGAAGGCGGCGCTTCTTTTCGACTACACGCTGGGCAACCTCTCCGCACCGTCGGTGGCCCTCTCCCTAGCCGCCTTCGGCGCGCGGAAGAAGTACCGCGACACCGCCATGCGACGGGCGGCCGAGAACCGGGAGATTCTCGAGTCATGGATCTCGCCGAGGAATGATCTGCGGTGGGTCAGGCCGGACGCGGGGATCGTCGCGTTTCCCGAACTCGCCCCGCCGCGGTGCGCCGACCGGTTCATCCATATGGCGCGCAACGAGTTCTCGGTCCAACTCGTGCCGGGCCGCTTCTTCGAAGAGAAAAACGCCTTCCGTATCGGTTTCGGCATGGAGCGCCATGTTTTCGAAGGCGCTCTCGACCGTCTCGACGACGCGCTGAAAAAGTGGAGCGGCGCGACCTGATTCGATCGCGCCGCTCCCGATTCGCTTACGCTCCCTCTCCCGACCGGTCAGTTCCGCCGGAAAAACATCTCCTTCATGAGGGCGAACTGCCTGTTCCTGTGGAGCGGGTTGTACTGTGAAGAGCGCACCCGGGCTCGGTCGGTGGCGAAGGTCTTGACCATTTCCCCGCTATCGAGACCGAAGAGGCTGTTGAAAATATCCGAAAGCCCGGAGAAAACTTCCTCGCCCGAGAAGGTTTCGCCGTCCACTTCCATGTATACCGACGGGGAATCGGACGCGCAATCCTCGGCGTAGAGAGTCGCCTCCTCGGATCCCTCGATTTCGATCGTCCCGGTAAGACAATTCGTATCGCTGTTGCACACCGTGGTGGTGAGATAGAAGGACGTATTGTTCTGCGACTCCCCTTCCCACACCTGGAAGGTCGCGCACGTGTCCTGTTCGTCCACGTTAGTGCTCATGGCGAAACTGATCCGGTCGCCGCTCTCCTCGTAATAGCCCGACATGGAGAGTTGGCCGTCTTGGGTCGTCTCCAGGGTGAAACTGAAGGAGAGACCGCACACGTTGCCCGACATGGTCAAGTCGATATCGGGAATCGTTGCGAGGGAATCGAGACCTCCCTCATCGACAAGGCTGGCATCCACGGTGAAACTGAAACTCAGCGAAACGCTGTCGCCCCCGTCGACGTTGAGCGAGATCTGGCCGCTATAGGTGATCGTCCTCGCCTGGATATCGACGCTCCGGGTCAAGGAGGTGATCGTCAGGTTTCCGGTAAGGGCCGTTCCCGTGCTGTCCACCCCATCGAGGAGAAGGACCATGGCGTCGTTCGGGCTGGAGTTGATCCGCACCACACCGCCGTAATCCCCCGCCATCGAAGTATCGTCCCATGTGCCGTAGTAGTCTGCAAGCGAGGCCGTGCCGAGCGAGTCGGTCAAAATCGAGTCGACCACGCTCCCCAGGAAAAGGAACTGATCGAGGTTCAACTCGGCGTCGAGAAGGAAAAGAGCGTCGCAGTCGACGGTCAGTTCCTCGAGAGAGGAGAATGTCGTCTGCACCTCGGTGACGACTTCTTCCGTGGTCAACGTGTCGCCCGTCCCGTTTCCGCCGTTGTTCCCCGCGTCGGTCGGGTTGTCGTCGCCGCCGCAACCGGCAAAGAAAATGCCGACCAGCGGCATCAGCAGCGCGACGAAGAGAATCATCATCAGCCTGCGATTCATTGCATGCACCTCCCCTTGAATGGTCCCGGACGGTGTACCCCTATAGTTATTCAGAATCCTTAAACCTGAGAATGGTGGAAGCGAGGGAGAAATGCAACGAAAATCCCAGTCCGGCCTGCGCGGGGCAAATCTTTTGACCGACGGCCGTTCGCCCCTTACGATCGCCCGGTGGGCCGCTCCGGCCCGAACAGGAGGATCGATTTGACCGGCCTGAGAAGGGAACTCGGCCTTCGTGACCTCGTGCTTTTCCACGTGGTGGCGATCGTCGGCCTCCGCTGGATCGCCCTCGCCGCCCAGGCGGGTCCGTCGTCGATCACTCTGTGGCTTCTCGCATTCCTCTTCTTCTTCCTTCCCCAGGCGGCGGCGGTGATGCGTCTTACGTCGGCCTATCCCGATGAGGGAGGAATCTATCGATGGACGCAACGAGCGTTCGGCGATTTTCACGGATTCGTCGCCGGTTGGTGCTACTGGTCGAACAACATTGTCTATTACCCGACCGTGCTTCTCACCATGGCGGGCTATGCGCTGTTCATCGCCGGCCCCGAACCCCATCCCCTCGAAGAGAGCAGCGCTTACCTGCTCCTCTTTTCCCTCGCCTCCCTCTGGCTGGTGATCGGGATGAGCGTGATCGGGCTGAGGACGGGGAAATGGGTGCAGAACTTGGGCGGCATCGCTACTTGGATCCCGGCGGGACTTCTTCTGATCTTCGGCGTCGTCGCAGCGTGGCGGTTCGGGTCGGCCACCACCTTTACCGCCGCGTCGTTCCTCCCCGACTTCGGCGGCGGCGAAACGATCGTCTTCTTCTCGTCGATGTGTTTCGGTTTCGCCGGCCTCGAGCTGGCGTCGATCCTGGGCGGGGAGATCCGCGATCCACGCCGTAACGGACCGCGGGCCGTTCTGATTGCAGGCATCTCGATCACCGCGGTCTACCTACTCGGAACGCTGGCGCTCATGATCGCCCTGCCGAAGGAGGAGACGAATGTGATCACCGGCGTGATCCAGGGGATCGGCGCACTTGGAGCGCGAATCGGCGTACCGGGCATCGTGCCGGCGGTGGCGCTCCTCATCACCGTCGGAAGCCTCGCCGCCGCGGGGGCATGGCTCGGCGGCTCGGCGCGCATCCTCTTCGCCGCGGGACTCGATCGCTACTTTCCCGCCGCCTTGGGAAAACTCCACCCGCGCTGGGGCACGCCTCACGTGGCGATCCTCGTCCAAGGGGTGGCCGCCACGTTCTTCATCGTGGCGAGCGTGCTCGGTTCGAGCGCGAAAGAGGCCTACCTGATCCTCCTGGATACCACGTTGATCGTCTACTTCATCCCTTACCTCTATATGTTCGCCTCCTTGATCCGTCTTCACCGGGAGATCAAGGAAGGGCCGGATACGTTCCGAATTCCGGGAGGGCGCGCCGGAGCGTATGTCATGGGGATTCTCGGTTTTCTCACGACCAGCGGGGCGATCGTCCTTTCGGTATTTCCCCCCGTGGACGTGGAGAACGCTCTCCTCTACCAGGTGAAGGTGGTGGGAGGATGCGCCATGTTCATCGTCGCCGCACTTCTCCTTTTCATGCGCGCCAAACGGGCGGGCGGGGGGTCCCGATGAACCGGGCGGGAGAAACAACCGTATTCGATCGGCTCGCACTCCTCGCCTACCTCGTCCTTTCATGGGCGCTTCTTCTTCCCTTCTCCGCGCGGATCGGATCGGTTCTCCCGGGACCGCGGGTAGACACGTGGCAGAATCTCTGGAACTACTGGTGGGTGCGAAGGGCGTTCCTCACGGGACACACCCCCTTCGAAAGTCCCATGCTTTTCCACCCTTACGGCGCCGATCTTTCATTCCACACCCTCTCGCTTCTCAACACCGCATTCGCCGTTCCCCTCGGGGGGATTCTCTCTCCCGTGACGCTCCTCGGTCTTTCTCTCTTCCTCGCCTTCCCGATCGGCGCCTGGGGCGCCTATCTCCTGGCGAAGGAAGTCACCGGAAGCGCGCCCGGGGCATTCGTCGCGGGTATCGTCTACGCCTTCTTCCCCCACCACGTCGACCAGATCTATTCACATCTCAACCTGACATCAAACCAGTTCCTTCCGTTCCTTCTTCTTTTCTTGGTCCGATTCCACCGTCATGGGACGTGGAAGAACGCCATCGCCGCGGCGCTTTTCCTCGCTCTCCAGTCCTACGGCTGCATGACGTACATGATGCACGGCATTTTCCTCGCTGCGACGGTCATCCTGGCGGGAGTGGTCCGCCCACCCCGCGGAACCGGCCGCGCCGGATGGTACGCGAAGACGGCCGGAGCACTGGTCGTCTTCCTTCTTCTCACAGCCCCACTTCTCATTCCTCCGTTGAAAGGCTCTTTCGAACGGGGAGGGTTCAAGTACAAGCGCGTGAGGCCGGCCCTGTCGGCATCGGTGGAGACCCTCCTCTCTCCGTCGGTGTTCCACCCCCTCGTCGGGGAACGGGTACGGAACGGGAACCGCGCGTACGATCATCTCCCGCGGGGCGGTACCGCGTACCTCGGCTTCGGCATGCTCGTCCTGGCGATCACCGGGTTCGTTTCGCGGCGACGGGAGCTTTGGCCCTACGCCGCGGGCGGGGCGGCGTGCATCATTCTCGCCCTCGGCCCGGCGCTTCAGATCCGGATCGGCGAGGAGACCGGCCTGCCGCTGCCGTACATGTTTTTCAGGCAGATCCCCATCTTGCGTTTTCTCCGCGTGCCGAACCGTTTCCTCGTGCCCGCATCGCTTCTGTTCGCGCCGCTCGTGGCGGCGGGAATCGCGGCGCTCCTCGGCGGGCGGAAGAGGAGAATCGTCGCCGTACTCCTCGCACTGCTGATGATGGTGGAGTATCTTCCCGCTCCCGTCCCCGTGTCGGCGATCACCCCTCCGCCGTTCACCGCGATGCTGGCGAAACGCGCCGGTGACGGGGTGGTGCTCGACGTTCCCCTCTTCCTCGGTTCCCAGGCGACGATTTACATGTACTACCAGACGATTCACGATCGACCGATCATCACCGGTTACGTCTCGATCCCCCCTCCCGGGCAGGGAAAGATCCTCGACGAGGATCCCTTCTTCGAGTGGCTCGCCGACACGGGAAACGCCGGCGGTTTTCGGAAAGCACCGGAAGACGATCCCCTTCCCGAACTCCGGCGGCTCGGTATCGGCGACGTGGTGCTCCACAAGGATTTCGACAGTTCCTTCAACCGGTACGCGCCGCCCGGCATGGACTGGCCGAAGGAGAGCGACGGCGGACGATGGTATTGGAAGTACACCACCGTCACCGGCTCGGTGCCGGCCGCGCGGATGAAGGCGTTCCGAGAAGAACTGGAGAAATGGCTGGGGGCGCCCTACTACGAGGATGAACGGATCGCCCTGTTCGCCGTGGATGGAAGAGTATCGCCGTGAGAACCGTGGAGAGAATCGAAGCCGTGGAGGTAGATATCACGCGGCTCGAAGTCGACGCGCTGGTGAATGCGGCGAACCGAACGCTCCTCGGCGGCGGCGGGGTGGACGGGGCGATCCACCGGGCCGCCGGGCCGGATCTGCTCGCGAAGTGCGCGACCCTCGGCGGGTGCGCCACGGGAGCAGCGAAAATCACGCCGGGATACCGGCTCGCCGCGAAGCATGTGATCCACACCGTCGGTCCTGTCTATCGCGGCGGGCGGCGGAAAGAAGCGGAACTTCTTGCGTCGTGCTATCGACGTTCCCTCGAACTGGCGGCGAAAAACGCCTGTTCCACGGTCGCCTTTCCCGCCATCTCCACGGGAGCATACGGCTACCCGTTCGACGACGCCTCCTCCATAGCGCTCCACACGACGATCGCCTTCCTGGAGAAGAACACGTTACCGGCGCAGGTAATCTTCGTACTCTTCGGCAAGGAAGATTACGAGCGTTTTCAGGCCATCCTGATGAGCGTCACGGCAAACGAAGACTGACCTCCCCTTTCCCCGACCACGGATCGTCCACCCGCGCTCCTATTTCGTATTGTCTCCCCCTTTCCTTCTGCCGTATCCTCTCCCAATCAGGAGGAGAGGCACCCTATGAACCTGTTCGAAGAACTCGAAGCCCGCGGCTTCATCGAAAACAAGACATCCGATGCGATCCCGAAGCTGCTCGCCGAAGAGAAAGTGACATGCTACGACGGCTTCGATCCGACGGCGGACTCGCTTCACGTCGGCAACCTCGTGGGGATCATGACCCTCGCCCACTATCAGCGCCACGGCCATATCCCGATCGTGCTGATGGGCGGCGCCACCGGCATGATCGGCGATCCGTCCGGCAGATCGAAGGAGCGTGTTCTCCTGACGAACGAGACGATCGAAAGCCACCTCGAAAGCCAATTCGTCCAGTTCAAGCGATTCCTCGATTTCGACGGCGGCGCGGCGAAGGTGGTGAACAACGCCGACTGGTTCCGTGATATGAGATTCATCGATTTCCTCCGCGACGTGGGGAAGCATTTCCGGCTCGGCGAAATGCTCGCCAAGGAATCGGTGAAGTCGCGCATGCAGGGGGAGACCGGTATTTCGTTCACCGAGTTCTCCTACATGCTCCTCCAGTCGTACGATTTTCTGCACCTCTTCGACGCAGAGAAATGCACATTCCAGGTGGGCGGCAGCGACCAGTGGGGCAACATCACCGCCGGCATCGAACTGATTCGCAAGCTCCGGGGAAAGACGGCCTACGGCCATGTCTCTCCGCTGATCACCGACTCCACCGGCCAGAAGCTGGGGAAAACGAGCGAAGGCGAGAATGTCTGGCTCGACCCGGCGAAGACCTCTCCCTACCGCTTCTACCAGTACTGGTTCAACCAGCCCGATTCCGACGTGATCCGCCTGATCAAGCTGTTCACCTTCATCCCTCTCGATGAAATCGAAGGCCTCGCCGAGGAAACGCGCGACGCGCCCCACGCACGGGCGGCGCAGAAGCGTCTCGCCCGCGAAGTGACCGCCATCGTTCACGGCGAGGAGGGGTGCGAGAGCGCGCTGCGCGCCACCGATGCGATATTCGGCGGCGACGTGACCGGTCTCGACAGGGCGATCCTCGAAGACGTGTTCGCCGATGTCCCTTCGTCCTCCCTCTCCCGCGGCCTCCTCGGAAAGAAAGGGAATGTCATCGATCTCCTCGTGGAAAGCGGCGCCGTCAAGGGACGTGGAGCGGCACGGCGGCTGATCGACGGCGGCGGGATCTACATCAACAACAGGCGTGTCGAGTCGGCGGACCGCACTGTGGGCGGGGAGGATCTCCTCGAGGGAGGAACTCTCGTCGTGCGCCAGGGAAAGAAGAACTACCGGTTGCTTCGCTTCGAGTAGGACCCTTCGCGCCCGGGCCGGGCGAGAAACGGGAGCATTTATCCAAGAGAAATCCCGGCACCGACTTGTCCAAAGCCGCCGGCGATTGAGTTGTGGAAAGGTACGCCGGGTCAGGCGGCGTCACCGACCATACCGCGCATCAGCTCCGGGTTATTCCGCCGGATTCAGCCAACCGCCATGGCGAGCATTGCAAGCAGGGACAAGCTGACGCGGAGCTTCATTTTTCTTCTGACCCCGTATGCAATGATGTTCAAAACCGAATGAAGTACCCAACCGACCGTTGACTCGTCCCACTGAGAAGCGTATCCGATACTTCTTCTCCTTCTCGAAGAAACCTCAGCCACAACCGAGATTTCGAATAAAGAAATTCTAACCGGGTATCGTACTCAGCATTGAAGAGACGTAGCGTTCCATGGATTTATGGATAATGTATAAAGTGCCCGGCGCCGAGTTTGACTGAAATCATGTGGGCCGTCGACGGGTTGCGAGGTTCATGTCATCATGCTGGCAATGCCATTGCCGGAAACCGTGATCCGAGCGCGTATCGTTCTACTTTGTCTTTCTTGCTTCCTGCCTGCGCCGGCGCCCGGGCGGGCATACTCATCCCTTGAATCCCGAAACCCGATCGCACCGGTCCCGGTGCCTGGAGACGCACTGACTGGCGAAAAGCCGCAATCCAAGGTATGGAGCTTCGGCGGATACTATTGGAGCGTTTTCTCTAGATCTGACGGTACTTGGGTTCATCGACTGGACGGTCTTTCCTGGACAAGAATACTGTCCATTTCGAACTCGACATACGCGAAAGCAGATGTGAAGAAGGTCGGCGATGTGGCTCATATTCTTCTTCACCTCGGCTCGTCCTCCTCAGAATTAGTCTCCATCGAGTTTCAGGCCGCTTCGGCTTCCTACATACCGTGGTCCCTTAGACCCGCAACGGTAAGCATAAGCATCGGGAATGCGGAAACGGCGACTATCGACATCGATTCCCGAGACAGAATGTGGCTCGCGTCGGATCACATGTCAGGTCTCACGGCCCGAATGGAGGTAAGATTCAGCGACCCGCCGTACTCGAATTGGCAAGGGCCGATCATAGTTGCCAGCAATACGCACAGTGATGATATCTGTGTCGTCACCGCGATGCCGGACAGCTCAATCGGTGTCCTGTGGTCCGACCAGAATGCGAATCGCTTCGGATTCAAAATACACCGGGACGGAGACTCCCCGATGCTCTGGTCTTCGGACGAAGTGCCGGCATCTCAATCAGCCCATGACGAAATCGGCGGAGGAATGGCGGATGACCATCTCAATGTCGCCGTCTCGTCCGATGGTACGCTTTACGCGGCGGTTAAGACTGAATACCCTCCTTTCTTGGGGTATCCCTTGCCTGCGCTCCTGATCAGGAGGCCGGACGGGACGTGGGACGATCTCCATTATGTTGATGAAGATGGAACAAGGGGTATCGTTCTCCTCGATGAACATCGAAACTCTCTATACGTCGTTTATAGCCACGACAGAGATCCCGCCTGGTCGATCGTAGTCCGGGAAACCCGGTTGGATTCAATCGCATTCGGCCCCCAGGATACCATAATGGTGGGCGGCCCGAGCATACACCTGAACAACGCTACTTCGATGAAGGAGAATATCCAAGACGAAATCGTGCTTTTGGCATCAACCGCCAGCTGGGTCGAGGGAATTCTCGCGCCCCCCTCCCCCCCCACATCCATCGACAGTCGCCCTTTCAATCCGAACAATTCGGATCTGTCGCTTCTCATTTCACCTAACCCGGGTCGGTCGGAAATCTCCCTTTCCTATGACCTTCCACTCGCATCGGAGGTAAACCTGTCCCTCTACGACGTCCGAGGGCGCTTGGTCAGCACCCTTGTTAGTACCTGCCAGTCTTCCGGGCGGCACAGGCTTCTCTGGAACCTCCGGGCCGACAACGGAAGGAGGGCTTCGCCCGGAGTGTATTTCTACCACATTCGGGCAGGCCGGTCCTTCTGGAGCGGCAAATTGACAATCGTCGAGTGATGCCCGGTAAGACCATTGAGGACAGGGCCGCCGTGCCCCCCTCAGGAGATTTCACAGGTTGGTTTTAATATGTCGAAAGGAGGTAGTGTACCAATTCGATTCTTCGTGGGTTCGCGCCTTGAGCACCTTCGTTGGGGGTTTCCGCCGAACCCTTGAGCATCCCGTTTTTGATCCGTACGGTTTCCCTTGGATTACGAAACCGGACATCTATTGGCTCCGAACGGGGATTTCATTTTCCCATGCACCTGATTCCCGGACTTCGTATTCCGCCAACCGAGCAATCGATCGGCTCAACCAAAGGAGATAGTCATGTATGGAAGGAAAGCAGCCCGATTCGTCTCTTCCATCCTGCTGGTCCTCGTCGTATTCCTCACAGGTTCTGGCCTAAGCCAGGCGACGGTCATTATTCCCGATGCATCCGGGAACGGAAACGACATCTCGTTCAATGGAACTCCGGCGTTTACTTCTGCCTGTACAGGGCAGGCATTGAGTGTGGACGGAACGTATCCAACGCCGTACCATTACGGCACGGTTCCGGCCGCAGCCAATCAGATTATCCAGGATCTCACGGTCGAAGGTTTCATCAACTGGACGGGGCCGGGTACTCCGGCTCCAACTCAGAATTCCTGGGTTATCGTCGACAAATTTACGCAATCTTCCGATCCCGGTCGGAGCTGGAGCCTAAACATCAAGTATCCGACCGACCAGCTTCAGGTCGAAGTAAGATACAACTCATCGAACGCATACGTAGTGGCCACGGATCCGGACCCGCTCCCTACCGGAGTTTGGACCCATGTGGCGTTCACCGCTTCTACGGACAGCATCCGGCTGTATGTAAACGGCGTTCAGAAGGCGGCCGCCGACTTCATCGGGCGAGACATTAATTATGCACAAAACACGTGGATCGGCTTTGCGAATGCGCAGAATCTGGCAGCTGCCTATATCGGTATGCTGGATGAATTCCGAATCAGCAATACTGTCCGAACTTCCTTTCCTTCCACCTGCTCGCCCTTGCCGTTGGACGCCAACACGATTGCTCTCTGGCACTTCGGCGGTTGTCCAGGTACGACCCTCGACGTCCCGGGGAGTTATTCCACCATCCAGGCAGCCATCGATGCGGCGTGCTCCGGGGACACCATCCTCGTTGCAGATGGAAAATACACGGGACCCGGCAACCGGGAGATTCTTCTGAATCCCGATGGGGGAAACAGGGACTTGGTGATTATGTCCGTAGGCGGGGCCTCAGTCTGCACCCTCGACGTGGCGGGTTCGGCCGTCGATCCCGCGCGCGGCTTCCGGGTCAGTGATGGAGAAAGCTCCGCCACTGTCATACAGGGGTTTACCATTCTGAACGGTTACACGGATTACGGCGCGGGAATCTATATCTCGGGCGGATCGTCTCCGCAGATAATCGATTGTGTCATATCAGGCAGCCATGCGACACAAACCGGAGGTGGTCTCCTAATCGACTCGTCAAACCCCTCCTTCATCGGATGTGTGTTCAAGCAGAACAGCAGCGACCTTGGCGGCGCAGGGGTCTACGTCGGTGTCAATAGCACACCGTCCTTTACTGGATGTACGGTTGAGGGGAATACAGCTGCCACCAATGGTGGTGGAATCTACTGCTACCAATCGAGCCCCAACTTGACTCTGTGCTCGCTTGTCGGCAATACCGCAAACGGTGACGCCGGTGGAGGAATATTCCTTGACGGACCATGTTCTCTCGTGGCGTCCGAAGTCGTCTTGGCGCACAACACCGCGACTCTCCGAGGGGGAGCTGTTTACTCAGGAAACACGGCGACCGCTGAGTTTACGAATTGCACATTCTTCAATGACAGCGCCCCGACGGGAAGCGGAACGATTGAAACACAGAACCAAGTGACTCTGGTGAACTCGATCGTCGCGTTCACCATCGGTGGCGAGGCGATCCACTTTGACGGCGGGTCGGCGACCCTGTCGTACTCCAACCTGTTCGGCAACGCTGGCGGCGACTGGACCACCGGCATCGCCACACAACTCGGCACCTCCGGAAACATTTCCGCCGACCCGAGGTTCAGTTATCAATGTCCCTGCTTCACAGGCACGGCGATTTCTGACTCTCTGCACCTCTGTTACGACTCGCCCTGCATCGATACGGGCGACCCCGTGCTCGTCGATCCGGACGGTTCCGCGAGTGATATGGGTACCTATTGGTACAACGCCGGAAAGACCGCATGGGCACGATATCTTACTATCATCGACATTCCGAATGACCAGGGACGGAAGGCTCGTCTAAGCTGGACGGGGTCTGTTTTCGATGGAGCCGGATGCGTCGGAGACAGCTTCACGGTGACGGAATACGCTGTCTATCGCCGCCAAGACGCGCTGCCGAACCAGGGTTGGCCGCCAAAGGCTGCGTGGCCCCTGGGCGATTGGGATCACGTGGCGGACGTTCCGGCCCTCGGCGAATCGAACTACAGCACGGTGGTGCCGACGCTGATCGACTCTATCGCGGGACGGGACACGGTCTCCGCCTACTCAACATTCTTCGTCGCCGCTCGAACCCCGGATCCGCTCACATCCTTCTATTCGCTTCCCGCGAGTGGGTTTTCGGTCGACAATCTTCCTCCCGCCGTGCCTGGCGGGTTGAAGGCGAAGGCGGAACCGAACGCGATTCGATTCACCTGGGACCAGAACTGGGAAAACGATTTCAGGGAGTACGCCATCTTCGAGGGCGACCTCTCCGCATGGACTGACACGTCGGCCGCGACGAGAATCGCCACGATCGGCGACCGCTCATCGGTGGAACGGGTCGTAACCGTCTCCAGCTGGGGCGAACATCAGTACGCCATCGGGGCATTCGACGTGAACGGCAACTGGAGCGGCCTGTCCGATCTGCAGATCGTGACCGGGGTGGGCGGGGGTAACGTACCGCGTACTTACGCGCTCGACGGAAATACCCCGAACCCGTTCAACCCGACTACTACGATTCGTTTTGCCGTCCCCGCGGAAGGGCTCGTGAAGATCACGATCCACGATGTCCGAGGGCGGGCGATCCGCATGCTTCTCTCGAAGACCATGATGTCCGGAGAACACGAGATCGTTTGGAACGGGAAGGACGACTCGGCCAAGGACGTCGTCTCGGGTGTCTATTTCGCCAGGATGACCGCGGAAGGATTCAGCGCTACGAAAAAGATGGTTCTGATGAAGTAACTGTCCAGCCAGAGGGAACCAGGCGGGGTCCGGAGCACGCGCTCCGGACCCTCGTTTTCGGCCTACTTGCCGACTGCGGATGCAGGCTCAACCCTACTAATCCATGAAGCCTTCGGATAAGTCGGTGCCGGGCCACCTCTACGATCAATGGAAACCGGCCCATATTGGCCGGAGGATGTCTGTGGCACCGCTTCAAGCATCCATCGACCGAATCGGCTTCATCCGGCACCGGACGATCAAAGGTACTCGGATTGTTACGAGGCCACATCGCAAGTACCGGCGAGACGCCCCTTCCATTGACATCACGCCGAATGCCGATTACTTTCGTGAATAGGCGAGTCCTTTATCAACTACCCGGCTCACCACCGAACAATATGTTGCGGTAAGGGGTGGATCATGCCCATGATCAGGAACAAGCTGAACGAATTCGAGAAAGTCACCGCCGATGAAGCGGTGCGGGTCGTGCGTTCGGGGGACCGGGTGTTTGTCGGATCCGGTTGTGCGGCGCCGCAGGAGCTTCTCCGCGCCCTCGTGAAACGCCATGACTAGCTGAGCGATGTCGAGCTTGTCCATCTCCTCACTTTCGGCATCGCGCCTTACGTCGACAAAGGTTTCGAGGGGAGTTTCCGCCACAACGCTTTTTTTATAGGCAGGAATGTGCGCGACGCCGTGAACGACGGCCGCGCCGATTTCACGCCGATCTTCCTGAGCGAAATCCCGCGACTCTTCTATTCCGGCCAGATGAGACTCGACGTGGCGCTCGTGAGCGTCTCCCCTCCCGACCGGTACGGCTATTGCAGCCTCGGCATCCATCCCGATCTCGCCGTGTCGGCGATCAAGACCGCGAAAGTAGTGATCGCCCAGGTGAACGGCAACATGCCCCGCGTCCACGGCGACACATTCGTTCATGTTTCGCGCATCAACTATATCGTGGAACACGACGAACCGATCGGTGAACTACCACAGCACGAGATCGACGACACGTCGATGGCGATTGCCCGCCACGTCGCTTCGCTCGTTCGGAACGAATCGACCCTCCAGCTCGGTATCGGCAATATCCCGAACGCCGTTCTCTCCCTTCTCGGAAATCACAGGGACCTGGGGATCCACTCGGAGATGTTCAGCGACGGCGTGGTGAAGCTGATCGAAAGCGACGTGATCACCAACAGCAGGAAGGGTCTTCATCCCGGGAAAGCGGTGGCGAGTTTCGCCATGGGGACGCGTGAGCTGTACGACTACCTCGATGACAATCCACTCTTCGAATTCCATCCTACCGAGTACGTCAACTCACCCCGGATCATCGCGGAAAACCGAAACATGGTGAGCATCAACTCAGCGATCCAGGTCGACATCACCGGCCAGGTATGCGCCGATTCGATGGGCACGCGCTTCTTTTCCGGCATCGGGGGACAGGTCGACTTCATCCGAGGGGCGGCGATGAGCGAAGGGGGAAAACCGATTATCGCCCTTCCCTCCACGGCCAAGGGGGGAACTCTATCGCGTATCGTACCCGTTCTCGACCCGGGCGCCGGCGTGGTGACGAGTCGGGGCGACGTGTACTATGTGGTCACCGAGTTCGGCGTGGCTTACCTCCACGGGAAGACGATCCGCGAGCGGGCGATGGCGCTCATCGAGATCGCCCATCCCGATTTTCGGGGCGAGCTGCGCGACGCGGCGGTGGCGAGACACTGCGTTCCGGTGGAGTGGGAACTCCCCACCGAGGCGACGCGCTACCCGGCGGAAATGGAGTGCACCGTACAGATCAAGGGAAGCAAGTACTTCCTCAGACCGCTCCGCTCCGCCGACGCGGACAGACTGATGGAGTTCTTCTATTCCCACGATCCGGAGACGATCTACCACCGCTATCGCTTTCCCAAAAAGAGCCTTCCCAGGGAGGAGGCGCTTCGCCTGTGCACGCTCGACTACTCGAAACGATGCGCAGTGGCGGTATTCGACAATGACGGAGGGGAGCAGGAGCATATCATCGCCGTCGGCCGCTACCTCCTGAACCAAAGAACGAATGTCGCCGAAACCGCGTTCGTAGTACACCAGGATTTCCGTCGCGTCGGCCTCGCCACAGCGATGTATAAACAGCTGAGAGAGCACGCGATCCAGTGCGGCATCATCGGTTTCTCCGGAGATTTCGGTTCGTCGAACACGCCCCCCGCCGAACTGCACCGGAATCTCGGCGCCGAGGTGTACTACGATGAACAAACCGGCCTCTATCGATACCTGGATCGTTTCGATACGAATTTCAACCCGGACGTTTAGCCGCCCCCCACGAAAGGAGTGACCGATTTGCTCTTCTCGCCCACGGCGAAACACGCGATTCGAGCCTTGATCCATCTCGCCACGAAAGAGGGGGAAGGACCGATTCTCGGCAAGGAGATCGCCGAAACCGAACAGATTCCCAAACCGTTTCTCGCGAAGATCCTCCACGACCTTCGCGTCAAGGGGTTGATCCGGACGACGAAAGGCCCCGGCGGCGGCTACCAGCTCGCGCGGCCTTCCGAACAGATCCGACTGATCGAGATCATCAACGCCATCGACGGGGAACTCGACCTGGAGTCGATGTGCATTCTCGGTCTCGACTCGTGCGACGATCACCAGCAATGCGCGCTTCACGAACCGTGGAGCACCTTTCGCGATCTCTTCTCGTCGACCATCACCGACCTCACGCTGGCGGAAGCGGCGGTGGTTCTCATTCGGAAGCGGGGAGGGCTGACGGGGGTCTGAGAGGGGTAATGAAGAGGAGGCGAATCACCGTGGAGGGGGCGGTGCAGGGAGTCGGTTTCCGCCCCTTCGTCTATCGGGTCGCCCGCGATCTGGGGATCACCGGCTCTGTTTCGAATTCGCCGCGAGGCGTTCTCATCGAGGCGGAAGCGGAAAGCCGCCGCCTCGCTTCTTTTCGCGCGATCATCGAAAAGGAGCTTCCTCCCCTCGCGTCGATCGACACGTGGCACGAGACGGACATCCCGCCCAGGGGTGACGACGCTTTCGTCATTGGGCCGAGCGGCCGGGAAGGCGGAAGAACCGCGCTCGTTCTTCCCGACGCGGCGACGTGCCCCGAATGTATCGCCGAGCTGTTCGATCCCCGGAACAGGCGATATCTTTATCCCTTCACAAACTGCACGAACTGCGGTCCCCGATTCACGATCATCGAGCGTCTCCCGTACGACAGGCGGAATACGACGATGAAATCGTTCGGCCTCTGTCCGGAGTGCCGCGCGGAGTACGAAGATCCGGCGAACAGGCGTTTTCACGCACAGCCGAATGCGTGCTTCGCGTGCGGTCCCGGGCTTGCGCTGCTCGACCGGGCGGGAAGGCATATCGCCGAAGGGGCCGAAGCGCTCGGCCGGACCGCCGACTCGCTCCGCCGCGGGGAGATCATCTCCGTGAAGGGGTTGGGCGGTTTCCATCTCATGGTGGATGGCCGAGACGACGGCGCGGTGAATCGGCTGAGGCGGCGCAAGTCGCGCGAAGAGAAACCGTTCGCCCTTCTGTATCCTTCCATCGACGCAGTACGATGCGACTGCATCGTTTCCTCCCTCGAGGAGCGACTACTCGAGAGCGTGGAGGCGCCGATCGTGCTCCTCGAAAAGCGAGGCGATCGGGGCACCCCGGTCGCTTCGTCGGTGGCGCCGGGCAATCCATTCCTCGGAATCATGCTTCCGGCCAACCCGCTCCATCACATTCTTATGAGAGAACTCGGCTTTCCCCTCGTCGCCACGAGCGGCAACCTTTCCAACGAGCCGATCGCCATCGACGACGGGGATGCCCTCGAAAGACTCGGGCCGATCGCCGATCTCTTTCTCACCCACAACAGGCCGATCGCCCGCCACGTGGACGATTCGATCGTCCGCGTCATGGCGGGGAGAGAGGCGATCCTCCGCCGGTCGCGGGGATACGCGCCGCTGCCTGTGCTCCTCGAAAAGGAAAGCATCCCCCTTCTCGCCGTCGGCGGCCACATGAAGAACACGGTGGCCACCGCGGTGGGGCGGTCGGTATTCATCAGCCAGCATATCGGCGATCTCGAAACCGCCGAGGCGCACAGAGCGTTCGAAAGAGCCGTGGAGCACCTCGAGGGACTTCACGATCTAAAGCCGCGCGCGGTGGCGTGCGACCTCCATCCAAACTACCTCTCCACGCGCTGCGCCCGGGCTTCCGGCCGTCCGGTAATCGCGGTGCAGCATCACTTGGCGCACGTCCTCGCGTGTATGGCGGAGAACCACGTCGACGGGCCGGTGCTCGGTGTCGCGTGGGACGGCACCGGCTACGGTGCCGACGGCACGGTGTGGGGCGGCGAGTTTCTTCGCGTCGACGGCGTGTCATTCCGGCGGATCGGTCGTTTCCGGCACTTCCCTCTCCCCGGCGGCGAAAAGGCCGTACGCGAACCGCGACGCAGCGCCCTCGGTGCGATTTTCGCCATGAACGGCGGCGGCGCCATCACGGCGGGTCATCCCGTGGCGGAGCCTTTCAAGGATGAAGAAATTCGGATTCTTTTGCGATCGCTCGAGCGCGGTCTGAACGCGCCGCTCACGTCGAGCGCGGGCAGACTTTTCGACGCGGTATCCTCCCTCCTCGGCGTGCGTCACATCTCGTCGTACGAGGGGCAGGCGGCGATGGAACTCGAGTTCGCGGCGCACCGCTTTCGAGGCGACGATCCCGGCGCTCTGCCGATGCCGATCGCCGTGGAAGAGGACGAATTCGTCGTCCACTGGGAGGAAGCGCTTCGCCTCATCGTCGATGCACGCCGAAATGGAGACGATATCGATCGGTTGGCGACGGCCTTTCATGAGGGGCTCGTTTCGGCTATCGTGGAGGTGGCGCTCCGATCGGGTGAGAAGAGAGTGATCCTCACGGGAGGCTGCTTTCAGAACCGCATCCTTCTCGAAGGGGCGATATCGGCACTTCGCCGGGAAAACCTGGAGCCGTACTGGCACAGGCTCATCCCGCCGAACGACGGCGGAATCGCCCTCGGCCAGATCGTATTCGCCGGAAAAAGACTCAACGCGAAGGAGTGATCCGATGTGCCTCGCGATCCCGGGCAGGCTCGAGTCGATGGAAGGGGAAGATCCCTTCCTGCGCACCGGGCGGGTTTCCTTCGGCGGTATCCGAAAAGAGGTGAGTCTCGCATACGTCCCCGAGGCGAAGGTGGGCGACTACGTTCTTGTGCACGTCGGCTTCGCCCTCAGCGTGGTGGATGAAGTGGAGGCGAAAAAGGTGTTCGCCCTTCTGCGCGAGATGGGCGACCTCGACGAACTCGACGATCCGGATCGGCCGGAACGGCGGCTCGGCGGCGACCGGTGAAGCACATCGACGAGTACCGCGACGGCAACCGGGCGAAGCGTTTCGCTGCGGCGATCCGCTCGATCACCACGCGACCGTGGACGATCATGGAGATCTGCGGCGGCCAGACCCACTCGATCGTCCGCTTCGGCATCGACGAACTCCTTCCCGATGAAATCACCCTCGTTCACGGCCCCGGCTGCCCCGTGTGCGTGACGCCGATCGAGCTGATCGACCAGGCACTCGTCATCGCCGCGCGAAAGGACGTCATCTTCTGCTCCTTCGGCGATATGCTCCGCGTCCCCGGTTCCACCGATGATCTGCAACGCGTGAGAGCGGACGGCGGCGACGTGCGCCTGGTCTACTCGCCGATGGACGCCCTCCGGCTCGCCCGCGAAAACCCCGGCCGGGAGGTGGTCTTCTTCGCCGTCGGCTTCGAGACGACCGCGCCGGCGAACGCCATGTCGGTCTTCCGTGCGAAGCAGGAAGGGATCACCAATTACTCGATCCTCGTCTCCCATGTGCTCGTACCGCCCGCCATGGAGGCGATCCTCTCGTCTCCGTCGAACCGGGTGCAAGGTTTCCTCGCCGCGGGCCATGTGTGTGCCGTCATGGGCTTCGAGGAGTACATCCCGCTGGCGAAAAAATATGAAGTGCCTGTGGTGGTCACCGGTTTCGAACCGCTCGATCTGCTCAACGGGATCTACCTCGTGGTGAAACAGCTCGAAGAGGGGCGGTGCGAAGTGGAGAACGCGTACAGCCGCGCCGTCCGTCGGAGGGGAAATGAACAGGCCCGCGACCTCGTAACCCGCGTGTTCCGCGTGGTGCATAGGAAGTGGCGCGGCGTCGGTGAAATCGATCGGAGCGGCCTCGGCCTGCGCGACGAATACGAATCGTTCGATGCGGCTCGGAAATTCGATGTGGACGATCTCACGGCGGAAGAGTCGATCGAGTGTGTGAGCGGTCTCATCCTTCAGGGCCTGAAGAAGCCGGACCAGTGCGATGCTTTCGGCGGGACGTGCACGCCCGAACACCCCCTCGGCGCGACGATGGTCTCCGCCGAGGGGGCGTGCTCCGCCTACTACCGGTATCGAAGGGAAAGAAAGAGAACGGGCGATGGGTAAGGAAAAAACCGAATTCAACATGACCTGCCCGTTGCCGATCGACCGCTATCCGAACGTCCTCCTCGCCCACGGCGCGGGGGGGGTTCTGATGAACGACCTGATCGAGAAGATCTTTCTCGCCGCCTTCGATGCCCAGGGGGACGGAGAACGTCACGACGGGGCTGTGTTCTCGGTGGATCGCGGGAAGTTGGCGTTCAGCACCGACTCGTACGTGGTCAGCCCGATCGAGTTTCCCGGCGGTACGATCGGAACGCTCGCCGTGAACGGCACGGTGAACGATCTCGCCATGTGCGGCGCGAAGCCGCTTTTTCTCAGCGCCGGTATGATCTTGGAAGAAGGTCTGCCGATGGAAACGCTCTGGCGCGTGGTCCGCTCGATGAAGGAAGCCGCCGATGCCGCCGGCGTGCGGGTGGTGACGGGCGACACGAAGGTGGTCGACCGGGGAAAAGGGGACGGCATCTACATCAACACATCGGGAGTCGGCGTCGTCGCCGCCGGAAGGGAGATCGCGCCCCGCCGCGTGCGGCCCGGCGATGCGGTGCTCCTGAGCGGCGATATCGGCCGTCATGGGATGGCGATCATGGCGGTGCGCGAAGGGCTCGAGTTCGAAAGCCCGATCGAGAGCGACTGCGCCCCCCTCGCGTCGCTCGTCGGCTCCCTTCTCGGCACGGGGGCCGACGTCCACTGCATGCGCGACCTCACGAGGGGCGGGCTCGCGAGCGCCCTCGTGGAGATCGCCGACACGTCGGACACCACTATCCGCATCGACGAGTCCGCCGTCCCGGTGCCGGGGGAAGTCCGCGGGGCGTGCGAGATGCTCGGCCTCGACCCGTTCTACGTCGCCAACGAGGGGAGGATGATCGTGTTCGTCCCCGCGAAGGACGCCGGCATTGCGCTCCGGGCGATGCACGCCTGTCGATCGGGTGCAGGCTCCGTGCGCATCGGCACGGTATGCGAAAAGGAAAGCCGTAGGGTGCTCGTGAAGAACGCCCTCGGCACCGAACGTGTGGTCGACATGATCAGCGGCGAGCAACTCCCCCGGATCTGCTAAGTGAATCTTGGAGAAAACCGTGTTCCGTGGCTTGACAGATTATGGGCATATGCCCATATTAAGAAGAGGAAAGGAGCCCGACCGATGGCGAGACCGAAAAGCTGCAGACGAATCGCCCGACACCCCGGATATCTTGTTTTCAAGCCGGCCGGTGTCGGGCGGCGGGCGCCCGCGGAAATCGTTCTCGGCATGGACGAACTCGAGGCGATCCGTCTCGCCGATCGTGACGGGCTCTACCAGGAAGAGGCCGCCGAGCGGATGAATGTGTCCCGGCAGACATTCGGCCGAATCCTCATGGCGGCGCGGGAAAAAATCGCCAGAGCCCTGGTCGAAGGAATGATCCTTCGAATCGAAGGGGGGGAAATCGAGATGGCCGGGAAGAAGGATTCTACGTGTCTCAAGTGCGGTGACGAATGGGAAGTGCCCTTCGGCACGGGAAGACCGGCGGCATGCCCGAAATGCGAAAGCACCGACATCCGCCGCACCGGCGGGCGGAGGCGCCGCCGGTGCCGGAAGGGGGCGACGTCATGAAAATCGCCGTCGCCTCGTCCGACGGGATGTCGATCGCGGAACACTTCGGAGGAAGCTGCTGCTTCATCGTCTTCCATGTGGAAGATCGCGCGATCACCGGGGAGGAGATCCGCGACAACACGTTCGCCGGCCACGGCGAGGGCGAATACACCGGCGAAAACGATGCGCACGGTCTTAACGGGCCGAACGACCACGACGGAATCGCCGCCGCCCTCGGGGACTGCAACGCGGTGCTCGCCCGCGGGATGGGAGGAAAGGCGGCGACCGCGCTGATCGCCGCCGGCGTCACCCCGTTCGTCCTTAAGGAGCCGCTGTCTCCCGAGAGAGCGGTCGAGCTGTTCGTGTCGGGAAAGCTCGAGGCGGCGGGAGCGTTCCACCGCTGTGATGACTAGCGCCCCTTATGTCACCACTTCAAGCTTCCGCCCCACCTCGATGAACGCGTCAACCGCCCGGTCGATCTGCTCTTTCGTGTGGGCGGCGGAAAGCTGCACACGGATCCGCGCCTTCCCCACCGGCACCACCGGGTAGCTGAAACCGATGACGTAGATCCCCTCGGCGAGGAGATCGCCCGCCATCCGGTTGGCGAGTTTCGCGTCGCCGAGCATCACCGGCACGATCGGCGTTTCCCCCGGCACGAGGTCGAAGCCGGCGGCTTCCATCTTTTCGCGGAAATACGCGGCGTTCTGTTCGAGGGTATCGCGCAGCTCGGTGGTTTTCTCGAGAAGGCCGATCACTTCGAGGGCGCCGTAGACGATGGGCGGCGGCACGGAGTTGCTGAAGAGATACGGCCGCCCCCTGTTCCGCAGCATCTCCACGATCGCTTTCGGGCCCGCGACGATCCCGCCGCTCGCCCCGCCGAGCGCCTTCCCCAGCGTGGTGGTGATCACGTCGATCCCGTCGATCACGCCGAAATGCTCATGCACACCGCGCCCCGTCTTGCCGATGAATCCCGTGGCGTGGGAGTCGTCGACGATCACGAGGGCGCCGTACTCCTTCGCCAGCGCGGCGATCCTGTCGAGGGGCGCGAGGATCCCGTCCATGCTGAATACGCCGTCGGTGACGATGCAGATGTTACGGGCCTTCTTCTTCCACGTCTTGAGATTTCGTTCGAGGTGCTCCATGTCGGCGTTTTCGTAGATTTCCCGCCGCGCCTTGCACAGGCGGATGCCGTCGATCAGGCTGGCGTGGATCAACCGGTCGCTGAGGATCACGTCCTCTTCCCCGAATAGCGCCTCGAACACGGCTGCGTTCGCATCGAAGCAGGAGGCGAAGAGGATCGCGTCCTCCTTGCCGAGAAAGTCGGCCATCGCCTTCTCGAGAGCACTGTGGGCATCCTGCGTTCCGCAGATGAACCGGACGCTGCTCATACCATAGCCGCGCTCGTCGAGGCCGCGCCGGGCCGCCTCGATCACCGACGGGTGGCTCGATAGGCCGAGATAGTTGTTCGCGCAGAAATTGAGAACCGTCACCGGTTCGCTCCCCTTTGGATACTCCACGGTGATCTCCACGCCCTGCTCGCTTCGAATGTAGCGTTCATCCTTCGCCAGCCCCGCCTCGCGCACCTCGTCGAGTGTCTTCTTCAGGCGGCTTCGAATCGCGTCCGTATAGGCCATTTCCTCACCTTCCGATCGTTTCGGTCATCCATCGTCCGACGTCTTCCATGGCGAAAACGCCGCGCTCTTTCCCGTCCGGCGGTACACGTCTATCGTCGATCATCACCGGCAGGTCGTCAAGTGCGCCCGGCGGGATTGCCTTCCCCCGTTCGAGCTGCTAGACTGATCCCCCCGGCGAATGGAACCGCGAACCAGGAGATCAGGCCATGTCAACATCCTTTCATGCTTACGGTTATGCGCTCACCGGCCTGGGCGCTCCCCTCGAGAAATTCGATCTCGGCAGTCTCGAACCGGGGCCGGGCGAAGTGGTCGTCCGTGTAGCCGGCTGCGGCGTCTGCCACACCGACATCGGATTCGCCAAGGACGGTGTGCCGACGAGACACCCCCTTCCCCTCGTGCTCGGCCACGAGATCGCGGGGCGTGTCGTCGCATCCGGCGAGGGCGCCGCCGAATGGGAAGGCCGGTCGGTCATCGTGCCGGCGGTGATCCCGTGCGGTTCCTGCCCGGCGTGCAAGGCAAACCGCCCCACGATCTGCCGTAACCAGTTCATGCCGGGAAACGACGGCCACGGCGGTTTCGCCACGCACGTGAATGTCCCCGCCCTCGGCCTTTGCCCGGTACCGGATGATCTTCCCGCCGGGCTCGAGCTGGCCGACCTGTCGGTCATCGCCGACGCGGTCACCACGCCGTACGAGGCGATCCGCCGAAGCGGTCTTTGCGGCGACGACGTGGCGATCTTCGTCGGCGCCGGCGGTGTGGGCGGATTCGGCGTGCAGATCGCCGCTTCCATGGGGGCCGCCGTGGCGGTGATCGATATCGACGAGCGCCGCCTCAAGCTCGCATCGAAACACGGCGCGTCGCTCGCGCTCAACTCGTCCGCCATGAACCCGAAGGAACTGAAAGGAGCGGTTCGCGCGTTCATCAAAGAGAGCGGCAGGACCGGCATCGGCGCGAAGATATTCGAAACGAGCGGTACGCCGGGAGGGCAGCAGAGTGCCTTCGCCCTGTTGAACCACGGCGCTCATCTCGCCGTTGTCGGCTACACCGCGAAAAAGGTGGAAGTGCGGTTGTCGAACCTGATGGCATTCGACGCCACCGCCGAGGGGAACTGGGGCTGTCCGCCTGAATACTACCCGGCGACGCTCGATCTCGTCGTCAAGGGCGACGTCGTCCTCGGGGAGTACGTGGAACGCTACAATCTGGACGACACCCCCGCCGTGGTGGAAGGGGTGGCGTCGCACGAGATCCGGCTGAGGCCCGTGCTCGTTCCGGAATCATGATCACCCGCTTAGAGGCGCCCGCCGGCGCCGAGGAACACGAGGGAATCTGATGAAGAATCATAATCTGATCGATATCGGCGAGACGAAGGAGATCCTCTTCGAGAGGAAACCGGTGCTCACGAAATCGGGTGAACCGGCGGAGGGACTCCATGTCGCCTGGATCACGCTGAACAACCCGGCGCAGCTGAACAGCTACACCACCGCCATGGTGAAGGAGATCATCCTCGCCGTGCGCGCGGCGAGCAACGATCGCGCCGCCGTGGCGCTCGTGATCACCGGCGCCGGCGACCGCGCCTTCTGCAGCGGCGGGAACACGAAGGAATACGCCGACCACTACGCCGGCCGGCCGACCGAGTACCGCCAGTACATGCGACTGTTCAACGATATGGTCAGCGCCATTCTCATGTGCGACAAGCCGGTGATCTGCCGCGTGAACGGCATGCGCGTCGGCGGCGGCCAGGAAGTGGGGATGGCGTGTGACTACTCGGTGTCGAGCGACCTCGCCCTTTTCAGCCAAGCGGGACCGAAGCATGGAAGCGCGCCCGACGGCGGCAGCACCGACTTCCTCCCCCTGTTCGTAGGCATGGAGAACGGCATGATGAGCGGCACCCTCTGCGAACCGTGGAGCGCTCATCGTTTCTACCGCCTCGGCGGGCTTTCCGAGATCGTTCCCGCGCTCAAGGTGGACGGCGAGTGGACGCCCAACCCGCTGGTGATCACCGACCGGATGATCGACGAATTCGGCCGTCCGATTCTCGGCGACTGGAAGACCGGGAAGGAACGGGACGAAGGGAAGGCGATTCTAAAGAGCGGCACCGTCGATCTTTCCCTCCTCGATGAGGCGGTCGATCGACTCACGACGAAACTCCTCTACACGATGCCCGATTGCATGACGAAGACGATCGAGAGCCTAAGGAAGCACAAGCTCGCCCACTGGGACAAGAACAAGGAAACGAACCGCGCCTGGCTCGCCCTCAATATGATGACCGAGGCGAACGCCGGTTTCCGGGCCTTCGCGTACGGCGAAAAGGGGCGGCGCGAAGTCGATTTCGTCCTCCTCAGGCGGCGTCTTGCCGAGGGTGTGAAGTGGAGCGAGGAACTGGTGCGTGAGATCGCGCCGTGGGCGGCGGAAGGGGAGTGACCATGGGTGCGAAGGCGAGACTCGAGTACACCCACGGGGGACGTGTGGCGCGCCTCATTCTGAACACCCCGAAGGCGAATATCGTCGATCGTGCCATGATGGCGGACCTTTCGAGCCGGCTCGACGAGATCGCCGCACGGCGCGATCTGTGCGCCGTGGTGCTCGAAGCGGAAGGCCCCCATTTCAGTTTCGGGGCGAGCATCGAGGAGCATATGCCCGGCGTGATCGAAGGAACGCTCGCCGATCTGGGCAATCTCCTGAGGAAGATCGCCGCGACTCCGGCGCCGACGATCGCCGCGGTCCGCGGGCAGTGTCTCGGAGGCGGGCTTGAACTGGTGCTCGCCTGCGACCTGGTGATCGCCGAGAAGAACGCCTCGCTCGGCCTTCCGGAAATCCGACTCGGCGTCTTCCCCCCCGCCGGCGCGGCGCTTCTACCGGCGCGCATCAGTGCGGGCGTCGCGGCGCAGCTCGTTCTTACCGGTACGAGCTGGACGGGAGCGCGCGCCGAAAGCCACGGCCTCGTCGCGCGGCTCGCTCCCGAGGGGGGGCTCGCTGCGGCACTCGAAGCGTGGCTCGCCGAGGAGTTCGCGGGCCGCTCTCCCGACGGTCTCCGTCACGCCGTCGCCGCCGCGAGGAGGCCGCTCCACCGCGCGCTGGCGGAAGATCTCCCTGCGATGGAAAAGCGGTACATCAACGAACTGATGAAGGAGCCGGACGCGATGGAAGGGATCCACGCGTTCCTCGAGAAGCGTGATCCGTGCTGGTCACGCACGGCGGAGAAACCGTGAGCGGCGATTCCGATGAGTGAGGAGCGGCGCGCTCCGAAACGGGTCGCCCTGGTGAGCGGCGCGGCGGGAGGGATCGCCGGCGCGATCATCGCCGCACTCGAAGATGAAGGCGTCGCTTCGGCGGGATTCGATGCGAAGAGTCGCCCCGCTTCGGGCGGCGGCGAGCGGGCTTCCGCCTGGTTCGAAGGGGACGTCCGAAACGACGACGACGTGAAGAGCGCGGTGCTCCGCACGATCGAATCGCTCGGCCGCCTCGACTACGTGATCCACGCCGCTGGCGTGACGCGCGACCGCGTGCTCTGGAAGCTCCCCCCTCCCGACTGGGATCTCGTCCTCGAAGTCAACCTGAAGGGGGCGTTTCTCCTCCTTCGCCACGCCGTTCCCGTTTTGCGCGAAGGAGGCGGGGGCGGGATCGTGCTTATCGGATCGATCAACGGCTCGCGCGGCAAGTTCGGCCAGAGTGCCTACGCGGCGAGCAAAGCGGGCCTTGTCGGCCTCGCGAAGAGCGCGGCCCGGGAGACGGGACGCTTCGGCATTCGCGTGAACGTCCTCGAACCGGGAATGGTGCGCACCGCCATGACCGACCGCCTCCCCGCCGAAGTGATTTCCGCCGCCGAAGAGGAAAGCCTTCTCGGCGGGATCTCCGAAACGGCCGACATCGCCGGCGCGGTCCGATTCCTCTGCGGCGACGGCGCGAAACGGATCACCGGCCAGGTGATCCGCGTCGACGGCGGCCAGTACCTCTAGCGCTCCGGCGGGAAGAAGAAGACGATGGCGAAAGAAGAAGAACCGGAAAAACTGGATGCCGCCGCAATCACGATCCGCCCGATGGAGCGGGGCGATCTCGAAACGGTCATCGAGATCGACGAGGCGATCCTCGGCAGGAACCGCGCGGACTATCTCGATCGGCTTCTCAAGAAGAGTATCACCGCCGCCGACACGCAGATCTCCCTCGTCGCCCTCGTGGAAGGAGAGATCGCCGGCTTCATCGGCGCGTCCCTCTTCTACGGCGACTTCGGCCTCGCCGGCTCCGAGGCGACGGTCGATATCATCGCGGTGAAGAAACAGTTCAGAAAAAGAAACGTGGGAAGCGTTCTTCTTTCACACCTGAAAACACGTCTCGCCGAATACGGTATCAGCTCACTCCGGTTGGAGATCGCCATCCACCAGTACGAACTCCTCTCCTTCTTCCGGTCGGAGGGTTTTCGCATGTCGAGCCGGATCTGCCTCGAAACGGATATCGAAGCGAAGAAGTGAGAAACCTGTTACGGCCGTCCATCGTCCCCCGGAATTCGAAAACAGTAGATCCGAAGCTTCTCGTCGACGAGCTCGGAAACCGGTTCGAGCGCGCCGAGCCGCTCGTATAGGTATCGATTCACGCGCTCCACCGGGTAATCGACGACCCAGAGCTTCCCGCCCTCCCCGAGCGTTGCGCGCGAGCGACCGACGATCTCCGCGGCATCTCTTCGAAGGGCCGCCGGATCCGCCGCGAGCGACTTCCTGTCGTAGATCCCCATATGCTTCGCGATCGAAAGCGGGTAGGAGAGCAGCATGTGATTGGAACCGAGCCGGCCCAGGTAATACTGGACGGTGCTTCTCCTCGGTCCTGCGAAGACGATCATGTCCCCCCTTCCCGCGTTCCGGGCAAGGTACGCGGCAGCGAGCCGGTCCCCCTCCCTCGGCGCGCTCGCGTAGTACGGAACGAGGGCCGACGCGGAGAGAACGAGAAGCATCGCGGCAAGCGCGGGTACGAGAACCCGCGGCCGGACCGATGCGAGGCCCGCGCCGGCGACAAGGCAGAATGCCGGGAAGACGAGGAAATCGTAGCGGCCCGGCAGGTAGACCGGGATGAAAATCGACACGGCGCTCGCCGCGAGAAGGGGCGCGACGAGAAAGGCTCCGGCGGCGAGGGCCGCGAACGGCGCGTTCTTTCGCCCCCTCCACAGCGCCGCTGCTCCGAGCGCGAGGAGCGCGATCATCACCGCGCGCGCCGTCCACGCGGCGACCGCGCTCCTTCCGAAGCCGAGGTACGAAAAGTAGCGGGGCAAAGCGCCGCCGGGCGTGAAAGCGTCGAGAGAAGCGGGGATCATACGGTAGAGGGGAATGCCCGACACCATGTCGGCGATCCAGTTGTATCGCGCCCCCTCCGTCGCCTGGCCAACGAGCGCCGGAAACCAGGCGAGGTAGAGGGCGATCATGCCGGCCTGCGCAAGAAGGAGCCGCCGGAACGCGCCGTCTTTCTTCACAATGAAGACCGCGATCCACGCGCCCGGCAGGAGAAAGAAACCGTGGTTATGCGTGAAGAGCGCCGCCGCCCCGGCGAGGGCGTAGGCGATCCACCACCTCGTCCTTCTCCCGTCGAGCGCCGTCACGAGGAAGAACATCGAAAGGAGTGCGACGAACGGCAGGAGCGTGTACATCCTCGCCGTCTGCGAGTAATAAACCTCGAGGGGATTGACGGCGGCGAGAAAAGCCGCGCCCAGACCCGCGCCCACTCCGAAGAACTTCCTTCCTGAAACGAAAACAGCGAGGACGAGCCCCACGCCGAAGAGAAGCGAAAGCGAACGGACCGCCTTTTCACCGTCGCCGAACGCGCCGATCCAGAAATGGAGCAGAACGTAGTAGAGCGGCGGGTTCGCGTCGTTCGCCAGACCGTCGATCACGCTGGACAGATCGCGCCCGGCGATGAGCACCGAGTTCGATTCGTCGATCCAAAGGGCGTGCCTGCCGAGGGAAGGAGTGCGCACCGCCACGGCCAGGAGGAGGAGGGAAAGAAGAACTCCTCTTTCGAAGATCCGGCTCATCGCGCCCGTGCGCGCGCGACCGCCGCCTTCGCGCCGGCACCGGCGCCGCCGCGCAGAAGGAAGAAGTACGCCGCCGCATAGAGGAAGAGCGCCACCAGGAGGAGCGCGCGGATGCCGAGCACGAAGGAGAGCACCTCCGACATCCCCCCGAGAATCGCCCCGAGGAGATTCGACCCGAAGGCGAGGGCCACGTCATCGCACCGCTCCAAGCTCGTGGCGAAGATCACGCCGGCGAAGAAAAGGGGAACCGTGAAGATCGCCCCGGCGAGAACGCCCCGGGCGAGATACCCGGTAACGAAGAGGCTCCCCATGGGGAGCGCCCATGTGGCGAGGAGCGTCAGGAAGAGCCCGGCGTAGTACGGCGTCAGACCGCGCACTTCGACATACGTCACATAGATGTTCGCCGCAAGGATCATGAGGAGCACCCCCGAGATGACGATGCTGTTGACGATCCACGTCGACCCGAAAAGGAGCATCAGCTTGCTGATGGTGTGCACCTCGAGGAGGAGGAAGGCGGCGCCGAGGAAGAAGAACTGCCCGTCGATTCCCTTACGCCTCCCGAAAACGAACCTCGCCCCGGTGATCGAGGCGATCGAAAGAGCGACGAGAACCAGGATGTGAAGCGTCGGGATCGTCGGCGATCGGAGCCAGAGATACGGCCAATCGTCCCGTGTCGGCCGGATCGATCCGCCGTATCGGAGCCTTCCCGACTCGACGTAGCGTCTCAGCAGCGGGTCGGCGTCGAGAGCGCTCTCCACCGTGGCGCGGCTTCCCGCGAGAAACACTTCCCCCCCCGTGCCGCGATAGAACGGGTTGTAACAGTTGAACGCCATGGGAGGCGCGCCGAAAGCCTCTTCGAGAACTTTCGAGATCCTCTCCCCGATCCACGGCCGACGCACCGCGAAGGCGAGCACGATGATCCCCCCGGGCTTCAGATGCGCCTTCGCTTCACGGAAACTCTCGACGGTGTACACGTAGTTGTCGAGACCGATATTCGAGAAATTGGACGAGAGCGTGTGGGAATCGAGAAGGCCATAAAGAATCATGTCGTACTTCGTGTCGTTCTTCTTGAGATAGGAACGCGCGTCGTCCAGGACGGTGGTTACCCGCCCCGAAGCGTACGGCTTCTCCGGGTGGTACCGGCGGCCGAACTCGAGGATCATCGGGTCGATTTCCACCGCGTCGATGTGGGCGTCGGTGTTGCGAAGCGCCGCCGCCACATCATTCCCCGTGCCCGCCCCGACGACGAGGATCCTCTCCGGCGAGGGGTGAAACCGGTACGGAATGTTGTAGTAATCGTACGAGAGCCTCTCGCTCTCTTTCGGGTAGAAATCGCGGTGGTCGCGGATGTACCGGGGCGACAGGTCATAAACGTACTGGTAGAAGCTATTATTCACCCGGACGATCCGGAACTCCACCGGATCCCCTCCCTCCCGCCGCCTGAGTTCGAATTTCCGGATCGTCAGCTTCTGGTAGGGACTCCACACGGTCCGCCGCTCCCCCGCGGGGAAGGCGATCATCCCGTCGCCCACCGGCATGGGTGGAATATCCGCCTTCACCGCCCTCACCGAGAAGAAGGATACGGCGGCGGCGAAGAAAAGAAGCGCCGTCTCCGAGCGCCTCGGGGCGGTCCCGGGAAGAAGGAGCACGAATCCCGCGGGAAGCCAATACTGGGGGGGAACCGACAGCCAGGAGAGAAGGGAAAAAAGCCAGATCCCGGCGAGACTTCCCGCCACGTTGATCGAGTACGCCCGGATCCTTCGCGGCGAGAGGCGAAAAAGCGTTCCCAGGCACCGGCCGATCGGCACGAACATGTAGGCGATCATTCCGAACAGGAGAAGCATCATTCCGAGGCCGAGCACCGCCCGGCTCAGCACGGAGTAGTCGGTCGCCGGCCCCCACAGGAAGAAATCGTCGAAACTCAGATAGCCGGTGATTCTGGCGGCCAGGTGCCTGTTCTCCGGGACGAAGGGGGTCTTGATCATGAGGACGAAAAGGAGCGCCGTGAGAATCGTCCCCTTGAGGCTCTTGTACGAAAAGGTGGTGGCGAACCCGAAGCCGAGACCGAGGAAACAGGCGATCAGTGCGAGATTCCTGAAGTAGGCGAATACCCGGATCTCTGTGGAGACCCAGCGGATGAGTAGGATTTCGAGGAAAAGGGACGCCGCGCTGAGAACAAAGAGTTTCGAATCAACTTTCGATCCGCTTTCTTGACTCATCAACTCGCCTCGGCGGGCCAAGGTGTTCCACGCGTCGGTTCGGCAACGACTGAGCCTATTCTATCACCGCTCTCCCTCGAGCACCACCACCGCGGCCGCCATCCCCTTCTCATGGGTGAGCGACACGAAGATGTTCGTAACGCCCATATCGTCCGCTCTCGTTCGCGCACCGCCGTGAAAAACGACGCCCGGCGCCTCGGCGGGTTTCCGTGCGACTTCGATCGACCTGAACCAAACCCCCCGGGCGTAACCGGTGCCGAGCGCCTTCATCGCCGCTTCCTTCACGGCGAACCGCCCGGCGAGCGAAGGGACCGGGTCGGCCTTCCCCCTGCAATACGCGATCTCCTCGTCGGTGTAGACCCGTCGCAGGAAACGGTCGCCGAAATGTTCCACCGCGCCGCGCACCCGAATAAGTTCGATCAGGTCGATCCCCAAACCGACGATCATGAGCCGCTCCTCCCCGCCGACGCGACGATACGGATCGCCGACTCCTCGGCGGGACAGAACTTCGCACAAAGCCCGCACCCGGTGCAGCGCCCTTCATCCACCACCGGCCGGCGCGCCGCCATCGAGATCGCTCGAATCGCGCTCGGGCAGAAGGAGACGCAAAGATCGCACAGAGTCCCACCACTCACGAGGCAAAGGTCCGCGTCGATCACCGCCGTGCCGATCGGCGCGGCCTTCCCGTCTTCGCCGAACCGGAGAGCGCCCGACGGGCAGGCATGGACGCAGTCCATCGTTTCGCACCAGTAGCACGGCTTCTTCGCCGGAAGAAGATACGGCGTCCCCTCGTTCCTCCCGCCGGCCGGTCCGAAACGGCGTATCGCTTCGTGGATGCACGCCTCGGCGCACTTCCCGCATCTTTCGCACGTTCGCAAAAACGCATCTTCCGCCTGCGCGCTGGGCGGGCGGATCGGCGACTCCTTCCTCCCGGCGCCGGCCCGGCCCTGTCCATCCACGAGTCCGCGGAGAATGTCCACCGGCCCGAGGCGAAAGAATTGCCGTCTCGTCAATTCGTCGGACATGGCTTGTCACATCCCCGAACGCATGGTCATCGGCTGGGCGATCAGCCATACGCTGAAGCTGGAGTAGAGAATCATCGTGAGGATCAGGGGGATCAATCCCCGGATCGCGTCTCCCTTCTCCTTGAATAGTACCCGTGCGATGCGGTCCGCCGCAATCACTCCGGCGAGATGGCCCGTCACGATCAGGCCGATCTGGAGCCACCAGATCGTCTCGAGACTCAGCCAGGGAGCGTAGCTTCGATTCGCCGTACCGAAGAGATCCCACCCCCTCCCGAACGGGTCGCTGAGGAGCGGTATGATGTTCTGCCCTTCCATGAAGAAGTGCATTCCGTTGTGGGCGAGATGGTAGAAGAGGGCGATCGGGATGACCGAGTAGGCGAAGCCGCGGAAGATCCTTCCCGTACTCGGTGAGCGATCGCCGGCGAGCCGCTTCGCCGCGTACGATGTGACGTAGAAGAGGAGCGCCGGCGCGATCAGCATGCCGGCCATGAGGAGGGTGAAAACCCCCTTCGGCCCGATGCCGGTGGTGACGCGGAGCATATCGGTCAAGCGCTCCCAGAAGGGCGTCATGGTGAGACCGTGGAAGCTGGTGAGCGCGAGCAGCGAAACGGCGAGCACCGCTTCGTCGCGCCGGAAGGGCGTCTTCCTGTGGAGGTCCGCCGCGAAGGGGCGCACGTTGATCGCGAGGTTGTCGTGGGGACAGGCGCTTATGCACTCGGTGCAGAGCGTACAGTATGTGTTCTCGCGCAAAGCGCCGGGAAAGAGCGACGTAGGGCAGCCGACCGCCGCGTCGCCGCCGTGGTAGCACTCCTTCCCCTCGCACGAACGGCACACCTCCTTCGAGACCGGTCTCAGTTCCACCGGGCTGAAAAGAGCGTACAATCCCTGGATCCTTCCGACGAAGCAGATGTACCGGCAAAACGCTCTCCTTTCGAAAAGGAGCGCCCCCAGGATCGCGCCCGACACGAACAGGGCGCCGAGAACGGCGGTCATCACCGGCGACCGGGTGACGTCGAGACCGAGTTCGAACCAGGTGAGCAGGATGAAGAGGGCGAGCGCCGCGTAGATCGTCTTGAACCGGCGGGGCCACTTCCATTCGAATCCGATCTTTTTGATACGCGAAGTGAATGAGAAGGAGGTGATCAGCGACGAGAGTCCTTCCCATGGGCATACGGCGCAGAAACTAGCCCCGGAAACGAGTATCACGAAGATCAACAGCGCCCACCACCAGGTCCAGGTGAGCACGGGACCGATGTTCACGTGATCCGATCCGAAAAGCCCCGCCGCGATGACGAGTAGGAAGAGGAGAATCGGGACCGCCTGCAGCGCCGGCGGGAACGCCCGGCTCTTCACCATCTTGTCGATCGCTCCGATCCGAAGGAGGTCGAAGACCGCGTAGCCCCCCGGACGCGCTCTTCGGCCGTGCAATGTGAGGATCAGGTGGGAAAGGACGATCATCGCCACCACGCCACCGATGGCGATCGGTGCCGGCACGCCCCCCATCCGGTGCATCGCCATTTCGCCGGTCAACGCGTCTTCCTCCTGTTGAGAGCGTCCCGCCTGTCGATGGCGAGCCGCGCCCGTCTCGACCCGAAGGCGACGACCGCCACGAAGAGCGCCAGGATCCCGATCACCCACTTCCCCCAGAGAGTCTTCTGCGACGAAAGCCGGAACGGGATGACGGCGCGCGTGGGCGGCCCTTCCAGATGCGTTACGGCGAGAGAGTAACGTCCCGTGGAAGGGAGTGTTCTCTGGAGCGAGTAGACGCTCTCCTCCTGGGGCGCCTCGATTTCGAGCGAATCGATCGGTGCGCCACGATCGAGGATCTCCACGGCGATTGGGCCGTTGTACACGCGATTCTCACGGAGATTGAAGATGATCAAGTAGAGTCTCGCATCGTCGGGCTGGTAGGCGTCTTCTTTCTTCAACCCTTGGAAATCGTAGAGCACGAGGGAGTATTCGTAGTCCCCCGCCTGACCGAGGAACTCTTCCTGCGGGACCTGCGGGTAGTTTTCGAAATAGGAGAAGTGGGGAAGCCCCTTGAAATGGTGCGCCTCGGCGGCGGGTGCGAAGAGAAGCGTTGCGAGAAGCGCGATGACGGGAGCGGTGGACCGGCCGGCGATCATGATGCACCCCTTCCCACGGAAAGACATCCGGTCGGACAGATCGCGACGCACTCGCCGCAGATCGAGCAGTCGAGTGTTTCGTCGCGCTTCGGGTTCACCTGGAAGGGACAAACGAGGGTGCAGCTGTCGCACTCGGCGATGCAGCGCGGCGCATCGCGGCGGATCGTGACCGGCGCCTTCCGGCCGAGAAAACCGAGAAGCACTCCGGTGGGACACAGGTGCCGGCAGGTGAAGCGTCTCGAGAGGGCGAGGTCGGCGGCGGCGAAGACGGCAAGGGCGAAGAACGGCGGTGGAAGGGTGCCGAAGGCGATCGACTGGAAGAGAACCTGCCCCATGGCGAAGTAGGGAAGAAGAAGCGTCCAGACGCCGTGGCCGTAGAGCGCCGCCGCGAGAAGGCCGCCGGCGAGAATCCCCCATGCCGTCGATCGGCCGGGGGAGAAGTCGGGAAAGTAGAAGAACCGGGAAAGAAGGCTGCGCATCCTCGATATGGTGAAGAAAAGGAGGGACGCCGGACAGATCCACGCGCAGAAGACACGGCCGAAAAGGAGCGCCAGGGCGACGGGGACGATAAGACCGGCTGCGATCGGGGGCGTCCAGCCGTGGCCACGCGCGAGGAGAGAAAGGGCGGCCACCGGATCGGTGAACGGGATGCCGAACAGGCGGATCGACCAGGTCATCCCGCCGAATTCGCGCGCCACCTGCGCCGGTTCTCCGAATAGGGAGAAGAAGGCGTCCGACCCTTCGTAGAAGAGGCGCATCATCCGTCCCGAACTCAGCTCTACGAGGCGTGGATTGTTGTACCCGAGCTTGAGATTCGAGTACTCGGTCCACAAGGCGAGGGTGCACAGGAGGAGAAGAACCGCCGTTCGGCTGAGCGTGGAAAGGATGAGGAGGCGGACGCCCCGTTTCCGGCCGATCGTGTCGCTCACGGTGCCGGCCTCTCCTGGCCGGACGGTGTTCCCGCCGCCGGGGCGTCGGCCCGGGCGAGAGCGAACGAAAGGGCGTCCTCCGGACAGCTCGCCACGCACTCGCGGCAGTTATCACACTCCACTCCGGTGCGGTCGTGCATCGGGTCGAGGCCGATCGGGCACGCGACGATACAATCGGCGCAGTCGGTGCATCGCTTCGCCTCCCGCCGGATCCGCACGAGCCTCCCTGAACCGAGCAGGCAGTAGAGCGCCCCTCCCGGGCAGAGGGAGCGGCACCAAGCGCGGCGGCCAGCGAGAAGTTCGAACAGCACGATACCGAAGAGGAAGAGGAGCGCCCCGGTGGGCGCGTACCGGCCGTCTAGGAGACCGAACACCGTATCGTGAACCTCCCGCGCCGCCAGGGCGGGCGGATAGACGTGGGAGAGTACCGGGATCCCGGCAAGGGCGGTGACGGCGAGACCGGCGACGAGGAGAACATATTTGTGCCCCCTCCAGAGTCTCACACGCCCCGGAACGAGCGAAGCCTTCGCCAGGAGCCGCCGCAGCGAATCGCACGATTCGAATAAGAATCCGGCCGGGCAGACCCACGAGCAGAACACCCTGCCGAGAAGTACCGTGAGCGCCACAGGGAGAACCAGCGCGAGGAGAAGCGGTCGGAAGGACGCCTTCTGTGAAACGACCCCTTCCGCCGCGGCGAGAGGATCGAGAAGAGAGACGCCGCCGATCTGCGCCGACCAGCTGTCGCCGTGAACGGAAGCGACGCGCTCCCTCGTATCACTCAGCACGCGGGAAATCCTCGTCGAACCACCGTTCGGCCCGTGCCAGGCGAGGAGGGGCCCGACGACGAGAAAGATCGCCACGGCGCCTTGCGTTCCCTTCCGCAACGTGCGCAACGGGTCGCTCATGCCGCCCCCTTTCTTCGGGGAAAGACGCGGATCGCCTTCGTCCCATCGAGAATACACGCCTCCTCGCACAGTCCGCAGCCGACGCACTTGTCGTCGTGTATCGCGGGCGCGTTGTGAAGGCCGAGGGTGATCGCCCGATTCCGGAGGGGACACACCGTGTGGCACGCGCCGCATACGCCGGTCCGATTGATCGCAACGCACGTGCGTTCATCGATCACCGCCACACCCATCGCCACATCCTCGACCTCTTCCAGGCGGCGGAGCGCCCCGGTGGGACACACGCGCGTGCACTCGAGACAAAGGGTGCATCCCCTTTCGCGGGCTACGATGAAGGGAGTTCCCCTTCCCGCGCCGTCGGGCGGCCGGGCGATGCGGATGCACCCCGCCTCGCACGCGTCGCGACACCGTTCGCACCGGATGCAGGCGGCCAGAAAACCGGCTTCCGCAAGGGCGCCGGGCGGTCGGAGCGTCGCCGGCTCGCCCGGCACGGCCGGTCCGGCCGCCTCGCTCCGGATTAGGAGCGCGAGAATCGACAGTCCCGACAGGGCGAGCACCCCCGACGCCGCGGAGCGGGCCGCCATTTCCCTGATAAAGACTCTTCGGTTCATCGATGGAGCTTTCAAACCGGGGTCGGTGCTCGGTCTTCGTCCGCCGGGATCACTCGGATCGCCTGCGGCATATGGATGCACGCCTGCTCGCACAGCCCGCAGCCGACACACGACTCCCTGTGCACGGTGGGCTTTTCATACAGTCCGATGGTGATCGCCTCGCCGGGAAGGGGACACGCCCTGTAGCAGACCCCGCATGTTCGGCCGGCGTACGAGTAACAGATGTCCTCCGTCAGGTACGCCTTCCCCATGGCGACGGCGCGCATTCCCTCTTCCGTCGGTACGATCTTCCGAAGGGCGCCGGTGGGACAGACCTGCGTACACGCCATGCAGAGAATGCACCCCTTCGCCCTGGCGATGATCATGGGCGTACCGAGTTCGCTCAGTCCCCCTTCGAGTCCCCGCAGGTGGATGCACTTGTTGGGGCAGACGGCGGCGCACTGTCCGCAACCGATACACGCGTCGAGGAAATCGTCCCCCGCGAGCGCCCCGGGAGGTCGGAGAAAACGACGAAGCCGCCCGGCTCCGGGGACGCGGGCCGCGAGGGGGAGCGCCAGCGGAAGAAGGACGCCGGTGAGGAAGGTCGCGAGAAACCCGCGGCGCTTCACGGCTTATCCCTTCCCGAGCGGCTCCACCCGGCAGACGCACTTCTTGAAATCCGCCTGACCGGAGACCGGGTCGAATGCCCTGTGGGTGGTGCCGTTGGCGAGCCACTTGTTCTTTTTCGGATCGGCCGAATCGGCCACCGACAAGTTCCACGGGCTGAAGAGGAATCCCTTCGGCACCGTATTCCGCGCCGGCTTGACCACCGAATCGAGACCGATCGAGGCGCGCGCTTCCACCGTTCCCCGGCGCGTGACGATGCGGACCCATTCGCCGTCGCGCACGCCCAGCTCGGCGGCGTCGTCGGGGTGCATCTCGACGTACATCTCGGGCACCAGCTTCTTCGTCGTGCCGGCGCGGATCGTTTTCGACGTGTGGAAATGCTCGTACACGACACCGGTGGCCCACCAGAACGGGTACTTGTCGCCCGGTACGCTCCCGATCTTCCTGCCGAGATAATCCTTGTCGGGAAGCTCCGGCGTCAATCCCGCATCGCGGGCGGCGACGAGCGTGTCGAGATGATCGATGATGTAGAAGTTCGGGTCGACGCCGGCCGGCGACATGGCGTCGGTGATCTCCTTGTAACGGCTGTAATCCTGGTTGACCAAGTGGATGTGGAGTTTCCCGTCGGGGTGACGGAATTCAGCGTACGGCTTGTCGGGCCAGTACTCCTCCTGGGCCATGTACCGTCTTTTCGTCCCGCCCGCCTTGGCGATCGCCGAAGTCGGAGCGGGCCATTGAATACCGCGCAATTCGCGGATCTGGTCGTAGGGAGACTTGCCCGTTTCCTTCTCCACTTCCAAGATTCCCGAAAGATCGGCGTCGCTCCCCTTCGAAGCCTTGAGGAATTCGCGGAAAACATCTTCAGGGTCGTAATACCCGTTTTCCATCCGCTTGTAGGGAAAGATCCGGTCGGCGTCGAGGCCGAGCCGCTTCGCGATCATCTTCCCCTTGTCGATCACCATGTCCATGTCGGGTCTGCACCCCTTCACCGGATTCGCGGTGCCGTCCACCACGTAAAGGCGTCTCTCCGACTGGATGTACGTGCCGCCGACCCACTCGCCCCACGTGGCGGCGGGGAGGATGATGTCGGCGTAGAGGTTGTTCGGCGCGTCCTTGTAGATCTCCTGCACAACGGTGAACATCTTCGTCAGCGCCGGGCGTGAAAGGTGGTACGCGTCGGGAAGATCGATGTGCGTCGCGTAGATGAGGAACATCGCCTGAACCTCGCCCTTGAGCGCCCGCTCCATCATCCCCACCGCCATGCCGGTGTTCTGCAGCTTCGCCACGGCGTCGAGCCGCTCCTGCGGGATTCCCCAGCATTCGGCGATATACTTCCTGTGTTCGGCGTTTCCCAGACCGATGTTGAAGGGGAGCCTTCCGGTAAGACCACCGGTGAGCCGCTCACCCATGGCGTTCGGCTGGCCGGTCTGGGAGTGGGGCCCTGCGCCCGGACGGCCGATATTCCCGGTGAGCGCCATCAGGTTCACCAGGCCCATGGTGTTGTGCTGGCCGTGGAGATGCTGGTTGTAACCGATCCCCCAGATACTCAGCACGCCCCCCGACCCCCTCTTCCTCCCCTTGATGCTCGCCTCGGCCCACATCTCCGCCACGCGGTAGATCTCTTCGGCGGGGATGAGCGTCCTGTCCTCGACGTCCTTCGGGTTGTAGTTCGCCTTCACGCCATCGACGTATTCCTTCCACCCGGTGGTGTACTTCTTGAGAAAGTCCCAGGCGACCGCGTCGTCATGCCGCTCCAATATGGCGTAAGCGAGGGCGTTATGAATCGAGATATCCCCGTTGATCGTGGGGAAATGGACGCTGTTCGCCGGGTTGATCTCCTCGAGGCCCTGCACCGTGCCGGTTCGCCGCGGATCGACGACGAGCGTCGGGATATCGGCGAGCGCCTTGTGGTCGGCCACGCGCCAGAAGAGGATCGGGTGCGAACCGCGGGCATTGTGCCCCCAGAAGGTGATCATGTCCGCCAGCTCGATATCGTCGTAACAGGTAGGCGGGGTGTCGGAACCGAGCGATTTGAAATAGCCGGTCACGGCGGAGGTCATGCACATCCGCGCGTTCGCCTCGATCGTGTTCGAACCGAGCACTCCCTTCATGAAGATATTCTCGAGGTATTGCCCTTCCACGGTGAGCTGCCCCGAGCCATACAGGCCGACGGCGTTCCCCCCCGATTTCTTTACGATCTCCGCCACCCGGTCGGCGGTGATCTCCTCCGCCTCCTCCCAAGTCGCTTCCCGGAAGAGACTCGGGTCGAACGATCCCTTCGTCGCCGAAACATGTCCCCGCAAGGGGTCGGACATGTCTTTGCGGATGAGCGGCTTGGTCAGGCGGTTCACGTAGATCGCCTCGGCCGACGTCAGCCCCTTGATGCACTGGAGCCCCTTGTTCGTCGGGTGATGCTTGTCGGGGATCACGTTGGTGATCTTGCCGTTCTCGGTCTGGATGATCGTCCCGCATCCGACGCCGCAGTAGGGGCACGCCGCGAGAACATGATTCTTCGCTTCCTTCGATTCGAGCGGCACGTTCTCCGGATCGGGAACCGTCCACCCCTTCGCGGTTGGAACACCCGCGGCCACGGCGGCGATGGCCGCTTTCTTCATGAAAGATCTTCTTTTCATTTTGCGCTCCTCGATCTCATAACCGATCGCCGGCCCCGAGGGTCCGTTTCCGGTCAGACACCGTCCGAAACCTGCAGACTTCTCAAATAAACAATAATGTCGTTTACATCCTGTTCCGAAAGATTCGCCAGCCCCCGCGCACCGATGAAAGGCCGCATCGGCGTGCCGACCCGTCCCGTTTTCACCGTTTCGAAGATGTAGCCGTCCGTCGCCACGCTCAAGAATCCGGGAAGGCCGATCCCCGGGCCGGCGCCTCCCGCGCTGTAGCCCTCGCCTCGCGCTCCGTGGCACGACGAGCAGAAGGTCCGGTAGAGCGATCTTCCCCGCGCCGCGTCGCCCGTGCATTTCCGGTCCGGGTTCAGCTGCACGGTCAGCGGCACCGCCACGGAAAGATCGCGGAGGTAGGCGATGATCTGCTCGATGGCGCTCTCCCCCAGATCGGCCCGCGGCACCATGGCGGTCCCGGCCCGTCCCTGGAGAACGGTCGACTTGATGAAATCGTCCGAGGCGATGGCGAGGAAATCGCGGTTCCGGATACTCGGGGCGAGACCCGGCTTGCCGACGCCGCCCGTCTGGTGGCACGACGCGCAGTTGGTCATGAAGATCTTCTCCCCGGTGGCCGGGTTCGGCGGCCCGGCATAGAGCACCGGCATGTGGAGCGCCGATTCGACCGCGTTCGACGAGTTGTTCCTCAGAAAAGCGATGATATCGCCCGCTTCCTCCTCGGTCAGCCCCGCCAATCCCCGCGCGCCGATGAAAGGACGCATCGGTGTGCCGGTCCGCCCGTGGTAGAGAGTCTGGAGGATATAGTCGTCACTCGCCACGTCCAGGAAGCCGGGCAGCCCGATGCCGGAACCGGCCCCGCCCGCGGCGTAACCTTCGCCGTTCGGACCGTGGCAGGGAGCACAGAACGTATGGAAGAGCGGCTCCCCCCGCGCCGGATCGCCGTCGAGGACTTTATCGTGGTCGACGACGACTTCCATCGGACCGCCGGAAGGAACGGAACGGAGATAAGCGATGATGTGGGTGAGTGCCTCGTCCGAAAGGTCCGGGCGCGCGATCATCGCCGTCTCTTCCCTGCCGTGATTGACCGTTTCCTTGATGAAAAGGTCGGAGGCGAGGGCGAGAAAATCGCGGTTCCCGATGTTCGGCGCCAGGCCGATCTCGCCCCGGCCGGCGACACCGTGGCACGAGACGCAGTTCGCCGCGAAAAGGGCCATTCCCCTTTCCGGATCGCCGCTTCCCATGAATGGTTTGCGCGCCGCCCCCTCGAGGACGGAGATCTTCTCCTTCGCACCGAGATACTCGCTGTATCGCGCCTGGGCGAAGTGGAGCGCGCCGGCGACGATGAGTACCGTGGCGCCCAGGGTGATCAGAAAACCGCGCAGCGCGGCATCGTTCTCATGGATGTTCCTGATGGCGACCTCCCTTTCCTCGGCGGGATGAAGGCGGCATGTCGAACCGATCTCCCGAGCCCCGGGAACGGGGTCAAGCATAAGGGCGCACCACCGGTTTTGCAAGCCGGAAATATATGACTCATGGCTTGATTGAAGTACATGGGGGGAACCGGGCGCCGGAGTGGGAAAACGCCGGCGGCGCCGGCGGCGCGGACCACGCCGCCGCGCCGTCGCCGAGACGCTCGTTCCCCCCGATCCAAAGGAAGCCGCCTTCCACGGAGGACGCGGCGAGCTTCTTTGTCGCCCACGCGCGTCCGGCATCATCGAGGTAGGTGAAGATCCCGTTCCGGCAGAGAATCAGGTGGAAGCCCTTCGGCCAAGCGTCGCTTCTCCAATCGAAAAGATCGAACGACACCGACCGCCTGATGTCCTCGGCGAGAAGAAACCCTCCGTCTACCGGCGTGAAGTACTTCTTCCTGTATATCGAAGGGACATTGTGGACCGAGCTTTCGGGATAGATCCCCTTCCCGGCGCGCTCGAGACACCGGGCGGAAATGTCGCCGGCGATGATTTCGAGCCGGTCGTCGGGACGACCCGACTCGCGCCACACCATGCGAAGGGTGAACGGCTCCTCCCCCGATGCGCACCCGACCGACCAGGCACGGACGACCCCGCCGGCGGCGAGCTTTTCGAGGCGGGGAAAGAGGGTGTCGCCGAAGAGAAGCCATCTTCCCCTGTCCCGGAAGAAGCGGCTGATCGTCACCGCCAACAGTGCGCCGAGACGGCTCCTTTCCGAGCGGTCGCGCCGGACGAGGGAGAGGTACCGGTCGAGCGACGAAAGCCCCAGCTCACGGAGCCGGCCGCGGACGGGACGGCGGAGGGAGAAACGGACTTTTCTGTAACCTCGCGCCGAAAGACCGAGAAGGGGATACACCTCGCGCAGGAATGCGTCGAATTCCCTGCGATCGATCGGCGGCGGCATACCCTCTTTCGCCGATCGGCGTATCTCGTCGAGGAGAACTTCCCACCGGGCGATCCGCTCCCGCATCCGGTCGGTGTGACTCCCCTCCCAGTACGACCTGCCGCACACCGGACAGCGGGTGAACGTTCTACCACCGGCTGCCGGGGCGGTCGGCGGCGGAGCGTCGTCGGCCCTCACCGGCGCGTTGCAGATCATACAGCGGCGGAAGAGGTTCGATGAAAGGTCGATCGGCGGAAAACGGCGAAGGAGTTCCACCGCCTGGTCGTCCACCGATCGGCTCTCGAGCAGGATCAACGGCGCGGCAAGACGCGGGAATCGAGTGTTTATCGTCACCACGGTTCTCCCTTCGGATACAGCGCGGCGGAGCGCATCGTCGAACGTCTCTCCCGCGGCGATATCCGCCACATCGAAGCCCGCGGCGCGAAGGAACCGACCGAGGCGGCGAAGCATCCGATCGGCCAGGAAGCGCGGAATGTTCATCGCTCCGTCCTCCGGGCGATGCCGCGTATCTTGACCCGGTCGGCGGCGCCGGATATGCTCGTTTTCTGAAATGATGTATCATCACGGCCCGCCCGGGGAGATCGATCGACTTGCTTCTCGCGAAACCGTTCGAGTGGTGCTCCCGTGCCGGCGCGAAACGCGCCACGGGCGTTGCGATCCTCGCCTGGGGCGCTTTTTTCGTCTCGTGTTCGTCCGCCCCCATGCCGCCCGACGTGGTGATCGTCCTGATCGACACCCTTCGTCCCGACCATCTCGGCCTCTACGGATACCCTGCGCAAACCGCGCCCTTCCTGGCGGGCGTCGCAAAGAGCGCCGTAATCTTCGACAAGTGCTTCACCACGGCGAGCCGCACCGCCCCCGCGACGGCTTCTCTCTTCACATCGCTCTATCCCACCCAGCACGGAGTGATCGAGGGGATCCGGGCGAACGAACGAAAGATCCGCCACATGGAACAGACCGGCCGATCGGTCGTGTCCGTGGCGAAAATACCCGATTCCGTCCCCACGCTCCCCGAACTCTTCCGCCGAAAGGGCTACCGCACATTCGGAATCGCCACGAACCCGAACATCGGCCCGGAAATCGGATTCGACCGCGGTTTCGACCGCTTCGAGCGGATTCGGTGGGGCACCGCGGAAGATATTTTCGAGCGCCTCGTCGGGTGGGAAAATGAATTGAACGATAATGAACCCCACTTCGTTTATCTTCACCTCAACGACGTTCACGCGCCCTACGAGCGACGGGAGCCCTGGTACGAGAAGGGTGAAACGGCGCTCCTCGACACGATCGCCGCGTACGACAGCGAAATCGGTTACGTCGACGGCGTACTCCGGCGAATCTTCGACCGCTTCGGATGGAAAGAGAACGCCATCGCCGTTTTCGTGTCGGATCACGGCGAGGAATTCATGGAACATGGAGAAATCGGACACCGGTTCTCCCTTTATCCGGAACTGACCCGGATCGTGCTGATGATCACCGGCCCCGGAGACTCCTTTCCGCCCGGTCACGTCGACGCGGGGGTGACCCTCCTCGACCTTCTCCCCACGCTCGCCGAACTCGCGGACACCGAGACGCCGGACGGGGCGCGGGGGCATTCTCTTCTCCCCCTTCTCCGCGGTGAAGCAAAAAAAAGAAGCAGACCCGAAGAGGGGGGCGAGCGCTTCTTCTTCCATCGTGCGAGGACCGAACCGTCGAGAGAACTCTGGTCGGTGCTCGAAGACGATTGGCTTCTGATCCGGGAGAATCGGACGTTCCGACTCTTCGACGTGGCCGGCGATCCCTTCGCCCAGGTCGACGTGGCGGCGGAGAACCGCGCGCGGGTCCGGCGCCTTTCGAAACGGATCGATCGGTTCCGCGAGAAGACCGTACCCATCGAAGGGGGGCGGGGCGAGTTCATCCTTGACGAAAAGACGGTGGAGGAGCTGAAATCGCTGGGATACGTCCAGTAGCGCGTTCCAGGCGGCGTTCATCAGCCGGCCTTCCCCACGATGCCGGCGACGGCGAGATAGAGGAAGAGAACGAGGGAGAGGATCAGCCCCAGGTTCGCGAGACGGCCGTTGGCCTGGGATTCGCCCACCCAGTCGTGCCGGTTCAGCATGTAAAGAAGGGTGCCCGCGAGGAAGGGCATGAACAGCGCGCCCACGGCGGCGTAGAGGATCACGAGCCAGATCGGCTTTCCGACGTAAAGGAGGAGCACCGGCGTCGCGGCGAGGAAGAGGAGATACCATCTGTACGGCGCCGTGCGGCCCACATCGCCACGTGGTTTTCCCCCGCGGCTCAAACGGACGAAATCGGCGAAGAGGTACGGCACCGACTGCCAGACGCCGACGAGGGAACTCGCCACGGCGCCCCAGAACCCGATGAGTAAGAGTTTCGCGCCGAGGCCTCCACCCTTCTCCCCGAGCATGGTCGCCATGCGCAGCGCCGCCTCCTTCCCTTCCACCACGACGCCCCCCTTGAAAAGCGTCGCCGCGGCGAGCGCCACAGTGGCCACGCCGAACAGCCCGGTGAGAGCGTATGCGGCGAGCAGGTCGATTCGCGCGGAAACGATCTTCTCCGGCCCGGTCCACCCCTTCTCCCGAAGCCAGTAGCCGTAAGAAAGAAGGGTGATCGTCCCCCCCACACCACCGATCACGGCGAGTACGACGCCCGCCGAATGGGCCGGCACGCGGGGGACGGCGATCCCCGCCAGGAGAGGACCCACCTCGATATCGGCGCCGAACGCCGCCGCTATAATGGCGGCGAACATGACGCCCACGAAGAGTTTCATGGCGTTCTCGAACGTATTGTAGCGGCCGATGAGAACAAAGCAGAGTACGGCGGCGGAATGGAGCGCCCCCCACGCGCGATACGAGAGCGCCGGGAAGAGCGCGTGGCCCGCGAGACCGCACGCGGAGATGAGCGCCCCACCGACGATGAACGACCAGATAACCAGGTAGGCGAGAAAGTAGATGCGCACCGGCCGACCGAGACGGGTGATCCACCCCTCGAGCAGCGTCGTTCCCGTGGCGAGCTGCCAGCGGGCGACCCCTTCGGCCAGGACGAACTTGAGGAGGGCGCCCGCCACGGCTGTCCAAGCGATGACCAAGCCGAACCGTGATCCGGCGACGACGGCGGCGATGATATCCCCGGCGCCGACGCCGGTCGCCGCCACGGCGAGGCCGGGGCCGATCATGGAAAGAACGCTTCTATACGATCCGTATCGCACGTCGTCCCGTCCGACCTTTCCCCTGTTCGATAACCGTTGCGAACCGATTCCGACGACAGGCATTATACCAGGGGCCGGGTGCGTCGCGCCGGTGGAAAGCGCCTTCGCACCCTGACAACGAACCGTCTCCGCCGCGACGGCGGCAGGAAAGGAACCAGCCATGAACGGCAGAACGATTCAGCTCCTCTTCGCGCTCATCCTTCTCGTCCTGGCGGGCGGCCCCGGCACCCGTCGAGCGGAAGCGATCGTCGGTAAGGGCGTCACCGCGGGTCTCAATTTCGCCGAACTGAGTGACGTGCAGGTGGGAGAGGCGAAATCGACCTATTCGAGTCGCACCGGGTACCATATCGGCGGCTTCATCGAAACCGGCCTGGGGCCGCTCGGCCTTCGCGCCGGCCTTCTCTACGTCAACGCGGGCCCTCTTTTCAACGGCCTTTCAGAGATTCCGGGAGTTCCCGCCGATTTCGACGATGACTTCGACGTGCAGTTTTTCGCCATCCCCATCGACATCCAGTACCGTCTCGTCACGCCCTTCGTGAAACCGTACATCGTGGCGGGTCCCGAGTTCCGCTTCAACACCGGCGCGCCCGACGAATTCAAGGACAACTTCCAGTCGGCCATCGTCATGGGAAGCGCGGGTATCGGACTGAAGATCGGCGCGCCCAGCATGGGGATCACCCTCGCCCCCGAACTGCGCTATGAATTCGGCATCGACAGCCTGGTGAAAGACGATTTCGAGGTGGCGGGCGTACCGATCCAGGCGACCGAGGGCCAGGATCTCAACGGTTGGGTTCTCAGATTGAATGTCGGTTTCTGAGAACAGATCGGGCGCGATGTGTGCGCGGCCCGCGCCGGCGAAGGCGCCGACGCGAAGGGGATCGCCTGATTCGCCGGCGGGCGGAATGCGAATTGCAAGCGGTGCGCCGAACAGGTACGATTCCCCGCGATGAAGCGAGCGGACGGTCGGCCCGCGTCGAACACGATTCCCTATTCGAGGAGCCGAAAATGTATTCCTTCCCCCGAATCACTGCGTTCGCCGCTCTCGCGGCGGCGATCCATCTCCTTTCCGGATGCACGTCCCGGAGCGAACCGTTTTCCATCGACGACGCCCGCGACGAGGCGAAGGCGCTCGTCGAAGTGCAGGCGGTGCTCTCGTGGTATTCCAACTGCGTGGGCGAGAAGTCGCTCATGTCGAGCACATACAAGGGGCATGAGCATCTCTTCTCGAAGAGGACGATCGCCGAAGTGGAGAAGCGGATCCCATCGGCCGAAGGGGACGGGAAGAGGGCGCTCGAATACTTCCGGAACTACCTCGTTTCCGAATACGTCTCCCTCCACACCGCCCATTTCGACGACGAGATCCTCGACGCCGAGGCGCAAGGGATGGTGCGCGTCACCCCGTCGGAAGAACCGGTGGCGTACAGAGATCTCGACGGCATGCTCGACAACGAGGAGGATCCGGTACGGCGGGCGCAACTGCAAGACGCCCAGGCGAAATACTGGAAGGACATTCTCAACCCGCTCCACGAGAAGAAGACCGCCGAGGAGGAGTCGATCTGTGCCGACCTCGGTCACGGGAGCTACGTCGAGCTCGCCGAGGAGCTTCGCAACGTCGATCTTGCGGCCCTCGCGCACATGTCGGGGGCATACATCGAAAAGACGGACGACCTCTACAGGAAACTCTTCGCCGGCGAGGTCGCCCGGGTGCTCGGCATCGAACCGGAGGAGTTCCATCGCTCCGACATCGGGCGTCTTTCCCATCTCGCCGGGTTCGGCCGGTTCTTTCCGAAGGAACTCGTTATCCCGGCGTTCCGCTATTTTCTCGAAAACATCGGCCTCGATATGAACAGCGCCGCCGGCACTCCGATCCTCGTCAACGACGACGATCACCCGAAGAAGGATCCCCGCGCGGTGTGCTACCCGATCGAGGTTCCGGGCGACGTGCGAATCTCGGTGAAGCCGTCGGGCGGCGTTCCCGATTACGAGACGTTCTTCCATGAGGGGGGCCATGCCGTCCATTTCGCCAACGGCGTGACCGATGTGTGGGAGTTCCAGCAGCTCGGCGGCAGCACGGTGACTGAAGCGTACGCCGGTCTCTTCGAGGGACTCTGGGGCGACCCCGACTGGCTCAAGTGGTACAGGGAGTACGTGCGGGATTACAACCGGTACGTCAGCGGCGACGGGCGGGTGCCCTTGATGACCGACCGTGAAATCGCGATTCTCGTGAAGAACCGCGCGTTTTGGGACCTCTATTTCGTCCGTCGCTACGCAGGTGCGAAGCTCGTATACGAAACGATTCTGCACGGCGGCGATCCGTCTGTGTATGAAGGACTCTACGACGGCGCCGCCGGCGACGATCTTCAGGAGACGTACCGCGTCCTCTTCTCGAAAGCATACGGCTTCGAACTGACTCCCACCGAGGCGCTGCGCTACCGCACCGACGTCGACCCGTTCTTCTACTCCGCCGACTATGCCCGCTCCTACGCCCTGGCGAAGCAGCTCCACGAGGGACTCTCGCGAAAGTTCGGCGACCCATGGTGGCGAAACACCGAGGCGGGCGCCTTTCTGAAGAAGGAACTGTGGAAGGATGCGAACGCCCTGCAGGGCGATGAAGCGGCGAGAATGCTCGGTTACGAGAAGATCGACTGGGAGGCATTCGACAGGGAACTCCACCGGAGGCTCGCCTTCGCCGACGCCTCCGACTGAGCGGGCGAGGCCCGAAACGCCGCACCGCCGATCGTCGCCGCGCCGGTGTTACGCCTGGGTCGGCTCTGCCTCGGTCGGTTCCGCCTCGGGGTTCACCGAGGGCGGAACGAAGTGGATGTAGTCGGTGAGGTGGCGGATCTCCTCCGCCTGGATCCGGATTTCCTGGCGAAAGAAATCCCTCAGCGACACGAAGCCGACCAGCTTCTTCTCGTGGACGATCGGCAGATGGCGCACGCGGGCGGCGCGGATCCGCTCCTGGCACTTTTCGAACCCGGCGACCAGCTCGCCGACGACGATGTTCTCCGTCATCACGTCGCCGACTTTCGTCGCCGCCGGATCGAGACCGGGGAGAACCACCCGCCGGACAACGTCTCTTTCGGAGAAGATACCGACCACCCTCTCACCGCGAACAACGGGGAGCGCACCGATATTATGGATATCCAGCTTCTTCACCGCCTCCGAAACAGACGCGTCCTCGCTTATGACATGAAGTTCTCTCCTGGAAATTAGCTTCTTGAGATGCTGCACGACTTCCTCCCTTCTGAAGCACCGGCCGATCGATCGCCGTTCATATGAATAGATATAGCACATTTTTCTTCGTCCGGGGGGAAGACCCGACCGGCGTAGCCCTTGCGCCGGAACGATTTTGAAGTTATGATCGACGAGTGCTCGTGTCCCGCGCCGGGTGGCGCGGACGCGAGCCGAACCCCCACCGTTCATCAGGGCGGGATACGAGTCGCCGGGACACCGGTGCCGGCGCAGTGTTTTCGGAGGATATCGATGATTCTCGTACTCATGCGTCACGGAGAGGCGGACGGCCCCGACCACCCGGGCGAGCGGGGTCTCACGGAGAAAGGTGTCGCCGACGTCCGTTCGGTGAGCGACTCCCTTCGCGAGACCGGTTACGATCTCGGTATCATCCTTCACAGTGGAAAGAAAAGGGCCGCTCGAACGGCGGCGATTCTCGCGGAGCGCGCCGGAAAGAATGCACGGATCGAGAAAATCGCCGGTCTTGCGCCCCACGATGATGTGGAAGAGGTCGCCGTCGAGCTGGGACGTCTGACCGTGCCGGCGGCGGTGGTCGGACACATGCCTCACCTAGTGAAATTGATCTCCCATCTTTGCGGCCAGCAGGAAGTCTCCCTCCTCGGCACGGCCCACGCCGCCGTTCTCGAGCGGCGCGGAGATTCGTGGGAGGCGATCCACGTCGTGCGCCCCGCAAGTCCGAAGCCGGTTTGAACCCCACCCCTCACGACGCGCGCTCCCCGCGGGGCGGCGCGATCCGCCTATTCGAAGGAGCCGGAAGCGGCGAGTATGTCGACCGGCCGAACCGATACACGATCCGTGTCCGCCGGGGCGGCCGAGTGGTCCACGCCTTTTTGCCGAATCCGGGAAGAATGGGAGAGCTTCTCCTTCCCGGGGTGGAAATCTTCATCATACCCGCGCCGCCGCGCCCGGTGTCGGCGCCGGCGCGAAAAACGAGATTCACCGCCGTCGCCGTCGCGCGGGAAGGAACGGTACGTCTTCTCGACACGCACACGAACAATCGGATCGCCGAAGCGCTGATCGACCGCGGCGCGATCGACTCTCTTCGCGGTTCGCGAATCGTCCGGAGCGAGGTGACGGTCGGCCGCTCCCGCTTCGACTTCCTCCTCGCCGACCGCCTGGGAGAGTTCTTCTGCGAAGTGAAGTCTTGCAACCTGATCGAGCGGAGGATCGCCCTTTTCCCGGACGCTCCCACGGCGAGAGGGAGGAGGCACGTGGAGGAACTGGCGAAAATCGCCGAACACGGCGGAAGAGCAGCGCTCCTCTTCGTGGTCCACGATCCGCACGCCGAGCGGCTTCTTCCCGACATCCACACCGACCTCGACTTCGCCGCCGCCCTCGTCGATGTGGAGAAGCGCTTTCCCGGCGCCGCGGCCGGAACGAACGAGCGCTTCCGCTTCCTCGCGGCGGCGATCACCATGAACCGTGATCTATCGGTGACGCCGTCGGCGAAACCGGTACCGATTCCCCTCGGCGCGCTCGTATTTCCTGCGGGGTGGTATCTCTACGCCGGCTCCGCCGAGCGCGGCCTTTCGAAACGGATCGCCCGGCATAAGCGACTGAGGAAGAAAATGCACTGGCATATCGACTATCTCCGCCGAAAGGCCGAGATGATCGAATCGTTTCCCATTCGCTCGAGTCGGCGCGACGAGTGTCTCCTCGCCGGCGCGGTCGGTGAACTCGCCGAGGAGGCGGTGGACCGCTTCGGATCGTCCGACTGCCCGTGCGCGAGCCACCTCTTCCGTTTCGGCGTCGATCCGCGCGGCACGCGCAGCTTCCATGATCTCATCGCGCGGTTCCGCCATTCGATCGGCGAGGCGAGCCCCCTGCCGGCGCGCTGAGCGGTCGGCAGCTTCGAACGAATCACCGCGTGAGAATCATCTTCTTCGAGAACGTCGCCGAGCTGGTTTTCATCCGGTAGAGGTAGATTCCGCTCGACACCGCCCGGCCGGCGTCGTCGTCACCCTCCCAGGTGAGCGCCCACTCGCCGGCGGGGAACTGCGTGTCCGCCAGCGTCTTCACGAGACGCCCGCGAATGTCGTACACGGCGAGCGACACGTGATCCTTCGCGGGAAGGATGAAGCCGATCGACGTCACCGGGTTGAACGGGTTCGGCCGGTTCTGCGCAAGGAGCGTCATGCCCGAGCCGGGCACTGCGCCGCCCGCCGCAGGGGCGCCGGTGGCGATCACGTCGCTGAGCGACACGTCATCGATATACCATCCGCCCTGGGTGACCCCGCCGTCGCTGCCGAAGCGGAAACGGATCTGCGCCACGCCGCCGCCGCCGTACGACGACAGATCGAATGTCTCCTGGGTCCAGCCGAAGGTACCGGAGAAGCAGGGCGTTCCCGCCGGGAAGGGACTCGCCGGATTGTCGATGATCGTGTGGGTGTAGCCGCCCGACGGGGTGATCGATGTCCACGCGCCGCCGCCGACCGAGATCTCCACCACCGCGCCGTCCCATGCCTCGGGGGGCGTCCCCTCCTCCGCGTCGAGTCTATGCCAGAACGAAAGCTGCGACGTCCCCGTGAGAAGGAATGGCTCCGTGTAGAGCGCGGCGTCGGCGTAGTTGCTGTACGTTCCCGAGCCGTCGTCGCCGCAGTACCAGCTCACGAAACCGCCGGCGCTGTGATTCTGCCCCTGCGACAGGTGCCACTGATCGGCGTAACCGGTGGTGACATTGCCGTGGCTCCACCGGAAGAAACCGAGAGAGTCGCCCACGCCGACGACCACGTCTTCGGTGGCGCTGTACCCTCCCGATGCGCTCTTTTGCAGTGTAAAGGGAATTCCGTGGGCCGTGGGGCTCGCCCCGCTCACGTTGAAGGAGAACGATCCGTTCCCCCACGAGCCGGCGTCGGCGGGAACATCGCCGTAGTAAATCGAATCGTTCACCATGGTGACGAGAGGATCGATTGTAGACGCCTTCATGTATGCGCCCACCGCACCGAGACCTGCATTCAGGATTTGGTAGCCCGCCTGCCCGGTATCGCCGGGATCGATGGGGCCACCGCCGGTATCGCCGAGCGTGTCGGCGGTGAGATAAAACGCCGGCCCGGTCTCCACCTGGATGTCGGCGGTCATGTTCATACCGGAGGAACTGATGTTGAACAGGCCGACCTGCGTGTCGGCGCCGGTGTAGTCTCTCGAATCGGGCGTCGAGTTCAGGTCGAACGTCGTGTTGTTCGTCGAACCGGGCCACGGATCGCCCGCGTCGCCGCCGTTGTTCTTGTTTTCCAGGTCGAAGTTGCCGTCCGCCTGCTCCACTGCCACCTTGTAATGGGCCTCGTTGGTGTTGCCCGAAACCGCCTCATCGATATGGAAGACGACGAGCCCCGTGCCGGGGAGGTACGTGTCGAAACCGGTCTGCTGCCGGTTCTCCACCATGAAGAATTGCTGGCTGGCGATGCCGTTCGTCCACACCTTGTACACGGTCGCGTTCGTTTCCACGTTCGGCAGCGCCGCGGCGGTGAGATTGTTCGTCGGCTGGAGCGGCGTGACGAAGCCGAGCTGCTCCTTGCACCACGCGTCGAAGTGGACCGGTGTCGTGCCGCCGTTCGCCCACGACCCCGAAGCCATGATCGTCCAATAACCGGCTCCCCGGGAGGAGTAGTCGGTGTCGTACAGATCGGGCAGGCCGAGCACATGGCCGAACTCGTGGCTGAATACGCCGATCTTCCCGTCGTCCGGCTCCATCGAATAGCGGCTCGCCTGAACGCCGTCGACAACGGGAACGTTCACCGTGCTCCACGCATGGGAGTGGATCATGTTCACGTCGCCCGTCTGCTCGTATCCCTGCCCGGCGTGCACGATGAAGAGCGCGTCGATCACGCCGTCGTCGTCACCCGAGTTCGGAATACCGTCGGGCCCGTCGTTGTCGTACTGGGAGAAATCGATATCCGGGTCGGCCGCCGCCACCGCGTCCTCGGCGAGTTTCTGCGCGTTTTGGGGATATGTGCCGAATCCGCGCTGACCGTTCACATAGTAGGCGTACGTCTGCGGCATGCGGTACCACGTCGTCGCGACGCCGCTGACGAGAAAGTTACCGTACGAATTCTCGAGATAATAATCGGCCATGCTTCCCGTCGGATAGCTGCCGACACTGAAAAGCATGTCGTTGTAGTGCGTCGACGGGTAGGTGAGCGTGTCGGCCACGTTGTCGCTGAAGTCGACGAGAATGACGATCGCCTGGCGGGTCACGGTGTAGGCCGACTTGGAGCGACTTTCGCCCGGGGCGACACGTTCGCCCGCGCGGAGCACCGGACCGAGGCGGCCGAGATTGTCGATCCCCCTCGCCCTGTCGGCGGTGAGCAGCGCCACCGTCTCCTCCCACCGTCCCTCCTGCTTGAGCTTCGCGACCAGATCGGGATGGAGAGGCATGGCGATCAGCGGCGTGACGCTGCAAAGGGCGAATAGGATCGCGAGCAGACGGATTGTCCACGGGGTGGTTCGTTTCTTCATCGGTTGAATGCTCCCTTTGCGGTTGAGGTCTATCTCTGCGCGGCGCCCCGGGGAGCATCGGGGTACCCATCATCCTGCCATACATCATCAAGAGGAGAGGTCCGCCCTGGAAGAGAGGCATACGTCCCCCCACCTGTGCCTTCTATTATACAGCATCCCCCCCACCCCCGGTCAATGAAGGAAGTGCCTTGATGCGCGATCCGGCTATTTCCCGGGACACTGGGCGACGACGGCCGAATCGAGATTCTTGGCGCCGTAATTCTTGTCGAAAGCCGCGCTGAATTCTTTGGCGAGTTTCTTCGCCCTTTCGTCATATGCGTTCTTGTCGTCCCACGTATTCTTCGCCACGAGGAGCTTCGCGTCGACGCCGGGGCATTCCTTCGGCACCTGGATGTGGAAGAGCGGATCCTCTTCGTACGGCACGTCGCTCAGTTTTCCGCTGAGCGCGGCGTCAACGATCGCTCTCGTGAGCATGATATCCATGCGCGAACCGACGCCGTACGGCCCGCCGCTCCACCCGGTGTTCACGAGGTAGACCTGCGTTCCGTGCTCGGCCATCTTCTTCCCGAGGAGGCTCGCGTAGGCGTCCGGGTTTCTCGGCATGAACGGCGCGCCGAAGAAGCGCGAGAACGTGGTCGTCGGCTCGGTCACTCCCGTCTCGGTTCCCGCGAGCTTGCTCGTGTACCCCATGAGGAACCAGAGCATTGCCTGCTCGGGGTTCAGCTTCGCCACGGGAGGCAGGACACCGTTCGCGTCCGCCGCGAGGAAGAGGATCGTCTTCGGGTGGCCGCTCACCGACGACGGCTTGATGTTGCTGAGCGACGTGAGCGGGTAGGAAACCCGCGAGTTCGGCGTGAGCCGTTCATCATCCACGTCGAAGCGGCCGGTGGGATACATCATGCAGTTTTCGATGATCGCGCCGTGCTCATGGGGATCGGCCTTGTGGAACGCGGCGTTCCAGATCTCAGGCTCCTTCTCCTGCCTGAGATTGATCAGCTTCGCGTAACAGCCGTTTTCGAAGTTCGCCACGCCGGTGTCGTTCCATCCATGCTCATCGTCGCCGAGGAGGGCGCGGTTCGGGTCGGCGGAGAGGGTGGTCTTTCCCGTACCGGAAAGGCCGAGAAGAAGTGCGCAGTCCCCTTCCGTTCCTTCGTTGGCGCTGCAGTGGATCGGCAGGATCCCTTCGGCGGGCAGGTAGTGATTCATCACGGTGAACATCAGCTTCTTGATGCTGCCGCAGTAGGCGGAACCGTACACGAGACCGAGGCCGCGGGTGAAATCGGTGGCGATCACCATGTTCGACGTCTTCCCGTCGGGCAGCTTGCGCAGCCGTCCTTCGTACTTTGACGTGTCGACGTAATCATAGGGCAGGGAGAGAATGGTGAACTGCCGATCGCTGAAAATGCTCTTTTCGATATCGTCGGGAACGGGGCAGAACATATTCACCGTGAAGAGCGCGTGCGTCGCGTGGGTGCTTACCGTCTTCACCGGGAGCGCGTAGCTCGAGTCGGCGCCGACTACGCGGTTGGTTGCGAAGAGCCGCTCCTTCTTCGACAGCACGGCGATCGCGTCGTCCCAGAGCATGTCGAACGTCTCGACGTCGAGGGGGATGCAGTTCGGGGCGTCCCAGTCGATTGCACCGTCGGTCTCGCTGTCGCGGACGAAGAGAGTGTCCTTCGGGGAGCGGCCGGTGGAGTGGGACGGCGTCCACGTGACGAGCGCGCCGTCGGCGCTCAGGACCGACTCCCGGTTCTTCACGGCGTGATCGACCAGTTCCCCCCGCGGAATGTCACTCAGCACCGCGGGATGCTTCTCGATCAGTTCCTCGACTCTGCTCGTGAGGCTCATTACACACTCTCCTCCTGAATAATTGCCCGATCTGAGTCCGGGGATATTCTTCGAATCCGCTGGTCCGCCAAGATCAAGGAAAACGCTCATGAACATAGTAGGGCTTTTCACGCCCCCCGGCAACAGAGCGGTGAGACGAATGGGGCGGGCGGGATCGCCTCGTCCCTGTGCGGGCGGACAGACCCGGCGGCATGGGAGAAGCGAGCGCCGCCCGGCGTAAGAGGCCCCATCGATCAACTGTGAAGGGCGCCTCAGCCGGGATTCGGCCGACCAGGCTATTCGGGGAATAGGCTGCAAGGCCTTGCAGCCTAATATGTGAAGTTTCTTCGGCGGGAAGGGCCGAAAGTGCTATGCTGGGCTGAGTTCGAAGGATGCTGCGCTGGGTGCCGCCGGGATTAGAGAGTCTCGCATAAATAGTTGACGATTCGGATCGAACGTGCTATATTTAAAGCATGACTATTTCTCTTACATCGAAGGCGGCACGAGGAGATCTGCAACGACGGCGGCGACGTGCGGGTCGGCTTTTTGTGAGTGGTTATTCTCAGGCGGAAGTAGCGCGGCAGGTTGAGGTATCCCGCACAACGGTCATGCGATGGTAT
>JAJRWB010000079.1 GCA_024276995.1 Candidatus Eiseniibacteriota bacterium | reverse complement strand
TTTCGACAGATGGCCGATCGCCGCGATCGTGTCCGACCGGATCGCCACGTCCGCGATGTACGGCATGGTGCCCGACCCGTCGTACACGGTTCCTCCGGAAAGGAGAACGTCGTAAATCGGTGTGGCGAAGAGAACGTCTGCCGGCAGGGCGCAGGAGATAAGAAACAGGACGAAGAGTGACCGGAGGCGCAACGTCTTCGGGGGGCGCCTTTTCGTCGCCACCGTCACGGGAGAAGTACGCCCTTGCCGAATACCGATCGTTCCTCGAGCAGGCGGTGGGCCTCTGCCGCGTCGGCCAGAGGCATCACCTCGTCGACTACGGGACAGAACCGCCCCGCCTCGAAGTGACCGAGAATCTCGATCAGTTCGCCCGTGCTTCCCATGGTCGATCCCAGGATCGATTGCGACTTGAAGAAAATGTGCCTCAGGTCGATCGTCACGTCCGCGCCGGTGGTGGCGCCGCATGTGACGAGCCGCCCCTGCCGGGCGAGCGCCCGCAGCGAACCGGCCCACGTGCTCTTCCCCACATGTTCGAACACGATATCGGCGCCTTTCTTCCCGGTGATCTCCTTCACCCGCTTCACGAAATCTTCCCGGCCGTAATCGATCGTGTGATCGGCGCCGAGCTTCGCGGCGCGCTCGAGCTTCGCGGCGCTCGATGCGGTGGCGATCACCTCACCACCCCACAGCTTCGCCACCTGGATCGCCGCGCTTCCGACACCGCTCCCGCCGGCGTGAACGAGCACCGTTTCTCCCGGACGAAGCGCCGCGCGCTTCACAAGCATGTGCCACGCCGTCAGGAAAACGAGGGGCACCGCCGCCGCCTCTTCGAAGGAGAGATTCGCCGGCTTGGCGAGGACATTCTCCCTCGGCACGACGATTCGCTCCGCGTAGCCGCCGTCTCTCGACTCGCCGAGAATTCCGTAGTGCCGGCAGTGATGATCCCTTCCCGAACGGCACGGTGCGCACACGCCGCAGCTCACGCCGGGGGCGAGAACGACCTCGTCCCCCGACGCCACATGGTCGACCCTTTCGCCCACCTCGAGGACGACGCCGGCGATCTCATTTCCCGGGATGAGGGGGAGAGGGAAGGTGTGTCCCGGCACGCCCCGGCGCACCCAAAGATCGAGGTGGTTCACGCCGACGGCGCGCACTTCGACAAGCACCTCGTCGGCGCGGGGAACCGGATCTTCCATCTCCTCGTGAAGAAGAGCGTCGAGACCTCCATGAGAACGAACGATGACCGCCTTCATCGGAAACACCTCCCTCTCGCGCGGGCGCGGCGCAAGAACCGGATCATGCCGGATAGACCTCGATTTCGATCGCCTTCACCGATGCCCACACCTCTTTCCCTTCCCGAAGACCGAGTTCCTCGACGGCGGTCATCGTCACCTCCGCCGTGAGCGCGGGATGGGGGCCGATGCGGACCGTCGCGGTGCCGCCGTGCGATTCGATCGATTCGATCCGCCCGGTGAAATGATTTCGGAGCGACGAACGGGGCACGTCGAGGGCGATCACCACCGCCTGCGGTTTCACCACCGCCACCACGGACTCGCCCGGGGAAAAGTCAGCGCACCCGATGCGAAGGCTCGTCTCGCCTACGTCGACGAAGCGGCGATCACCGTCGACGCGGATCGTCCCTTTGAACAGGTTCACCCCCGCCAGGGAAGCGGCGAAACTCGACACCGGCCTGCGCGCCACCTCGGAAGGGGTCCCTTCCTGGGTGACGCGCCCTTCCTCGAGAATCACCACGCGATCGGCGAGGGCGAACGCCTCGAGAGGATCGTGGGTGATCACGATCCGGACGCCGGAAAACTCTCTCAGCGCGCGGCTCACCAGTCGGCGCGCCGCCCCACGCAGCTCCACGTCGAGTGCGGAAAGGGGTTCGTCGAGAAGTAGGAGCGTCGGCTCCACGATGAGCGCCCTCGCGAGGGCGACACGCTGCGCCTCGCCGCCTGAGAGTTCGTCCACCCGGCGATCGCCGCACGGAGCGAGTCCGAACCGATCGAGCCAGTCGTCGGCACGCCTCCGTGCCTCCTTCGCGCCGACACCCCGCGAGCGAAGACCGAAGGCGACATTCTCTCGCGCATTCATCGAGGGAAAGAGTCGTCGTTCCTGAAAAACGACGCCCACGTTCCTCTTCCTCGAAGGAACGCGCACACCGCCGGGCGAGCGCTCGAGGAGTTCTCCCCCCAGGCGCACCTCCCCCCTGTCGATGCCGATCAGCCCGGCGAGGGCGGCTACGAAGGTGCTCTTCCCTGATCCGTTCGGGCCGACGAGCGCCACCGTCTCTCCCTCGGCGGCGCGAAGTTCGACATCGAGCTCGAAGTCGCCCCGCCGAATCTCCATGCGCGCAAAAAGGTTCATGACGCAAAGAACCTCCCGCCGAGGAGCGCGAGGAGGAGGAGGGCGACGGCGAGGAGGAGCACGCTGATTACGACGGCGCCGGTGTAGTCGGTTTGAAGCGCCTGGAACACGGCCAAGGGAAGAGTGCGCGTCCTCCCCTCGAGGTTCCCCGCGAAGGTGATCGTCGCCCCGAATTCGCCCAGGGCGCGCGCCCACGTGAGGGCGATCCCGTTGAGGAGCGACGACCGGATGGCGGGGAGCACGATCCGTCGGAGCACAGTCCACCGGTTCGCGCCGAGCGTCGCGGCCGCCTGCTCGAGACGAACGTCCGCCGACCGAAGGCCCGACTCGATCGAGAGGATGAGAAACGGCGCGCTCACGAAGGTGGCGGCGATCACGGCGCCCGCCGTGGTGAACGGAAAGCGGATTCCCGCCGCGCCGAGAGAAGAACCGATGATCCCTCTCGGCCCGAGCGCCGCGAGAAGCGCCACACCCGCCACCACCGGGGGGAAGACCATCGGGAGGGTGACCAGTATCCTCAAGAGTCGCTTCCCGCGGAATCGGACCCTGGCGAGATACCAGGCGAGGGGAAAACCGAAGAGGAACGAGAGGATCACCGAAAGGGAGGAGACGAGAAGGGAGAGGCGAAGCGCCGAGCGGACGGAGGTGCCCCCCAGAATCGCACCGGCGATGCGCCAGTCGCACCTCATGATGAGCCCCGCCACCGGGAGGGCGAGAAAGAGGGCGCCCATCGAGGCGAGTAGAAGAAAGAGCGTCCCTCCGGTTCCGATTCTATGGCGTGCCACGTCAGAACCTTTCGAAGTGAAGAGAATCGATCAGTCCGTCCGCGCCGCCTGAAAGGAGAAACGCGAAGAACCTCTCCGCTCCTTCCCGGTTTCTCCCCGAACGAAGGAGCGCAAGTTCGTACACGGCGTCGACGTTGTAGCGGTCGGGGATCTCCGTCACCCTCACGTCGCGCGCCGCAACGCCGGCCACGTCGGTGGCGTAGACGATTCCCGCGTCTCCCGCGCCCGAGAGGATCTTGCCGAGCACCGAGCGGACATCGGGCTCATCGGAAACGATGTTCTTCCCGGCTCCACCGAGAAGGCCGGCGCGCCGGAGCGATTCGCGGGCGTACTCCCCCGCCGGGACGCCGGGCCCGGCGAGCACGAGACGAACGCCGGGTCGCGCCACGTCGCGGAACGTCTTCACGACTCCCTTCCCTCCACTCGGCGTGATCAGCACGAGGCGGCTGCGCGCGAAGCGGCTCGATCGCACGACCGCTCCCGCGGCGGCGGCCGCCTCGACGAAGCGGGGCGACGCGGGGGCGAAGAGGTCGGCGGGAGCGCCCTCGGCGATCTGTGTGGCGAGAGAAGGAGAGCCGGCGAAGTTGCAGACGATCCGGAGATCGCCGTTTTCTCTCTCGAAGGCCGCTGCCGCGGCGGTGAAAAGGTCGGTGAGCGAGGCGGCGGCGAAGACGAGGACCTCCCCCTTCCGCTTCCCCCCCGCGTGCTCATCTCCGGAAGGGCCGTTTCCGCAGCCGCCAAAAAGAAGAAGCAGCGGAAGAAGAAACGCACCCACCGCGGTCCGTCGCCGAAGAGAGAGCACTCTCATCGGCGATCACTCCTTTTCGAGGGCGCCGGTGAGCGCCTCGCCGTCGATATCATAGTGAGAAGCGTGCCATACCACTTCCCCCGCGCGAAAGAGGATCGCCTGGGGCGACTCATGGCGGATTCCGACGAGATCGGTCAGCCCCCGTGCGAGGGAGCGCTCGCCGATCACGTCGATGGGGACCGTTTTCACGCCCCGCCGCTCCCCCTCGGCGTCGAGCCACTCTTCCACGCGCGTCTCCACGCGACTGCTGACCCCGCACCGCCCACTCCATTTGATTACGAGAACAGGCGCGTCGGCGGAAGCGGCGCGGATCGCGCGAAGCGCTCCTTCCGGGTCGTCCGGGAGCACGATATCGGAACGCCCTTTCATCCTCGACACACCTCGATTCTCTCCGGCCGATCGAAGTCGTGCCGGCGACGGCTCACGATCCAGTATTTTTCGCCCCGTCTCTCTTTCCGGTACCCGAGGAGATGAAACACCTGGGGCACGAACCATCGCGCCACGGCGGGGGAAACGACGAGCACCCCCTCCTTCTGCTTCGCCCTTCGCACGCCGGGAAGCCAATGGACCACACGGTCCGCGCCGAGCCTCCTGAGCCACCTCGAAAGAGCGAGCCAGAACGGGCTGAACTCCCTGGCGAGGAAGAAGCCGTCATTCCCGAGCGCCTGGTAGAGGGGGAGAAGGATCCTCGCTTTTTCCGGAGACTTCACCGGCGCGCCGTCGTACGTGGCGAGAAGCTCCCCTCTCTTCACGGTCTGAAAGTTCATGTAGCCACGGCGCATCTCGAATGCCTGCCGCTTCTCGATGCCGAAACGGAAGCGCACCTCGAGCACCGGCGGAAGTCCGCGCGCCGCGGAAGCGAGCCTTTCGCGCCGGGCACGCTCGCCGGGAATATCCTCCGACGCCACCTGGCCGGAAGCGGCGAGGAGAATCCACACGGCGTCGGCGCACGTCTCCACCGATTCAGGACGATCGTGGCGTCCCGCCTCGATACCCACGGTGATGCACCCTCGGTTGCAGAGATACTCGGTCAGGCCGCCGTCGAGCTGCTCTTCGAGACCGAGGATCACCGGGATCGGCAGGTGAAAGGCGAGGCGCCGGTTGCGCAGCGTGTCTCCGATGAACGCGAACGGCCGCCCGTCGGCGCTGCTCGTGTGCAAGTCGACGAAGATCACCTCTCCCGTGGCGGTGTGGAAGATCGCGTCGAATGTTTCGAGCAGGTCGAGCATCTCCTTCTCGTCCCGCCCGATCGTCCCGCCCAGCAACGCTTCCCGCAGGCGGCGGATCTCGTCGGCGAGCCAGATCCGGTTGAGATCGCGCTCGACGAACCGTTCCTTCGCTTCGAACGCGGCGAGGTTTCCCGCCAAGCCGATGAACTCCCCGCGAAGAGGAATCTCCCCGGTGCGAAGCTCGCCTAGAACACGGCGTATCGCCTCCACCCCGGCCGGCTCATTGCCGTGCAGAGCGCCGAGGGCGATCAGCGTGGGCCCCGGCTTTCCCCCCCGCAGGCGCCCCAGTAACCGCCGGGGCGGACTTTTCGTTTTCATCTCTATATCCGTTAATCGGTGGTTTCTTTCAGCTTTTCTTCGAGAAGCTGCCCCGCGATTTCCATGAAATCCCGCTCGCTCAGGATCCCCACGAGGTGACCTTCATTGACCACCGGGAGACAGCCGATCTTCTCACGGCGCATCAGCTCCATTGCTTTCAATGTAGGTGTTTCCGGGGAAACCACAATGGGGTCGGTCATCATGATCTCTCTCACGCAGACGGAGGACTCCTTCCCCCGTGGGAGGTCGCGCGCCAGGTAGCGGAGGAGCGACCGGTGGGAGACGAGGCCGACGAGGCGCGCCTCGTCATCTTCCACCGGCACGTGGCGGATCCGCTCCCAGTCCATCAGGTTCGCCACGAGATCGATCACCTCGTCCTGGTGCACGGTGAACACGTCGGTGGTCATCAGCTGCTCCACGCGGAGATAGTTCAGCTTCCACACGCCGCTTTCGATCAGCCGCGCCGGCTCCCACTCATGCACGGGGCGCCCTTCCTTCTGCCGGGCGATGGTGGCCGCCGTGAGCGACGTGAGCCTGTCCCCGAGGGCGGCGTCGCGCTTCATACTCGAGAGGGAGTGAAGCAGCCACTGCGAACCGGTCCTCTTCGACCGGACCCTCTCCTCGATGACACCGAGATACCGGTCGATGTCCGCGCTGTCGATGCCCCGCGATGAAAGCCCCTCGCGGGAAAGGGGAAGAAATACCTTACAGATCAATTCTTCGGCCGGCATCGACCGCCCGCCGCGCCAGCTGAGCTGCGCGTCGAGCCCGAGACGGGCGGCCGCCACGAGATCGGATCGAACGGTGTCGAAGTCGAGCACCTTGCGGATATCTTCGTACTCGTCCGACACGCCGGAGAGAAGGCCGAACCAGAACGCCCCGTTCGCCATTTCGTCGAGAATCGAGGGACCCGCCGGGAGGATCCGGTTCTCGATGCGAAGGTGCGGTTTCCCGTCGATAACGCCGTAGCACGGGCGGTTCCACCGGTACACCGTGCCATTGTGAAGGCGGAGCGCGGAAAGCTCCGGCGCGACCCCCCTCTCGAGGTCGTCGAAAGGATCGGTCGTCAGATCGGTGCCGATGAGCACACGGAACCGGGCGATATCCTCGCGGAAGATCTCGAGCACGGAGTCGTCGATCCACCGCTTGCCGAAGGTGACGCGCGGCTGCCTCTCCTGGGCGTGATGCCCGGTGCTCCGGGTATCGACGGCCTGCTGGAAGAGGGCGATCCGCGACTCCCTCCAGAGCCTCCGCCCGAAGAGGAGGGGCGAGTTGGTCGCCGCCGCGAGCACGGGCGGGGTGACCGCCTGGGCGATGTTGTACAGCCGCGCGAACTCTTCAGGGCCGACCTGGAAATGCACCTGGAACGACGTGTTGCACGACTCGTACATCACCGAATCGTGTTTCACCGAAAGTTCATCGATCCCCTTGATGTGAAGATCGTACGTTCCCCCCCTCAGCCCGGTGAGCGCCTCGTTGAGGGCGAAGTAGCGGGGAAGGGGCGTCATGTTGTGAAGACCGAGATCCGATTGCCGGAGCGTGGGGAGGATCCCGGTGAGCACCACGTCGACCTTCCGCTGCGCCGCCACCTCGCGGAGACGGTCGAGGAGATCGTTCAGCTGCTTTTCCATGTCGGCGAGACACGATCCACCGAACACATGGGGATCGAGGTTGAACTCGAGGTTGTAACGCGCCAGCTCGGTGGTGAACCTCTCGTCGTCGATCCGATCGAGGATTTCCATCGCCGCGGGGGCGACCTGCCGCTCGGAGTCGACGAGGAAGACCTCCTGCTCGGCGCCGATCCTCCGGACGCCCGACTCGATTCGTCCCTCGTCGAGCATTTTTTCGAGGGCGCGCACGTCGTTCAGCAGCGCCTTCATGAAGGTGCGCCGCGCGTGCTGGTCGGTCTGTTTGCTGACTTTCTGTTCGCCCATAAATGATTCCCGAAGGTACACGGATTCTATCAGGTCGCCGCGGCCGCCGTCAAGGAGGGCGACTCCCTTACCGTTTCCAGAAGGACGGGAAGAGGAGCACGAGAACGGTGAACAGCTCGAGACGTCCGAGAAGCATGAGAACGGTGAGCACACCCTTGCCCGCCGGCGGGATGAGAGCGTACGTGTCGGTCGGCCCCACCGAGCCGAGGCCGGGGCCGATGTTGCTCAAACAGGCGAGCACCGACGCCCCGGCGCTGACCATGTCGAGGCCGAACGCGGCCATGGCGAACGAGCCGGCGGTGAACAGACCGATATAGAGGGCGAAGAAACCGAGCACCCCCTGCATGATGTCGTCGGGCACCGGCTTCCCGTCGATCTTCACCACCTTCACACCCCTCGGATGGATGTGGCGGAAAAGCTGGTGCTTCGCGTGTTTCAAGATGAGGAGCACCCGGATATTCTTCATCCCGCCGCCGGTCGATCCGGCGCACCCACCGAGGAACATGAGGAAAAGGAGGATGTAGCGGCTGAGCGAGGGCCACAGCTCGAAGTCGGCGGTGCAAAACCCGGTGGTCGTCACGATGGAGAGCACTTGGAACGACGAGTCGATTCCGTTCGCGCCGCTCAGACCGTACTCGGGAAGATTCAAGAAGAAGATCGCCACGATCGACAGACCGACGACGGCGGTGTAGAAGCGGAATTCCTGGCTTCTCCAGTACGAGCGCACCCTCCCTCTCAAGGCGTGGTAGTGGAGCGAGAAGTTGACGCCCGCGAGGAACATGAACACCGAGATCACGATCCGGATGAAGGGGCTTTCGAAGGCGCCGACGCTTTCATTTCTCGTCGAGAAACCGCCCGTTGCCATCGTGGCGAAGGCGTGGCAGATCGCCTCGTAGAAATCGAGTCCGCCGACCATCAGGAGAATCACCTCTAGGAAGGTGAGAAGGAAATAAACCCCCCAGAGCATTTTCGCCGTGTCCTGGATTTTCGGGGAGAGGCGGTCCGCCGTGGGACCGGGAACTTCCGCCTGGAAGAGCTGCATGCCGCCGACACCGAGAAAGGGAAGGATCGCAAGGGTGAGCACGATGATCCCCATGCCGCCGATCCAGTGCGTCGTGGCGCGCCAGAAAAGGATGCTCTCCGGCACCGATTCCAAATCGGTGATCACCGTGGCGCCTGTGGTGGTGAATCCCGACATCGCCTCGAAGACGGCGTCCACGGGGGCGGGGATGGTGCCGGAAAAGATGAAGGGAAGACATCCGAGAGAGGCGAAGGCGACCCAACCGAGAGTGACGATGCCGAACCCCTCGCGGTGGCTGAGACGGATCGGTCCGCGGATCAGCCCGAAGAGGAGCCCTCCCGCCGCGAGGGAAACGACCGACGAAAAGAGGAAGGCGGGCAACGCCCCGTCCCGGTAGAAAAGGGAGAAGGGCACCGGTGTGAGGAGCATCACCCCGAGAAAGAGGAGGAGCCCGCCGAGCATCTTGAGGGTCGCTTTGGCGTCCATCGATTATGAGAAGAACTTCTCCACCTTGGGAACCGCCTCCGGGAGGGTGAACACGATCACATGGTCTCCCGCCATGAGCACATCGTCACCCGTGGGAATGAGCGCATCATCGCCGCGGACGATCGAGCCGACGATCGAGCCGCTCGGAAAGTGGATATCGGTCAGTTTCTTCCCCGAAAGAGACGTGCTCGAAGGGAGGATCATCTCGAGCACTTCGGCGTTGCAATGCTCCACGGGCGCCACCTTGAGCACTTCCCCGCGTCGGACGAAGCGGAGCACCGCACTCGCCGTGGCGAGGCGGGGACTGATCGTGGCGTCCACGCCGAGGGACGGCGCCAGGGTGAGAAGTTCCGGCTGGTCCACCAGGGCGACGGCGCGGTTCGTGCCGTACCTCTTCGCGAGAAGGGAGCAAAGGATATTCGCCTTGTCGTCGCTCGTGACGGCGATGAACACGTCGGTATCGGCGATCCCCTCGCTCTTGAGCGTATCGACATCGGTGCCGCCCGCGCAGAGCACGAGCACGTCGTCGAGCCGGTCGGCGATCTCCTTGCACCGCGCCTGGTCGCGATCGATCAGCTTCACCTCGTACCGTAGACCGCACATCATGCGAGCCACTTCGTATCCGACCCGCCCGCCTCCGAGGATAAACACTTTCTTCGTTTCGCGCTTCTCGAAACCGAAGAGATACTCGATAGCCGAAAGATCGGTTCTCGTGCACACGAGATAAACGATATCCCCTGCGCGGATCGTATCTTCCCCCCTCGGAATGATCGTCTCGTCATTGCGATTGATGGCGGTCACGACGAGACGGTACAAGCCCCGAATATCGCCCAGCTCCTTCAGCGTGATCCCCGCGATGGGGGAGTGCTCGGTAATCGGGTAGCCGAGAAAGATCACCCGCCCATCGGCGAACTCCGCCACTTCGCTGGCGCGGGTATACTGCACGACGTGGAAGATCTCCTCCGCCACGACGCTCTGGGGATTGATCAGCAGGTCGATGCCGAACCGGGAGGCATCTAGTTTTCCCCCCTCGCCGCTGTAGTCGATCGACTTGATGCGGGCGATCTTGCGGGGGACGTGGTACTCCTCCGCCATGAGACAGGCGACGAGGTTCACCTCGTCCTGGTCGGTGACGGCGACGAACAGATCCGCTTCGTCGATGCCCGCCTCCTCGAGAATCTCGGAAGACGCGCCGTTGCCGTGGATCACCAGGGCGTTCACCTTGTCGGCGAGGAGCCTCTCGCGGCCCGGATCGCGTTCGATGACGATGATATCGTGGCCCTCCGAGGAGAGCCGGTCGGCGATGTGGTACCCCACTTCACCGGCGCCGACGATAATACCCTTCATAAGAAAGCGCCACCCGTTGGCGTGAGATGAGACGACGCGGAATCATAGCGTTCGAAGCGGCCGCGCACAAGGGGAAAACCGCCGAGCGGGCGGGCGAGGCCTGGATCGCCCCCGGACGACGTCTCATCGCCCGCCTCGCGCCGCGCGCAGCCGCCGAGCCTCGTCGGCGTAACCGGCCGACTCGAAAGCGAGGTCGAGGCGCGAAAGGGCACGGCTTCGATCCTCCGACGCGCCGGCGCGGGCGATCGGCATCGCGACGGCCAACGCTTCGCCGGGACGGTCTTGAAAAAGCACCGCGAGAGCGAGCATGAGGCGGCTTTCGATCTTCTCCGGCGAGGCGCGGCACGCCGCGCGGAAGTCTGACTCGGCCCGCGCCATCTTTCCCTCGGAAACATGAAGCGTCCCGAGGTTCATCCATGCCTCGGTGTAGAGAGAGTCGAGGGCGATCGCCCTATGGAACGCTGCCTCCGCGGCGAGCGTCTTCCCCGCGTCGCGGGCGTAGACGCCGGTCCGGTTCGCGAGCCTCGGGTGGTCGGGCCTCAGCTTCTCGGCGAGCGTCGCCTCGACGAAAGCGTCCGCCGCCTCTCCCCGGTCGCCGAGCAGACGGGAGAGATTCTCGTGAAGGTAGCTCCTCGAAAAGGGCGCGTTCAGTCTCGCCTCGCCGGCGATCGCGCGCGCACGCTCGACGGCGAGCGGCGATGAGAGGTTGAGAACGAGCCACGCGGCGGTTCGGGTGATCCCCAGGGCGACGAGGAATACGATGAGCGCGCGACTCCACCCCCTCGACGGCGCATCGCTGAAACGGCGGCGGGCGATGCGAACGAGGAGGATCGCCGCGGCGAGATTCGCAGGGAGAGCGCCGAAGGCCATGAGATCCCAGTCCCGGGCGAAACCGAGTTCGGGGTTGAGCAGGAAGAACGGGATCAGCGCCGCGCCGGCGCACGCCGTGAGAAGAAGGACGAAACGGTCCCGCCCCTCCTTCCCGGCGAGATAGAGGAGGAGGGGAAGCACCGGCAAGAGAGGCATGACGAGAAGGGTCTCGTTCAGAAGATCGATGAAATGGGCGGAATCGAAAAGAGCGTACGCCTCGCGGGCCGCGTCTTGAACCGATCGATGGAGAAGGAGCACGTGTTGTCGCTTGTTCAGGAACAAGTTGACCGGATCGACGCGGGCGAGGAAGAGGAGCACGGCCCCGGCGGCGGCACCGATAAGCACGGCGACGATCGCCCTCCCCGCTTTCCCCCCCTTCCTCTTTCCTCCGAGAGTCGCCGCGAGAGCGCTCGCCACGATCGGCGCGTAGATGATCGTAAGGAAGTGAGTCGCCACGGTGAGGATGAAGAGCGCCACCGGCAGCACGGGCGGAACTCTCCCTTCCATGGCGAGAAGACAGGCGAGAACGAGACCGAGAGAGAAAACGAGGCTGATCGAATAGAACTCGATGTAGCCGCAGAATACGAGAAGGAGGGGTTGGACGAGGAAGAGGAGGAGACCGGCGGCCGCCGGGGCGAACGCGCCTTCGAGGCGCTTCCAAAGGAGGAGGGCGAGAATCGTGAAGACGACGCCGGCACCGGCGCTGAGCATCGAAAGAGAGTGCTCCACGCCGGCGACATCCCCGGTGGAGAAGGAAGACGCCCACAGCGCGATCCGATTCGCCAGCGGGGAACTTTCGGTGAAAAGCATTCCCTGGACCGTCCGGTTGACGATCAGCATGCCGTCGCCGAGGAGGTGGGTCGGGTCGCGGAAGAAGAAGAAGAGGAGCGCCGCCGCCGGGACGATCGAGGCGAGAAGGAGCGCGGAAAAGGTTTTCGCGCGAAAGAACCCCCCCCCGCCGCGGCGGCGCAGAATCTCCGCCCACCCCGCCGCCGCGAAGGGAAAGAGGAAGAGAAGCGCCGGCGCGGGAAGAACCGACCCGTGATCGACCCCCCACAGGAGCGCCGATGCGCTCCTCGAGGCGATCAAGAGGAAGACGGCGTGGAGAACCGCGTACAGCACGAGCGCGGCGAAAGCGATACGCGCGCCGCCGGCGCCGGGAGACGTTTCGGCATCGATTTCCATGGCTCCCCTTCAGACGAGGAGGCGCGGTCGAAAGGAGCGGGACGGCACCGATCAGAGCAGCCCGAGCTGCAGCTTCGCCGCCTCGGACATCCGCTCGGTCGACCAGGGCGGATCCCAGACGATTTCCACGTCGGCGCCGGTCACTCCTTCCACGTCGAGCACGGCCTGCTTCACCCGCGCGGGGAGAACCTGCGCCTCGGGGCAGTTCGGCGACGTGAGGGTCATCCGGATCGAAACACGACCGCCGTCGTCGATCTCCACGCCGTAGACGAGACCGAGTTCGTAGATGTTGAGCGGAATCTCGGGATCGTAGACGGTGCGGAGCGCCTCCACCACCGCGTCGGAGAGTGTTTCGTTTTCCATCGGCCGGCTCCTTTTCCCGTTCTACTCGGTGGACGCCTTTTCGCCGTCGCCGTCGAGAGCCGACTTGAGAGTGTGCCACGCCAGCGTGGCGCACTTCACCCGAACAGGGTACTCGCGGACACCGGCGAACACCGAGAGCTTGCCGAGCGCCGACCCATCCCCTTCGCTCGACGGATCGCCGGTGAGCATTTCGTGAAACGCCTCGAACAGCTTTTCGGCTTCCTCCACCGTCTTCCCCTTCACCGCCTCGGTCATCATCGACGCCGACGCCGTCGAGATGGCGCAACCGACGCCGTCGAAAGCGATGCCGCTTACCACGCCGTCCTCGACGTGAAGGTAGACGCTCAACCGGTCGCCGCACAGAGGATTGTGACCCACCGCTTCGATGCTGTCGCCGTTCAGCACGCCGAAGTTCCTCGGCTTGCGGCTGTGATCGAGAATGACCTCCTGGTAGAGATCGCGCATGTCGGACATCAGCGGAACACCTCGAGCGCCTTTCGAATCGCACCGGCAAGACGGTTGATATCTTCCTTCGTATTGTAACACGCCAGCGACGCCCGCGCGGTGGCGGGAACGCCGAAGTGATCCATCACCGGCTGCGTGCAGTGGTGACCGGTTCGGATCGCCACCCCCTCGCCGTCGAGAATCGTGCCGACATCGTGGGGGTGCACCCCTTCCAGCTCGAAGGAGATCACCGAACACCTCTCCCGCGCCGTGCCGATGAAGCGGATCTGGGGGATTTCCGAAAGCGTGGCGAGGGCGTATCGGAGCAACTCGCGCTCGTACGCCGCCACCTTGTCGAGATCGAGACCGACGAGGTAGTCGATGGTCGTGCCGAACCCGACGCCCCCCGCGATGTTCGGCGTCCCCGCCTCGAACTTGTGGGGCAGCTCGGCGTACGTCGTCTTGTCGAAGGTCACCGTGCGGATCATGTCGCCCCCCCCCTGCCAGGGAGGCATCTCCTCGAGCAGCTTCTCCCGGCCGTAAAGCACGCCGATCCCGGTGGGACCGTACATCTTGTGCGCCGAGAAAGCATAGAAGTCGCAGTCGAGCTGTTGCACGTCGAGGCGGTGATGGGGGATCGCCTGGGCGCCGTCGAGGAGCACCGGCACGCCCTGCCGGTGGGCCATGTCGACAATCTTCGACACGGGGTTCACCGTGCCGAGGGAGTTCGACTGGTGGGTGACCGCCACGATCTTCGTCTTCGGTCCGAGGAGTCTCTCGTACTCCTCGAGGATCAGCTCCCCCCGGTCGTCGATCGGAATCACGCGGAGCCGCGCGCCCTTCCTCTCGCACAGGAACTGCCAGGGAACGATGTTCGAATGATGCTCCATTTCGGAAACGAGGATCTCGTCCCCTTCGGAGACATTCCGATCTCCCCATGAAAAGGCGACCAGGTTGATCGCTTCTGTGGCGCCGCGCACGAAGATGATTTCACGTTCGCTTCGCGCATGGATCAACCGTGCCGCCTTACGGCGGGACTCTTCATACGCCTGGGTGGCGGCGGCGCTCAGATGGTAGACACCCCGGTGGATATTCGAGTAGCACCCGGTATAGAAGACGTTGAGCGCCTCGAGAACGCACGACGGCTTCTGCGCGCTCGCGGCGCTGTCGAGATAGACGAGCGGCTTTCCGTTCATCAGCGACTTGAGGAGGGGGAAATCGCGCCGCACCTTCTCCACGTCGAAAGGAGAGTCATCGATCCCGCCGGCGCGCACCTGCGGCGGCGCCTTTCCCTCGCGCGACGGCGTTTCGATCCGTACAGGTCTGTTCATGCCGTTTCCTTTCCGGTCGCGCCGCCGGCGAGCCTCGCCGATACGAGCGCGGCGACCCTTTCGCGCAGAAGGGGGAGATCGATCTTCTCCACCACTTCTCCGGCGAACGCGCCGATGAGCATCTTCTCCGCTTCCTCCGGATCGATGCCGCGGGAACGGAAATAGAAGAGCGCCTCTTCGTCGAGGCGACCCACGGTAGCGCCGTGGCTGCACTTCACGTCGTCCGCGAGGATCTCGAGCTGCGGCTGCGTATGGATCGCCGCGTCATCGGAGAGGAGGAGATTCCGGTTCGCCTGGAAGGCGTTAGTCTTCTGCGCATCCTTGCACACGACGATCCGCCCGGTGAACACTCCCTTCGCCCTTCCGGCGAGGATCCCCTTGTAGAACTCGCGGCTCTCGCAGCGCGGCCCGGCGTGATTCATCGTCGTGTGATGGTCGACATGCTGATCGCCCCGTGCCAGGAAGAGCCCGTTCATGTCGCTTTCGATCGCTTCCCCGTCGAGATCGATGCGGATGTCGCTGCGCGCGATCGACGCCCCGAAGGAGATCGAGAAGGTGACGAACCGGCTCGACGCCGACTGCGTCACGTCGAGCGCGGAAATATGAAATGCGTTTTCGCTCTCCAACTGCTGCTTGTAATGGGTGAGACGGCTTCCCTCCCCCACGACCGCCTCGGTCGCCGCGTTCGTCCAGTACGGAGTTTCGCCCTCGCCCGCGTACGACTCGATCACAACGGCCGCCGAGCCGCGATTCGCGATCAGGAGGTTTCTCGGATGGCCGGCGATCGGCTGATCGACGGTGGTGGTGTGGAAGAGGACGTGCACCGGCTTCTCCAGGATGCACCGATCGGGAAGATGAAGGAAGAGCCCGTCGTCGAGGATCGCCGTGTTCAGCGCGGCAAAGAAGTTCGTCTCCATCCCAATATGCCGGCCGAGATGTTCCTCCACCCCTTCGCGCCGCTCCCGGATCGCCGTGGAAAGCGGCATCACTACGGCGCCATCGGCGAGATCGCCGCGCGACGAGAGCGCCTCGTCGAGCACGCCGTTTACGAAAACGAGTTCCACCGCCGCCCGGTCACCGAACAGGAGCTTCTCGATCCGTTCCGTCTCGATCGGCGCTTTCACCCCTTCGGCGCGGCGAAAATCGACCCTCCCCAGGGGGGCGAGATTGGTGAAACGGTATTCCTCGCGGCGCGTCGTCGGCAGTCCGAGAGCTTCGAACCGCCGGAGCGCCTCTTCGCGCACCGGGTCGAACCATGTCGAGCCGTTCCCCAGACGCCGGCGAGAAATCTCCGCGTGGTTCGATGCCCACGGTGGAATCTTCCCCTTCACCACCGCCGTGCGCGCCATGATCAATTCCCCCCACCGGCGACCGCGCCGCTCTCTTCGAGGAGCCAGCCGTACCCCTCCTTCTCGAGCTTCTTCGCGAGATCGGGATCGCCCGACTTCACGATCCGCCCGCCGGAAAGGACGTGGACCACGTCGGGAACGATATGGTCGAGAAGCCTCTGGTAGTGGGTGACCACGAGAATCGCCCTTTTCTCATCCCTCAACTGCTGCACGCCGTCGGCGACGATCCGCAGCGCATCGATGTCGAGGCCCGAATCGGTCTCGTCGAGAATGGCGAGCTTCGGGTCGAGCATGGCCATTTGGAAGACTTCGTTCTTCTTCTTCTCGCCCCCGGAGAACCCCTCATTCACACTCCTGTGAAGGAGCGCCTCGTCCATGTGGAGCGACTTCATCTTCTCCTTCGCCAGCGCGAGGAAATCGAAGGCGTCGAGTTCCACTTCCCCGCGGTGCTCGCGGATCGAGTTGAGCGCCGTCTTCAGGAAGTACGACGTGCTCACCCCCGGGATCTCCACGGGGTACTGGAAGGCGAGGAAAATCCCCTCGCGCGCCCTCTCCTCCGGGGCGAGAACGGTGAGATCCTTTCCCTCGAAAAGGATTTCGCCGCCGGTGATCTCGTATTCCGCCCTTCCGGCGAGGACGTTCGCCAGCGTGCTCTTTCCCGATCCGTTCGGGCCCATGATGGCGTGCACTTCGCCCGCCTCGATCGAGAGATCGATCCCTTTGAGAATCTCCTTCCCCTCGATGCGAACCTTCAGATTCTTTATGTTCAGCATTCTTTCCTTCTCCGCTCCCGGCGGTCAGCCGACGCTCCCCTCGAGGCTTACGTTCAACAGTTTCTGCGCCTCCACGGCGAATTCCATCGGCAATTCGCGAAACACTTCCTTGCAAAAGCCGTTCACGATCATGCCGACGGCGTCTTCGAGGTCGATTCCACGTTGGTTGCAGTAGAAAAGCTGGTCCTCGCCGATTTTCGTCGTCGACGCTTCATGTTCCACCGTGGCGCTGCTGTTTCTCACATCGATATAGGGAAACGTGTGGGCGCCGCAGCGATCGCCGATGAGCATCGAGTCGCACTGCGAGAAATTTCTCGCCCCTGTCGCCCCCTTCATGATCTGCACGAGTCCCCGGTAGCTGTTCTGCCCGCGGCCCGCGGAGATCCCCTTCGACACGATGGTGCTTCTCGTATTTTTTCCGATATGAATCATCTTCGTTCCGGTGTCCGCCTGCTGGTGGTGGTTCGTGAGCGCCACCGAGTAGAACTCGCCCACCGAATTGTCGCCGAGCAGGATACACCCCGGGTATTTCCACGTGATCGCCGAACCGGTCTCCACCTGGGTCCACGAAATATGCGAATTCCTTCCGCGGCACGCGCCCCTCTTGGTGACGAAATTGTAGATCCCCCCCTTGCCCTCCTTGTCGCCCGGGTACCAGTTCTGGATCGTCGAGTACTTGATCTTCGCGTCGTCGAAGGCGATCAGCTCCACCACGGCCGCGTGGAGCTGGTTCTCGTCGCGCATCGGCGCCGTGCATCCCTCGAGGTAGCTCACGCTGCTCCCCTCGTCCGCCACGAGGAGGGTCCGCTCGAACTGCCCCGTCTGCGCCTGGTTGATCCGGAAGTAGGTGGAAAGCTCCATCGGGCAGCGCACCCCCTTGGGGATGTAGCAGAACGATCCGTCGGTGAACACCGCCGCGTTGAGGGCGGCGAAGAAATTATCGGTATACGGCACCACCGATCCCATGTATTTCCGCACGAGGTCGGGATGCTCCCGGATCGCCTCGCTGAAAGAGCAGAAGATGATCCCCTCTTCGCTCAGCTTCTCCTTGAACGTGGTGGCCACCGAAACGCTGTCGAACACGGCGTCCACCGCAACGCCGGCGAGCATCTTCTGTTCGCTTAAGGGAATGCCGAGTTTCCCGAATGTCTCGAGAAGCTCCGGGTCGACCTCGTCGAGACTCGCGAGCTTCTTCTTCGGCTTCGGCGCGGAATAGTAGTGGGCGTCCTGGTAGTCGACCGGCGGGTAATCGAGATGCGCCCACCGCGGTTCGACCAGCGTCAGCCAGTGGCGATACGCTTTTAGGCGAAAATCGAGCATCCACGGCGGTTCGCCCTTCTTGAGCGAGATGAGGCGGACCACTTCCTCGCTGAGCCCCTTCGGGATCGTGTCCGAATCGATATCGGTGACGAAGCCCCACTTGTATTCCTGGTCGGCCAGTGTTTTCAGTTCATCATCGGGGGTTTTCATTCCCTCTCCTCGTTCGGTGTGGTGACCTGGAGCAGGTCGTTCGAATCGCCGCGTGCCGCGCCCGGCCGGTTTCCATCCTCCACCCCGAGAGCGGGACGCATCATGTCGGCGAGAGAGATCTTGTCGAGCGCTTCCGCCACGGCGCGGTTGATGATCTTCCAGTTCGCCTCCACCGGACAGCCGGTCTGGTGGTCGCAATCCGATGTGCCGAATACGTTGCACTCGGTCACGGCGATCGGTCCCTCGATGGCGGAGATGATCCGCGCCACCGACGTCTCCTCCGCCGTCGCCGAAAGAGCGTACCCCCCGTTGATCCCCCGGTGAGAGAGGAGGATCCCCTCGCGGGCGAGAATCTTCAGGATCTTGCTCACCGTCGGTAAAGGGAGTCTCACCCGCTTCGCGATCTCTCTCGCGTTCAGCGGGTGGTCCGCCTCCGTCACCGCGATATGGGTGAGAAGGAGGACGCTGTAATCGGTTAACTTGCTGATCCGAATCATGTTGAACCTTGCTTCGCTCCTAATTAGTACCTTTTAAGTCCTATATCTCAGTATACCGAACCCCCCGTGGCGGGGCAAGGGAAGATTCACGCAAACCGGTGATTTCTTCAGGCCGTCCCGGCGCCGATCAACGCGCGAACCGCCTCCGCCACGTGATCGACGGTGAAACCGAATTTCTCGCGGTTCTCCGGCCCGGGGGCGGAGGCGCCGAACCGGTCGATGCCGACAGCCACCCCGTCAAGGCCGATCCACTTCTCCCACCCCTGCCGGATCCCCGCCTCCACCGAGACGCGGGCGCGCACGGCCGCGGGAAGAACCGACTCGCGATAGGCGTCGTCCTGGGAGTCGAACAGTTCCCACGACGGCATCGAGACGAGGCGCACGCCGATCCCTTCACCGATGAGCTTCTCCCAGGCGGCGACGGCGACAGGCATCTCGCCCCCCGTCGCGATCAAGATCGCCTCCACCTCTCCCCCGGGGGGATCGGCGAGCTGATAGGCGCCGCGCGACAAGCCCTCGGCCGGGGCGAACCGCTTCGTGTCGAGCACGGGAAGCTTCTGCCGGCTCAAGACGAGCGCCGTGGGGCCGTCGCTTTTCATCGCCGCGCGCCATGCTTCGGCGGTTTCATTCGCGTCCGCCGGTCGGATCACCGTGAGGCCGGGGACGGCGCGCATCGCCATCAGGTGCTCCACCGGCTCATGGGTGGGACCGTCCTCGCCCACTTCGATCGAGTCGTGGGTCCAGACGTAGATCACCGGAAGGGAGGCCATCGCCGCGAGGCGGACCGACGGGCGCATGTAATCGGAAAAGCAGAAGAACGTGGCGCAGTACGGCCGGATCCCGCCATGATACGCCAATCCGTTGCACACCCCCGCCATGGCATGCTCGCGCACCCCGAAGTGGAGATTCCTCCCCGCGCCGGTGACGCCGTCGAAGGAGTCCTCTTCCGCGATGCGCGTCTTCGTCGACCCGGAAAGGTCGGCGTCCCCCCCCAAGAGCGAGGGCACGGCGGCGGCGATCGCCTGGAGCACGTCGCCTCCCGCGGCGCGCGTGGCGATCTTCTCGCCCCCCTCCCACGCGGGGATCGCCTCGTCCCACCGCCCGGGCAGCTCGCCCTTCACGGCACGGTCCCACTCGTCGGCGAGACCGGGGTGGGCGGCTCGATACTTCTCCCATAAATCGTTCCACGCGCGCACCGCCTTTTCGCCCCGCTCCACGGCACCGCCGAGATGATCGGCCACGTCGGAAGGAATGTGGAACGTATCGTCCGGGTCGACGCCGAGCGCTTCCTTGGTGAGGCGCGTCTCCTCCACGCCGAGGGGACTTCCGTGAGCGGCGGACGTCCCCTGCCGATGGGGGGAGCCGTAGCCGATGGTCGTTTTCACCTCGATCATCGTCGGACGGCCCGTTTCCTTCTTCGCGGCGGCGATCGCTTCGTCGATCGCATCGACATCGGTGTCGCCCTTCTCCACGCGAAGCACCTGCCAGCCGCACGCCTCGAAACGCTTCGCCACATTCTCGCCGGTGAACGAGAGGGAGAGCGGCCCGTCGAGGGTGATATCGTTCGAATCGTAAAGAAGCGTCAGCTTGCCGAGCTTCAGGTGGCCCGCCAGGGAGATCGCCTCGTATGCCACTCCCTCCATCAGGTCGCCGTCCCCGGCGAGGACGTACGTCCTGTGGTCGACGAGTTCGAAACCGGGCCGGTTGAACCTCGCCGCCAAGGCGCGTTCGGCGATCGCCATGCCGACGCCGTTCGCCACCCCCTGGCCGAGAGGTCCCGTGGTCGCCTCCACGCCCGGTGTTTCACCCCGTTCGGGATGGCCGGGCGTCCGGCTTCCCCACTGCCGGAAGGCGCGAAGATCGTCGAGGGTTACGTCGTAGCCGGTGAGATGGAGCATCGCGTAGAGGAGCGCGCTCCCATGGCCGGCGGAGAGGACGAAACGATCCCGGTCGGGCCAAGACGGCTCGGCGGGGGCGTGGCGGAGATGTCTTTGCCAAAGGACGTACATCATCGGCGCGGCGCCGAGAGGGAGTCCCGGATGCCCCGAGTTCGCCTTCTCGATCGTGTCGACGGCGAGCATCCGCAAGGTGTTCACGCTTTTCGAAACGAGCTGTTCTCGCACATCAGCCACGGGATCGGCCTCCTTCCATTCCGTTTCGTCCGCCGCCGAGCGCCCTTTCCATCGCCTCGAGTCCGCCGGCAACATTCCCGGTGATATGACATCGTACCACGCGCCTCCCATGTCGCTCGAGGGCGAGGAAATCGCCGAGCGCCTGCGCTTCGATGAGCGTTCCGAAACCGAAAGGCCACCCGGGGATCGGGAGATCCTCCCCATCGCCGCCGGTGATCTGCACGAACACGCCGTTGTTCGGCCCACCCTTGTGGAGCTGCCCGGTGGAGTGGAGGAACCGGGGTCCGATCCCGATGGTCACCGCGTTCTTCCCGCCGTCGCCGAGAAGGGCACCGACCCGCCGGAGACGGCCGGTTGTTTCGTCGTTTCGAGGGAGATAGGCGAGAAGGGCGATGTAATCCCCCTCGCCCGCGCGCGCGAGATGCCGCCGGAGCGCCTCGGCGGCGCCGGCGCCATCCGGGAGGTCGAGCGCGCCGTCGGCATAGAGCCGGAAACGCTCTCCCTTAGCCGCGACTTCCCCCGTGGGCAGGGCGCCCTCCTTCTCGAAGCGATCGAGGAGTTCCTTCGTCAGGTCCTTGCTCTCTTTCACATTCGGTTCATCGAACGGGTTGATCCCCAGGAGAGCGCCCGCCACGGCGGTGGCCATCTCCCACCGGAAGAACTCGCCGCCGAGGTCGAGCGTGTCGGCAAGGGTGATCGTCGCCACCGGATGTCCCGCCCGCTCGAGCGCCGCGGCGCGACCGTCGAGATTCGCGTCCTCCGCCCCTTCAAGGCGGTAGTGAATGAAGACCCGGTCGTTGCCGTAGCGATCCGCCTCGCGAAAGCGTTCGCCGACGACCGGAACGATCCCCTTCCCCTCCTTGCCGGTGCTCTCGGCGATGAGCTGTTCGATCCACACGCCGAGCGGGGCGATCGGACCGGGAAAGAGGAACGTCGCCTTGTCCCTCCCCTCGAGGGCGGCGGCGGCGAGGAACGCGCCGAGAGAAACGGATAGGTTTTCCCATACAGGTGAATCGACCTTGCTCGAGGCGGCCATCGTCACGGCACGGGAGAGCAGCTTCTCCAGGTCGATACCGATCAGTGCCGCCGGCACGAGGCCGAAGAGGGAGAGCGCCGAGAATCGTCCGCCGATGTCGGGCGGGTTGAGGAAGATCCGGCGGAACCCTTCCGAGCGCGCCTTCTCCTCGAGAAGCGTTCCGGGGTCGGTAATCGCTAAGAAGCGGTCGCCCGGGGCGCGCTCGGCGAAGGTGTCGTAAAACGCGTTCACCTCGGTGGTGCCCCCCGACTTCGAAGCGACGACGAAGAGCGTCTCCCCCGGCTCGGCGTGTCTCCTCGCCGCCGCGCGGACGGCGTCGGGAGAGGTCGAATCGAGCACCTCGAGATCGAGGAAACCCTCCTTCACGTCGAACACCGATCGAAGCACCTCGGGGCAGAGGCTCGACCCGCCCATACCGAGGAGGAGCACCCGACGGAATCCGGCACCCCGGATCTCCTCCACCGCCGCGCCGATCTCGCCGAGCTTCCCGGCCATCTCGACAGGCGCGCGGAGCCAACCGAGGCGGTTGCGGATCGATTTGCCGACCGCCTCGTCTTCCTTCCAAACGGTCGCATCGCCGCCATGGATTCTCGAGGCGATTCTCTCCGATTCGATCCGCCGGCCGATCTCGTCGAGTCGCCCCGCAAGGGGCCCGAGGAAGATTCGCATCTTCCGGGAAGCGGCCGATCCAGCGGCGACCCTTCGCTGCTCGATCCCGCCGACGAGAAGGCCGAAGGAGCGCGAAAAGGCGCCCACCCCCTCGCTCTGCAGCTTCTCTCCCACATCGCCGAGATCGATTCCCGCCTCGGCGAGCCGCTCGACGAGCCGCTCCGCCTCTTCGACGCCCGCCTCGAGGGTCGGCTTCACGATGCCGTGATCGAAGAAGGCGGCGAGCGTCGCCGGCGGCATGGTGTTCACCGTGCCCGGTCCGATCAGTTCATTGACGTAGAGAAGATCGTCGTAAGCCGGGTTCTTGGTGCTCGTGCTCGCCCAGAGCATTCTCTGGCGCGGTGCGGCGGCGGCGGCGCACTTCGCCCATCGCGCCCCTTCGAAAATCTCTTTATGCAGACGATACGCCAAGCGGCTGTGCGCCACCGCCGCCTTTCCCCGAAGCGGCGAATCGTTGGGGAGCCGTCGATCGACCGCCGTGTCGATGCGGCTCACAAAGAAGCTCGCCACCGAGGCGGCGCTCTTCACCGGCTCTCCGGCGGCGATCCGCCTTTCGATCCCCGCGATGTACGCATTCGCCACGCCGGCGTACTGTTCGAGCGAGAAGATGAGCGTCGCATTCACCGGGATCCCCGCGGCGACGAGCGCCGTGATCGCCGGCAACCCCTCATGCGTGGCGGGAATCTTGATCATCACGTTCGGCCTGCCGATCGCCTCGAAGAGCCTCTTACCCTCGGCGATCGAACTCGCCGTATCCCCCGCCAACGTGGGCGACACCTCGAGGCTCACGTAGCCGTCGGCGCCGTTCGTCTCGTCGAAGATGCCGCGCAGCACGTCCGCCGCTTCGCGGACATCGACGGTGGCGAGCTCTTCGTAGATCTCGACGGCGCCTTTTCCTCGCCGCGCCGCTTCGAGAAGGGCGTCATCGTAGACCCCTCCCGCGCCGATCGCCTTTTCGAAGATCGACGGGTTCGACGTCACCCCCGCGACGCCTTCCTCTTCGATCAGCCGGGCGAGGCCGCCGCCGCGGACCAGTTCCCTCTCGATGTTGTCGTACCAGATGCTCTGGCCCGCCCTCCGAAGCGCCTGCCACCTCTTTTCCATGATCCTCTCCTCTATGGATATGAGACGATCCTTACCCGGGGAACGATCTGAAGTCTCTGATGAAACGAATCTTCCCTTACGTTAGCATAAACACACCCGAACCGGCGGCGCGGGCCGCGCAACCGATCCCGCCGGGAAACGAGGAGGAGCGTCCCGATGCCGCGCAGATCGATCTTTCCGGCCCTGCAGGCAACTCTCCTTCTCGCCTTTCTCGCCCTCGCTCTTTCGGGAGAGCGCCACGACGCGGTGACGGTGGACGAATTCGCCATCGTGCCCGCCGGCTACGCGAAGGCGATCCACGGTGTCGCGGCGAATTGGCTAAGCCCGGTGAACCCCCCCCTCGTGCAGATCGCCCTCGCCCTCCCGCTGCGCCTCACCCGGTGCGTGTTCCCGCGCGACTGGCTCTTACACCCGGCGACCGAGTTTCGGTGGACCGCCGGGCGACTCTTCCAGAGGGCGAACCACGATGATTACAGGCGACTGTTCACCCTCGCACGGCTCGTATCGATCGCTTTCAGCATGGCCCTTCTGCTGGTGATCCACCGCTGGGCGCGCGAGATCCACGGCGAAGGGGGCGCCCTCATCGCCCTCGCCCTCGGCTGCTTCAGCCCGACGCTCCTCGCCCACGGCCATCTCGCTACGGTGGACGTCGGTTTCGCGGCGTTCCTTTTCCTGGCGTTCTATTTCCAGTGGCGCGGACACCGGGACCGGACGAATTCCCTGAAATGGAAAATTCTCTTCTCCCTCGCCCTGGCGGCGGCGCTCGGCTCGAAATTCACCGCCCTCTTCTTCCTCCCGCTGTTCGTCGCGTTCTCCTTGATCCATAAACCGTATTCGCTCCGCCGCGCCGCGCTGCACGGCGCTTTCTACGCCGCCGTCTCTTTGCTGACGATCAACGCCCTCTACCACGGGGAAGGTTTCGCCAAGCCGCTCGGATCGTTCGAAACGAAAAGCGGTGCGCTCTCCTTCCTCCGATCGGAGCCGCTCGCCTCCTTCCCGAGCCCGCTCCCCGAGTGGTACATCCGCGGAATCGACACCGAGGCGAGCCGCATCGAGGAGAGGAGGAACCTCTTCTTCTACCGCGGCGAGGTGACAAGCGGGAAGAGCGCGTCCTATTTCGCGGCGGCGTACTTCTGGAAAACGCCGCTTTCCACGATCCTGTTGGTGAGCGCCGGGCTGTTTCTCACGGCGGCGCGGCCCGACACCGACAAGCTCCGCATCGTCGCGGCGCCTCTTTTCCTCTTCCTCCTCTTCTCACTCTTCATCGGCGCGAATCTCGGCATCCGCTACGTCCTCCCGGCGCTTCCCTTCCTCTTCGTGCTTGCAGGCGGAGTGTGGCCGTTCGTTTCGCGCCGGCGCGCGGGACGGATCGCCGCCGGAACGCTCGTCGCACTCACCGCCCTCTCGGCGATCGCCGCCGCGCCAAGATTCATCTCGTATTTCAACATCGCCGCGGAAGGATCGAGAAACGGCTGGAGACTCCTGTCCGACTCGAACGTCGACTGGGGCCAGGACCTGGGGGATCTCGCAGCCGTCATGAAGGAAAGGGGAATCGAAGAGGTTTTCCTCTCCCGTTTCGGCCTCGCCGACCCGGCGCTCTACGGGATCCGTTACCGCCCGCTGGGCGAGTACCGAGGGAAAGGAACGATCGCCATCAGCGCCCATCACCTGAACGGGATCACGCCGTTCGAAAAGGTGGGCGCACCGATGGTCATGGCGCTGAGGAAGGCGGAGCCTTTCGCGCGCGCCGGCGACTCGATCTTCCTGTTCAGGAACGTCGTTCCGGTCAGGTGAGATCGGCGACGCAAAGATCCATGAAGTCGGACACTCTCTCCGCTTCATCGATAGAGAAGACCGCTTCGCGGATTTTCGCGCGGCGTTCTTCGCTGAACGACGGCGAGGCGAGGGCGTTGAACTTGTCGTCGAGATCGCCCTGTGACATCGGGTCGCGCGGATTCCCCCGCGGCACATCGATCCGCCGTTCATGCACCGCACCGCCTTTCGTTTCGATCTGAACACGCACCGGCTGAACCGCTGGAAAGAGCTTCTCGAACTGATCGTTCGCCGTGACCTTGATCTTCGGCAGCTGTTCGCGCAGCTTCGGATCGAAGATCTTTTCCTCGTTGAACTGCGCCGGCGTCACCATCCGGTCGGTCACTGCTGCGGCGATGCAGTAAGGCAGCGAGTGGTCGGCGGTCTCCTTCGAGCGGGGATCGTACTTCGACGTATCGCTCAGGATGTCGGCCGCCCGGGCGATCGTTTCGATGCGGATCTCGCGGATATCGTCGGCGGCGATGTCGTGTTCGCGCACCAAATCGAGCGTTGCCGTGATCGGCGTGTGGGTGAGCGCCTCGGTAGGGAACGCCTTCATGCCGCACTCGGAGATCTTCCACCCCTCGCCGAGACCGCCGGTGAGAGCCTTTTCGTCCCAATCGGGGCCGAGACAGTGGAACATCCCCTCTTTGCCGTCGAGCACGTTCTCCGGGCCGGTGTAGCCGCGCGCGGCGAGAAGGGCGCTCTCCACGCCGGCGCGCGTCGCCATCGGATCGACGGTGTTCTTCATCATGGTGAGCCGCCCCGCCACGGCGGCGCCGAGGGTGAGATGACGGCACGCCGAAATGCCCAAGGCGTTCTGCATCTTCTCGGCGTCGAGACCGAGGAGGCGTCCCGCCACGAGGGGCGACGCGAACGCCGTGAGCGTCGCGTGGTGCCAGCCCCTCTCGCGGATCCCGGGCAGGGCGAATTCGCAAAGACGCATCTCCACTTCGTAGGCGAGAACGATGCCGATGAGAAGATCCTTTCCCGAAAGCCCCTCCCTTTCGCAGATCGCCAGCGCCGCGGGGATAATGTCGCTTGGATGGGAAGGATCCTGCTTCCAATAGATATCGTTGTAATCCATGGCGCGAATCATCAACGCGTTGAGAAACGACGCCTCCTCGGCGTGCGTCTTCGTTCCCCGAACGAGAACGGTGCAGTTCCCCTTCGCGCCTTTCTCCTCGGTGTGAGCGGCGACGACGGCGCAATCCTCGGTGAGGGCGCCGCCGAAGGCGCAGCCGAGAGAGTCGTAGAGAAAACGCTTCGCCGCGACGACGGCGTCGGATGAAAGATCGTCCCACGTGACGCCGGCGGCCCACTCCGCCAGCGTCCGGCTGAGAAAAGTGCTCATGCTCGAAACTCCCTATCCCTAGAATCTCACGAGGTCGAAGTCGGTGAAATCGGCGTGGTGAAAAATAATCGATTCGGGAAACCGCCGGACGTGATCCCCTTCCTTCGAATGCGTCGCGATGACGTGCATCACCGCGTCGGGGATGCCGTGGCGGTAGCAAAGCCCCACGCCGCTGAACGGATGGCGGAGATACTCCCCTCCCCTTCCCTTGACGATCTCTTCGCCCTTCTTCTCGTACTCGAAGAGTTTCCCCACGTCGGCGAGGAGCGCGCCCGCCACGAGGGTGTCGTGGTCGATCTTCGCGCGGTCGCCGTAGGCGTCCTTAAGCACCTCTTCCATGGCGATACACATGCGGCATACGGTGCGCACATGTTCGAGGAACATGATGTCGATCTTCCCCGCCAGCAGGGTGAAGGGGATGCGCATCAGCTCCGCCGGCGTCCATCCCCCCTCGCGGACCGCCTCCTCCCACACGTCGATCACCTTCTCCCGGAGCGCCTCGTCGCCGATCGATTCCGTTTCCGGAAGGAGTTTCCGGATTTCATCACGCATGAATCATCCTCCGCCGGCTCCGCCGAGCCGCGTTTTCACCATCGCTTCGAGTCCTCCCGCCATGATCAGCTCCTGGGGAACGTCGCCAAGCGGCGGGAAGGGCCATTTTTTTCCGTTGATCACGACACGGCTCGCTTCGAAGTCCACGACGACGTCGTCGCCCGTTGGAATCGTCTTCTCCTTCGGCGAAGGGAAGCGCTCGCGCAGATGGCTGATCAGGCCGGGACATTCGATGACGAGAAAACCGTTGTTGAACGCGTTTCGTTTATAGGTCTGCGAAAAGGAGCCAGCGAGGACGAGACGGATCCCGCGAAAGAGGATCGCCGTGGCCGCCTGCTCGCGGGACGACCCGGTTCCGAAGTTCCATCCCCCCGCGAGAATATCCCCTTTACGGGCGAGATCCTGGAAAGAAGGATCGTAGTTCGCGAAGGCGGCGCGGCCCATCTCCTCGGGGGTGAGATCGTCCCGGTAGGTGAACTCCTTGCCGTAGATCCCGTCGGTGTTCAGGTTGTCCTCCACGAGATAGAGGAGCCTCCCCTCGATACGCGCCGGAAAGCCCTCGCGGATCGAAACGGCGCCGATCGCCCTGCCGGGCTCGGAGGATTCGCGGATTCGGGCTATCACCTTGAGGGGGTTCGTTCGCACCGGCGCGGCGATATGTCCCGCCACGGCGGAGGCGGCGACCACGGCGGGGGAGGCGAGATACGCCTGAGCATTGGGGTGCCCCATCCGTCCCTTGAAGTTCCGGTTCGTCGCCGAGATCCCCGTCTCCCCCTTTTCGAGCGTCCCCTTTCCAAGCCCGATACACGGCCCGCATCCCGGGGGAAGCTCGATGGCGCCCGCGGCGACGAGATCGCCCCAAACGCCCCGCTTTTTCGCCTCCTGTTCGACGTGCGCCGACGCGGCGGCGATATACATCTCCACGCCGGGCGCCACGGTCCTCCCCTTCACCACGGCGGCCGCCTCGGCGAGATCCTCGAGGCGACTATTGACGCATGAAAGAAGGTACGCCTTCTGCACCGCGATCTTCCTCTTCTCGATTTCCCCGATGGGCGTGCAGGTCTTCACGCTGTTCGGTCCCGCCACGCAAGGGGTGATCGAATCGAGGCGGACGGTGATTTCCTTCGCGTAGAAAGCGTCGCCATCGGGCGCCGGTGCGCTCTTCGAGCGCTCCTCGACGATCCCGGCGGTAAGACGCGGCGCGCGGTCCTCCCGTTCTTCCATGAAGGCGGCGCGGTCGAGGAGGTAGCGCACCGTCACGTCGTCGCACGGGAAGAGCCCCGCGAGGGCGCCCCACTCGGTGGTCATGTTGGAGATCGCCATCCGCTGGTCGATCGAGAGCGACGCGACGCCGTCCCCCTCGAACTCGAGGACGCAGTTGAGCACTTCGTCGCCGTGGAAGAGGCCGATCAGCGCTAGGATGAGATCCTTGCCCGAGCTTCCCGGGGGGAGCGTCCCATCGAGGATCACCTTCACCGCCGGGGGGACCTGCCACCACGTCTCGCCGGTCGCCCAGATGGCGGCGGCGTCGGTGCGCACCACCGGCGTGCCGAGCGCGCCGAGAGCGCCGTAGAGGTTCGAGTGGGAATCGGAGCCGACGACGAACGTGCCCGGCAGGACGAACCCCTCCTCGACCATGATCTGGTGGCCGATGCCGCTCTTCGCCGGGAAGAAGGCACACCCCTGTTCGCGGGCGAACTGTTCAATGGACGCGTACTTCGCCAGGTTCGCTTCGCTCTCGTTCTGCACATCGTGATCGAGGGGCATCACCGGCTGGGTGGGGTCGAAAATACGCGCGCCGCCGAGGGCGCGGAACTTGGCGATCACGGCGCTCGAGTTATCGTGGGTCATCACATGCGCCGGGCGGACGGTCACATAGTCTCCGGCGCGCACTTCGCGCCCTGGAGGAAGGCCGACGGCGTAACGCTGGACGATCTTCTCGACGCGGTTCTGGCCCAATCTCATTCCCTCGCGGGCGACACGGCCCGGCCTGCGCTCTCCGCGCCCGTCCGCTCCTTTTCCTCGCGAAGCAACGGCTGGCCGGTCGCCTCGGTGACGGACCGCCAAAGCTCTCCGTCCGGGTCGATCACATTCCGCCGGCTCACGGCGGCGGCGATCGGCACATGGATGAAGTCGTCCCCCTTGAGGCCGACGACCATCTCGGTGCGCCCGCACATCGCGGCGTGAACGGCGTGCTGCGCGAGCTGGAGGCAAAAGACATTGTCGGAAGCGATCGCCGGCGCCGACCGGATCAGGTAGGTCGGGTCGATATACTTCACCACCGGCCGTACGTCGCTCTTCTTCAGCCGCTCGGAGATCTCGTGGCGGAGGAAGACGCCGATGTAGCCGAGAACGGCGGTCCCCGAATCGTCGGTGCACCGCTCCTCCGCCCGTCGGTGGAGAAGCTCCTGTCCCGCCCCCTCGGCGACGACGATGAGTGCATGGCCCCGTTCGCGCAGCCGCTTCTCGAGGGCGGCAATCAGTCCCGCCTCTCCATCAAGTACGAAGGGGACTTCCGGGATGAGAACGAAGTTCGCGTCGCCGCTCGCCAGCGCCGCCTTGGCGGCGATGTAACCCGACTCTCTTCCCATGAGACGGACGATCGCCACACCATGCCGCGCGCTCTCCGCCTCGGCGTGGGCGCACGTCACCGCGTCCCTCGCGATGGTGAAAGCGGTCTGGAAACCGAACGTCCTGCCCACGTACATCAGGTCGTTATCGATCGTTTTCGGAATACCGACGATGGAAAGTTTCAGCTTCCTCCGCTTCGCCTCCGCGGCGATCTGGAGCGCGCCGCGCTGCGTGCCGTCGCCCCCGATAGTGAAGAGCATGTCGATCTTCCGCCGCTCGAGGGTGTCGACGATCTCGCCCGTCTCCTGCGCCCCCCGCGACGAACCGAGGAAGCTCCCCCCCCGCCGGTGGATCTGGGCGACTTTCGCGGGGGTGAGCTCGAACGGCTCCTCGCCGTCCTTCGCCAGCCCCGCGTACCCGAAGCGGAACCCCTGGATATTCTTGACACCATAATGATGATAAAGCTCCATCACGAGACCGCGGATCACGTCGTTCGTCCCCGGGCAGATCCCCCCGCACGAGACGATCCCCGCCCACACCTTGTCGGGTGAGAAGTAGATCTTCTCCCTCGGTCCGGCGACTTCCAGCACAGGGGGCTTCTCCCCTTTCAGCTTGAACCGGATCCACGCCTCCTCGCTGTTGTCGGCGAGGACACGGCTCATGCGGCGCGTATAGTTCGCGATGCCGTCGCCCGTGTGGTGCGAAAGGTGAAGGGGCGAGTCGACGGCGCACTCGCCGAGCGTTCGGATGGTGAAATCGAGGCTTTCACGGTCGGTCATTTCCGCTCTCCTTCCGCGCCGGCATTGTAGCACACTGCCGGGCGATTCCGCACCGATATGCGCGGGACGGAAGGTCGCCCCGGGAGGCGATTCGCGCTATCATGACACGATGAATGAAGCACGGGGGAAAGAAGAAGAGCGAGCCGTTCCCGAGGCGCACCTCACCGAGCTTTTCAGCTCCTTCCAGGGGGAAGGGGTGCACGTCGGGCGGAGGCAGATCTTCGTCCGTTTCTACGGCTGCCACAGGAACTGCGATTACTGCGACACCCCCGGCTCGGTGAGCGCCCGGCAGGGGAGCGGCTATCGTCCGGTGACATTCCCGGTGGCGCTCGCCGCCGTCGGCGACGAGATGCGCCGCGGGACGAACCCGGTCACGCCACACAGCCTCGCGCATGAGATCGACCGCCTCGACCGGGAGGCGGGGCCGCATCACTCGGTCGCCCTCACGGGCGGAGAACCGCTCCTTCACGATCGCTTCCTCGGCGCGTTCCTCCCGCTCCTGAAAGTGGCGGGCCGCGTGATCTATCTCGAGACGACGGGCGACCTCCCCGCGCGCTTCGAAAAGGTGGCGCGGTGGATCGACATCGCGGCGATCGACATCAAGCTGCCGGGCGCGACGGGCGAGGTATCCCGATGGGAAGCGCACGGCGACTTCCTCGAGCGCGCCGGTGCCTCCGGAGCGGAGATCTTCGTCAAGGCGGTCGCCGGCGCGAAGAGCACGCTCGAGGAACTTGAAAAGGCCGCCTTCGTCGTGGCGGAAGTGTCGCCCTCGATCCCCTTCATCCTCCAGCCGCTCACTCCCTTCGAAGGGCGGGGCGAGGCGCCCTCGCCCGCACAGCTCTCCCGATGGCAGGCGCGGCTCTCCCGTATCCTCGACGATGTCCGCGTCATCCCCCAGGCACACAAGGCGGTGGGAGTGCGGTAGGCGGGCGGTTCACCCTCGCCGCCCGATCTGGTACAATCAGTTGCATGGCGAAGAGGGAAAACGCGTTTCAAGGCGTCGGAAAGGGCCGCGAAGGTTTCGCTGCGCGCAACCGAATCGCAGCGATCCTCTTCGCCGTTCTCCTGACCGCCCTCGCGGCCTTTCTCGCCGGCTGCGGCGACGGGAGGCGCACCTCGACCGGACCGGGCGGCTCGGGTCCGGGCCCCGGCGCCGACGAGCTCACCCGCGCCGGGTGGCTCGCCTTCGAGGAGGGCGACTTCGAGAAGGCGAACAGCGATTTCACCGCCGCCGCGAAGGAAGACTCCTCGTTCGCCGAGGCGTACAGCGGCGCCGGCTGGGCGAAGCTCGGCCTCGGCCGTCTCGCCGGAGCGGACAGCGCGTTCGTCGAGGCGCTCATCGCCGGTCTCGAAAACGCCGACCCCCATGCCGGCCGCGCCGTGGCGCTGCGCGACCTCGAACCGCCGGACCTGTCGAAGGCGCTCTTCTCGGCGCGCGACGCCCTCGCCATCGCCCCTCGATATGTCTTCCCCCACGACTCGACGTTCACGTGGCACGACCTGAGGTTGATCATCGGCCAGGCGGCGTTCGAGCTAGGCGCATACGCCACGGCGAACGACCAGATCGACTCCCTCGGCGGCAACGTGCAAGACGAACAATCCCCCACCTACGTGGAAGACCTCCTTCTCGAACTGGAAAGGCTCGGCGAGGCGATTCGCTGAAGAGAGGGTCGCTTATGATGTCGTCGAAGTCGATATCGATTGCCCAGCGTACCCCGATGCCGCTTCTTCGTGCCGTCCTCGCCGCCGCGACGCTGATCGCCGCCCTCGCGCCCTCGTCGGCGCGCGCCCAGGCGCTCCTCCAACGACTCGACGCCGCGCCGGTGGAAATCGACGGGGAATCGCTCGAGTATCCCTTTCTCGGCGGACTCCACCGCCCGAAAGCGCACTTCCTCGATCTCGACGCCGACGGCGACCTCGATCTCGTTCTCGTCCGCCAACCTCCCGACGACCGCGTCACTTTCCTCCGGAACGACGGCGATCGAAGCGAGGCGCGATTCACCCTCGCCGAGGATGCGATGGCCGGCGTCTTCATCCGGGAGTGGATCAACCTCGCCGACATCGACGGCGACGGCGATCTCGATCTTCTCACTCCCGGGGACGAGCAGGTCGAATGGTACGAGAATGTCGGCACGCCGTCGAAGGCGCGCTTCGTGAAGAAGCCCCCTCAGCCCGGACTCGCCGTCCTCGGCGGCATCCCGCCGGCGGAGTATCCCCGGTTCCACGATCTCGACGGCGACGGCGATCTCGACTACCTCTACTTAAGAGCCACCACGGGGCTCGGCGCGTTCCACGAGAATATCGGCACCTCCGCCGAGCCCGATTTCATCGACTTCGTTCTCGGCTGGGGCGGTTTCGACACCTTCGTCGGCGGCGTCCGGCTGCCGGAAGAGGACGCCCTGCACGGGACGTCGTCCCTCACCATCGCCGACGTGGACAACGACTCGTTGCCCGACCTGCTGATCGGCGATCTGAAGAACAAGAGCCTCTGGTATTTCAGGAACGACACCCCCGAAGGCGGAGAGGCCCATTACAGCGAAGTCTCCAGATCGCTTCTGCCCGACAGCACGGTGGGAAGAAATTTCTCAGCCCTCGTCGACATCGACGACGACGGCGTGAGAGAGCTTTTCATCAACCCGGAAGACCGCCGCGGTACGAAGGTTTTCCACTACTACGAGAGGGAAAACGACACGACCCTCGCCTTCACCCTCTCCGACACCGATTACCTCCACGGCATCGACGGGGGTCTCTACTCCAGGCCGGCGCTCGCCGATCTCGACGGCGACGGCGATCTCGACATGGTGATCGGCACCGGCGAGGAGAGCCAGGTCGATGCGCGGATCGAGTATTTCGAAAACACCGGGACACCGGCCTCGCCCGCGTTTCGTCTCGTCCCGCCCGCCGAATCCCCTTTCACGTGGATCGAAGAGACGTTCGCTACGCGGGGAACGCTCACGTTTTCCTTCGGCGACCTCGATCATGACGGCGACCTCGACATGATGATGGGAAGCTTCGACGCCCTTTATCGTTTCGTGAACACCGGCACCGCGTCATCCCCCGTTTTCGCCCTGTGCGGCGACGGTTGCCCGTCACCCGACCCGCCGGCGGACGAGTTCCTCGCCCCCGCACTCGGCGATGTGGACGGCGACGGCGATCTCGATCTTCTCGTCGGCGAATGGGGGCTTTCGTACATTCCGAACCTCTTCTATTACAGGAACGACGGAGACGAATCGGAGTTTCAGCCGGTCCTGATTTCCGACAACGACAGTTCCGACGTGATCGATCTCGGTTTCGACGGATTCGACGCCGAGGACCGCCAGCTCGTGCCCGCCCTCTACGACGCGGACGGCGACGGCTACGCCGAGCTGATGCTCGGCTACCGGCGCGGTCTTCTCCTGGAGTGCGAGAACCGCCACGGAGACGACGGGCCGCTCTTTGCGATCACCGATCGGTCGTGGGGGGGGATCGACGTGGGGAACGGCGCCGCGCCCGCGCCGGGCGATCTCGACGGCGACGGCGACTGGGACTTCATCGTCGGCGAAGAAGGAGGCGGCGTGAACTTCCTCTCGCTCCTCCACGACGACTTCTCTCTCGAAAGGAACGGCGATGGAGCGGTCGTCCTCGACTGGGTGTCGGGCGGGGGCGAGGGTGTGACCGGTTTCGATCTTTATCGGAAGACGGGCGGCGATGAAGAGTATCGGAAGATCGGCGCGTCTCCGATCCCCCGCGCCGGCGGCGCACGCCAGGCGTTCGTCGACTCCACCGCCGAACCGGATATGGAGTACCGCTACCGTCTCGCCTCGATCCTTCCCGATACGACGGTGCTCGACACGACGAGTCTCCTGGCAACGGTCGCCCGGTTCGAGTTTCTCGGCATGACGGTGACGACCGATAGCTTTTCGGCCGCCGCGGAGTGGTCGATCGCGGCACGCCGCTCCGACGTGACGTACGTCCTGGCGCGGCACGGCGAAGCGGGAAGCGACACGATTGATCACGCCACCGCCGATGGCGTCGACTTCATCGCGGTGGACGACTCGGCCCGCCCGGGCAACACCTACCGCTACGTGCTGACAGGCGAGATCCCCGACAGCGGCGCCGTCCTCCTCGCCGCCGACACGATCTTCGTCCCGCTGCCGGTGCTTCGCATCGGCGGTTTCGCCGCCGACGCCGCCGAGGGAGGTGTGAAGGTGGTGTGGACGTTGGCGCGCGCCGTCCCAGGGGTGACATTCGATCTTTATCGCGGCGACGCCGCCTCCAAGGGAGGAGCGATCGGGTCGGCACGTCTCAACGATGAACCGATCGGCGGGGGGACTTCCTTTTCCTTCTTCGACGACGGCGGGGCGGTGGCGGAAGCGGAGCGGTATCGCCTCGAACCTTTCTACATGGCGGGAACGGTGCGCACCCCCTATCCGGAGGAAAAGGTCGTCTCCGCCGAAACAGTGTCGAATCCGATCGTCTTCTCCCTCCTCCCGGTCCGCCCCCACCCGTTACGCTTCCTCGCCGACAAGGAGATGCGCATCTCCTTCGACCTGCCGATCGCCGGCGCCGTCTCCGTGCGGATCTACTCGATCAATGGAAGGCTCGTGCGCGACCTCGGCGAGGAATCGTTCAGCGCGGGCCCGGAGAGAGACCTCTTCTGGGACGGACTCGACCGGAACGGGGAGGATCTTCCCGCAGGCTTCTACTTCATCCGCGCCGAATCGCCGGCGGGGAAGGAGACGCGGAAAATTCTTCTCCTCCGCTGACCTCTACCGCCGGTCGATCAGCCCCCCCCGCTCAGCACGATCGAAGTGCTGTCCGCATCGATGGTGAATACCGGGATGAACTCGTCGGTGGCGAGATACGACAACCCCGCCCCTTCGAGAAAGGCGGGCGAGAGCGCGCGAAAGAGGAGTTCCACGTTCAGATCGACCGTCCCCGATGCGCCCGCCATGGGGAAGCGGTAGCCGATCTCCCGCTCCTCGAGCGGCTTCAAAGTATTGTCGTATGTGATCTCCCCGAGTTCGGTGCGGTTCGCGGCGAGGGCATAGAATTTCTTCAGGTCGGGATCGCGCGTCCCCCCCCCCGGCGTGTCGAGATTCCCGTCTTCATCGAAAAGCCCGCTCGCGTAGATCGTGTCGCTCCCCGACAGCGCGGCGATACGGATCCACACGTCGCGGTTGAACGACACGCCGCTCGGAAGGTTGTGCCCGGTGAGGCACTTGACGCGGAGAGAAACGAAAAGGCTCTCCCCCTCGGCGCTCTCCTCGACCGACACGATCTCGAGTGTGGCCGCGGTCTTCATGAGCGAGTCGATCGCCGCGCGCTGGCGGTCCCTGTTCGGAAAATCGGCGGTGTACGCCAGGTCGGCGCCGACGAACTCGTGCCGGTGGAGGGTGCGCGTCACGCCCGTGCCGACCGCCGCCTCCCCCTGGTACGCCGGCATGTGGCACTCCTGGCATTCGCGGCGCATGGCGCTGAACGAGCCGACCCACTCGGTCCATGTCACTTCGAACGGCCCGTTCGGGGAGACGAAATTGTGGCAGTTCCGGCACTGCGACGACTCCTCGAAGAAGCTCCTGTACTCCGACAGGTGGAACGTGTTTCGCACCGGCTCCCCGAGGTTTCCATACTGGGTGATACCCGGCTCGAGAAGATACCCGAAGGTCCCCTCGTTATCGAGTCCGGGATCGATCATGAAATGGCACGCCTCGCAGCCGACACCGTCGCGCGTCCGTTCGGGCACCGTTTCCGGATCGACGACGCCCGACACCTCACCGGTGACCACCCCCACGGGCGAGTGGCACTGGAGGCAAAATGTCTGGTTCACCTGGCCGTCATCCTCGATCGATGTCTTGTTGAAGTGGAAGAACACCGGGTCGGTGAACGAGTGGGCGTGGCGCGAACCGCTCCACTCATTGTAGTGATCGGGGTGGCAATCCTTGCATTCCGATGCGAAAGGAAAATCGGCGAGCTTCGGCAGACTGTCATTGCCGTCGCCCGACGTGGGAGAATCGCCGCCTCCTCCGCAACCCGCGACGAGCGCCGCAACCGCCGCCAGAGAGAAGACCGCCCGCCGTTTCAGGGTCCGCTGCATGTTCCGCCTCCTCCGTTTCAGTTGCCGAGACCGGGAGAGATGCTGACTCCCGTCGGATCGTTCATCACTTCCACGACCTTCTCCACGCTAAGCGAATTCAGGTCGATCCAGGCCACGAAACCGTGCGTCTCGTCGCTCTCCGTCGGATGATGGGGCGGCACCGCCTGCGACGTGTTCTCGTTCGTCACATACGCCCAGTTGCCGTCCTCCGAGATATCGACACCGTGGCATTGCGCGAAGTGTTCGTCGGTGAGGATCTTCACGACCTCGTGGGTCGCCTGGGAGATCACCGTCACCGTGTTGTTCAGCTGGTTCGCCACTACGACGTAGTCGCCCCTCGGCGACGCCTCCACCTGGAAGCAGCCGGGCGTGTCTCCCTCACCGCTCCCCACATCGATCCGCTTGATCACCTTCAGGCTGTCGATGTCGATCACCTGCACCTCGCCGCCGTCATGACACGCCACGAAGGCGTACTTGTCGTCCCTGTCGATGGCGATCTGGAGAGGCGTCAGTGTTTCGCCCGAATCCTTGAGAAGCGAAAAGGTGGTGTCCACCGTCTGCGTCGCCACATCGACGACGGTGATGTTGTCGGAAACGCTGTTCCCGATGAACAGCTTGTACGGTTCGTTGTGGGTGATCCTCATGCCGTGGGGCGCCTTCCCGACGGTGAGCACTTTCGTTACGGTCATCGTGGCCGTGTCCACCACCTGCACCGTCTGCGTCCCGCCGCCGGTGTCCCAGTTCGACACGAAGGCCGTGGTGCCGTCGTGGGTGAGGATCACGTGCGCCGGCAGCGTCCCCACATCGGCGCTCGCCACGAAGGTATAGTCAGCGAGGGAATACTTCAGCAGCTTATCCGCCCGGATCAGTGTGACATAGAAATACTGCGGATCGGGCGTGTCCTCGGTGATGAGGAAGTGGGGGACCTCGAGGTGCTCCTCCATGTCGCCCACCGGGACGACGCGCATGACGAGGCCCGTTTCCCTCTCGAGCACCGTCACCACATCGGTTCCCTGGTTCGTGTTGAACACCCTGTCTTCGACGTTATCGAAATAGCCGGTCCCATCGTCTCTTTTCGCCCCGTCGTCGATCCACTTCCTCAGCCGGCTCACCGCGGCGTCGTCGAGTCGGTCTATGCCGCTGTCCATGGGAGGCATCCGCTTCTCGCTCGTATCGGCGAGGGCGAGACGCTGGATCACCTGGCTGAAATCGGCGCCTCCCGGGATCACCACCGAACCGTGGTCGCTCCCGGCCATCATCGCATCGTAATCGCTCAGATCGAGGCCGCTTTCTTTCGTCACGCCGTCGTGGCAACTGCCCATCGCGCAGCTTGCCGTGAAAACCGGGCGGATATCTTCGCTATAGACGAGAGCGTTGTGGATCTCGATCGTCCTCTCATCCGAGGTGTAAAGGTTTCCGGCGAGGTCGAACACTTTCACGGCGATCGTGTGGCTCCCCTCGGCGAAGAGATCGGTATCGAGGGTGAAGGCGAGTTGCCCGTCCCACGCGGCGGGGAAAGGGAGCGTATCGGTGATCGCGGCCGTGCCGTCCACGGCGAGCGCGCTGCTCTTGATGTTGTCCCCCCGCACCACCGACGTATCGAGCTTCGCCGTCACCTCGATCGAGCCGGCGATCTCGGCGCCGGCGGAAGGCGCGGTCAACGTCACCGTGCTTCCCCCACCCCCCGGCGACGCCGGATTGCCGTTGTCACCGCACGATACGAGCAGGAGCGATCCCACACATGCGGGAAAGAGAAACGTGGCGAGCCACCGGATATTCATGCGCCTGCCTCCTTGAAGGAATTCGAAAACCTCTGTTTTCCTGAGGGAGTTGCCCGGGAAACGGATCAAGCATAGCGGGGTTGCGAAACGGTGTCAACGCTCAGACCGTGGTGCGCTTGTCCCGCCCCCCCCCCTCGTCGCCGTGGAGGAGGCGGGAAGCGCCGGCGGCGACCCGGTCCGAAAAGGCGGTGAGCACCGAGTAGAGCACCGGGACGATGATGAGCGTCAGGAAAGTCGCCACCGCGAGGCCGAAGATCACCGCCACGCCCATCGAACTCCACCACTCGGAGCTTTCCCCCCCCACGATGAACCGGAAACTCTTGAAATCGAAGGAAAAACCGGTGGAAAGGGGGATCAGGCCGAGAATCGTGGTGATCGCCGTCAGGATCACCGGGCGGAAGCGGGTCGCCCCCGCCTCGATGATCGCCTCTTTCTTCTCGAGCCCCCGTGCGCGCAGCTTGCCGATGTAATCGATGAGAACGATCGCGTTGTTCACCACCACCCCGGCGAGGGAGATCACGCCGACGCCGGTCATGATGATACCGAAGGGGATACGCACCACCATGAGACCGATGAACACGCCGATCAGCGACAGGAGCACCGACGCGAGGATCGCCACGGGAAGAACGATCGAATTGAACTGGGTGATCAGCACGATGAGAATGAGCAACAGCGCGATGCCGAAGGCGTTCTCCAAGAATGTCGCCGCCTCGTCCTGGTCTTCCGTTTCGCCCGAGAAACGGATCGAGTAGCCGGAAGGGAGTTCGAAATCCTTCAGCTCGGCGATCACGTCGGCGAGCACGTCTCCCGAGAGCCGCCCTTCCGCGTTGGCCGTTACCGAAACGACGCGGTCCTGGTTCTTCCGGATGATCGAACCGAGTCCGCCGGCCAGCTCGAAAGTGGCGAAATTCGAAATCGGGATGTGGGAACCTTCGTAAAAAACGGTCAACTGGTCGAGGTTTTCGTACCGGTCGCGGTCGCCCTTGTCGAGACGGACGGTGATGTCGTACTCATCCTCTCCCACCCTGTACTTGCTCGCCTCGGTCCCCATGATCGCGGTCTGCACGGTGCTCGCGATCGTCGCCGTTGAGAGACCGTAGAGCGCCGCCTTCTCCCGGTCGATGTGGACGCGGATCTCCGGGCGTCCCTCGTCGAAATCGTTCTTGAGGTCGACGATGCCCGGGATGTTCTTGATCTTCTCCTCCACTCGCCGGGCGAGTTTCCCGAGAACGTCGAAATCCTCGCCGAGCAGTTCCACGTCGACCGGCGCCCCGGTGGGCGGACCGTTGTCCGGTTTCAGAATATCGACCCGGGCGCCCGGAATGCGGCCGAACGCCTCACGGAACTGCTCGATCGTATCGAAAGTGCTCTGCTTCCTCTCTTCGCGTTCCACGAACTCAACGGTGATCCGCGACCGGTTGGGAGTTCCCCCGCCCCCTCCCCAGAAGATGTCCGACGCGCTCCCCACGTTGGAGACGTAGTGCTTGATGTCGGGAAAGGTCGGCACCTGCTCTTCGATCCGCCGCACGATCGCGTCCGATACCTCGAGCCGCGTGCCGAGCGGCGCGGTGACGTCGATGTACGCATAGGTCGGCTCGATGTCGGGGAAGAACTCAACCCCCTTCCCCAGGACACCGTAGAGCCCCATGATCAGCACCAGGAAGAGGAAGATGCCGCCCAGCGTGAGACCGCGGTGGGAGAGCGCCTTGTCGAGCTGGCGCCGGTAGCCGGTGATGATCCTCTTGAGGTACGCGTCGGCGCGCGTCTGGTTTCCTCCCTTCGGCCTTCTCATGAGCACCGAGCAGAACGTCGGGTTGATCACGAGCGCGACGAAGAGAGAACAGGTGAGGGTGATGATCAGCGTGATCGGCAGGTACTTCATGAATTCACCGACAATGTCGGGCCAAAAGAGCATCGGGCCGAAAGCGCAGAGCGTCGTCACCGTCGAGGCGATCACCGGCATGGCGACCTCGTTCGTCGCGATCGACGCGGCCTCGACCCGGCCGTACCCCTCGATACGGTGGCGGAAGATGTTCTCCACGATCACGATCGCGTTGTCCACCAACATGCCGAGGGCGAGGATCAGGCTGAAGAGAACGACCATGTTCATGGTGTACCCGAGAAGGGCGAGCACGATGAACGACAGGAGCATCGAAAAGGGAATGGCGAGCGCCACGAAGAGGGAATTACGAAAACCGAGGAAGAGGAAGAGCACCGCCACCACCAGGATGAGACCGCTCAGGATGTTGTTCTACAGCTCGTTGACCATTCTCCGAATCTCCACCGACTGGTCGGCCACCACGGTGATCTTCGTCGTGGGCGGAAGATTCGGCTCCGCCCGATCGACAATGGCCAGCACCTCGTCGGCGATGCGAAGGATGCTCTCTCCCGACCGCTTCGAAATCGAAAGGCTGATGCACTCCACCCCGTCCTGGCGCGAGATGGTGGAACGCTCCTTGACGCCGAAGCGCACTCTCGCCAGGTCACGCACGTACACCGGCCGCCCGTCCACGGCGGTGACGACGAGATCGCCCACGATGCCCGGATCGTCGAACTCCCCCGGCACGCGCACGGTGTAGCTCACCGTCCCGCCGTTCACGCTCCCCCCGGGAATGGTGAGATTCTCCTCGGCGATCGTCTCGATCACATCGGTGAGACCGAGGTTGTACGATCTCAGCTTCACCGGATCGACATCGACCTGCACCTCCCGCTCCAACTCGCCCGACAGGTCGACGCTCAGGATCCCCTTGATCTGCTTAATTTCGTCCTGCAGGTTCTCCGCAATCTCCTTTAGATGAAAAAGGCCGTATTCTCCCGAGAGGTTCAACATCATGATCGGGAACTCGTCGAAGTTGATCTCCGTGATGATCGGTTCCTCAGCGTCGGCGGGAATCTCCGACTTCGCCTGGTTCACCTTCTCCCGCACGCGCTGGAGGGCCGACTCGATGTCCATGTTCGGTTCGAACTCGACCTCGATCGAGACGAGCCCCTCCGACGTGGTGGATCGAAGCTCCTTCACCTGGCGGATCTCGTCGAGTTTCGTCTCCACCTTCTTGGTGACGAGCGACTCGAGATCGTTCGGTGAGACGCCGAAGTACGGGATGGTCACCACGATGATCGGGATGGTGATCGACGGGTTCGATTCCTTCGGAAGCGACAGGTACGAACCGACACCGAGAATGACGATGAGGAAACAAAGGGCGAAGACTGCCGTCCGATTCCGGAGAGAAAAATCAGTGATCGACATCGGCCTCCCCGCCGGAAACGATTTCGATCGCTTCCCCCTCCACCAGGTCGCGGGCGCCGGTGGTGATCAGCGTCTCCCCCGCCTCCAGTCCGGAGCCGATGACGGCGAGCTCGTTGTACACCGCCTCGACGCCGACGTTTCTCATCTCCGCCTCGCCGTCGACGGCGAGGAACACCCCCGGACCGTGCTCGGTATTCACCACCGCGTCCTGGGGGACGACGATCGCCTCCTCGTAGATCTTCCGGACGAGCCGCGCCCTCACCGTCATGCCCGGCCGGAGGGCGCCGTCACGGTTATCGAGGGTCACCTCCACGCCCACCGTCCGCGTCGAGCGATCGACTTCCCGGCTGACGAAAGTGATCTTCCCTTCGAAGACGCGATTCTCGTACTGCCCGGCGGTGATCCACGCATCCCCCCCTTCGTGGACGAGGGCGAGATGCGCCTCGGGAACGGGCGTTTCCACCTTCACCGTGGAAAGGTCGATCACCCGGACGAAAGGACTGACCGGCGAAGCGTAATCGCCTTCGTCGAGAAACCGCTCGTCCACATAACCGTCGAAGGGGGCGCGAAGCACCGTCCTCTCCCAGCGCGCCTTCGCACCCGCGCGGCGTGCCTTCGCCATTTCGTACTCCTGGCGGAGACTCGACAGATCATGCTCGGCGATGGCGCCCTTCTCCTTCAGCGCCGTGCTCCGCTCGTACGTCTCTTTCGCGATGACGAGCGCCGCCTCCGCTTCGTCGAGACCGGCGCGGTAGAGTTCGTCGTCGAGCCGCGCGATCGGGTCACCCTTCTTCACGAACGAACCTTTCCGGGCGATCACCTCCTCGACGACGCCGCCCACCTCGAACACCATGGTCGCCTCGCGGTTGCCGTGCACCGTGCCGAGAAGCTCGAAGTAATCGGTGAACGACCGCCGCTCCACGGGAGCGGTTTCCACCGCCACGCGGCGCACGCGCTTCGCCTCGCCGGCGCCGTCGGCACCCTTCTCGCCGCCGCAGCCGGCAAGAAGAACCGCCCCCGCGGCGAAGGCGACGATCCACGAGTTCCGGCAAACCTCCGCACGGCGGAGCGGTGATGAAAAAACGGTTCCTACCATGTTTCGCCCCAATCGATTCCCACGGTGTTCTCCCAGTTCGCGCGCGCCGTGAGCACAGTGAAGAGAGATCGCAGGAGGTTGATACGCGCCTCGGTCAACGTGTCATTCACATCGAGCAGGTCGATCTGTGAAAGAAGACCGTTTTCGTAACGGCTTTCCGCGATTTCATACGCTTCGTGCGCCAGCTCGAACGCCTCCCGGTTCGCCTCCACCTGCTCCTGGGCGCTCTCGAGATCGAGTCGTGCGGCGGTGACCTGCTCGCGGATCTGTTCGTCGAGAAGTTCGAGTCGAAGCCGGGCGATGGCGTAGTCCGCCCGCGCCTGCCGGATCTTCGCCGTGGTGGCGCCGCTCGTCCAGAGGGGAAGACTCACCTCGATCGACGCCGACGACGCGGTCGCCCGCTCGTCGCTGTTGAAGCGAAGATCGTCGGAGGCTCCCGAGAGAGAGTACGCCCCGAGGAGGTAGAAATTCGGGTAGCGGTCTCCCCTCGCCGCGCGAAGCGCCTGCTCGCTCAACTTCGCCTGGAACTCGAGCGCCTTCCGATCGTGCCTCGTCTCGACGGCGGCCGCCCCCCGCTCATCGAGGATTCTCTCGGGGACAGGGGTGAAATCGAGTTCTCCCCGCACTTCGATCGCCTCTTCCAGGGGAAGGGCGAGATCGACCTTCAGCTTGTTGAGCGCCTTTTCGTAGCGGTTCCGGGCCTCGATCAGCGGAGGATCCGCGCCGGCACGCGCGACCCGGGCGCGGAGAAGCTCGAAGTCGGACACCAGGCCGTGATCCCTCTTCAGGCGGACCGACTCGAGGTGGCGCTCGGCCCTGTCGCGCGCCGCTTCGAAAACGTCGATCACCTTCCCCGAGAGGAGAGCGGTGTAGAAGAGGATCTTCGTCTGGAGCACGACCGACGCCATGACGGCACGGCCGCCGCTCTTCGTCGAGCGGTTGTACGCCCGCGCCGCCCTCACCGCCGCGCCCACCTTGCCGCCGAGCCAAAGCGGCTGGCGGAGCCGGACATTGAAGAGGTAATCGTAGTCGGCGCCGAATTTCAGCTTGATGATTTCCGAGCCGGTCGATCCGCTCTTGTCGCCGGTGCTGTCGGCTCCCGTCTCGCCGCCGAAACCACCGAAGGTCTGGATGAAGGTCGACTGGACCTCGAGATTCCGGTTCATCGTTCCGAAGAAATCGATCCGTGGAAACGCTCCCGCCCACGCCTCGCGCACCTTCGCTCCCGCCTTCTCCTCTTCGACCGCTTGGATCCGGAGGGTGCGGTTCGCTTCGATGGCGCGCTCGACGGCGCGGGCGAGATCGTACGTTTCCTCAGCCGCGGCGGCGAGCGCCATCGTGAGGAGCGCCCCCACCGCGATCGACACCGGAAGACGATTTGTCAAAGGAATCTCTCCACTCGATCGAGGGGTCTCACCCCGCTTCGGGATTCTCCGGGCATATCGGGCGATTATAAACGAATCGGGACCTTGCGCCAACCGCACCGATCGTCGACGGCGCGGATTCTCTGGCGGGAGGGAACGCCGTTCGGTACAATCGAACCATGCGGGGCGAAGAGACGGAAGGGGTTCGGGACAAGGGAGAGATTACACGAAGGGGAGATCGTCGTCATGACCGACCAGGGACCGACATACGATGAGGGACATCTTTTCATCGCCGCGATCCGTGTGCTCGACGCGAAGATCGGCCGGCCGCCGTCGGTGGAAGAG
>JAJRWB010000078.1 GCA_024276995.1 Candidatus Eiseniibacteriota bacterium | reverse complement strand
TTCTCTCAGAAAGGAGAATAAAACCGAAACAGAAATGAAGTAGACAACGAAACGGAGGCGTCGCTACGCTCCGACCAAGATCGGTGAGCGGATGCGTTCAGATAAACCGGAATAGCTGTTCAGATTCAGCGGAATAGGCAGACAGGCCTCAGGCGGCGGCTATGCGACGAGCAACTCTTGCCGCAAGCCGGATCGCGTCACGGCCGACTCGCCGCCCGTGGCCCCGTCGCTTCTCCGGCCCTGCCCATGGCTCGTCCTCTTGCTGGCCCTTTTGCCCTCCGCCGGCGGTGCCGCCGCACGCATCGAAACGGGGAAACGATCCCCCATCCCGGCCGGACGAACAATCCCGGTCGCGAAGAGTGACGGCCGGAAGCCCACCTTCACATCCACACAGGCATCCGCCGATCTGTCCGCCGCCGGCTGGCGGGAAATGACCTTCCCCGGCGTCGAACGCCGCACAAGATATATGTCGACCATCGACCAGGGGATCGAAGCGATCTGCGCGATCAGCAACTCTTCCTCGTCCGGTCTGATCCGCACGGAACGGGTGCTTCCGGAAGAATCCCCCCTCCTTTCGTGGAAATGGAAAATCACCAAAATCTACCGGACCGCCGATCCGTTCTCGCGGACCGGCGACGATTTCCCTGCACGCCTTTTCGTCATCTTCGACAAACCCGCCGAGGAGCGATCGTTCTTCGGCAAGCTGAAACACTCCCTCATCCACCTCTTTCCCGGCGCGCCCCCACCGGAAGCGGCGCTCGCCTATGTCTGGGCGAGCGCCACACCGATCGGGTCGATTATCCCGAGTCCGTACACCGACCGCTGCCGCGCGCTCGTCGTGGAAAGCGGTCCCGGTCGTCTCGGCCGGTGGATGACGATGCGAAGGAACGTCGTCGCCGATTACAGGAAGGTGTTCGGCAACGATCCACCGCCGATCGCCGGGATCGCTATCATGACCGACTCGGACAATACGGGCGAGAGCGCCATGAGCTTCTACGGAAGAATCGTGTTTCTCACCGCCGGCAGCGACGGCTGACCAACCGGATGCCGCAGCGCGCATGACCGGTCGACCCGCCGCGAATGACCGCATTTTCGGAAACGAAGAAAAGCCCGGTGCACGCCGCACCGGGCCTTTCGAATCATACCCGAACGTATGGGTCGCTTTCTTCCGGACTTACCGGAAGAGCGACTTCACCCCTCCCCACGAACCCTTTTCCGTAGCGGTCTGATCCTGCTGGTTGCAGAAGATCACCGGCGGTGTATTCGCCGTGACCTGCACCGAATAGGTCGACGCACCGGAGGCGACATGCCATCCGGCGACAGCCGGCTCGAACGCCGTATAGACTCCGAGCGGCAGTCCGGTCCAGCACACCTGGCCGTTCGCGTCGGTCTGTAGACAGAAGGTATCGCCCTGCGGGGTAGTGATGCACAGCCACCAGTTCGGAACCGGGGCGTCGAGACCGCCGGCCGGATCGCACTGGTTGTCGAGATCCACATCTTCCCACTTCTGAAGACAAATCGAACCGGTTTCGTTGCAGACATAGAAGGTAACTTCCGCGTTCGCCTCGTTCGATGCTTCGAACGACCAGTATTCCACGCGGATCCAGTACTTCCCCTCGGCGCTTCCCGGAGGAACGACCCAGTTGCGAACGATATTGAGTCCGGTGCTGCCCGGATAGTCCTGCTGCTCGATAATGATCGTTCGGGTCGGATCCTCGAGTTGGTAATGAACGTAGTTCGGGGTGGTCAGGTGCTGGATATCCCAGGTAAAGGTCACGGTACCATTCGGGAGAACGCAAAGAGGCGGCTCCGGATTGCGACCGAGACTGATCGTCGCCACTTCCGGTTCCGCGAACGCGCCGAAGGCCGCGCCGAGGAGCGCGAAAGTAACAGCTACCATAACAATGCGATAACAACGATTCATACGATCCCCCCTGCCGCATGGTGCGACGGCATGATTAAGCACAGAACGGACAGTCCTCCAGAATCATTATGTGATCATAGCAGATTGTGTGAATCTTTTCAATATAGAACAGAGGCGGAGGCGACCCCGCGACCGAATCCTCCACCCCGGAGGGTCGACTCGCCCCGCGCGCCCACCGAATGGAAGGGTCCGGCAAACGCCGGGCCCCGAAACACGTGACAAGCTGATACGCAGGGTAAATCCGTTCCACCCCCACTCCTCTACCGGAAGAGCGACTTGATCTCCCCCCACGAGCCTTCCTCGGTGGCGGTCTGATCCTGGGCGTTGCAGAAGGTCACATCCACCGGCGTTGAACCGACCACGACGTTGTACGAAGAAGCCCCCACCGGGTGCCATCCCGCCACGGCGGGTTCGAACACGGTGTAGTTCCCCGCCGGCAGGTTGTACCAGCACACGCGGCCGTTCACGTCGGTGCGCTGGCAAAACGTATCGCCCGTCGGCGTCGTGATGCAAATCCACCAGTTTGGAACCGGCACGTCGGGAACGAGTTCTCCTCCTCCCGGATTGCATGTTCCGTCGAGGTTGGCATCCTCGAACTTGCTGGCGCAGATCTCTCCCGTGGCATTGCACACGTAAAACGTCACTTCGGCGTTCGCCTCGTTCCCAGCCTGGAACGACCAGTACTCGACGCGAACCCAATACTTGCCCTCAACGCTCCCGAGCGGAACCACCCAGTTCCGCACGACGTTCGTTCCCGTACCGCCGGGATAGTCCTGCTGCTCGAGGATGATCGTCCGGGTGGGGTCTTCCAGTTGGTAATGGACGTAGTTGGGCGTGCTTAGATGAGTGATGTCCCAGAATAGGGTGACCGCATTGTTCGGCGTCGTGCAGATCGGCGGCTCCGGATCACGACCGAGGGTGATCGTCGCCTCGTAGACAGGATCCGCATACACCGCGGCCGCACCGAGAAACGAAAGAGCGATCAGAATCGATAAGATACGATAACAACGTTTCATACAATAGCCTCCTGCCCAGGTTCCCGGTTCGATCACATATTGTGAGCACCGAAAAAGGGGGGATGCGTCGGGGGAGTGACGCAGAATATTCCGACGACTCGGCAGGATATTACCACACTTGACGGTTACTTTCAAGCTCAAACGGAGGGAAACACCCTTATAGATCGTTAATTGTCACCGATTTGCACGGATTCGTTCCTTTGTCGCTGGAGTATTCAATCGGGGCTGGAACGAATCGGGAAAGGAAGGGAAAACCCGCATTGTACGGGGCGTGAGCGGAAGGGGCCTCGCACAGGACGCGAACCGGGCGATAAGCGTTCCACATCGCCGGAGGGAAGTTCGACGGGACGATCCAGCTTGGCGAATACAACCGTTCCATCTCAACGTAGGAGGACGATTCGCCTTGTCGCCCGATTCTCCTCCCCCTCGAGCCTGGCGAAGTAGATTCCCGACGCCGCCTCCACCCCGGCGCGGTTTCGTCCGTCCCAGCGGGCCTTGTGCAGGCCGGCTTCGCGGTATCCCTCGTCGATCGTGGCGATCTCCCTCCCCACCACGTCGATGATAACCAGGCGAACCCGCTCCGCCCCGGGGAGGGTATAACGAAACACCGTCTCGGGATTGAACGGGTTCGGGCTGTTCCCGTAGAGATGGAACGGCACGATCGGATTCGATCCGGCGGCGTTCACACCGGTGATGTCGAGAACGGCCGTCGACGGATCGCTTTCGTTTCCGGCGTTGTCGAAGGCTGTGACCAAGATGAAGTAGCCGCCGCTCGTATCGGGAAGGGCGAAAGTCGTATCGACGGTGAAGCCGATCCGATCGGCGGTGAGAGGCGTCGCGCTGCTGTCCGCGGCGAGATAGACCGCGTAGTAGTTCAGATCGGGCTCGACGCCCCGCTCCCAGGTCACCTGGTGGGGTGCGACGAGAACTGGGCCGACCGGCGGTGCGGGGGCGATGTTGTCGATCGAGTAGCCGCTGTCCGGTGCGCCGGCGTACCACACCGACGGCGTCGTCGTATGGGCGGTGATGCAGTAGGCGGTGTAGAACACGCCCGATGAAGTGGAATCGCCTAGGGTGGCCGCCGGGGTGATGTACGATTCCTGTTGCGTGGCGGCGAAGGAGCCGAGTGCTTCCCAAACGCCGGGCGGGAACGTGCCCGCCACTTTCCCCGCATCATTCACGAGGAAACGCCTCCCCTTCGACGTGACCATCGTCGCGCCGGGGATGAGCGACTCCTCCTCTTCCACCGCGCCGGAGAGCGCCGCCGCCCGGAGCGGCCCGGGGGGAATCCTTCGCCATACGCCGTACGAGGCGATCGGAAAGGCGGTCTGCGCCGGGATATCGAGACCCGACGCCGAGAAGTAGATCCGCACCGTTCCGCCTTGGTCGGCGGGGAGATCGACCACCGAGTCGATGAGCGCCGGCGAATGGAGCCATTCCACCGTGAGGGCATCGCACGACGGGTTCACCCCCGGCGTGTCGTAACCGTGGGTCGATCGCCATAGGAGATCGGTCCCCGGGCCGGAGAGCGCCGCCCACGGCCCGCCGGAGACGAGCGTCTCCCACGACATTCCGCTGTCGGCGCTCACCTCCCATGCGATGCCGCCTGTTCCGGTGAACATCAGTTTGGCGGCAGCGATTTCATAAAGACCGCTGTGAATCACCTTCGATCGTCCCGCGTTTCGAGAGAGATCGAAGTCGGAATGGAACACCTCCAGCGATACAACCCCCGATACGCCGTCCGCCACGAGAAGATGGCCGCCGTACGGGGCTACGCCGTAGGCGGGACCGGCGGTGTCGTAGCTCCCGAAGAGTACCGGTGCGTTCCGGTTGCTCACGTCGATCACCATGACACCGGCGCCGTTGTCCGCCACGAAAGCATAGCGCCCCGCGAGGGAGACGCCCCGGGCGAAACCGGGTGTGTCGTAGATCCCGGCGAGAACGGGCGAAGCGGGATTCGTGATATCGAGAATCCGCAGCCCGGCGGAACCGTCGGCGACGAACGCCCAGTCGCCGCCGACCGCCACGTCGGAAGCGAAATCGGCGGTGGCCGAAGATGCAACCGACGCGGGAGCGGCCGGGTCGGTGATGTCGATCACTTGGAGCCCCGCCGGACCGCCCGCCACATAGGCATAATCGCCGGAAAGGGCGACCGCGTTGGCGCTTCCCGCCGTGGCGAGACTCCCCACCGGCGCCGGCGCCGCCCGATTCGAGATGTCGTACACCTTCAGCCCATCCACATCATCGGCCACCCAGGCATATTTCCCCGAGAGGGCGACGCCTGTCGCCGAACCGGCGGTGTTTACCGTGGCGGTGAGTGACGGTGTGGAAGGGGTGGTGATGTCGATCATCTCCAGGCCCGCCGGCCCCGACGCCGCGACGAGAAGATCTCCCTCCACCGCCACGTCGTACGTGATCCCCCCGAAAGCGAGGGCACCGGCGTCGACCGGGGCGGACGGCTCGGACATATCGAGCGTCCTCACCCCTCCGATGCCGTCCGCCACCCACGCAAAAAGTCCCGATACGGCGATGCCGTACGCCGAGCCGGGCGTGTCGATGCTTCCCGCCTCCGCCGGGAGAACGGGCGTGGCGATGCCGAGGGCGCGCACACCGGAAGAACCGTCCGCCACCCAGAGGACATCCCCTTCCAGATCGAGCCCTTTCGCGTTTCCCGGTGTATCGATCGATCGAAGAAGGACGGGAGACCCCGTTCCGCCGACGTCGAGCACGAACACCCCGGCGGGGCCGTCCGCCATGTACGCCCGATCGCCGTCCACGGCGACGAAATAGGTCGCCCCCGAACTGGGGTAGCTACCGAGGAGTGTTGGAAAGGCGGGATCGGTGACGTCGATCACCTGGAGCCCCGATGCCCAGTCGGCGACGAACACGCGGTTCCCCGAAACATCGAGGGAGAACGCCGAACCGGGCGTATCGAACGATCCGATCACCGTCGGCGCCGTCGGATCGCTCACGTTCGCCACGAATAGACCGGAACCACCGCAAGCGAGGTAGGCATAATTCCCTCGGACCATCACATCGAGCACCGATACCCCCACGTCGAGAGAGCCGGCGAGAACGGGCGCAGAGGGGATGCTTACGTCGACCAGGTAGAGCCCCCCCGCGGCGTTCGCCACGAAGACGATGTCGCCCGACACGTCGATATTCGCGGCGTAGCTCGGCGTGTTGTAGATTCCCAGAAGCGCCGGCGCCACCGGATTGCTGATATCGAGAACGAGAAGCCCGGCATCACGACTCGCTGCGAAGGCGAGATCCCCCCGCACCACCACATCGTAGGTGTAGTCGAGCGCGGCGTAGCTCCCCGCGGCGAGAGGGTTCGTCGGGTCGGAAATGTCGAGGATCTGCACCCCCGCCGACCCGTCCGCTACGTAGAGGTACTGTCCGGAGGCCGCCACGATGTGGGCGTAGTTCGGCGTATCGAACGCGCCCACGTCGGCGACCCGAAAAGGATGAAGCTTCAACGATCCCGACAGTGTGTCCCAGAATGCCGTCGTCTGTAGCGTATCTTCGAACTGGGTGGACGTGAAATCCTCGGTGAACGAGAACGCCGTCCCCTCCCGGGGAAAGAGGACAACCGATACCGCGAGGAGTGCCGGAAGCACCCGCCGGAGTGCGGATAGGCGGAATGAACGGTCGATGAACGCCAACGGATCACCACTCCGGCGGGGGAACCGGCACGTTTCAGGAAGCCGGAAATTCAAGCACGGCTCTTAAAGGCCGTTGAATAATAACATGTTGCGCGGTTATTTTCAAGAAGCCATTCGGCGGATCTTCACGCTCGGATGGCGCCGTCGATCACGCCGCCGCCGAGAACCTCGTCGCCCCGGTAGATCACCACCGACTGTCCCGGAGTAATCGCGCGCTGCGGCTCGTCGAAGCGGACGCGCAGCCGCCGGCCTTCGTCGATGCGCATCTCTGCGCGGGCCGGTTCATGGCGGTAACGGATCTTCGCCGACAGGCCGGAAGAATCCGTAAGCTCCTCGGCGGAGACGAGGAGGTTCACATCGGCGGCGACGGCGCCGGTGGAGAAGAGTTCCTCCTCGTGCCCGACCTGGACCACGTTGTTCGCCGTGTCCACGGCAGTGACATAAAGCGGACGCTTCGCCGACACGCCGAGACCGCGCCGCTGCCCCACGGTGAACCGCGCCGCACCGCCGTGGTCCCCCACCTTCGCGCCCGACCGATCGACGATGATCCCAGGCTTAAGTGCACCGAGGAATGCCGCCACGTCGTGATCGGGCACGAAACAGATATCCTGGCTCTCCTCCTTATCCGCCACGGCGAGCCCTCTCTCCGCGCAAAGACGCCGCACATCGCTCTTCGTGAAATCGCCCACCGGAAACGCCGCCGAGCGAAGCGCCTCCGGATCGATCCCCCACAGGACGTATGATTGATCCTTTGCGCGATCCCGTCCGCGCAGGAGCCGCCTCCTTCCCCGCCGATCCTCTTCGATGCGGGCGTAGTGACCGGTGGCGACCGCATCGAAACCGGCGCGGACAAGTTTCTCGTGGAGATCGCGGAATCGGATGCGCCTGTTGCAGTCGACACAGGGATTCGGTGTCCTCCCTCGGGCGTACTCGCGCCGGAAAGGCTCGATCACTTCTCTCCTGAAGGAATCGCTGAAATCCCACACGTGGTGGGCGATACCGAGCCGCGCGGCAACGGCTGCGGCATCTTCGATCGCCTCGGCGGAGCAGCACGACTTCTCGCTCTCCAGGTGCGGGAAATCATCACTGCACCAAAGCTTGAGGGTGATGCCGGTGACGCGACAACCGCGCTCGACAAGGAGTGCCGCGGCAAGGGAACTGTCGACGCCGCCGCTCATGGCGACCGCCACACGATCCCCATGGGCGGGCAGGACGTTAGCGCCCTTCCTCTCAGCCATGGTCGCGAAGCTTCCGGCAAACATCGACCAGTTCCTCGAGAAGACGGTCCACGTCGCTTTCATCATTGCCGTGGCCGAAGCCGACGCGGATCGCCCCGGTGGCAAGTCCCGGCTCGACGCCCATGGCAAGGAGCACCGCCGACGGCTCCACCGATCCGGAATGGCATGCCGAGCCGGTGGAGATCTCGATTCCCCTTTCATCGAGGTTTCGCGCGATGTCGTGGCCGAAGAGGCCGTCGAAGAGAAGGCAACTCGTTCCCGGAAGCCGGTCGGCGCCCTCGCCCACCACGGTGACTCCGTCCACCGAACGGGTTAGCTCCCGCTCGAAACGATCGCGCATCGAACGGAGGCGCACCTTCTCCCCGGGCTGCTCCCTCACGGCGAGTTCGATCGCCGTCGCGAGGGCCGCGGCGAGGGCGATGTTCTCCGTACCCGGCCGCATCCCCCGCTCCTGGCCACCACCGAGAAGAACCGGCGCCACGTCGAATCCCTTTCGAATATAAAGCGCCGCCGATCCCTTGGGAGCGTAGAATTTGTGCCCCACGATGGTCATCATGTCGATCGGATCGCGCGTAACGTTCACCGGCAGCTTTCCGATGGTCTGCGCGGCATCGATGTGGAAAGGAATCCCCCTAGCGCGGCATGCGTCGCCCACGGCCCGGACGGGCTGAATGACACCGGTCTCGTTCTGTCCGTGAATGAGCGACGCCAGGAAAACGGTGTCGTCGAAACGCCCGGTGAACGTCGCGGAGTCGACGCGCCCCGACGGCTCGACACCGCAGCGCACCACCGCGAAGCCGGCCTCTTCCAGCTCGATGCACGGCAGCTCGACGGCGGGATGCTCCACATTCGACGTGACCACCGTCCCGGCGCCCGCCGTCCGGGCGAACCCGCGAAGGGCGAGATTGTTCGCCTCCGTCCCGCTCGCGGTGAACACGATCTCTTCCGCCTTCGCGCCGATCGCCGCCGCGACACGACTGCGGGCATCCTCGAGATGTTCGCGCGATCTTCTCCCGCTCGCGTGGGCGCTCGACGGGTTTCCACCGCACTCGCGAAGAACGGAAATAACGACGTCGATCACCTCCGGTCTGACCGGCGTGGTGGCGTTGTGGTCGATGTAGATCCTCTCGGCCGATCCCACAGGGATACTCCCTCCCTTCGGAAAAGCGCCCGCGCCTCGGATCGAGACGCGGGCACGAACAGGTTCGATTCGATTCCCGGACGGGCGCGGCGGATCAGTCGCCGTATTCCGTCGCCTCGTACTTCGCCTTATCGGCGAGTTTCTTCGCCCGCTCGATCAACTGGTCCTGCCTCACCAACTCCTGGCTCGCGTAAGCGGACCACACGGGATCGTTCAGCTCCACCGCCTTGTTGAACTTCGTCTTCGCCTGGTCGTATTGCTTCAGGTTCTCCAGTGCCTTTCCCCAGACGCACCATCCGCGGGCGTTGCCTTCGTCCCGGTCGAGGGCGATGCGGACCGTCTTGATGGCGTCGCTGTAGCGCTGAAACGTGGGCGATCCCTCGAGCTCCGCGAGACGGACGTAGCTTTCCGTATCGTTCGGGTCCGCCTCCACCACGCGCTTGTACGTTTCGAGCGCCGCCGTGCTGTCGGGCACCTGGAGATAGCACACGGCCAGGTTGCGCAGCACCGCCGCATTCCCCTCGTCCACCTTCGAGAGCCGCTCGTAGTATTCGGCGGCGGCGGTGTAATCCTCCTGGTCCCTCTTCAGTTTCGCCAGGTCGTTCAGCAGTCTCGCGTTTTCCGGATCATCGGCGAGTTGCTTCTCCTTCGAACGGATGAGCGCTTCGACGTCGCCCGATTTCTCGTAGAGCTGAACGAGCGCTTTTTGGGTGGTTTCATTCTCCGGATCGAGTTCGGCGGCTTTCTCGTAGGCGCCGATCGCCTCGTCGTACTGTTCCAGTTCGGCGTAGTAGTAACCGAGGTCGGTGTAGTACGACACCTCTTTCCCGTCGATGGCGATCGCCCTTTCCATCGACTTCGCGGCGGACGCTATGTCATCCCGGTCCCCCGCGTAAGCCGCCGCGAGACGGGCATGCCCTTCGGCGTCATCGGGAAAGCGCTGGGTGAATTTGTAGTCGAGATCGAAAGCCTCGTCGGCGCGCTGCTGCTTGCGCAGGGCGTATGAGAGGTTGATGTTCGCCGTGCGGTTCGCCGGATCGATGCGGAGCACCTTGCGGTAGTTCTTCTCCGCCTCGGGATAGATCTCGCTCTTCAGGTACGAATTCGCGCTGTCGAGCAGCCGGCGGACCTGCTCTGTTTCGTCCAAATCCACTTCGGGCCGGTCGTATTCGAGTACGTCTTCGTGCACCGCCTGGCATCCGGCGCCGACCAGAAGGGCGGCGGCGAACAGCCAGGCGCACCGCTTGGTGCTTTTCCATCCATATTTCATCGGTCCATTACCTCCTGGATACCGTTTCTTCAGGGGCCGGGCCCACTCTACGAAGGCCGTGGGACACCGTCAACGGCCGAGTTTCGCCTCGGCGCGGAGAATATTGGTGCGGGCGGTTCTCGCCAGGTCGCTGTTGACGTCGATCTCAACCACCCGATTCCACTCCACGATCGCCTCCCCGAGAATACCCGAGCGGGCGAAGAGAACGCCGAGTCCGAAATGCGCATCGAGAGAGTTCGGATCGGCATTGAGCGCGCGCCTGTACTGTTCCATCGCTAGACGGATCGCCTCGCCCTCATCCTCCCCTTCGGAAAGATAGTCGCCGTAGTGGGCGCGTAGTTGCGCGTTGTCCGGCTCCTTCGCCAGTGCCTCCTCGTACACCTTGCCTTCCTCGTCGCGCAGGCCCTCCTTGTCGAGCACGAACGCCAAGTTGAGCACAGCCTTATCGCCGGCGCCCGCCTCCCAGGCGGCCCGATACGTCTCCGCCGCCTGCTCGTAGCTTTCGAGGTCGAAGTAGGCGTTTCCGAGCTTGAAGAGAATCTCGGGCGAGCCGGGTTTCTTTTTCAGGAGTTCCTTGTAGCGCACGGCGCGATCGTCCGGGCCGAGCTGTTCGATCTGTTCGATCTCGTCGGCGTGGACGACCGGGGGAAGGTGGGACACCAGGAGAATCGCTCCGAGGAGGATCGGTTTCAGCACGAGATTCGTTGCAGTTGTTGTCACACGGCGCATCGGTCGGCCGGCTCCTTTCCGAATAAGATGACAGGCCCCTCTCAGGCTCCGATCGGTTGATAGAACAGCTTATCAGCTTAGCGCGGAGCGGCCTTCCTGTCAATTCCGCCTCCCGGCGGGTCCGGGCGCCCTATGGGAGGAGCAGGGCGACGATCCCCACCGTGGAGAGGGCGACGCAATACCACCCCCACCGGTCGAACCGGCCCCGGATCACCGTCTTCACCAAAAGCCGGAGGGCGATGATACCCGCCACGGCCGCGGCGATCATGCCCGCTGCGGCCGGGGCGAACGGTTCCTCCCCGGCGCCGGCGCCGGGGAGGTCCTTCAGCGTGAGGAGCGCGGCGCCGAGGATGGCGGGAACCGATATGAGGAAGGAGAAACGGGCCGCCTCTTCCCGTTCCACGCCCAGAAAAAGTGCCGCCGCGATGGTCGCTCCCGACCGGGAAACGCCCGGCAGGATGGCGATCGACTGGGCGATGCCGATGAGCAGCGCCACCGGGAGGGTGAGCGGCCGGCGACCGGGCCGGGCGAAGCGGGTGAGAAGGAGCACCACGCCGGTCACGCCCAGAGCGACGAGCACCGCGACGGGACTTTCGTACGCCTTTTCGAACCACTCCTTGAAGAAGACGCCGACGATCCCGGCGGGGACGAGTCCGGCGACGACGGCGAGACGGTAACGGTTTCTCTCCTCGTCGAACCGGGGCTGAAGAAGATGGGCCACCTTCTTCCTGTAGAACCACACCACCACGAGCACCGTGGCGAGGTGGAGAAGCACTTCGAGAAGAATCCCCTCTTGCGCCACGCCGAGCAGTTCCTGCGCGAGCACGAGGTGCCCCGAACTGGAGACGGGGAAGAACTCCGTGAATCCCTGCACCAACCCGAGAACGATGTGCGTCACCGGGATCCCCATCAGCCGATCCCCAGCGTGCCGAGGTAGATCGCCGCCATGGCGATGCACATCTCGCTCTTGAGAAGGCGTGAGAAACGTCCGGCGGCCGCAGCGTCGCGCCGCCGGAAGAGGTGGACCGCTCCGGCCACGAGAACGGCGTCGACGAACAGGATCGTCACGGCGAGGTAGACCTTGTCATAGAGTCCCGCGAAAAAGGGGACGGGCGACAGGAGCACCAGAACGGCCACCGCCGCGCCGGCCACCAGGAGCGCGCGGCGCGCCCCGCACCGGATTGGAAACGTAGAGCGGCCCGCCGCCCGGTCGCCCGGCATGTCGGCCAAGTCCTTGAGCACTTCCCTGCCGAGATGGAGAAGAAAGGCGAAGAGAGCCGGCACCGCCCCGGCCGCCGCGTCGCCGCCGGCCGCGGCACCGAACAGGAGGGCCGACGACGCGACACCGCTCACGAGGAGATTCGCCGCGAGTCCATATCGTTTCACCCGCAATTCATAGAGGGTGAGCAGCGCCGCCCAGGTAGCGATCCACGCAAGCGCTTCCCCCCCGGCGGCGATTTCCGCTCCGGCGGCGAGGGCGAATAGGAACGCTGCGAGCCCGCGCGCGACGCCCACCGTGATCGCTCCCGAGGGTATCGGCCTTTCGGGGCGGTTCACGCGGTCCGTTTCGCGGTCATCGATATCGTTCACCACGTAAAATCCCGCCACCAGGAGGATCGCGGCGGCGAAGGAGAGAATCGTTCCCGAGCCGGGAGCGCCCCCTCCCGCGATCTGGTGCGCGAACAGGAGCGCCGCGGCGGTGATCGCCAAGTTCGGGATTCGAAGAATCGTAAGGGACCGGGGCACGTCAAGCACCTCGTCCGGCAAGCGGTCCGCACAGCCGGCCGACGAGACGATCGAGGGCGCCGAGCCGGTCGACGGTTCGCTTCTCGCGCTCCACCGCGGCGACGAGGGCGCTTCCCACCACCACGGCGTCGCAATGGGGCGCCAGACGTTTCACGTGCTCGGGACGGGTCACGCCGAAGCCGACGGCAAGAGGCGTCGCGATGAGACGGCGGATCATCTCGAGTCGATCGACCACATCCTTCGGTAGATCGCTTCCCGATCCGGTGGTACCGGTCATGCTGACATAGTAAAGAAACGGGTCGGACGCCTCCGCGATCCGGCTTACCCTTTCGCGCGAACTGGTCGGTGCGGCGAGGAAGACCGTTCCCACGCCGACGCGATCCATCGCCTTCCGGTACGGCGCCCCCTCTTCCACGGGGAGGTCGGTGGCGATCACCGCGGCCACACCGGAGCGGCGGGCCCGCTTCGCGAAGCGGTCGAGCCCATGGCGGAGCATCGGATTGTAGTAGGACATCAGTACGATCGGCGTGGAAATCGTTCCCGACAGGCGCCTCACGAGGTCGAGCGTCGCGGGGAGAGTCACACCGGCGGCGAGCGCCCGTTCGGAAGAGCGCTGGATCGTCGGACCGTCGGCGAGAGGATCGGAAAAAGGGACTCCCAGTTCGATCGCCACCACCCCGGGACGGTCGAGCGCGCGGATCGCTCTTTCGGTGAACGCCATCGACGGGTCGCCGGCGGTGAGAAACGGGATCAGCCCGGTGGCGCCGTCGCGGCGAAGCGACGCGAGCCGTTCTCTCAAGACCGCCCTTCCGGCCATTACCGCCCCGCCTGGAGGAGACGGTCGGCGGTGCGGTATGCTTCACGCGCCTTTTCGCCGCTTCCCTTCTTGTCGTACGCGATGCCGAGGAAGTAGTACGGCTTCCCGTTCCCCGGGTCGAGGGCGATCGCCTTCTCGAGCGCGGCGATCGCCTCGTCCACTTTCTCCCGCTTGTTCTCCGCCACGCCGAGGTAGTAATAGGCGCGCGAATTCTCCGGATCGAGAGAGAGTATCTTGTTCATCTCTTTGCGGGCGCGGTCGTAGAGCCCCCTCCGGATGTACGATCTGCCGAGGAGGTAATGGGCCTTGATATTGTCCGGCTCTGATTCGAGGGCGATGTTGAACTCCCGGATCGCCTCCTCGTATGCCCCTTGGTCATGGTGGATCATCCCGAGATTGAAATGGGCCTCCACGTTCTTCGGATCGAGACGGAGCGCCTCCTGGAATTCGAGGATCGCCTCGCGCGTCATCTTCCTCTCCCCGTACACGGCACCGAGGTTGAGGTGCCATTCCGCCTTGTCCGGCTCGCAGCGGATGGCGCGGCGGAAGTGGCCGAGCGCCTTGTCGGTGTCTCCTTTTCTTTCGGCGAGGAGTCCGAGATGGGAGTGGGCGCGCGCGAAACGCGAGTCGATTCCGATCGCCCTTCGGAACGCTTCCGCCCCTTCATCGTCCTTTCCCTGTCTTACCCGGAGCAGACCGAGTGCGTAGTAGCAGATCGGTTCACCCGGGAAATCGCCGAGCATGCCGAGCACCTGCTTCTCCGCTTCCTTGAATCTCTCCATGTCGATGTATGTCTTGGCGAGGGCGAGTTTCACCTCGAGATCGTCGGGTGCGAGGCGTTTCGCCTCCTCCACCTTCTTCAGCGATTCCTCGAGACGACCCATTTTCCGGAGCAGCTTGGCGAGACGACAGAGCACCGAGGGGTTCGACCGGTCGGCCGTGGCGAGCGACTCGAGGTACATCACCGACCGGGCGTAGTTCCGCTCCTTCTCGAAGCGATCGGCCAGCTCGACGAGGACGCTCTTGTCGCGGGGATCATGCTGGTGACGCTTCAGGAGTAAAGTCAATTCGCGATCGTTGTCGCGTCGTGCCCATCGATGGAACATCGTTTTCCCCGCACCGGTTCGACGGTCCGCCGCTTCCAGGGGATTCCGAAGAGGAACCGGGAACGTCGTGGCCTGCTTACGGTAAGTAGATATAGCCGACCGCCGGTCGGCCGTCCAGAGAAAACGCTTCTTCGCGCAAGAGAAGGATCTTCCCGTTCAGGGATGGAGAAGGTACCTGTCGGAAAAAGGCGATGCGCCGTAGAGCGACGTCGATCCGACTTTCCGGTAGCTGAACTGCATGAGGAAGTTGTCGCCCGGCTTGTATGTGAGTGCGAACCCGGGAAGGACCTTGTTCGCGGCGGCACCGTCGGTCCCCTGCATACCCGCGGCGGTGGGACGGAACTGATAGCCGAGATAGAGCGTCACATTGAGAGCATCGGCGAGTTGGTAGCTCATCCGGTTCTCGTAATAGCCGAGAAAACCCTCGCCCGGCAGCGCGCGGGAGGAGGACGAGGACGAGAAGCTCATCGAGAGGGAATGCGATACGTCCAGCTTCGACGGGTCGAGAATGCCCGAAATACCACTCGTCGGCTGATTGAAAACGGAGAACGACGGCGTCGTGGACGATTCGTCGAGATCGGCGGCGGCACCGGCGGTGCCGGCGGACAGAACCACGGCGGAAAAGAGGAGAACGGCGCCGCACACGCAGCGACTCTGCATTCGATTCACCACGATCTCCCGGAAGGGGCCCTACGAATGAACTTACTTCCAGGGCGGGGCGGTGTCAACCGGCGCCGTCGCCGGGGCGGTCTTTTCGCTGACCTGGAGCGTGAGAGCGATTTCGATGCGCACCGTTCCCTCGCCGCCGCGCAACTCGACCGGAACGCGGATCACGCCGCCGTCAAGGGCGGTGGCGTTCACCACCACCGGCGCGGCGGTCGGCCCGGGCGCGGGTGGCGGCGCCGACGCGGGTGGCACGGATGCCGGCGTCGGTGTGACGGCCGGGGGACTCGCCGGACGGGACGGCTCCCCACCGGCTGCCCCCGCCGGTGGGACGGCCTCCCCGATCGACGGGCCGTCATCCTTTCGCCGACTTCCAGGAGGAACGTAGTCGTGCTGCCAGTCGATCCCCGTGCCCATCTTTCGTGAGCCGCTCGAAGGAACGCCGGGCGCAGCCTGGGAAGATCCGACCACCGGAAGATCAACTTGATTGTGGCGTGAAGGGTCGTTTGGAACCGCCGGACGGTGGTGACGTGCCCGTACGCCACCGAGAATCTCGTCGCTATTCGAAAGCTGCACCACACCGTCGTTGCCGCGGATCGACGCGTCCACGTCGTACGCCGGTTGCGCCGCCGAAGGGGTCTGTCCCCCCGCGGTCCCGTCATCGAGGCTCCCCACCACGGCAACGCCGCCGGAAGGGACCGCCGCCGCTCCCGTCACGGGCGGCACGAGATCGATGTCCGCCTGCTTCCCGGCCGCCGGGTTCTCCTTCTCCGACGCCGAGTCGCTCTCTTTCGTCTTCTCCCCACCGCCGTCACCGCCGAGGTTCGCCTCGAGCGTCTTGAACAGCGCATCCACCGCCGCGCGAAACGTCTCCCACACTCCCTTGTCCTCCACCGCGACCCCCTCGAACCAAGGCCAGCCGCGCGGGTTGAGATCGGCGTTGAGTTCCTCGATGGAGAGCGGATTCGGTACGTCCCGCTTGTTGTACTGGATGATCACCGGAATCTTATCGAGCGACAGATTATATTCGGCGAGGTTTTCCTCGAGGTTCTTCATGCTCTCCTTGTTCGCTTCCCGGAGAGCGGGATCGGAATCGGCGACAAAGATAATGGCATCCGTCCCCTTGAGAACGAGCTTCCGCGTAGCATTGTAATGAACCTGTCCCGGAACGGTGTAGAGAAGGTACCTCGTCCGGAAGCCCTTGATCTCCCCTCCCTGGACGGGCAGGAAATCGAAGAAGAGCGTGCGGTCGCTCCGCGTTTTCATGGAAACCATCTTGCCGCGCCGCGATTCGGGAACCTGACCATAGATCCGTTCGAGATTCGTCGTCTTCCCCGAAAGACCCGGACCGTAGTAGACGATTTTCGCGTTGATCTCTCTGCCGCTGTAGTTGAATACGACCATTCCTTCACCACCCCCTGGTCATGAGCCGGCGGACGCCGCCCTCGGCACCCTGTCTTTATCATCGGCAGAAGGAAGGTGAGAGGTTAGCCCGGAAACGGCCTGTTTCTGAGCTTATAATGCGTTGATGCAAAATACGTTACAAACAAGCACCGGGGCGAATCGTCGAGGGGATCGCTCTCATCGGCAGATCCAGACTCCCGGATTTTCACGGAAGTTGAGGCTCTTGCGGGCGTCGGGGTGGATCTCGCGGTAGTGAGAAAGGAAGGTATCCCGGATGGAGAAGTACTCTTCTTTCTCCCTCGAGGGGAAGAAGCGGACTTTTTGGTGGAGCATGCCGTCCTCCTCGGCGAAGAAGAAGAGTTCCACCCGGGTGACCGGCTCGATATCGAGGCCGGAATAGGTCGATTCCGACGTTTCTCCTCTTTCGAACCAGAGGGAGGTGACCGGCGAGGAGACATCGAACGAGTGTCGCTCGCGCATCAGGAATTCCCAGAGCTGGAAAATGTCGAGAGGAATGTACCGGGAGGTAGGATGACCGGCGGCGGAGCCATTCCTCTTCGAGACGCGGCATCTCACGAGCTTCTCGGAAGCCATAACCCCTCCCGGTCTGTAAACATCATTCATATCTTAAGATGGCCCGCGTGTCAACCGTAAAGATGCCGGGGGGTTTCGGGAAAACCCGTATGCGCCGGAGAGGGTCAGCCGGAACGGGAGGTGACGGTTTCCGCGGACTTCTGTGCGACGACGAGCGCCTCGTGCCTCGCCGCCTCGAAAAGCTCCGGATCGCGGAGAACGGCGGCGACATCGATGCCGGCATGGCCGTGCTGGCGGACGCCGAACAGCTCGCCGGGACCGCGGATGGCGAGATCCTCCTCGGCGATGCGAAAGCCGTCGTCTAGGAGCTCGAGCACGGCGAGCCGCTTTTGCGCCTGGGGGGTTACGGTGCCGCGGGTGATGAGAAAGCAATGCGACGGGAGGTCGCTCCTCCCCACACGCCCCCGGATCTGGTGCAGCTGGGAGAGACCGAAGCGGTCCGCTTCCTCCACGATCATCACCGTCGCCTTCGGCAGGTCGACCCCCACCTCCACCACGGTGGTGCACACGAGCAGGTCGACGTCCCCCGCGCGGAACGCATCGAGAGTTTCGATCCTCTCGGCCGACGGGAGTCTCCCGTGGAGAAGACGAACGCGGAAATCACCGAGATAGCCGGCGGCGAGCTTGCGGTACGCTCGGGCGGCCGCCTTCAGGTCGATCTTCTCCGATTCCTCCACAAGGGGAAAGAGGATGAAACCTTGTTCTCCACCGGCGAGGCGTTCCTTCAGGTGGGCGTACGCCTTCTTCCGCTCGGCGCCGTGAAAACGCTGGGTAGTCACCGGCAGCCGGCCGGGGGGCGATTCCTTCAGCACGGAAAGATCGAGATCTCCATAAAGTGTGAGCGCCAGGGAACGGGGAATCGGGGTGGCCGATAGATGCAGGCGATGGGCTCCCACCCCCTTTCCGGGGAGAAGCTCCCGCTGGCGGACCCCGAACCGGTGTTGTTCGTCCACCACGGCGAGGGCGAGATTCCGGAAGCGCACCGATTCCTGGAGAAGCGCGTGAGTTCCGACGACAACCGTAAGCTCTCCTCTCTCGAGGGCCGACCGGATCGGTCTCCCCGCGGCGGCGGGCAGATCGCTCACCAGAAGTCCGACGTTCATGCCGACCGGCGCGAGTAGTTTCCGGAGCGACGCGGCGTGCTGCCTGGCAAGCACCTCGGTGGGCACGAGGATCGCCGCCTGTCCTCCCGGCTCGACGGCATGCACCGCAGCGGCGGCGGCGACGACCGTCTTCCCCGAACCGACATCGCCGAGGAGGAGTCTTTCCATTACGCGCCCCGATTCGAGATCGGCCCGGATCTCGCCGATCACGCGGCGCTGGTCTCCGGTGAGACGGAATGGAAGAGAGCCCAGGAAGCGATCGAGAGCGCGGCCGGCGCTCCCCTTTCGGCTTACGTGGACGGTCGCACCGGAGAGACGCTCCCCGCGCCGCTTCGCGAAGATCACCTGCTGAAGGAAGAGTTCCTCGAAGAGGAAACGGCGTCTCGCCGGCGCGATCGCCTCTTCGTTCGAAGGGGCGTGGATCGCCTCGAGCGCCTTGCGAAGAGGGAGCAGGCCGTGGCGGCGGCGCACGTCGGGCGGGATCGGATCGACGAGATCGCCCGAGGCGGCGAGGGCGGAACGGATCGCCCGGCGGAGCACTTTCTGGGGGAGCCCCGGGATACCGGTATAGCGAGGCACGATGCCGGAGAACTCCGATTCCTCCCCCGGACGGATCACTTCGAATCCCGGGTGGAGGAGCCTGAGGGGCGATCCGGTCGGCGTGCCTCTCAGCATGAGCGACGCGCCCGGCTTGAGCGTCTTCGCCAGGTAAGGCACGCGGAACCAGAGCGCGCGGATTTCGCCCGTTCCGTCGGCGATGGTCCCCTCCACCACCGACGGACGCCACCCGCGCCGGACGAGGCGCACCCCCTTCAGCTCTCCCTCGAAAACGGTGCTCTCCCCTTCCACCGCGTCGGCGATCGACTTCTTCCGGGAAGGGAGAATGTACTCTTTCGGAAAGAGACGCAGGAGTCCGCCCACCGTTCCGGCACCGATACGGCCGAGATCGGCGGCGCGCGCCGGGCCGATTCCCCGGAGCGTATCGACCGGGTCGCCGGGCCGCGGCGGGTTATCGCCGGTCGAGGTCTTCGCGCTGGAGGAGATAGATTTCACCTGAATCGATCCTTCTGTCGCCGGCGCCGTCGCCCACCATGGTACCGGCGAACAGGAGGCTCTTTCCGCCGAAATGTCCCGTGGTGATGAGGGTGGAGATCTTGTCCGATGCCGAAGGCCCCAGGAGGAAAAGATCGCCGCCTCCGGTGGACAGGTCGACCCGGGAGCGCAAAGAGCGCTGCGGCCCTCCGAAGATGATGAAGACCATGCCCGCGTCCTCGCGCCGCCCGCCGGGACCGTCATTCAGCAGCGCCGAGATCACGAGGTCGGCGTAGGCGTCGCCGTTGATATCGGCAAGGTCGAGGACCGAGCCGAGTTGATCGCCTTTCTCCGCACCGAAAATGATCACATCGCGCGCCACCGCGAGATCGAAAGTCTCCGTCTCGTGCATCGACCGGTTGCCGAAAAGAATGTACGCCTCCCCACATTTGTCGCGCCCGTTCGCCGGACCGTCCGCGAGATAGGCGCCGATGGCGATGTCGTCGATTCCGTCGCCGTCCATGTCCCCGGCGGCGACGGAGACGCCGGCGCCGTCGTACGCTTCCGCGCCGTAGATCGTTACCTCGCTTCCCTCGGCGATGCGCGTCGTCCCCTCGAGGCGCTTCCCTTTCCGCCCGAGAAGAATATAGGTCTCTCCCGAGTTCGTCCGTCCGTTCGCCGGACCGTCGGCGAAACCGCAGCCGAGGACGATGTCGGGGGCACCGTCGCCGTTGCAGTCTCCCGTCGCGACCGCTCCCCCGAGACCGTCCGATTCGTCCGCCCCTCTCAGGACAGGCGGTTCGATTTCGAACAGATCGGAATACCCTTCCAGATCTTCTCGTGGGGCGCCGTAGATGATGTGCACCGCGCCGGCGTCGGGCGTGTCCCCCCCGTGGGAGTCCGCGCCGATCGCGGAGATCAGAAGATCGTCCCGGCCGTCTCCATCGAGATCGTCCGCCGTGATCCTCCTTCCGAGCCGGTCGCCCGTGAAGGCGCCGATAAACGTCACGTCCGCCCCGTCTCGAAGATCGTATTTCTTTCCGGAGGCGCCGTCGGAACCGCCGAGAAAGAGAAATGCCTCGCCGCAACGGTGCCGGAGAGAATCGGCGGGTCCGTTCGCGTAGCGGGCACCGATGAGCAGATCGCTCACACCGTCTCCGTCGAAATCGCCCGTATCGACATCCGACCCGATCCGGTCGCCCGGCCGGCCGCCGTAGATCACCGAAGGCGCCCGCTCGATACCGGAGACGTGTTCCATCGCGTGGCCGAAGAAGACATACACTTCCCCCGCCCTCGGCCGTTCGTTCCTTTCGCCGTCGGCGAGCCACGCGCCGAGAACGATGTCGTCGAAGCCGTCCCCGTCGAGGTCGGCGAAGAGCGCCTGGACACCCAGTTCGTCCCCTCCCTCCGCACCGATGAGCCGCCAGTCGGCCCGTGCACGGCAGTCGACCGACAGCGGCTCTTCCGCCGCCGCCGGCAACGTGGAGAGAACCGCGGCAAGTGCCGCGACGATAGGGGCAGTCGCGCGATTTCCGATCATGGAGATCTCTCCGGCCCGGAAATATCGATCGTTCCGCGACACACTTCGGCGCACGTCCCCGTGACGGCGATACCGTCGCCGCTTTCCTCCACGAACAGTTCCCCCCCCTCGAGAATCACGCGGACGCGATCTCCCACCAGCTCTTTCCTTCGTGCCACGCAGAACGATGCGACGGCGCCGGTGCCCGACGACTCGGTGCGGCCCACCCCCCTTTCCCAGACGTACACTTCGATCCGCTCGTGGGAGAGGATCTTCACGAACTCCACATTCACCCTCTTCGGGAAAGCCTCGCAACATTCCACGTCGCGGCCGATCGCCTCCCACGACGACCGGTCCCACCCGTCGAGCACGACGGCGTGCGGGTTCCCCACCGACACACACGATACATGAATCGTCTTCCCCGTGACCGACACCGGGAAACGCATCGAATCGTGTCGCCCCACGTCCGCCGGAAGGTCGGCCGGGTCGAACTTCGGACCGGGAAAGCGGGACGTGATCTTGAATCCCCCCCCTTCCTCACCGAGGATCTCGTGAACCGACCTTCCCGCCGCGCCGATGAGAACCACGGGCACGTTTGCGCCGCCCGCCTCCCGGGCGAGCGCGGCGGCGGCGCAGCGAAAGCCGTTCCCCGAAACTTCCGCCTCGCTCCCGTCGGCGTTGAAGATCCGGGCGCGGACGCGGCCGGCGCCGGCATGGGAGAGGATGATCGATCCGTCGGCGCCCACCCCCTCGCGGCGATCGCACACGCGCCGCGCGATATCCGCCGCGCCGGCTTCATCGCTCACTTCCCCGGGAAGGAAAAGGATGAAGTCGTTGCGAAGGGCGTGCCATTTTCTGAATCGAACCGTGCTCACCGTAACCACGCGATTCCTTTCGGGACGGAACGAAACCACTTTACCATAAGAACGCCCATCCGGTTGACACCCCCCTTCGCCATGGTTATGGTCGCCCCATGAAACCACGTTTCTTCCTCGCTCCACTGATCGGCGCGCTTCTCATCGCGCCCTTCGCCGCCGGAGCGACGTTCGACGATCTCGGACTCCACCCTTTCCTTTCGTACAGCGCCGCCGGCGAGGGGATGGGGAATGCCGTCGTCTCGCTTCCCGCCGACCCGACGAACCTCTGGATCAACCCGGGGGGGCTCGCCTTCCAGAAGGGGTGGACCGTCTACCTCTCTCCCGCCGACGAAGTGCGCGACGGCCAAGACGACCTGCGCGACCGCGTGTTCACCGTGTCGAAGAGTCTCGGCCGAAGGAACGGCATCGGCGCGGCGCTCATCGCCAGGGACAAGAACAACATCGGATTCCGCACGAGCGAAGGTTCGATCGGCGTGGCGGACATTCTCGAGAAATCGCTCCTCCTTTCGTATGCCCGCCGGTTCGGCGAACGGTTCGGCGCGGGAGCGACGCTGATCGGATTCGAACAGACTTCCGGCGAGGAGGTTTTCCAGAGCGACCGCACGGTGGCGTTCACCGCCGGGGTGCTCGCGCGCTTTCCTTTCATTCTCGACGACGACTACCCGATCGAGCTGCGCACGGGTGCGTCGCTGGCGAACGCCGGCGCGACGTTCGACATGGGAAGCACCGTGGCGCGCCTTCCCCTCTACGCCAGACTCGGTGTTTCACTGAACCACGACAGCGACCGCCTGACCGGTTTCACTCTCGCCGCCGATGTCTACTCCCTTCTGCGCAACCGGGAGGTGTGGGTAGAGGATGACCAGGTGGAGGTTCGGAACTGGCTTCAGCGTCTCGGCGCCGGCGTGGGCGGCGAGATCCGGATCAGCGGCGTCGTCGCAGTCCGGGGGGGCTACCTCTACGACGAGGATATCACCGGCGAGCCGCGCTCGGGGGGCACCTTCGGCTTCGACGTGGGTCACCGGATCTATCGCGCCGTGGGCGGAGTGTTCGAGTACTCGCGCTCGCCCGCTTCCTTCGACACGGCCGATCACGTCGGCATCCGAATCTACCTCGACCCGGAATACTTCTAAGCCGCGTCAGCGCAGGATGCAGATCTTCCCGCCGAAATCGAAGTTGGAAAGCTGGAAGGTGCCGTACGAACCGGTGGAGACGCGAACGGCCGAACGGTTCACTTCCGTCATGAACCCGCCGAACTTCGCCGTCGCGCCGGCTTCGGCGATTCCGTCGAGAAGGAGTTTCACGCCGTTCTCGGCGATCGGCGCGAGTTCGACCCTTACACTGTCGGCGAAGATTAAATAGGTGTCCGCACCCGCTTCCTCCAACGTGTCCGCGGGACTCTCCGCGGCGGCGGAATCGGCCTGTGCCGGTCGATGTTCCACGTGACCCCGGATCAGGATCTGCTGGTCGACCATATCCGCGGCGGGGGGATCCTCCTTCCAGGAGCGCAGGTCCACCGGCTTGTAGAAGGAGAGGTCATAGACGCTCCGGTTCATCAGAAGCGGAAGCTCCGATTCGGCGAGGACGAAACTCACCGGGCGGGGATTACCGTTTACTTCGAAAGCACGAAGACGGAAATGAGGGTAGGGATTCGCCCAGTTCTTCACGAGGAGAACAGGCGGCCCATCGCCGATGGCCGCAAGGGAATCCTCGAATCCGTCGCATGTGACGATCTGGAACTGGTTCCCTTCCCTGAGCAGTGCGTAGTCTTTTTCCACCGCAACGATTTCGGGGTCGGTGAGGCGGTAGGTGTGGGTATCGCTCTTCACCGAACCGGAAATCGCCTCGCTCACGGTGGCGTCCACGTATTTGTCTTCCTGCTCGAACGGATTGCAGGAAACGAGGAGAAGAAGGCCGAAAACGATTGCGAAAAAAGTCCTTTGCATAGCTCCACCAGACGCGGGAAAGAGGATCGATTCCGGTGTGCGAGGCTATCATCGGCGCGCGGGGAGTGTCAATCGAATTGTCCCGGCCGGATCGTTCAACGAAGGAGGAGCATGGCGCCCGTGACGGCGGGCGATCCGTTCGCCTCCACCCTGTAGAAATACCGGCCGCTCGCCACAGGCCGGCCGGCGTCATCGGCGCCGTCCCAGGGGATCGTGGCGTCGCCCATCGGGAGGAGATCGTCGAAAAGGCGGCGCACCAGCGCGCCTCGGGCGTCGTAGATCACGGCGCGCACGCCGGCGCCCTCTGTGAGATAAAGGGCGATCTCGGTACTCGGATTGAACGGGTTCGGACGGTTTCCGAGGAGGCGCACGGCGCCGGGAACGTTCTGTTCGCCGCTCACGATGATCCCTGTGGCGCCGACGACCTCGATATCCGCTTCGAAGAGAGCGGCGGAGTAGGTCCCCCACGAGTTCACGGCGCGCACCTGCAGGTGGTACGTGCCGGAATCGGCCACCGCCGGCTGGAAGATGAAGTTCTCGCTCCCACCGTCGAACGCGCCGTCCGCCGGTTGGGCGGCGGCCCAGCCGGCGGCGTCGAGCTGATATTGCACCGCGCCGATCGTGTTGACGGAGATCTCGTTGCCGTACCCCATCGGGTTGAGATTCGTGATCGGCGTCACCGTGGCGATCCCCTGGACGGTGGAACTCCCGTTCTTCCCCACCGAGATGATCTGCACCGCCGGACTCGTGTCGAGCACGTCGGCCACCGAATCACCGTCCGCGTCCACCCAGGCGATCTGCCCCTTCGTGGAGGTGCACAGTACCGCGTATTCGAGAGGAACGCTGCGCATGATGCAGAACGGAACGTCTTCGAGACAGGTGCCGTACTGGCTGTTCTGGTTTTCGTATCGAAGGTAGCCGCTCGCGCTCGTGCACGGCGATCCGGCGCTGTAGTACTCGTCCATGGCGTAGAAGATGTGCCCCGTTTCGTGGGCGCAGACGGCGGCGAAATTCTGCTGCCCCCATCCGTCGTTGTCCAAGGTGAGCACCTCGAAGGGACCGCCGAGATAGGCGTACGCGAAGTGACCCGACGAGAACATCCCGTCGGGATCGTTCGACTAATCGACGACATAGATGATGAACGCCCAGTCGGTGCCGAGACGAGCCTTGACGTCGTTCACGAAATTCTGACTTTCCGTGAAGCGATCGCCGCCGCCGTAGCCGAGCGCGGAGAGCGCCTCGCCGATCCAGAGCGACTCCTGCGATTGGGGCCGCGTGATCGGTTCGTATGACACGGGAACGCCGTAGTGGTATTCATAGGTAAACGAAAGAGGGGGAAGCGAGCTTTGGGAGATCCACCAGTCCATCGCCTTGACCACCTCGGAGGCGACGTGCGCCTCCTCCGTCGGCGTCCAGTCCTCCGTGGACGAATCGATGGCGCCGTTCGACTCGACGAGCACCACCGCCACGCCGACGGTGCCGATGAAATACTCGCTGCCGTCCCAGAAGCCGGCGCCGTATGGGCCGTACGAGGCGCTCTTCCCCCGGGGCGCCCCGGCGGCGCTCTTCGGGGGCATAAAGCTGTCCCCCGTGAGCGGCCTGCCGGTGTGCTTCTCACGCGCCGAGCGCCGATCGTCTCCGACCGGGGGAAGCGTGTCCGGCCGGAGGAGGCGGTTGAAGGCGAAGCCGGACGGCCCGCGGGGAGATTCGATCTCCCGGGAATCGATCGACCAAGCGGAACCGAGCCGTTCCGCCAAGGCCCCTTCGCCGCCCGGTCCCGGATCGACGATCAACGCATCGGGAGGGAACCTGTGGAGAACTCTGCCTCCCAGTTCTCCGACGACTTCCTCCGCCTGGGTGGGGGCGGCCGCGACCGTCAGCCGCGATAGAAGGAGAGGCGAGCCCAGCGGGCTCGTTGGAGAGATCCAGATCGACAGTGCGACCGCCCCGCCCAGGAAGAGTTGTCGTGACCCTGATGTCAAACCGGTTCCTCTCCTTCCGTCGGACCCTGTGCGGTGCAACCGGGGTGCCATAGAGAGGGGATCGTTCAATCTTTGCGCTTGTTATAATGCGATGATATGGTGTAAGTTATGAGCTTGATGGATTCGCTGCTTCCACCCCGGCCCTCCGGCGCGGGGAAAGTGGTGCGCACTGCACATTTCCTGTCGCGTTTGGCGAGAGGATGACCCGTCCGGCCCGGCCGACGACTGAACGAGGAGAATTGCGAATGAAGCGAATTGAGGCCATCGTGGCCATTGCCGTTGCCGTCCTGTTCGCGGGGAACGCCGCCGCCGCCCCATGGAAAGTGGGGGAGAACGGCGTTACCAAGGGGGACAAGATCCGCTGGGCCGTCTCGCAGGCGGAGTCGGGCGATACGATTCTCGTCTACCCCGGTACGTACCGAGACCTCGGGATCAAGGTCACCAAGAAGCTCGTTATCCTGAGCGCCGAAGGTCCCGAAAAGACGATCCTCGACGGCGACGGACTGACATTCATCTTCTATTTCCCCTCCCTCGGGGGAGAATCGGTGGTGGAGGGCTTCACGTTGGAGAACGGGAAGAACAAGCTCTACGGAGGGGCGATCAAGCTCGACAACGACTCGAGTCCCGTGCTGAGACACAATATCTTCCGGAACAACTTCTCCGCCGTGGGCGGCGCGCTCTATCTTCCGCCGAGATGCAACTCGCTTGTAGAGAACAATCTCTTTATCGGGAACCGAACCGATACGTGGGGGGGGGCGATCTACTCCCAGCTGGGCGAGCCGATCATCCGGAACAACACGTTCATCAATAATAGCGCGAAGCTCGGGGGTGCCGCCGTGGGCCTCCACTCCTCATCTCCGAAATTGACCGGGAACATCTTCGCCGACCATGCCGAGATGTCCGCCGTGCTCGTGAAGACACCCAAGGGCGAGCCCGAGTTCGGCTGCAACGTCTTCTGGAACAACGGGGGCGACGCGTATGGCGTGGGAGAGAACATGAAGCCGGTGCACGACGGTTCGATGAAAATCGTCGATCCTCTCTTCGCCGACAAGGAGACATTCGGTCTCGCCGCCGGATCTCCGTGCGCGGATGCCGAAGGGTGCGGCCTTATCGGCTGGACGCCTTAGTGTCTGCGTGCCGAAGCGCCCGGCGTGGAGACGGTCACGGCATCGACGTGCTGATCGGGACGGGTGAGAAGGCGAGCACGAAAAGGAGGAGCGTCAGCGCTCCGACCCATGTTCTCACGCGGTCGAGACCGACGTCCTCCTCGAGCGCCGGCGGGTGCCGGTATCCGAAATAGAGAAGGAGTAGAACGAGAAGGAGCCACACGGGCGATTGGAGAAGGGCGAAGAGGGCGAAACCGCCGAATACGAAGAGCGAAATCCGCGCCGCCCCCTTTCCGAAGAGTCCGTAGAGAATATGGCCTCCGTCGAGTTGCCCGACGGGGAGCAGGTTGAGAGCCGTCACGAAGAGTCCCACCCAGCCGGCGAGTCCCACCGGGTGGAGCATCACGGTCGTTTCCGGCGCAAGCCTTCCCTTGGCGAGAAACGTGAGAAACCGGAAGAGTATCGAATCACCCAGGGTGATCGCTCCCGGCTCCACCAATCTCTCGGCGACCACGTCGGACATGTGAATCCCCACGAGAGCGACGGGGATCGCCACCGCCGCGCCCGCGAGCGGTCCCGCCACACCGATATCGAAAAACTGTTTCCTCGTGGCGCGCCGCCCGTCCATTCGGATCACGGCGCCCATGGTTCCGAAGAAATTGAGGGGAAAAGGAATGAAGTAGGGAAGTGTCGCCGGGATGCCGTAGCGCCGCGCCATCAGGTAGTGACCCATTTCATGGGTCAGGAGGATCGCGACGATCGACAGGGAGTAGGCGACGCCCCCGACGAGCATGGTCGAGCCGATGGTGAGAAGAAAGAGGATCAGGTGGATCCGCCCGATGCCGCGCCGCCGGGGGGCCACGCGGTACGTGCCGCTGCGCGGGTCGTAGACCATCACTTCCGGCTCCGACGCTTGCCGGCGTTCGAACGGCGAGTCGCTCACGGTTCGCTCCTCCCGCCTGACGGCTCCTTCAGGAACCGGGCGTACTTCTGGCCGATCTTCTCCCAGTCGAACTGTTCCTCGGCGAGGCGCCTCGCCCGCTCACCCATCGCTCTTCGCTCATCCGGAGACGCCCGCCCGAGCGCGGCGATCCCCTCCGCCACCGAGCCGGCGTCCGCATCGGTGACGATGCCGCACCGCTCCTTTTCCACAAGCGACGCCGGCTCCCCGACGCGGGTGATGATCACCGGTTTCCCCAAGGCGAGGTACTCGGCGAACTTCGTCGGCATCGCCACCTCCGTGGCGGCGTGGCTCTCCCTCGGTATGAGAAAGGCATCCGCCTCACGCAGGAGAGGGAGAAGTCTCTCCTGAGGGAGCCGGTCCACCAGTTCCACCCCACTCTTCTCGAAAGGACTCAACCGGCTTCGGACTTCGCGGTCCTCCGTCGTCAAGCCGATCACCCGCAGGTGAAACCGTTCCCCTGCCAGCGACGCGAGACCGATCAGCAGATCGACGCCCTGCCAGCGGTCGAACCGGCCCGCGTACACCACGAGCGGCGGACCGGCGACGGGATCTTCCCTTCCGGGGGAAAAGAGATCGAGATCGACACCGTTGCGAACGATTTCGATCCTTTCGGGCGGATAGCCGAGAGCGACGGCATGGTTCCTCAGCGGCGCGGAAACGACGATCAGCCGATCGGCGAACCGGAGTCCCCTCCTCTCCTTCCATCGCTCGACCGGGACGCGCATCCCCCCCGCGAGCCCCCCGCCGACGGCCGCCAGATCTTGTTCGGCCACCGTGTCGCCGTGCATGTCGAAGATCAGCCGACGCGAGGTTCGGCGCGGGAGGAAAGAACAACTGAAAGCGACCGCGGCGCTCCCCGCGTGGATCACGTCCGCTTCGCCGATCCCCTCGACCGACCTGATTTTCAGCGGGTGGAGGAGCGTCGGAGCGCCGAGCCGTCCGTCGCCGAGGTAGGCGATCCGCGCATCGATCTCCGGGTCCGCGGACAGGAGGCGCCGGAGCGTACGAAGACGATAGTTGTACGCGTCATTCGAATCGGAACGATTGTGGGAAAGGAAAAGGACTCGCATTCCGGTATCGGCTCCCGGCCGTCCCCCGATACGCGCATGGAAAGCCGCGCCGGAGCGGGGACGTCATTGGACACACATCGGCGCCTAGCATAACATGGATAGAGAGAGGCGCCGGCGGAAGATGACCGCGCCCGGCGTGCGGAGGATGCGCGCCGGCGTCGGGCGCGGTCGGACCGGCATTCCAGGGAGGTTCCCATCGAAGTCTACAGGAAAGCGCTGGAACGCCTCGATCGCGGTGAGCGCGCGGTGCTCGCGACGGTGATCGAAACACGGGGATCGGCACCCGGCACACCGGGGAGAGCGATGGCGCTTTTCGCCGACCGGTCGACGGCGGGCACCATCGGCGGCGGGTCGGGCGAGGCGGACGTCATCGCCCGGGCGGCCGACGCCATGAGCGGCGGGGAGGATCGCCCTTCGCGGATGGCCCTGGAGATGTGGGCCGACGAAAACTCGCCCGGCGGAATGGTCTGCGGCGGTCGGATGGAGATTCTCCTCGACCCGCTCTTCGCCGGCCGGGACCGGGGATGGCTTCACGCGCTCCTCGACGAAATCGAAAATGACCGCGCCGCGGCCCTTGTTCGACGGTTCGTCGATGAGGACGGCACGCTCCGGCCGGTGGAAGCGGTCTTCGATGAGAAAGGGGACGCCGTGTGGCGTGCGGACTCCCCCGGGAAGGCGATTCGAGCGCCGGAGAACGTAACGAACGGTGACTCCCCGGTGGAGAGAATCCGGTCGGACGATGGGGGCGCTGACCTTCTCGTCCAAAGATTCACCCCCGCCGAAAGACTGATCATTGTCGGCGGCGGTCATATCGCCGTTTCCCTCTGCGAACTGGCGAGTCGTCTCGGCTTCCGCGTAGTGGTTCTCGACGACCGCCCCGAGTACGCCTCGCCCGAACGGTTCCCCGATGCGGTCACGTGCCGTGCCGGCGCGTACGCCGCACTCCTCGCCGATCTGGGCGAGAGTCGTTCCGATTATTACGCCCTCGTCTCAAGGGGTTACGCCGTCGACGTAGAAGCACTCCGGGTGATTCTTACGAGAAAGAGAACGTATGTCGGCATGATCGGATCACGCAGGCGCGTGAAGACAGTGAAGAGGGTTCTCACGAAGGAGGGGATCGATGCCGCGCGGTTCGACTCTCTCTGCGCGCCGATCGGTATCGATATCGAAGCCGAAACGCCCGCTGAAATCGCCGTGAGCATCGCCGCGCAGATAATCGCGGTCCGACACGGTGCGAAGCAGGGCGATCAGCGGCGCACGGGGGACAGGAAAACTCTTCCTTCAGGGTGAACTGGATCGATTCCGCCCCCCGCGCGCACCACGGTCACTTTCCGCATTACTTTCCGGGCTTCTTGCCTCGCGAACCACCTCCTCTCGTCACTGTTCCTGTCCCATCCACCGGGGATTCCCCGGATCCCCGGGCACGACCATTCTTCAATGCAAATGTCGTACCGGATGGAAGCGATTGGGGGAAAACGGCGAAACACATTACGGAAACAGCGGTACGCCGCCGGCGGCGCGGAGGTGATGGAAAAAGGATCGACCACGTCGTGGTCACTTCAGCACTGCAGGCGACCATGACGTGGGCAGCAGATCGAGACTTTGCGAAGCGGGATCGGGAAACGACTCAGCGGGAGGCGGCCCGGGGACGGGCATAGCTCGCCATCGCCTCTTCCAGCAGTTCATCGGGGGTTACGTGACAGACCTCGCCAAGGAGGATCTCCGTCTTTCCGCCGCCGGCATACCCTTCGAGAAGCCGCCTCAGATGCCGCCGGGTATAGCGGTCGAGAAGGTGGGAAACCACGATGTACGACTCGACATACGCCTGCTCCACTCTATCCGGCTTCAGACCGAGGAAGGAGTCGTCGAGCGCGCCGAGAGGAAGAAACTCGCCGAGGGCGATCATCCGCCGGGCGGTCCGTTCGGCGGATGCGGTCCATTCGCCGGCGAGCGCCTGGGCGAGCCCCTCGTTCAGCCACGCGGGAGCGCGATCCCGGGAGAGTTCATAGACCACGGCGTGCACGTACTCGTGAACGGCAAGCGCCTTGAGGACGGCATCGTCCGCGGCCGCCTCGGAAAGGGGGATCCGGATCTTGCCGTCATAGATGCCGCGGGTCCATTCGAGCGGCCCCATGTAGGAACGAAACCGCTCCGGGCTGTAGAGCACCACCGGCACGGTGCGCTCCGTTTCATACCCCGTGGCGGACCGCACGTCTCTTCGCGCCTGCTCGAGGAGTTCCTCCACCCTTTCCGCCTCCCTTCTCGCCCCAGGGATCGACGGATCGTAACGCACTGAAAAGGACCCTTTCCCGAGGGAACGAAATCCCCCTTCCACACGGATCTCCCGCCGGCCTCTATCGAGCCGTTCGGCGAGGTTCTTCTGAGAGGGGTCGAGCTGCAGCGAGCGGCTCCAGTATTCCACGGCCCTTTCCACGTCGTCGAGGCGGTATGCGGCGTCACCGAGCAGCGCCAGCGTGGGCGGGTCGTCCGGCTCGAGACGATCGGCTGCGAGAAACGCCTCGAACGCCTGCCGGTACATTCCCTCTTCCTGGCGGACGAAACCGAGCACCCTGCGGAAGTAGGCGTGATCCTCCTCGAGAGCGATCGCCGCCTTCGCTTCACCGAGGGCTTCCAAAACGGCCGTCTCGTCCACATCGTCGCCGCCTACGAGATCGACCGCCTTGCGGGCGTGGCTCGAAGCGAGGTTGAAGCGGATCGTCGCCTCGCCGGGACGTTCATCGAGGGCCCTACCGAAGCAGTGGATCGCCAGGTCGTACTCGCCCGAGCGGAAATAGCGGATTCCCCGGTCGTTCCAAAGGGAAGGATCGGTACACGGCGCACGCACCGAAGCGGCCAGAACGGCAAAGGTGAGGAAATAGAGGCGAAAACGCACGAACCTCTCCCCGAAGTGGATGAAGGGTCATCCACCTTGAGAAGAGCTGTTCCAAGGATCGGCCGCGGGATGGCCGACTTGAACGGGTTTCTCGAATAATCGGGATCAGCGCCGGGTCGTCTCTCCTGGAAGGTCGCTCTCTTCCTCTTCCATCCGGCCGAAGAGAAACGCGGCGGCGACGAGAATCGTCTCGGGCATGATCGGGATGGAATAGCGCATGCGCACGATGGTAAGGGCATGAATGAATATGAAATACCCGCTGAGCAGAAGGAAGGGGAGAAGATCGTACCGCCGCCACCTCTTCCAGTAGCCGGCGACGGCGAGAAGGAGGATGGGGATCTGCACGGCGATATTCCCGGCGATCACTTTCGGTTGTCCGAAGTACCAGAACGCGGCCGCCTTCACAAAGAACGCACGGACGAAAGCGAGTGGATCGGCGGCGATACGCTCGAGCGAAGCGCCGATCAGGTCGCGCTCCCGCTCGGCGCCCCGAAAGGCCCGCTCCGCTTCCTCCGCCCGATCATGCGGGGCGCCTCCGACGCCGTGGGGCGGAACCGAGTCGCGACGCGCCTTTTCTTTTTCCCGGAAGAAGTGAACCGCCATCGTGTCGGCGCCGGAAAAGCTCTCGTCGAGTCCCTGGTCGAGCGCCCGCCCCGAACGGAGGGTGATCGGGTAGACCAGGCCGGTCAGCCGATACCCTCGAATGAGCCACGGTGCGAGGAGGAGAACCATGGCGGCGGTCGCCGCGGCGGCGAGGGTGACTCGGCGGCGGACGTTCCCCTTCGCGCGGAAGAGGACCGGCGCGAGAAGGAGCGGAGGAAGGAAGACGATTTTTTCCTTCACCAGTGCGGCGAGGGCGAAAAACGCCCCCATAAGAAGAGCGTCCCTCATCCTCCCTTCTTCGAGAACGGCGATCCAGAAGAGGACCATCGCCGTGAGAAGAAGGGTGAAGAGCACCTCGGGCGCGACGCGGGCGTTGTAGACGATGATCTGCGGGTAGAGCGCCCACGCGAGGGCGCCCGCCAGCGCCACGCGGCGCCGGCGGAAGAGGCGGCGGCCGAGGAGGAAGATGAGAACGCAGCACACCGCGTCGAGAAGAGGCTGGACGAGGCGGATCCGCACCCCCTCGTTCACTTCCCTCCCGGTGGCGCCGTAAAGGAGGTAGAGGAAGAAGACGTATCCCGGGGGCGTGAGGAGGTTCGGCGTTTGCCCGGGACGGCCGACAAAACCGTTGCCGTCGAGAAGATTCCTCGCGATTTCATCATAGCCGTCGTCCACCCCTTTCCAGTGGAGGCTCTCGCCCACCGCGGGAAAGAGAAGGAACGACCAGGCGAGACGGAGCACCAGGGCGAGCGCGACGATCCGCCTGAGCGCACCGGACGTGTCGTTCCCTATCAGCGTGCGAAGCAGAAAGACCATCTCCTTCCGGCCCGATCGATGGAACGGGCCGATCATAGCAGAGACCGGGCCGCGCGCAACCGCGCAATGTCCGGGAAAGGCCTATCGCGGGCGCGGGGAGATCTGGTACGATCGCCCTGCAACCGTGCAGGAGGGATCACGATGGCGTATCACGTCCGCATTCACTTCGACGACCTCGCCTATGCCTACGAACAGGGCACGGCGGACAAGCGATATTTTCTCGACGTCCAAACCGGCGAGATCGTCCCGATCTTCGTCGATATGCTCGAAAGGGGCGCCAACACGGAAGACGCGCAGCGGATCGCCGCGGGGGTGAACACCCGCTATTTCCTTCTTCCTCACAAACGAAGCTCCGACGGCTATGCCGAGATGGAGAACTTTATCGAGACGGTGTCGGACAAGACCGCCGCCGAGCAGCTCGTCCGGGCCATCGAGGGGAAAGGGGCATTCCGCCGGTTCCGAGAAATCCTCGCCATCTACCCGGAGGAGGAGGACCGGTGGTTCCGATTGAAGAACGAGGGAATCACCCGGGAGATCGAAAAATGGCTCGACGAGAAAGAGATCGTTCTCGAGGGGAACGGTTGACCGCGTGATCTCCGGCGGAGGGCCGCGGCGTTCGATTCCTCCCCGTGCGCTTTCGGCGCTGCTCGCCGTGCAGCTCCTTTTCGGCGTCCACTACGTCGCCGCGAAGAGCGTGGTGGCGGTGATTCCTCCGCCGGCGTGGGCGACGATCCGCGCGACTCTCGCGGCCGCCCTCCTCCTTTCTCTCGAACACCTCCGTCCCGGAAAAACCGTGATCCCTCTCGCCGACCACGCGCGCTTCGCGCTCTTCGCGCTCTTCGGCGTGGTGATCAACCAGGTTCTCTTCACCGAGGGGATCGCCCGCACTACGCCCGCCCACTCGGCGCTCATGGTGACGATGATCCCCGTGTCGACGTTCCTCTTCGCCGCGATTCTTCGACGCGAGCGGGTAACCCGGTGGAAGACGGCGGGCCTCGTGACCGCCTTCGCCGGTGTGCTCGTCCTCCTGAAGGTCGAGGTGTTCACCTTTGAGGACCGTCTCATTCTCGGAGACCTTCTCACCCTGTTGAACGCGTGCTCCTTCGGCTTCTTCCTCGTGATCTCGCGCCGCCTCGCCCGGCAATATCATCCGCTGACCGTGACGGCGTGGACGATGGCGTGGGGCGCCGTCGGCATCGGTGCCTACGGCATGGGGGACGTGCTCGGTCTCGACCCGGCTTCGATTCCTCCGGCAGTGGCATGGACCGGCGTCTGGATCGTCCTTTTCCCCACGGTGCTCGCCTATCTCCTCAACTTCTACGCCCTCGGCCGTGCGGAATCGTCCACCGTGGCGCTTTTCATCTACCTCCAACCGTTTATCGCCACCCTCCTGTCGGCGATGAGCGGCGGCGCTCTGCCGGGGGCGCGCTACTACGTGAGCGCCCTTCTCGTCTTCGCCGGCGTGTTTCTCGTCGTCCGAGGGGGCGCGCCGCCCCACGCAAAGATTCTCGAAGCCGATTGACGGCGCCTCAATACCTGCTACCCGCCGTGCGAGGCTATTTACGCTTGACACGGCGCCCGGAGGCCCTATACTGAAGACAATAGCATTGGAATGGCCTGCCGCATCGATCTCGCCGAGTTCGCTCCCGTTGAATCGAAGCCCGGTAAAGGACATCCGATTCCAAGGCTAGTCCGGAAATGGATTGTTCCGCAGAGCGGCGCGGTCCGGTGCCGGTTCGCGGAGGAACCGGTCGATATTCGGCCGGTGACCTCTAATTTAACTGGAGCGAAAGGGATTTGGAGTAGGAAATGAAATTGTATGTCGGAAATCTGCCCTTCAGTGCGACGGAAGCCGAAGTTCGTGAACTGTTCGAGGCCCACGGAACGGTGAATGAAGTCGCTCTGATCACGGATCGCGACACGGGTCGGCCCCGCGGCTTCGGCTTCGTCCAGATGGACGACGACGGCGCCCGCGCCGCCATGAGCGCCCTGGACGGTACCGAGATGGGTGGACGCAACCTGAAGGTGAACGAGGCGAAGCAGCGCGAGGACCGCGGCCGGTCCCGCTGGTAAGCCTGACGCTTACAGATAGCCTGACTCGGCGGCCCGGGTACACCGTACCCGGGCCGTTCCCTTATCACGACGTTCTCACCCGATGAATCGACAAGACGCCGCCGGAAGCGCCCGATCCCTGCAATCGCCGTCTTCTTCAGGAGCGCCTCGCCCGGAGGCTGGGGATCTTCATGCCGCGACGCCACGGTCGAGGCCGGCACCTTGGGTCCGCCCGAAAGCGGGTGTCCGCGGTTGTCATCGCCACATGCCGCCATCATATGATACGGAGTTACGGAGTCGCCCGGCAAAGGGCGCGCAGCATATGAAGTCGACCACGTTTCAGAAAATAACCATTGACAGATCTGCATTCTCTCGTATGTTCGTTTTCATGTCCGCCGACGCGATTCCAGAGGAGGAACTCACCACCCTTCTGATCGGCCTCCTGGTGACCTGTCCCGTCGACGGAGGGAACCCGGAAGATTGCTGTCTCAATGATCTGCGAAAGCGCCCGATGCGGGAACGTTACGGCTGGGTCAAGGCGTTGACCCTCGAGGAGAAGAGGGCGGCGTGGCGGCGGCATCTCGAATGCGCGGAGCAAAAAGCGAATCGGAAATGACCGCTACCGGTGCGCCGCCGCGGCGCCGAGCCACTTCTCCACTACGGCGGTGAGTGACTTCGGATCGATCGGCTTCGAAAGATAGTCGTTCATGCCGGCGGCGAGGCACTTCTCTTTGTCCCCTTCGAGGGCATTCGCCGTCAGCGCCACGATAATGACCTCACGATCCATCACGCCCGAATCGGCGGCGCGGATCGCCCGGGACGCATCGTAACCATCCATCACCGGCATCTGGCAGTCCATGAGCACGAGGGGATACGCCTCTTTTCGGAGCGCCTCCACCGCCTCTTTTCCGTTCTCCACGAGGACCGCCTCGTGGCCGAGCTTCTGCAGGATCTTCTCGGCCACCTTCCGGTTCGTCGGATTGTCCTCCGCCACAAGAATCCTCACGGCGGAACGTTTCGCCCCGCCGGAAGAGAGTTTCGGTGACTGCTTTTCGGCCCGCGCCGGCGCATCCTTCTTCTCGCCGAGAGCGGTGGCGATCGCCTTGCGGAGGATTTCACGACGCACCGGCTTGGTGAGGTACGCCGAGAACCCCGCCGCCTCGAAGCGAGCAACATCACCGCGACCGCCCATGGAGGTCATCATGATCAGTACCGTGTCGCCGATGATCGGGTCCTTCTTGATCGCCCTGCCGAGCATTTCGCCGTCCATCCCGGGCATCTGCATGTCAACGATGGCGAGGGAGAACGGATCGTCCTCCTCGCGGGCGGCGCGGAGCATCGCGAGCGCCTCGACACCGTCGACCGCCTCGTCGTGCCGGCACCCCCATCCGTCGAGAAGGATGCCGAAGAGGCGCCGGTTCATTTCGTTGTCGTCCACCACCAGCACCTTCCGGCCTCGCAGGTCTTCGAGCGGCTTCACTTTCACCTTCGAAACCGTTTGCTTTTCGAAGCGTGCGGTGAACCAGAAGGTGGCCCCCTCACCTTCCACACTCTCCACGCCGATTTCCCCACCCATCATCTCGGCGAGGCGTTTGCAGATCGTCAACCCCAGCCCGGTGCCGCCGTAGTTCCTCGTAGTAGAGGAATCGGCCTGGGTGAACGCCTCGAAAAGCATTGCGCGCCGGTTCTCCGGGATGCCGATGCCGGTATCGGAAACGGCGAAACGGAGTGTCACCTCGTCGCCGTGGTCCTGTTCGATCGCCGCGGTGACGGTGATCTCCCCCTCGGAGGTGAATTTCGCCGCGTTTCCCAGGAGGTTGACGATGATCTGGCGAAGCCGCCCGGGATCGCCTCGAAGGAGGGTCGGTACATCGCTTCCCACGATGCTAACCAGTTCGATCCCCTGCTCCTGGACGCGGAGCGCCACCGGCGCCGCCGCATGATCGAGCACCTCGACGAGGTCGAAGTCGGTCGTCTCAAGGTCCATTTTCCCCGCTTCGATCTTCGAGTAATCGAGGATTTCATTGATAATCGCGAGGAGCGATTCGCCACAGTTCTTCACCGTTTCGGCGTATTCCCTCTGCTCCTCGTCGAGATCGGTGTCGATCAACAGCCCCGTCATGCCGATAACGCCGTTCATCGGCGTGCGGATTTCATGGCTCATGTTGGCAAGAAACTCGCTTTTCGCCCGGTTCGCGTCGTCCGCCGCCACGGCGAGTTCCTCCGCTCTCGTGATCGACCGGTTCAGGCTCTCCACCATCACCTTGAAGGCCCGCGCGAGTTCGCCGACTTCATCGGAAGCGGTTATGTCGATCGTCGCGTCCCTGTCGCCGGCGGCGATCCGTTTCGCCGCGTCCCTGAGAAGGTGGAGCGGCTTCGTGATCATCCGGCTGACGAGGAGCGATAGGAACAGACCGAGACAGAAGATCGTCAGGCTGATCTCCAGGGTCATCGTCGCGTTCCGCCGGATCGCCCTATCGGTCGCCTCGAGTGAGGAGCCGACGAGGAGCGTACCGTACGACTTCCCCTGGTATCGGATCTCCTCGGCGATGGCGTGCACCCGGCGGCCGCTTATGTCGGCGATCTCGTTGAAATGGAGAAGTTTTTCGACGGGGAGATCGAGACCTTCCGGATTGTATGTGGCGATCGGCTCGTTCTCTTCGTCGAGAAGCACAGCGTAGAGCGTGTTGCCGTCGTTCCTCATCCAGTCGAAGGTCGTCGTGACGGCGGAATAGTCTTCCGTGTACATGGCGGTGCCGATTCCGATGACGAGCATGCGCACCAGGATATGATCGCCTTTTTGCACCAGTTCGAGCGTCTGCCTGCGCTGCTCCCGGGGATAATAGGTGAGTGTGAAGGCGGCGATTCCGGCGAGGATGAACACGTTGCTCACCACCACCTTCAGGTGGATCGGCATCCGGCCGGTGAACGCGAAGAGGCGGCGTGTCTTCCAGATCGTCTTCACCGGCTCTTCTCCGCCTTGAGTGGGTAGTCGGCATCATCGAAGTTCTTCCCCTCTATGGGGATCGCCCGAACATGCTCGTCGAGATCGGAGAGGGGAAGAAAAGCGATTCCTCCCCGGTTCGCCGCCACGAAGAACTTCAGCTTCTCCGCGCTCTCGAACGTCTCGGGCGGCCTGGCGCGTGATCCGGCGAACACCATGCGGATCCAGTACCGCCTCACGCCGTGGGGGGGCATGTCGAGCACGGAACGGCAGAACCGCTCGCTCACGGCGGCAAGCGATCCGAGGCGAATGGGGATTTCGTCCTCGAACGACGTCTGCTTACCGAGATAGATCCTCTTCAGCTGTTCCATCGAAAGTCCCGTGATCGGGTTGTCGCGGTTCACCACTACGACGATGGTCGGGGCGGGGGCATCCGCCCCGGCGGAAAGAGAGAAGAGCACGATAAAGAGGGATGCGCGAAGCACCAACCGGAGGATCGAGTTGACTCGTGTGATGTCCATCAGAACGCCACGGAAACCGAGGAGATGAACGTTCGGTATGGGTCGATCGTATCGTCCTGGAAGCTACGGAAGTGGACTTCCCCTTTCAGGTAAACCGATTGGCGGAGATTGTGGTTCACGCCGACGGTGATATCCGTCTCGCCGTCGTCCGATCTGTCGGGATCGTGGTCGGTATAGTCGTAATAAACGAACGGCATGAGACGGTCGAAGAAGGTATAGCCCGCCATCAGGTAGGAGCCGCGGCGCTCGTGGAACCGTCCGGTGAGACCGCCGAGAGAGTCGAGTTCCTCGAACCGGGAGAGGAGGACGGCACCTTCCAGGAAGAGATCGCCCGGGGTGCATTCGAAATCCGCCTCGAAGGCCTGCTGTTTCGCGTTGTTCAGCTCCCCGTTCCTGTCGCCGTAGGCGGAAATACCGATGCGGAGCGTGCCGACCGGGGGCGAGATCACCAACCGGCCGCCGATTCCCTTGTTCGTGTTGTCGTCTTCCTCGATCGACTCGGCACCCCTCCCATTCACCAAGTAGGCGTGGTACTCCACGTCCCAGTCGCCCAAGAACAGGTCCCCGAGAAGCCACGCGCCCGCCGCGAAACGGGGGTAGGCGCGCACCTTCCGGCCGAGGGAATCGCTGAGCGCACCCGAAAGGTTGAGGTGCTTACCGTATACCGACCGCGGAAGAACCGTGGGGATCAGTGTCGGCGTCGCGTCGTGCCTTTCATTATAGATGCCGAACGGGGGGAGAAACTTTCCCACACGGATCTTCGCCCCGTCGGACGCCATGAACTCCCAGTATGCCTTCGGCAGGTATATCTTCCCTTCGTACGACGACTCCCCGATGGTGGGGCCGTGTTCGTACGCCGTTTCGAAAAGGACGCGGGAGTGGTCGTCGAGATCGTACAGCCAGATCACCGTCAGGTGGTGTTGATCGAAGGTCCATCGCTTCGCCGCCGCATCACGATCCCCCACTTCCGCTTCGATGTCGAAGAAACCATACGTGCGAAGACCGTTGTCGTCCGCGGCGACCGGCGACGGAAGGAGGAGGACGGCCATGGAAAGGAACGGTACGATGCACCGTCCGAGGAGGGCGACGGCGACACCGCCGCGGGTCGTGCCTTTCGTCAGATTCACGCCAGGTTCCTTTCCTGAACAGAACGACCGAATCCCATAGGAATTATCGGAACTTGGTTTTGTTCTGATTAGGGTTTTTTCGACCCTGGGGGGCGGCACGGAAAAAGGCGGCGGAAACCGGTGTTTCCGCCGCCTGTGAGGCGTCCTGTTACGGAAGAATCAGCGGATAAGCGCCATTTTCCTTATCGACGACTCGCCGTTCGTGAGAAGGCGCGAGAAATACACGCCTGACGAAACGATCTGGCCCGCATCATTTCTGCCGTTCCAGACCACTTCGCTCTCACCCGCAGGGCGGGCGCCGTCGACGAGGGTGCGAACCACGCGGCCGCTCACGTCGATCACCTGGAGTGTGACCGACGCCGCCTCGGAGAGACGGTAGCGAATCACCGTGGTCGGGTTGAACGGGTTCGGCGTGTTCCCGATCAACCCGGTGGTCCTCGGCGCCGTTCCGACACCTCTGTCGAGATCGATCTGGGTGTCCACTTCCCAAGAGCCGTCGGCCGTCTGGAGCGACGAGATCGATACGCCCGAGCGGGCGGGATCGCGCACCTTGAAACGTGCGATTCCCACGCCGGCGCCCGATCCGTTCCGCGGACCGTCGAGGCTCGCCACGGTGACGTCGACCACCCCCTTCTCCGTCCTGTCGAAAGGCCCCAGGACGAGGGGATCGCCGTACAGGTCGCCGTCGGTCCATCCGACGAACTCGAGACCCGCCGGGTCGTATTTCAGATCGATATGAACCGCGTTCACCTGGGGCATGGCCGCCAGTTCGACGCGAACATCGAGATAGGCGTCCTTCATCACTCCCCGGCCGGCATCAGTCGCCCCGGGGAAAGACAGTTCCGCCCGTCCCCCGCTGTTTCGGCCGGCGGAAGCGGCCGCCGCCGCGAGAGCGAGAGCGGCGAGAATTACGATCGTCTTCTTCAAAGTTTCTCTCCTCCCTTATTTCATGGGCACATGTGTGCGCCGGCGAGGTGGGCGAGGTATTTCACCGTGTCGGTGAAAATCACGAACCCGCTCGGATCGTTGTCGAGATTCCCGCAGTTCCCCGTCCCGGCGTTCAATTCGGGAAGGTACTGGAACGTATCGAAGAAATCGATCTTGCCGTCCCCTGTGAAATCGGGACTGCGGAACACGAAGGCGGCGGTGTTGTTGATCACCGTGCCGGAGATCGTCGCCTGTGCGGTGATCGAACCGCAACCGCCGGCATTCGTCACCGTGATCGTCGTCTGCCCCGCTCCGTCGGTGGGCGTGGCGGAGACGAACGAACCGGTGTTCGCCGGCTGGCCGCAGAAGAGTACCTGCGACGGCGTGCTGTTCACCGTGAGGTCGACCACCACATCCCCGGCGGGGATCCCCGCGATCGGCGATCCGGCCGCGTCGAGCGCGGTCACGGTAAAGGTGAGCACCGAATCCCCATCCCCTGCGGGACAGAGCATGGCGTAGGAGGTGGCCGTCACGAGTGACTGGTCCGGATCGGGAATACTTGCGCCGGTCACGTTGAACGTGGCGGGAACGGTGATCGTCGGATCGGTGGCGTCGTTCGAATTCACGGTGATGTTCGCAAGATACACACCCGCCGTGAGTGCGGTGGCATCGAAAGTCACCTGCACCGTGTCGGTGGCGCCGGGACTGACCGTGCCGCTCGACGGGGCGAAGCTGAGCCACGTCACGCCGGTGGCGGCGATCGAGACGTCATCGACGAACCAACCGGCCGTGGCATTGTTGATTCCGTCGGTGGTGTCGAAGAGGAATCGGATCTTCACGGTCTGCCCATTGTACGCCGACAGGTCGATACTCGTCAGCGTCCAACCGCCGCTCGACCCCGAAACGCCGCTTCGAAGGGCGGTCCAACTACTCCCGCCGTTCGTGGAGATGTCGACGTTGCAGAAATCCCACCCCGACTCGGTGTCATAGCTTTCGTAGAACTCGAGGGTGATCGGCGCCGCGCCCGACAAGGAAATCGACGGCGACACGAGGGCGTTGGAGATGTAGTTCCCCGTGTTGTAGTCCGAACCCCCGGCGATCCCGCACCACCACGAGGTGGAGGGCGAGTTCGAGTTGCCGGTCTGCTGGTGCCACAGGTCGTCGCTCGTGCCGTTTTCGACCGTCGTGGTCCAGCCGTTGACGCCTCCTTCCATATCGTCGGAGAAGATCACCGCCGCGATCTTGCCGCGCCGGTCGGCGTTCACTTCCTGGAGGAAACGGAAGGTGCGTTCCCGGTTCGCTCTCACTCCCGGACCGGTATTCGGGATACCCGGTTCGGCATGGTCGGTGGCGGCCGCAACGGTCTTCGCGAAGGGCGCCGCCGCACCGCCGACGGTGTAGGTAAGCGGTCCGGTTCCGATGTTGGTGATGAAAAGATCGCGCACCGCCGTGGCACCCTCGGGGGCGGTGACATCGTACGAGGCGGGTGTCACCGAGATCTCGGGGGAAAGCCCGACGAGGGAGGCGCAGTCGAAACCGTGGTTCGAGGCACCGGTGCAGATCTCCGCCCAATGGGGCGTGCCGTTCGTCAGGTTGCCGTCGTCATCGTCGGCGATGAGCATGGAGAGAACCTGGTCGGGCTGCGTCGTCGGGAGCGTCATGGTCCGCCCGAAGTGCCATACATCGGTGATCACCTGGAGGGCCGTCGCCGCGCTGTTCGTCAGCTCCAACTCCTTCCAAGCGTCCCACACGACGCCGGCGATGATCTGGCCGCTGAAATGATCCGCGCCGGTCCAGTCCGCAGGGTACTGCAACGTGTTGTTCGAATTGCGGATCCCGCTGGTGCAGTTGTTGAGGAAAAAGCCGAGACCGATGATCGACTCATTGGTGAGCAGGTTGGCGATCACATCGGAGTTCCCTTCGTGAAGGTCGCCCGGGGGGGAACTCTGGGAGTTGTACACCCTGTGCGTGATGCCGTGCCCGTACTCATGGTAGATCACGTCGCTGATCTCCCCGGTATTGCCGTACGTGGCGTCGCCCGAACAGAAGTTGATGCCGTTGTAATCGTACCAGGCGTTGCCGGGACAGTAGCCGTCGTTTCTTGAAACGGTGACGGGCCACTGGTAGTCGAGCGACGAGAGCCCGGCGCCCGGGTCGACGCTCCGGATGTAGTCGTGTATGACGTTGGTGTGGTAGAAGCACGTCCGTTCGTCGTTGCCCGAGTTGCCGCTGTTCCAGTTGACCTGGAGAAACGTGCCCGGCGTGGCGGTGCCGCTCTGTGAGGGATCGGCACCGACGAAGTCGGTGATCGCCGCCCACGGTCCGTCGAGCGCGGCGCTCCACGGCGTGGCGCCGGAAAAACCGGCGAGCGAGAAGTTGCCGGAACCGTCGGTGGTCGCCGTTCCCACGCCGGTGAAGTTGACGTAGTGATCCGCCAGCGGTCTCGAAACGAGCGGATTGCCGCAGTAGTTCGGGTCGTAGACATCGCCGTCCACGTTCCCGTCCACCGTGAGGAATCGGGTCAGGTTTTCGCGCCGGACGATTTCGCCCGAACCCGCGTCGACCAGGGTCGACCAGAGGCCGAAAGGCTCTGCGAGGTGCTGGCGCACGTCGTAGACGAGCCGGTACGACACGGCGCTCCCGTTCTCGATCGGAAGAACGAGAAGGGTCGCCCCCTCGAAAGTGTCGGAACCGCCGACGAAGCCGAGATCGTTACCGGCGATGGAAGCCGCCTCGGTCTCCGACAGAGACGGGGTGGTGGAAATGGAGATATTCGGGTAGAAATCGGAACCCGCCGCGAATAGGCGCCCCCCCTCGGTGAACACGGTGTGCGCCCGACCACCCCGCACTTCGAGGCCGTTGTAGCGCTGCTGGAAGACCACCGCCCATTTGCCGAGGGCACCGGTCACCTTCGATACGACGAGGTCGCGATCGTTCGTCAGGAAGAGGCCTGTGTTGGCGGCCAGGAAAGCCCTGCCCGCGCTCTCGGCGTCCCCTTCCGACAACAGAGCGCCCGCCACCTGCGCACCGCTTCCGAGAAGCTGGTGAGCCGCGCCTGTCGCCGGGTTTCTCTCGATCCGCCAGCTTCCGCCGTAGCGACCGAGGAACTCGGCGGCGCCCGGCGCGAAGGCACGCATCGCCGACAGATCCTGCGAGATCCATTGAGGCGCGGTGCTTTCCGCCGGTAACCGAATCTCCAGGCGATCGAGATCGGGTGTGGGAACGAACGCATGTCCCAGAGCTGCGATCGACAGAGCCCCGAGAACAATTGCACTTGGGAACAATTGTCTCCTCATGCCCATTGAGCCTCCTTTCGACTTTTCCGACTTCCGGGGCGGAACGAAAACGGCAAAGCGCCACGAACCCGGTGCGGTCGACGGAAAAGTCATCCTGGTTTTCCACGGCAACAGTACCGGAGCCTCGGGGGGCCGCCCTTGTGGGCTTGAGGACCGGGGATGCCCACGGCAACCGACGGCGCCTTCCGTCCATCAAGGCACCATCCCTCGGCGCAGGCAACTGTTTATATTTTACCAGAAATCGCGTTGAAATAAAAGGAAATAGTCGTTCGCCCCTTGGTCACCAGTGCTGCACCAACTCCCACGAATCGATCTCCCAAAGCTGGATCCCCGTGAGGCGCCAGTTGACGAGGAGCCATCTGCCGTTCGGATGGAACGCGGCTGCGATCGGCGTCTCGAAGCGATCGACGCCGCCGTCGTTCCACGTGGAGCGGAGAAACCGGATCCGCTTCCCCGTGAGGGTGTCGATCACATCGACGCGTGAGGTGCGGTTCCCCCTGTTCGCATGGGGCATTTCGATCACCAGGAGGAGCCTCTCCCCGGTGCGGGACCACGCGGCACCGAGAAGGGTTTCGTCGCCGCGCAGCAGGCCGGCCGGGCGGGTCGAACCGCCGGGGAGTTCGAGAAAGAGCGAATCGGCACGCTGTCCGAGGAGGGCGAACCCTCCCGGCGCGGGAAAGATCGACCGGCCGGTCATCCCGGAGGTGATCGGGGAGGTCGATCCGTCGGGGCCGACAATCGCCCGAGAGAAGAGCGTGGTCACACCGCCGGGACCGACGGTGAAATCGACCGGGGGCGCTTCGAACGGGCGCACCGTCATGCCGAGCGGTTCTCCCGACGGGAGGGCGAACTTCGCCGCGCCCTCCTCTCCCACCACGGTGAGTGTGCCCTCCGCCGCCGCGAGCACCATGACTCTTCCCGTTCCGGGAAGGAGCGAGACGAAGCCCTCGGCGCTTCGTCCCCGGTAGAGCGTCACACGCGCCTCGCCGGCGGGCGGCGATACCGCGACGATTTTGGAGGCGTCGTCTACCGCACAGGCGCGGGGAACGGCGATCGAGTCGGTCACCGGCGTCATCCCCCCCTCCACGCGCAACCCCATCAGCTTTCCGTCATGCCATGTGAAGACCGTATCCCCCGAAAGGGAGAAGGCGACGGGGCCGAATGCGTCGGAAGGCGCGGCGAGCCGCGGGAATGCCGCGAGGAGGAAGAGGGCGATCGAACGCGGCGGGAGGAACGGTGCGAAGAGCGACGGTTTCATATGGAGAAAGTAACTTTGATCTTCCGAAAAATCCCGGCCAAAATCTCGGATGTGATTGCATCGGGTTTTTTCGGAAGATCGACGTTCGCATGCCCTTCCGGGCGAAGAGAAGGGGGCGCTCTCGAGTGTTGTTTTTGCCCGGGATTCGCGAACGAAAGAACGGTAGAATCGAAGGTGACGCCGCTTCGCGCCGGCGATATTCCCGGCGCCGGAACCGGCATCGGAGGAATGATGGGTTCACTCCTGATGATCGCGTGTTTTCTCCAAGGAAGCGCCCTCTTCGCGTCCTCCCCGCCACCTGCGCCCGAAACGACCGGAGATCCTCGAGAGGTGCGCTATATCATCACGTCTGAAGCTTCCCCTCCTCCGGCCGACACCCTCGATGTCTACGACGTTCCCTTCCGCTTCGTGCCGGTGCAAGGCGCGGCCACCATCTTCCTCACCGGTGATTTCAACGGCTGGAGCCGGTCGGCCGATCGGATGGAAGGCCCCGACGACGACGGCGCCTTCCATCTGGTGATTCGCCTCGCGCCCGGGGAATACCGGTACGGTTTTGTCGCCGACCATGTGCCGGTGGGCGGCGGAGAACGTCTCGTGGTGGATCAACGCTTTCCGAGGGGGGTGAACCGCCCGGGGGACGGTCGAATCGACGGCGCCGCCCTTTCGCTTCGACCGGACGGAACGTCGGTGAGCCGGTTCAGCGCCGATTCGGTTTCGGTGACCACGCGAGTCCATCGAAGCGACGTGGAGGAAGTATCCCTCCTCTTCCGCCATGGAGGGGGCGACGATCTCTTCCCGATGCGCCTCACCGGCGACGACGGCGTATTCGCCTACTACCGCGCCGAGATCGCGGCGCCCCTCGCGACGATCGGACGGGTCGGAATCCGCCTCGACGACCGCGGCACGCCGATGTTCCTCACGAAAGAGGGCGTCGCTGAGGAGGCACCCTTCACGAAGCTGCTCCCGGTCGGTCCGGCGACGGCGCCTCTCGTCGAGTTTCCGACTTGGGCGATCGAGGGGATCGAGTACCATATCGTGCCCGACCGCTTCCGCGACGGTAACAAGAAGAATAACCGTCTCGGCGGAGACGGCCGACACGGGGGGGACCTCGAGGGTGTTCTCGAGAAGCTCTCTTCCATCGCCGATCTCGGCGTCACCGTTCTTTCCTTCTCCCCCGTCCAGGACAGCCCATCGGCCGAACGGTTCGACGGGGGGAACTGGAGGCGGGTGGGGAGCGGGATCGGCGGAGACGACGCATTCCGGATCGTGGTGGACGAAGCACACAACCGGGGCATGAAGGTGGTCGTCACGGCAGTGCTCCACTCCATCTCCGTGGAACACCGGGCCTGGATCGACGCCCTTGCAAAGGGACGCGCCTCGGAATACGCCGGCTGGTTCGAGTGGAAGAAGTGGCCGCTGCCGGCGAAGTTCTCCGCCGGCGATCCTCCTTCGAACTACTATGAGTGCGTCGACGACAACGGCCGGCGGCCGTGGGTGAGCTACGATCTTTCTCTTCCGCGAAGGGAGGAACTCGACGCCGGGAAGGAACATGTCGAAGAGTGGAATCGCTCCCTCCTGTCGGAACTCGATAGCACGCTCGCGTTCTACCTCGTCGACATGGATGTCGATGGGCTGATCATCGACCGCCCCGAGCTGCTCGCGCCGGGGCTCCTTCCGATGATCCGGGAGAAGTGCGAACGCCTCCGTCCGGGTGCGTACGTCGTTTTCGACCGGCGCGCTCCGCCGGCTCCACCGGACGGCGGCGGCGCGCCGTACGCGATGATCCGCCGGCGGGAGTTCCTCGAGCCGGTCGCCACGTTCCTTCGTCCCGGCGGAGGCGACGCGCTTCGCTTCGACAGGGAATGCGCCCGGCGACGCGGTCTCACGCCGCGTACCCGCGAGGAGGCTTCGATCAACCTGATCTCCTCCGCGGAAGACGGTCGTTTCCTTCGACCGGACACCGACCCGCGACGCCTACTCTTGGCGCACACCCTCCTTCTGACCTCCCGTGGTATCCCGAGGATCCATTTCGGCGACGAGATCGGCCTCGCGGCGGACGAGGACGATCCCCACCCTCCCTTCCCGTGGAAGAGCGTGGACAAGCCGGCGCACCTCGCCTTCCGGGACCACCTGAAGAGACTGATCGCACTGAGGCGGAACCATGCCGCCCTCGTGCGGGGCGAGGAGGAGACGCTGCTCGATCGCGACGGCATGCTGGTGAAGGCGCGCTTCACCGCCGGCGACGCGATCGTCGTGGCGGTGAACGCCGGGGAAGAGGAGGCGTTCATCGAAATCGACGGCGCCTCGCTCCCCTTCCCGGCGACCGATCCGGTGGAACTGCTCGGAAGCGCGTCGCTCGAGCGCGACGGGACGCGGCCGGGGTGGTTCACCGTGCGCCTTGACGCGCTGAGCGCAACGGTCCTCTCCTTCTCCGGGCGGCGGTGAGCCGTGACGATTTCGCGAAAACGCCCAGCCAGGTCGGGGTATACTCTGTTCCCGCTTACGGACCCGAAACGGAGGTGAACACGATGAAAGTGACGATTCACTACTGCGGCGTATGAAACTACCTTCCCCGTGCCACCGGTCTGGCGGCACTCATCAGGAAGGAAACGGGCATCGAACCGGAACTGATCGAGGGAAGCGGCGGGATCTTCGACATCCATGCCGACGGCAAGGCGGTCTACCTGAAATCGGAAACGGGCGAATTCCCGGCCGACGAGGAGGTCGTGGAAAACATCAAGGCTCTGCAGGGATGAAAAAGAGAGGGCGGGAGATCGATCCGATCTCCCGCCGTCCATCCGCCGGTCAGTCGATGTGAGACGCCACGTGCAACGTCAGCTCGGCGAGCCGGTTCGTGTAGCTCCCGTACTCGTTATCGTACCAACCGAAAATCTTCGCGTGCGTCACCGGTATACCGACCACCTTCTCGTCCATATGTTCGAGCGCCTGGTCGCTCATTCCAGGGAGCGTCGAGAGGTCGAGGGTGACGAAACCGGTCCGCGTATGGGTGTCCGTCTCCTCGATCACGACCGCCGCGTCTTCGCCGATCATGTCGGATGAGACGTTCTGTTCGTTCGAACAGACGAGAAGCCCCTTCTGCGTGGTCGCCGCCGCCTTTTCGTAGAGATCGATCAGCTTCCGGCGGTTGATGGAGGGCTCGCCGTCTTCCTCCATGATTGTGCGAAACGTCAGGTTCAGGATGATCAGCGACCCGGTGTTGACCGGCACACGGACCGAATCCGCCATGAACCCGATCTGGGCGATCGCAGGGATCACCTTCTCGAGGGCCGCCGCCGCGTTCGTCGATGTGAGAATGATGTTGTTCAGGATGCTCCTGTTCTTTCGCAGATCCTTCGCCCCGGTTTTCGGGACGCTGTCGAGCACGCTCTGGGTGTTCGTGGTGGCATGGATCGTCGACATCGACGCGGTCATGATCGACTCCACCGAGCATTCGTCGATCAGCGTTTTCATCATATGGGCGAGCGCGGTGGTCGTGCACGACGCCGCCGAAACGAGGTGGTGCCTTCCCGGGTCGTACGCCTCGTGGTTCACGCCGCTGATGAGAACCACCGCATCGTCCGGCATGGTGGTTCCTTTCTCCTTCGGCTTGAAATCGGCGCTGTTCATCACCTTCCGCGCCCCTGCGGCGAGGTGTCCCCTGAGCGACCCGTTCGGGTGATTCACCGGCCTCGTCGGATCGTTGAACTTGCCCGTGCAGTCGACCACGACCCGGACGTCATTCTCCGCCCATTGGATATCCTTCGGGTTCCGATCGCTCCGCAGCACGCGCACGGGGACGCCGTCGATCTCGAGGAATCCCTTCTCGTTGTCGACGATGCGGATGCAACGCTCCGCGCTCCGCCCGTGGAGGAAGTGGTGGAGCCTGCCGTACGTGCTGTCCTTCTCGATCGACTCGCACAGCGCGCTTAAGTCGCGTCCCACCTCGCGGCCCGTGTTGACCACGATCTCCCTGAAATACTTCCTTCCCACGTGATGCCAGAGCGTCAGCTTGCCGATCCGGCCGAGTGAATTGATCCCCAATACCATGTCGCTGTCCACCTGGGACCTCCCGCGAGTTCGGACCTCCCCGCCGGGTGGGGGCGGCCACCGTTTCCCTTACAAGCCCGACAGTCTCCTCGTGAGCTTGATCTCATGCTCGTTCAGGTAAACCGAACCGTCGAATCCGTTGATGCCGATGAAATCACCGCTCCGGAGCACGTACTTTCCGAGCGTTGTGGTGCGCGCCTCCTCGTCCACCTGGAGATTGCGGCACCCGACTACGCAAGTCCTCCCGATCCGCTGCGCCGCCACGGCCGCGTGCGACGTGCATCCTCCGCGCGACGTGAGAAGGCCGTCGGAGAGGAAGATCAGGTGCATGTCGTCGGGCACCGTGTTCGGCCGGATGAGGATGATCTTCTTGTCGGGGTACTTCTTCCGGAAGAGATGGATGTCTTCTTGCGTGTGGGCCACGACGCCCGACAGGGCGCCCCCCCCCACTCCGATGCCCGAGGCGAGATAGCTCGACTCGAGTTCCTCGGTGGGCACGAATGCCGCCACTTCCACCGTGTCGGCCGACAAGATCTCCCGCGCCTGGAGAAGATAGAGGGACGACGCGTGCTCGTTTTCGAAGGTGAATTCCACCTCCTGGTGCGGCAGGCCGTGCACGTCGACCAGCTCTTTCGCGATCCGAAGAAGTTCCCCGTACACATCGGGATAGAGAGTCTCGAGGGACTCCTTCTCCTCGATCCCGTCGGTGATCCGCTGCTCCTCCGAAATCGGGAACGTCTCGACCAAGCCGCGGACCACGTCCTCTCCCTGGCTCCTGAGGACGAAGTCGCCGTAAAGCGAGACGTCGGCCGCCTTCACCCTCGGGTTCCTCGTGAAGATCACGCCGGTGCCCGAATGCTCGTCCATGTTGCCGTACACCATCGATTGCACCACCACGGCGGTGCCCCAGTCGGGGGCGATCTTCATCTCCTTCCTGTAGACGAGCGCCCTTTCGCCGTTCCACGAATCGAGAACCCTGTCGATGCAGTACCTCAACTGGCGAAACGGATCTTCGATCAGCTCCACGCCATGATCGAGGATCGCCTGCCGGCTCGCGAGGGCCACTTCGCGAATCTGTTCATCCGAAAAGTAGCGCTTCTTCGGGATCGAGTACTTCTGTTTGTACTCGTCGAATATCCTGTCGAACACATCCTGCGGGACGCCGAACGATAGTCCCCAGCATTGGAGGAACCGCCTGTAGTTGTCCCACGCCGCCCAGGCGAAACGATCGAGCTTCGACTGCCCTTCGGCGATCTCCTCGTTGATGCCCACATTGAGAAAAGTGTCGAGAATCCCGGGCATCGAAATGGCCGATCCGCTCCGCACGGAAAGGAGAAGGGGATTGTCCGGGTCGCCCAGCTTCTTGCCCGTCTGCCGCTCCACTTGGTCGAGAAGTTTCCGCATCACCTCGATACCGTGGTAGCGCAGTTCGCCGAATTCGAGGAGTGCCTGGTAGCAGCGGTAGACCTCGGTGGTGATGATGAACCCGGCCGGAACAGGATAATCCTTCTCCGCCATCCGGCGAAGTCCGAATCCTTTATGACCGAAAAAGATCGGGTCGTCGTGGGGAACATTCTTCCCGAAGATCGGGGCGAAGCACTTGTCGATATCGAAGCTCATCAGGAGGTTGCGGATCGGCTTGTTGAACGTCTCCGCCTCGTACTGGAGGGTGTGGAGAATCGCCGTCACCAGGTTGTCGAGAGGTTGAAGGGCGAAGCAGGTGCTGATCTGGTCACGGAGGAATCCCTCGAATACCATGTGGCCCTTCTCGGTGATCTCCGCGGCGGTCGCTTCGCCGTCGTCGACATACTGCCTGACGATCCCGGTCATGTCGCGCTCGAAAACACCGACGATCTCGTCGCGGATGATCTCCCGAAGCGTTCTCGACGTGAACTGGAAGATATTCACGAACTGGTCGATCGTCAGGTCGCCGAGGGTGATGCCGCTCTTCAGCATCGCGTGGCGGCCGGCGAGTTCCTTCGCGCTGATGCCGTCCACCACCAATCCCCGCTGGAAGAGAACGAGCCAATGGAGGATTCTGCCGATACCCCGGCGGGTCATGTAATGGAGGTTCTCCTCTTCGAGCAGTTTCTCGAAGAGCACCGATCCGAGGCTCTCGATCCGGAAACTGAGGCCGAGTGCTTCGAGTTTCCTGTTGAGGAACCGCCCGTACATCGAGGGAATCCCGGCGGCGATGTGGCGCTTGTGGTAGATGTCCTCGCGCGATTCCGCCTCTTCCGGATCGAGGATGATCTCCTTGAGACCCTCGAGAATCGGTATGAGATGGTCGAGACACTTCAGGTGGTCCCCCTCCTCGAGGGCGGCGTGGAGAAGGGTGGCCTCGGAGTGGTCGACAAGCCGGGATCCCAAGATCTCCTCCATCACCCCCCTCGGGCCGATCGAGTACTTCGCGTCGAGCAGGAAATAGAGACGGAGAAGGAGTTTTCCCTTTTCGATCGCCCGTGTCGACCCCGACCCCGCACGGTCGATCATCGCCTCGGCGGTGGCGGCATCCTCACCGATCAGGTCGTCGGGGAAACGCCCGCCGGCGCGCGCGACGTTTACCACGAGTTCGTGCATCTCCCTGAAGTGGTCGTTATTCGTGTCGATCCCGTTGAACACTTCCGTGGGAAGAAACGCGCGAAGAGGCCCCTTATCGCCGGTGGCCCAGAACTTCAGTATCGCCTCGACGAACGGAAGGAGGCGGCTCGAGCTTTCCACGTGGCACTGCTTGCGCAGGAAATGGATGAGCTTATCCTGGCGCTTTCCCAACTCGTCGAGCCTCGTCGACACGTCGCGGATCCGCCCCTCGGCGCCGATCTCCGTGAAATAGATCGGCAGAAGACGGCCGAGTTGCTTGACGAGGTTGTACACCGGGCCGATCGGGGCGTTCAGCAGGTTCGCCATATCCTTTTGAAAAAGGTCGGTATCGCTCAGGAAAACGCCGCCGATCCTCAGATGGGCGATCAGAGCGACGAGGAGCCGTTTCATCCGCACCGGATCGGCGACGATCAGATCGATCCACAGCCGGATGTTCTTCGCGTGCGCCGGGTTCGTCTCGTACTGCCACAATTCATTCACACCGCGAATTTCCGGCTCCTCAAAACCGTGCGCGATGATGTGATCGATCACCTGCTGAATCATCCCGTCGTCTCCCGAGCGGAGCACGTCGAGCGCGATCGTATGAATACAGTCGAGCACCGTGGTGTCGTGCTGCATCCACCCTTTTCTGAAGCTTGCGAACACCTCGCTGATGAACCGGTCGGCATCGGGTCGTTCGTCGAGCAAGAGGGCGCGGGAAAGGGATCGGTTGATCGACCGGAGCGTCGTGTCGTGTATCCGCCTCAACGCGGGAGTATCGAGAATCTTGAGGAGGAAGAGCACCTTCTTCGTGTGCAGCTCCCAGCCCTTCTCGGCGGCGCCCACTTCATCGGCGGCGGCGAGATAGAGCTTCTCGATCCTCGCCTGGTCGGGATACCGTTCGACGCTCTTGGCGAGAAGCGCGACGCCCGGCCGGGAGCTTTCGAGATCGTCGAGGTGAGCCCGGAACGATTCGTGGCCGATCCCATCGAGGGAAGGTGTTCCGGCGACGCCGTCCCGGATGATCCAATCGGTCGGATCGGGGCGTTCGAGCCACGCCCGCCACGTGCTCTTCAGCGAACGGGAAAGGACGAGGCGAAGCAGCTCATCGTCCCACTCCCGGCCCGAATCGAGCATGCGACGCACAAGACGCCTTACCGGGCCGGAAAGGAGCGACGCGAATTCGCGGTTCGTTGCGAACAGCTCCTCCACCTTTCGAAGGGCGTCTTCCACCACGGGGCGGTTCCTGGCGAAATGGTTGTCCGATTCGACCGCCACCTTTTCGAGATAGCGCAGAAGAGTGCGCACCGCGTCGTGACGAAGGACATCGCGGCGGGCGCACTTCACCACGAGAAAGAAGATCGACACGATCACGGCGATCGCCTTGTCGCCCTTCTCATAGGTATTGTGATAGTAGAAGTTGTCGATCCCGTACGCGCGCAGATCCTGCAGGACATCGAACCAGTTGGCGAAGGGGTGATTCACCTCGTCGAGGAGCGCCGCCGTCTTCTGGTAGACGCCGACCGAGCCGCGCGTCGCTTCCAGGAGAACGAGATGTTCGTCCGGAATCTCGATTTCCGCGGCGGTCCGTTTCAGATTGATTTCGAGCGCGGTCTGGGCGCTGTCCGGCCTGTCCATTGGTTCTCTCCAGGCCGGCCGCCGCTCCCTCGCGGCGGGAGAGACGACCGGCCCGCACATCATACCGGATCGGACTTTCGACCGCTAGCGGATCAAGTAGGCGCGGCGCACCGCCTCTCCGGCGTCCGTGGAGACGCGCACGAAGTAGACACCGCTGGGCAGGGCGCGCCCCGACTGGTCGGTTCCATCCCAATCGAACTGCGCCGCATCGGTCGAAACGCCGGCGCGGTCGAAACGCCTCACCTCACGCCCCGCGATATCATAGATCGAAACTCGGCCGGCGAAGGCCGGCATGCCGCCGAGGACGATGCGGGTCACCGGATTGAACGGGTTCGGCCTCAGGGAGATCTCGATTGGTTCCGCCGCCGGCGCCGCGCCGACGTTGCCGGCGATCGACGTGCTCACGTCGAGGCTGGCGGAGAAGGTGTAGCGCTGAACGCCCCCCCCCGTGCCGTCCGCCCGGCGAATCTGGATGTACGTCGCGCCGGGGGCGACCGGGTAGGCGCTGAGCACTTCGGGCGATCCTGACGGCTGGGTGTTCTGAGTGGTCAGCAGCGTTGTCCCCGTGGCGTCATAGATATTGATTTCCGGGTCGCTGATCGCCAGCGTGTTGACCGTCGATGTCGTCCCACCCTGGGGCCCCACGTCATAGGTGGAACCGACCGGAGTGACGGTGACCGTCAGGTTCCCCCCCCCGGGGGCGGTCACGAGGAACCAGTCGGTATCGCTCGCCCCCTTGTCGATCGACAGATCGGTGTACGTCGCGGGAGAGGCGAGATCCCCGAGGTCGGTCGCCGACGCCGGGTCGTCGTTGTTCTCCAGCCAATCGCCGTAATTTCTCATTCCGCCCCGGATATCATCGTCCTGCACACCATCGTACGCCGTCGAAACGTACGGCTCCATCAGCTTCGTCTGGTCGGTGGGGATCACATGGCCGAGCCCGATCCCGTGGCCGTGCTCGTGAGCCACCACGTTCCTGAGAAAGCGGTAGTTGCCTCCCGTGTTGTCGTACGAACGCCAGTCGTCGGTGTCGATCACCATGTCTCCGCCGTTGGGAAACTCGTTGTAGGCGAGGATCCCCCCCCACCCATCGATCGGATGGCCGCCGATCCGGACATCGGGGCGAACTCCGTCCACGCCGGGCGAATTAGGAAAGCTCGCGCCGTCGTCGTAAGCCACCTCCACGTAGGAGAGCCCCGTCACCGCCCCCCACTGCGCGAGAGCGGAACGAATCTTCTGCTGCCACGTGGCGGTGGGAATGTGCGCATCGAAGACGGCGTGCAAGTCGTTCGGCGAGGACGGTTCACCCGCCGCCCCGGGGATGTTGACACCGTCGGGGAGGAAGCCCCAGGTGATGGTCACCGGATCCCCCCTCACTCCGGTGGATGAATTGAGCGCCGTGATCGTCCAGCGGGCCGCCGCGTCGAAATTCGCCTTCCCCCAGTTTCTCGGATCGATGGGGAGCCTCCCGAGGAGTTCCTCGGCGCGCGCCGGATCGGTATTCGGATCGAGGCAGAACGCCATGCCGGGTAGTTCGAGGCAGAGAAACCCGCCCGTCTCCGTGCGATGGGCGGCGAGGCCCTTCGCCGTGATGAGAGCGGCGATTTCATCGGCCGGACCGAGGATCGGCGGAACGGTGACGAGCGCCGGCAGCCGGCCCGGCCGGCGGGGCCCCGTTCCTCCCGACAGGAGAAGAAGAGCGGCGAAGGGGATGAGAAAGCGGACTCCACGGAATCGGATCATCGGATGGTCTCCTTTCAAAAGGGAGGGTCCCGGCGATCGTCGCACGGGACCCTCCGCGATGTCGGTCCTAGCCTTATCCGCGACGGACTCTTATCGAACCAGCGTTGCCCTGCGAACCTCCCGCACTCCCGCGGCGCTCACGTTCATCAGGTAGATACCGCTCGCGGCGGCCTCGCCGTTCCGATCGGTGCCGTCCCACGTGAGTTCGACGGGACCCGCGCTCGAGGCGCGGCCCGGGATACTCTGCACGAGCCGGCCGGAGATGTCATAGATGTCCACCGAGTACGCTCCCGCGGAAGGGGCGTTGAACCGGATCGTCGCCTTCGGGTTGAACGGGTTCGGCGCCACGACCACGCCGAGCACGGGAGCGGTGGGAACACCCCGGTCCGCCAGATCGATACCGCTCGGCACGGCGGCACGAACCTTCAGCGAATAGCGCTGCAACCCACCCCCTGCTCCCGCCTTCCGGAAGACACGGATAATGTAGTCGCCGGCGCCCGGGAGAGCCGCCCCGGAAATCGTCTCGGTGGCGCCGAAGCTCCCTCCCGTGGCCGAAGCGAGGAGCGTGCTTCCCGTGTTGTCATACAGCTCCACGTCGAGATCGTTGATGCTGTCCGTCGAGATCGGAGTCGGTGCCGCGCCCCCGTCGATGCCGAGATCGTATGTCGAGCCGACGGGGGTGACCACGATATCGATGCCGGCGCTCGACATGGTGACGAGGTAGAAATCCTCGTCTGTCGTTCCCTTATGGATCGACAGGTTATCCACCACGAGAGTATCAACGACCGCGCCCAGGTTGGATGCGCTCGCCACGTCTGGATTCGGTTCGAGCCAATCACCGTACAGGCGCTGTCCGCCGCGTGTGTCGTCATCCTGCGGGCCGAGAGGCTGGCTCAAGCTCGCGATCGCCTCCATCAGCTTCGTCAGGTCGAGGGGGGTCACATGGCCGAGCCCCATACCGTGACCGTGCTCGTGCATCACCGTGTTCTTGAGCGCCTTGTAGTTGTTCGACGGGTTGGAGTAGTAGCCGTAGTCGTCGGTATCGAGAACCATGTCCCCCGTGTTCGGGAAGAAGTTGTACGCGAGGATGTTGCTCGGGCCGTCGATCGGATGCCCGCCGATGCGGATGTCGGCACGCGTACCGACCACCCCGGCACTGCTCGGGAATGAGGCGCCGTCATCGTAGGCCACGTTAATGTAGGTACTGCCCAGGATATTGTCCCACCGGACGAAAGCGTTGTTGATCTTGTTCTTCCACGTGCTCGGGGAGGTGAAGGCGGTATCGAAGACGGCATTGAGAATACTCGGCGATGTCGCCTCGCCGCTGTGGGACGAGGGGATCGTCACACCGTCGGGGAGATACGCCCACAGGAGCGTCACCGGAGTTCCCTCGTTGGGAACGCTTCCATCCGTGGCGGTGGTGGTCCACCGGCCGACCTTGTAGTAGTTCGTCTTGTTCTGAGAGGAGTAGAACTCCCGCATCTCACGAAGCAGCCTCTCCCTCACCGCGGGATCGGTGTCGGGATGGAGCAGAAACGAGATATCACCGTATTCCACACAGCCGAGGCGCACGTCCTCGCCCTTGTCGTAGTAGCGGTGATCGAGGGCGGCGAGGGTCGCCTGGGTGGCGATCCGGTCGAAGGGATCGTCGGAGCGGAAGGCGTCGGAAAGACGCTCCGCGAGCGTGGAAGCCGGGTTCTCTTCCTTCACGGGATCGTCCGCCGTGAAAACGAGAAGCGCCGCGAGCGCGGCACACACGAGAAAAACGGGGCCGAAACGACGAATCGGATCTGGGCGCATCTGTACCTCTCCTGCTGAGTTTTTCAGGTTTCACGAACCGGCGGGGGTGGAAACGGGAGACCGGATTTAATTTTTGAATGAGCGCCTGGAGCAACGCTCCCGCTCAACGTTACATAACTTTACCAGATTCAACGAAATAAGTCCATGAGAAAAATGAAGTTCTTCCCGCGACCGCGCGGTCGACTTGACCGGGAGGCTACAATCGTCTATGATCCGGGTGATCTCCCCGATCTCTCCGCGGAAGGGACGACATGAATCGCGCTCTCGCCGGCGGAAGCCTCGTATTTCTCCTCCTCTTCGGCATTCCCTCGACGGGAACGGCGGACGGGCCGGACGCACCGGTGACGGTGGGACCCCGTCTTCGTGTCCCCCTTCTCTTCTACCGGGAGGCTCCCGGAAAGGGCGGTCTCTCCGCCACCATGCTCGTCGTGCCGCCGCCTCCGCCGCCGGCGATGCCCGGCAGGGAAGGGGCCCTCTCGCTCATGATGTCGTCCCGGGCGAGGGAACTGCCCGGTCTTTTCGGCCCGAAAAAAGTGAAACTTTCCCGTTACGACTCCGCGCTCAAAGGGGCGGGGGCCGGCATGAAGCTCGGGTGGGTGGCCGGCTGTCTCGCGAACAACGCGAACCTGTGGGGGGAGAAGACGACGTGGTATCTCGCCGGAGCGGCGGCCGCCGCGGGGGCGCTTTTCGGCGGGACCGTCGGCGCCGACAATCCGTCGTGGAACGTGGGTTTCGAATGGGATGTCGATGAAGTCGATCCACGCCGTCCCGGCGACCCGATGGAGTAGCCGGCGAACCGGCCGACCGACCGGCACCGCACGGGGCGGCTATGCCCTGTCGATATCGGCGTTGAACGCGGTGATCGCCTCGTCGAGTTCCTCCACCTGAGCATAGATATCATCCCAAAACCGCGGATCCCAAAGACGGTTCAGGTCGGCGGAGCTTCTCCCCTGCTGTTCCACCCACGTGAAGTACTTCAGGTTGTGGATCTGCTTCCTGTCGGCAAAGGTGAGTTCCTTCACATTGTCGGTCGCGATCGCCTCGACATGGCGTCCATAGGTACGGGCCGCATCGAGCAACGTGAGTTCGCCCCGCGCGCCTTTCAGCTCGTCGAGACGCGAGCGGTAGAGATCGACCGAATCGGTGAGCGGAAGGAGAAGAACATCGTGCTCGTCCATTTCGAAGTGGCGGGCCGTCTTGATCGCCGCCACGAGATTGCAGATACCCGAAATACCCAGGAGGGGAAGATTCTTCTCCCACGCCGCCGGTAGGTTCGCCTCGCCCTTAAGGAACTTCACCCCCGCCGGTTCGTTGAAGAGACGAAGGAGCGAAAGACACCGCCGATCATCCACGGCCGCGATGAAATCGGTGTTGCGCACGTTGTGAATCCACGGTACGTGCTTGTCGCCGATCCCCTCGATCCCGTGCTCACCGAATCCGGTTCGCAGGAGCGTGGGGCACTGGAGCGCCTCGGCGGCGGTGATCTTCAGACCGGGGGAAATCTTCTTCAGGTAGTCCCCCGCGGCGATCGTCCCCGCCGATCCGGTGGCCGAGATCCAGCCGGAAAGGCGGTCCCCCTTCGAGGCGACCGAGCGGAAGACCTCCTCGACGAATGTTCCGGTGACGTGGTAATGCCAGAGGGAATTGCCGAACTCCTCGAATTGGTTGAAGATCACGTCATCGGGACGGCTCTTCCGGATCTCGCTGCACTTGTCGAAGATCTCTTTCACATTCGACTCGGTGCCCGGCGTCCGAATCACTTCCGATCCGATCCCCTCGAGCCACTCGAACCGCTCGCGGCTCATCCCCTCCGGCAAAATCGCCACGGCGGTGCAGGAGAGAAGGGCGCAATCGAAGGCACCGCCGCGGCAGAAGTTGCCCGTCGACGGCCATACCGCCCTTTGGGTGGTCGGATCGAATCCGCCGCTCACGAGGCGCGGAACGAGACAGCCGAAACCGGCGCCCACCTTGTGCGCCCCCGTGGGGAACCGCTTCCCAACGAGACCGACGATCCGTGCGTCGACACCGGTGAGTTCGCGGGGGAACTCGATGAAGTTCTTGTCGTGAAAGAGTCCCGTGTCGGGATCGTTCTTCCAGGTGATGCGGAAGAGATTGATCGGATCGACCTCTTCCATGGAAACCGCGGGCAACCGCTCCAGAATATCGTCCGGCAGGGAGGACGGATCTTTCATCTGCGCGAACGTGGGAATCCGGATTCCCCGCTCCCGGCACCGCTGCGCGGTTCGTTTCCGCACCTTCTCGTTCACGCCGTCGATCAGTTTCAACTCCCTGCTCCTTCTGCGGGTGGTTTTCGTATTCGCCGTCCCGGGAAAGGATATCTGCGACGCGCCGTTCGCGCAAGGACCGAAGGGCCGTCCCGCCGGCCTGCGCGAGGAGCGATACTCGCGCGTTCGGCGCTCATTCGCTATAATGCGAAGCGTTATCGCCCACCGAGGGCGCCCACGTATCGACCCATGGAGGTAATCATGGCGAAGCGCACGAGGCGCGAATCGGCGCTTTCCTTCGAAGACCTGATGTCCATCGACAGGGTGAGCCGCCCCGACGTTTCGCCCGACGGGAGACGCTTCGTCTTTGTCGCCACGCGGTACGACAGCAAGACGAACACGGTTCGGCACACGCTCCGGCTTTTCGAGTTCGACACGAGGGAGATCACCGAACTTACGCCGGGAAGCGGGAACAGCACCCGTCCCGCGTGGTCGCCCGATGGGAAATGGATCGCCTTTGTCGGCGACCGTGACGACGAGGGGGAACAGATCTGGCTCCTTCCCGTGGCCGCAGGCGAGGCGCACAGGATCACCGCCGGGCCGGGCGGCGCGGGCACGCCGGTATGGGCCGCCGACTCGCGGCGGATCGCCTTCTCGAGGCACGTCGTCGTTTCCCCCCACTGCGCGACGAAGAGGACGGCGAAAGGTGCTCCGATCGACCCGCCGCCGTGGCGTGTTCACGGCCTTTCCAACCCGGAGTCGTCCGCGCGGATCGCGGACGACCTCCTCTTCCGCCACTGGGACGAATGGCGCGACCACAGGAGAAACCACATCTTCCTCGTCGACCGCTTGACGGGAAGGATGAACGATATCACCCCCCATCCGTGCGACGCCCCTCCCGTGGCGCTCGGCTCCGATATCGACTACCGATTCAGCCCCGAAGGAAACGAGATCGCTTTCGTCATGAATCCCGACGAGGTGGTGGCGCGGTCGACGAACAACTGTATCTTCCTCCAGAAACTGCGTGGACTGCGCGCCGTGGGCGACCCGGTTTCGATCTCCACCTCGGAGGCGTGCGATCATCACCCGGTCTATTTTCCGGACGGCTCGGGGATCGCCTATCTCGCCATGGACATGCCCGGGTACGAAGCCGACAGGAACAGGATCAAGGTCTACCACCGCGCCACCGGCAAGACCGAAACCCTGCTCGAGCGGTTCGACAGGAGCCCGTCGACATTTCAGATCGCTCCCGACGGCGGGATCGTCTTCTCCGCCGTCGACAGGGGGAGACAGTCGCTTTACCGGATCGACCGGGCATCGCGCGACGTGCGCCAGCTCACCGGCGGCATCTACAACGGCGTCTTCCGGCTCATCCCAGGCGATCGCCGGATTCTCGTCACCCGGGAAAGCACCACCGAACCGGCCGATTTCCATCTCGTCGATCTGGGCGAAAGTTTCCGGCCCGACCTTTCGCCCGGTCCCGGGAAAAGGGGCCGCCGGAGCGCCGAAAAGGGGATTTCGGAGCGGCTCACCCGCTACGGCGACGCGATCGCCCACGTGAAGATGAACGACGCCGAGGAGTTCTGGTATCCCGGCGCCGGCGGCACGCCGGTGCACGGGTTCCTTATCCGTCCCCCCCGTTTCCGGAAGGGACGAAAATACCCGCTCATCCTGTTGATCCACGGCGGCCCGCAGTCGGCGTTCCTCGACCATTTTCATTACCGCTGGAACGCGCAGTATTTCGCGAAGGAAGGGGCGGCGGTGGCCTTTCTCAACCCACGCGGTTCGGTCGGGTACGGGCAGCGGTTCACCGACGAAATCTCCCGCGACTGGGGAGGGAAATGCTACCGGGACATCATGCTCGGCGTCGACTTCCTGCTGAAGGAATTCCCCTTCATCGACGGCGATCGGATGGCGGCGGCGGGCGCCAGCTTCGGCGGCTTCATGATCAACTGGATCGCGGGACACACCGACCGCTTCCGCGCCCTCGTCTGCCACGATGGAATCTTCCATTCGGAAACGATGGCGTATACCACGGAGGAACTCTGGTTCGAGGAGAGAGAACACGGAGGATTTCCCCACACGAACCGGAAGGCGTTCAATCGTTTCAGCCCTCACCGGTTCGTCGGCGCTTTTCGCACGCCCATGCTCGTGGTGCATGGAGGGAAGGATTACCGCTGCCCCGTATCGGAAGGGATCGGCATGTACACCGCCCTCCAGTTGATGGGCGTCGAGTCGCGCTTCCTCTACTTCCCCGACGAGGGACACTGGGTACTCCGGCCGGCGAACAGCGAGGTGTGGTACGACGAGGTGCTCTCCTGGATGATGAAACGGATCGCGAAGTGACTCGAAGCACCCCCCGGGCGATCACACTCCCCCGTCGCGCCGGAGGATCACCTTGATCACATTGTCGTCGGAGTTCCTGTCGATCAGCTTGTTGTATGGATCGATGCCCGCCCTCGCCGGTTTCGCGTCCACCGTGACGGTGATCTTCACCGGGTCGCCGGTGATATGGTGCTTCTTCAGGTAGAGGACGCGCTCTTCCTTCTTCCCCGCCGCCGTCACCGTGTCGGCGAACACACCGATATCGATCCAGTCGTCGATCGGAACGGGTGTTTCGACGCCGTGACCGTCGGCGCGCACCTTCTTCGCATCCGCCTCGAGGGTCACCACGTATCGACCATCGCCCTCCGGCGACCCGTGCGCCTCCACCATGCGATTCTCGAAGAGAGTGATCGTCTCGAACATGTCCTCGAGCACGTAGCGAAGGGAATCGGGGGTGACCGCCTCGAGGTGATCGAGCAGGTCGAGGGAAACCGTCCACGGCGGTCCCTGGAACGCCTTCTCCGCGAGGTAGTCTGAAAGGGCGCGGTTCAGCTTCTCTTCCCCGATGTAATCCCTCAATGCGTAGAGGACGACGCTCCCCTTGTTGTAATGGATGTACTGCTGGTTCTCGACGAGGAGAAGGGGCATCTCCTCCACCAGTTCGCCCGAGCGGTTCTTCAGATAGTTGTCGAGTTCGTACTTGAGGAATTTCCTCATCTTTTCCCTGCCGAACTCCTTCTCCATCACCATGAGGGCGGAATACTGGGCGAGCGATTCCGAAAGGAGGGTGGCCCCCTGGACGTTCGCGCCGAGCAACTGGTGTCCCCACCACTGGTGCGCCACCTCGTGGGCGGTGACGTAGAAAACGTAATCGATATCGTCGTCCTTCTCGATATTCGCGATGAAGCCGATGCTCTCCGAGAAGGGTATGGTATTCGAGAAGGATTGGGCGAAGGCGGCGTACCCGGGAAACTCGAGGATACGAAGCTGCCTGTGCTGGTACGGGCTGAAGTTCGCGCTGCAGTAGTCGAGCGATTTCTTCGCCGCGTCGATCATCCGGTCGATGTTGTACTCGTGTCCCTTCTGGTAGTAGACCTCCACCGGCATACCGCGCCATTCGCCCCTTCGCACTTCCCAGCGGGCCGAAAGAAAGGAATAGAAGTCCATGATCGGCGCATCCATGGTGTAGTGAAAATAACGGCGATCATCCTTCTCCCACTCCTTCTGAAGATAACCGGGGGCGATGGCGATCTGGTCCGACGAGGTGCTCACCACCGTTTCGAAATCGATCCAGTCCGCTTCGCGACTGATGTAACTGTTCCGTCGGGCGAAGAGATCGCCCACCGGCGCCATCCGCTCCACCGGAGGAAGGCCGTTCTGCCTTCTCCGGTTCCGGTCGATGAGCTGCCTCGATTCGTCATAGCCGAGCATGGGAAAAAAGTCGGTATTGTTGAAGAACGTTCCGTTGTGCACGACACGGGTATTCCATCCGTCGTTCACGAAACCGCGGCTTACGACGGCGACGTCGAAGTGGATCGGCAGCGTATCCCCCGGGGCGAGAGGCGCGTCGAGACGATAGATGTAATAGCCGAGCTTCGCGTCGTCGAAAACCATCTTTGACCCCGGAATATCGATCTTCCGGATCACTACGCTCGGGTTTATTGATATATAAATCGAATCGACGGGCACGGCCCACCTGTTCACCGTGGTGTACGTGCCCCTGATCGAGACATTTCTTTCATGGGGATAGATGTCGACGTCGGCGCGAACCGCGGCGATCCGCGGGAGCTTTGCGTCTTTCATCGGCCTGTACTTCTTCTCATATTCCGCCGACCGTGCCCTCGCCTCCTTCGGAGAGACATAGTCGTTTCGTATGTTGGTGTTCCAATAGATCCACACACCCGCGACGACGAAACCCGCCGCCGAAATCGCCAGCGCCGTGGCCGCGCCCCTGCGACGGCCGATCGCGGCGAGACGCCGGCCGACCGGGGCGGCATCGCCGGTGCCGCGCCGCCACAGGAGGAGCGCCGCCACGAACAGGATCGCCGAACAGAACGTCCAGTAGACGCCGAGCGAGAGGGCACGCTCGACGAAAGCGCCGTAACCGTTCATGTCGGAATACGGCATCGCTCCGAGGCCGCCGTAGCTATAAAGAACATGGTTGAAATCGAGCAGAGCGAAGACGGCACGGCTGATCAGGAAGAGAATCATCACGAGGTAGCCGAAGAAACGATTCCGCGACACCACCTGGACGAAGAGTGCAAGCACCGCGGCGAAGAGGAACGGTACCCCCTGGACGGCGATCCCCTTCAGGTAGAGGAGCGGCTCGAACCGATGGTAGCCGTGAAAGAGCTGAATCCCCATGGAGGCGAGAACGCCGAAGAGAAGAAATACGGTGGTTACGGCGAAAAGGGCGATCGTTTTCGCCGCCAGCAACGCGCCGTCGGGGACGGGGAGTGCGTCGATCACCTCGTGGAGCTTGAGCGATCGCTCCCGCCAGATCAGTTCCCCCGCGTAGAAAGTGATGATGATCACGAGAAGAAACGAGTAGGCGTTAGACATCGACTGGAGCATCAAATGGGTCACCGGATAGATCGACGTACCGAACCTCTCACCGATCGAGTTGGCGTTTCCCGCCACGTTCAGAATGCCGAAAGCGAGGATGACGATGAAGGGAACGCTCTTCAGAATCGCCGTCGTCTCGAACGATACCTGCCGGAGAAACTGGAGAAACGTCGTGCCGGCGGTGAACGAAGGCTTCGGCCGGTTGATCACGGCGGGGAGGGCCGCTTCCCGGCGGGAGCCGGGGGCGATGCGCCTCATCGAGGCGCCGCCGCTCCGGGAGCTTCGCGCCGCGCGCTTCTTCCGCGGCTCGTGGCGGAAGAGGACGTAACCCGCGGCGAACACCGCCACGGCGACACCGAACCAGATCAACCGGTTCGCCGCGATCACGCCGCCCACGCCGGGAAGGAGGGTGTTCCGTTCGACGATCGTCCAGTACCGCGTGGCGACGTTCTGCGCGGCAAGGCCGAACGGGTCGATCAACGCCGCAAGGGTACGGTTCTCCATGTGTTCGCCCAGCACGCCGGCGAGGGAGTAGAGAACGAAGAACGCCACCACCCCGAGGTAGGTGAACAGCATGTTCTTCGTCGTTCCGGCGAGAGTGAAGAAGACCGAGCCGAGAAAGAGAGCGTTGGGAACGACGAAGAGGAGAAACGTGTAGATGTACGGGACGGCGGAGAACGGCCCGAGCCTCTCGGGAGCGAGCCACGGCATGAAGCTGCCGGCGAGAATGCCGAGCGCCGGGGCGGCGAGCACCAGGAGCGACGTCACCATGGAACCTAGAAACCGTCCCGCGAGATAGTCGATCTTTCTTGCCGGCGTGGAGAAGAAGATTTCGTGGGTGTTCCGCTCGAAGTCCCGCTGCACCGACCCGGCGACGAACGCGGTGATCGCGAAGATTCCGATGACGCTCATCATGGTGAGAAGCTGCATGATCACGAACGGGGCGTTCCGGTTCACGTTGCCGATCGCGCCGCCCACGGTGACCGAATCGGTGGTGACCGCGCCGAACGTGATCAGAAAGAAGAGGACCGCCGCCATGGGAACGATGGGACTCTTCAGCTGGTACCTGACCTCGAAGAGGATAATCTCCCGGAGCATAGGCTGCCCTCCCCGCTCAGGCGACGCGCTTGAGAGCGCAGAAGTAGACATCCTTCAGGTCGGGCGACACCGGCTCGAAGTTGGGCGCGGGGGGAGTGTCGCTGTAGACGTGAATCAAAGTGCGTCCCGCCGACAGGCGTCTCGAAATGACGCGGTATTCGCTCTCGCAACGTTCCAGATCGGCCAGCTCGATCTTCTTCCCCCAGATCTTTCCGCGCAGTTTCCCGACGGCGCCGGACGGGTCCCCGGCGAGGAGGACTTCGCCATTCGAAAGGATCGCCATCGAAGTGCAAAGGTCGCGCACATCCTCGACGATATGGGTGGACAGGAGCACCACCACGTTCTCGCCGATTTCGCTCAGCAGGTTATGGAAGCGGTTTCTCTCTTCGGGGTCGAGGCCGGCGGTCGGTTCGTCCACGATGATCAGTTCCGGATCGCCGAGAAGCGCCTGGGCGATGCCGAAGCGCTGCTTCATCCCCCCGGAAAACGTATCGAGTCGCCGCTTCCTGACATCGTAGAGGTTCGTCCGGATGAGGAGCGCTTCCAGCACGTCGCGGCGCTCCCCCCTGCCGGTGATCCCTTTCAACACCGCGAGATGATCGAGCATCGCGAGCGCCGAGGTTCTTGGATAGACGCCGAACTCCTGCGGCAAATAGCCGAGAAGTCGCCGCACGCGATCCTTCTCGGCGAGCACGTCGATGTCGCCGAGCCGGATCGAGCCCTCGTCCGCGTCCTGCAACGTCGCGATCGTCCTCATGAGCGTCGATTTTCCCGCCCCGTTCGGCCCGAGCAGTCCGAACATCCCCTTCGGGATCTCGAGGGTCACGCCGCGCAGGGCGCGCACGCCGTTCCGGTACGTCTTCGAAAGGTTCTCGATTTTCAACATCACACCCCTCCACGGTCATCGATACCCGATACCCGGGATTCACTACATTTTCAATACGGCACACCCGTGCGTCCGGTTTCGGGCGGAGCGGGAGAACGCGACACCCGCCGAGCATAGTCCAGGCCGATGCCGTAATGCCAATCATTTGCTCCGCCGCGGGGACGGTGACGTCAAGAGTATTGTGTCACGAGAAACGGGGTACCGGTTCCCTGTTTGGTGTTTTCGTAGGAAAAGACAGCGAACAGGATTCTTTCCATGCTGGTTCTGTCGGCGAAGACGCCCATGGGGCGCGTCCTTCTCCTGACTTCTTCGAACCTCCTTTCGA